>NZ_JBIVMP010000001.1:688912-875586 GCF_044753145.1 Glutamicibacter sp. NPDC088483
GGCCCGCCCCTGCTGTGCCTTCACGTCCGGGGGCCCTGGCCCCCCCCCCGGCGTTCCCCCCCCCCCCCCTCCGCCCCCGCGCTCGGATACCCGGGGGGGGCCCCAAAACATTTGGGGCCCCCCCCACCGCCGTACTGGATGCTCGTTCCTAGCCGAGCTCTTCACTCAGCTGCGCTGCACGGGCGGCTGCCGCTTGCGTGCCCGCAGCAATAATCTTTGGAATTCCCTGCTCATCGAAGGTGGCGATAGCCTGCTCGGTGGTGCCCTTCGGGCTGGTTACTGCCTTGCGCAGGGTCGCGGGATCCGCGTCAGGGTTCGAGAGCATCTTGCCGGCACCGGCCACAGTGGCACGTGCCAGCGCGATTGAAAGCTTTTCATCCAAGCCCATGGCCACACCGGCATTGGCCATGGCCTCAGCCAGGTAGAAAGCATAGGCCGGACCGGACCCGGAAATTGCCGAGAGCGCATTTTGCTGCTCTTCGTCGATGACGTGCACGTCGCCGGATCCGGAGAGCAGATCGGTGACCAACTTGGTCTGCTCGTCGCTCACGCTTGCCGCCGGGCTGATTCCCACCACGCCGGCACCGACCATCAAAGGGGTGTTCGGCATGGAACGGATGACCGGCTGGCCAGCTGGCAGATGAGACTGCATGCTGCTCAGGGTGATAGCGGCGGCTACGGAAACAACGACCTTCTGCGCGTCCAGCGATCCGGAAATCTCCTCGCACAGTTCGGTGATGCCTACCGGCTTCACGCCCAGGAAGATAATGTCTGCGCTGGCGGCAGCCCGGCGGTTGGCTTCGGGATCTTCCTCGCTGACCAAGACGTTGATGCCCAATTCGCGCAGTTCCGCTACGCGGTTATCGCTTCGCACGGTAGCGGTGATGAGCTGCGGGTCATGGCCCGAGGCGATAATGCCACGCAGGATGGCGCCGTTCATGGAGCCGGCGCCGAGGAAGGACAGGGACAGATTCTTTGTTGCTTCACTCATATGGCTATTGTGTCATTGGCTTGGGATCGCTGCCGACTGTTAAGTGCTGGCGGGCAAATTCTAGGGTCTTTCCCAGCCATTCTTCTTTTTGCCCGGTGTTGCGAGCTTTGCGTGTGGAGACCTCGACCGCTACGGTGCCGCTCCAATTGGCATCACGCAGATATTGCAGCGTTTCGGCCACCGGTTGGGTGCCCAGGCCTGGCACAAGGTGCTCGTCTTTGCCGTTATCCAAACCATCGCACAGATGAACGTGCGCCAGTCGCTGGCCCAGGTCCTCAACGGCTTGGCGCGAATCCATATTGGCAATCGCCGCATGGGAGAAATCCCAGGTCACATGCTGGTAGTGCTGCGGGACTGGGTTCCAGTGCGGAAGGTACATTTTCGCTTCACGGCCCCGGGCACGCCATGGGTACATGTTTTCCACGGCGATTTTCATCCCCGTGGTCTCAACCAATCGCTGCACGCCTTCGGCGAATTCTTCGGCGTAGGCGCCCTGCCACCTGAATGGCGGATGGGCGACAACCACATTTGCGCCGACCGCTTGGGCCAGGATGACCGAACGTTCGATCTTGGCCCAAGCAGAGCCCCACACCTGCTGGGTGAGCAGCAGTGTCGGTGCGTGGATGGCCATGATCGGCAGTTGGTACTTGTCCATCAAGGCTTTGAGCGCGGTCGCAGATTGGCTGGCTGCGTTGCCGGTAATCAGCACTTCCAGCCCGTCGTATCCCACGTCCTTGGCCATCGCGAAGGCGTCATGGACGGTCAGCGGATAAACTGACGCGCTAGAGAGGGTGACTGGCACCTTCATTGTGCTCTTCTGGTCTTCCATGCTCTTGCCTCCTGTTACCGGGTCCACTGTGCGGGCACCGCTTAGCCAAGAAGGTTAGCTGCTGGGTTTGGCGAGAAATTTGTACTTCTCGTTATCCAGAGCTACTTCCCCAACTCCAACGCTACTACTGAGCGGTGTCGCAGAGTCAAACATCACGTGATCAAAACGTCGCAGCATCAAGCCTTCACGAATCGCCCAAGGGCAAATCCGCACAGATTTCAGTTTCAAGGCATTCATCGCTTCGTGAGCGACAATCGCCCCGGCAAGCAGTTGCGGGGCGCGAATCTCTGAGACACCGGGCAGTTCTGCCCGTTCAGCCCAGCTCATCGCGGTCAATCGGTTGGTCCACAATTTCAATGCGTCACGATTGAGCACGCGCTTAACATAGGGGCCTTCCGTGCTCGGCGCGGCTCCGGTGATGCGAGCCAGCGAGCGGAAAGTCTTGGAAGTAGCGGTGGCCAAGGTGGGCTTGCCATACTGGCGCAGCTCGGTAGTTGGGTCCGTGAGAACGTCACGCACGTACGTACGCAGTTCCTTGACTTCCTTAATGGACGGCAGGTCGTTAGGAAGCCATTCGCGGGTCAGCCGGCCGGCGCCCAGGGGCACGGAGAAGGCTGTTTGCGGGAACTCGTCAACGCCCAAGGCCAGCTCCAGCGAGCCTCCGCCCATATCCAGGTTCAGGATGGATTCCGAAGACCAGCCAAACCAACGGCGTACGGAGTAGAAGGTCATGCCGGCTTCTTCTTCGCCGGTCAGTTCCATCAAGCTCACGCCTGTCTCGACTTCGACGCGTTCCAGGACGGCAGCACCGTTGGAGGATTCGCGAATCGCTGAAGTGCAGAAAGCCATGAAGTCCTCAACCTGGTGGTTTTCGGCGAACTTGGCGGCTTCCTTGATGAAGGAGATCAGCTCGCGCTGGCCCTCTTCAGTTATGGCGCCATACTCATTGAGGTAGCGCACCAAGGACAAGGGTCGCTTGTGCGAGGCATAGGGAACCGGGCGGGCTCCCGGATATGCATCGACGAGCAACAGGTGAACGGTATTCGAACCGATATCCAATACACCGAGTCTCATGGTGCGCTCCTCGTTAGGCCTGGCAAGAAAGACTAGTCAGTCTTTTTCGCGGTCGTCTTCTTGGCCGTGGCCTTCTTCGCCGGGGTCTTCTTGGCTGCTGGCGTCTTGGCCGGCGCCTTCTTTGCCGTGCGCTTCACCGGTCCGCGGGCACGTTTGTCTGCCAGCAGCTCGATAGCCTGCTCGCGCGTCAGTTCCTCCAGGGAGGTAGTGCGCGGAACGGTGATGTTGGTGACGCCGTCGGTGATGTATGGACCGAAGCGGCCATCCTTGACCACGATGTTCTTCTCGCTGGTCGGGTCCACTCCGAACTCGGCCAATGGCGGTACCGCGGCACGACGGCCACGCTGCTTCGGCTGCGCGTAGATCGCCAGCGCTTCGTCCAAGGTGATCGTGAAGATCTGCTCTTCGCTCTCGATCGAGCGCGAATCGCTGCCCTTCTTCAGGTACGGACCGAAGCGGCCGTTCTGCACGGTGATCTCTTCGCCGTCAGCGTCAGCACCCAGTGCGCGAGGCAGGCTCATCAGCTTCAGGGCATCTTCCAAGGTCACTGATTCGACAGTCATGGACTTGAACAGCGACGCGGTGCGCGGCTTGACCTTGGTTGGCTTCTTCGGCGGCTTCGGCTTGCCATTCTTGTAGTACTCGACCGGCTGGGCCGCCAATTCCTCTTCGGTTGGCTCCGGGATGATCTCGGTGACGTAGGCGCCGTATCGGCCATCCTTGGCTACGATCTGGCGACCGGTTTCCGGATCAATGCCCAAGTGCATTTCGGAGACCTGCGAGTTGGCAAAGAGCTCCTCTGCCTTTTCGGCAGTCAGCTCATCCGGGGCCAGATCCTCAGGCACGTTGGCGCGCTGCGGCTCGGTGCCTTCCTCGGCGCCTTCCGGGATGGCACGTTCCAGGTACGGGCCGAACTTGCCCACACGCAAGGTGATGTCGTCGGTGACCTTGATCGAGTTGATCGCACGGGCGTCGATGTCGCCGAGGTTATCGACCACATGCTTCAAGCCTTCGGATTCGGTCTCCGCGCCCTTGCCGAAGTAGAACAGGTTCAGCCAGTCGGTGCGGGCACGATGGCCCTTGGCGATCTCATCGAGATCATCTTCCAGGCGGGCGGTGAAATCGTAGTCCACGTACTTCGCGAAGTGCTCTTCGAGCAAGCGGATCACCGAGAAGGCGATCCAGCTCGGCACCAGGGCGCCGCCTCGCTTGGTGACATAGCCGCGGTCCATGATCGTGGAGATGGTTGGCGCGTAGGTCGACGGGCGGCCGATCTCGCGCTTTTCCAGCTCGGCCACGATTGAAGCTTCGGTGTAACGAGCCGGCGGGGAGGTTTCGTGGCCCAGAGCGGTCAGTTCATCGCCGGCCAGCTGCTGGCCCACAGCCAGCTGCGGCAGGCGGGCTTCGGCATTCTCTGCTGCGGCTTCCAGGGCCTGTTCGTCCTTGCCCTCCTTATAGGCGGAAAGGAAACCGCGGAAGGTGATTACGGTGCCGGAGGCCGAGAACTCGGCCACGCGCTGATCGCTGGCGGTGCCCTGCAGCTTGATGGTGGCGGTGAAGCCCTTGGCATCGGCCATCTGCGAGGCGACGGTGCGCTTCCAGATCAGCTCGTACAATGCGTACTCGTCCTTGGACAAGGAGGAACGCACGTCCTTCGGGCGGCGGAACATGTCACCGGCCGGGCGGATTGCCTCGTGGGCTTCCTGCGCGGCATCGTTCTTCGCCTTGTAGACGCGCGGCTTGGCTGGAACGGAATCCGCGCCATACAGTTCGATTGCCTGCTTGCGCGCGGCGTTCACTGCCTCGCCCGAGAGGAAGACCGAATCGGTACGCATATAGGTGATGTAGCCGTTTTCATACAGCCGCTGAGCGATCTGCATGGTGATCTTGGAGCTCCAGCGCAGCTTGCGGGATGCTTCCTGCTGCAGCGTGGAGGTGGTGAAAGGGGCGGCCGGACGACGGGTGTACGGCTTGTCCTCGACGGAGGTCACCGCAAAGCCGGTATCCGACAGGTTCGCCACCAGCGACTGGGCCGACTCCTGATCCAGGTGGGCCAGCTTATTGCGGGTGGTCTTCAGCTGGCCGCGGTCATCGAAGTCACGGCCGGAGGCGACACGGGCGCCGTCCACTGCCGAGAGCTTCGCTGCGAAGCCTTCGCCTTCACTGGTGGCGAAGTTGCCCTTCACATCCCAGTATCCGGCGGGGATGAAGGCCATGCGTTCGCGTTCGCGCTCGACGACCAAACGGGTTGCCACGGACTGCACGCGGCCTGCGGACAGCCCGCGAGCCACCTTGCGCCAGAGCACCGGTGAAATTTCGTAACCATAGAGGCGGTCCAGGACACGGCGGGTTTCCTGGGCGTCGACGAGGTCGGTATCGAGCTCGCGCATGTTTTCCAGTGCGCGGGCGATGCCTTCCTTGGTGATTTCGGTAAATGCCAGGCGGCGTACCGGAACCTTTGGCTTCAGGACCTGCAGCAGGTGCCACGCGATGGCTTCGCCTTCGCGGTCCGCATCGGTTGCGAGGTAAAGTTCGTCAGCTTCTTTGAGCTTCGCCTTCAGTTCGGAAACGCGCTTCTTCTTGTCCGGGTAGACCATGTAGTAAGGCTCAAAGTCGTTGTCCAGATCGACAGCGAACTTGCCTACTGAGGTCTTTTTCAGCTCGGTTGGCAGTTCTGAGGGCTGCGGAAGGTCGCGGATATGGCCCACGGAGGCATCCACGTCAAAGCCTTCACCCAAATATTTGGCGATCGACTTCACCTTGGCAGGAGACTCCACGATTACGAGTTTCTTACCAGTCTTTTCCTTGGCCTTGGGGGGCACAGCACTCCTTTAGACAACACGGACCTTGGATACCCATTTCCGGGCCCTGATCAATCCGCCATCGCAGCTTCGTTCTTCATGCCTACTCTATAAGCACATTTCCCGATGATCTTACACCGAAGAATCTGCGCTCCCTGAGCCGGGCATACTTATGATGATGCCTCCCCCATGCTCTGGTATTCGGGAAGCAATGAGATTAAGTAGAACATACGCCGCGAATCAATACTGCGTTCCTCGGCTGTTGCCTGTGCCTCGTATTCGTAGACCAGATCCAGCATTCTGCGGTTGAACTCGCGTTGCTTGGCTTCCGAGAGGAAGACCAAACCGCTAGTCAGCATCGGCGGACGATCCGGGTCCGGAGCGATTCCGGTCTTCGCTTCTGCCTCGCGCCGCTGGACTTCAGCATTGAGCCGGGTGCGGAATGCGTTCAATTGCACGTTCAAGTACGCAGTTTTGGCGTTCGCCGAGTCGATCTGCGTGTTCAGCTCTAGCCGTTCACCAGCCGCTCGCCACCGCCGCTCGCGTGCGTCTCCTTCGCTGGCAGCACGAATCACGTACCCGTACTTCTCCAGGGCCCGGAGGTGATAGCTCATGGCGCTAGGTGTCAGCGCACACAAGGATGCAAGTTCTGTAGCGGTGCGGGTGGTCTGCGAAGCAAAGAGCTCATCCAAGACGATCAGTCGAGCGTCATGGGCCAACGCTCGAATCGCCTGGGGGTCAGTGATCGAGACAACTTGTGGGATTTCCGCCTCATCGCGCGAGGCGGCCCCACCTTGTTCCTCAATTGTGTTCCGTGTCATAGGGAAAAACTTTAGCGCTTGTTTCACATTTTCTGAAGCAGGCCATGTCGCAAGAGTCGCTTCACTGCTTCATAAAGCAGGTACGCGAAGTCTTCTTGCCCTTCTCCAATCAAGGAATCCAACGCGTTGACTAGTTGCGATACCGACAAATCACCATCGCAGGCGGAAACAAATCCTGCCTGTGCGGTATCAAGCAATTCAGTACGGCGCAGCCCTGCCCCCTGCCGCAGCAAGATCACGCCGGGGTGCTCCGCCCCCGGGCGCTGATGGCGCTCCTCAGTAACATCCTCGGCCACCAGCAGGTGCCAATCCTTGAATCCTTCATTGGCGGCGGCCAGCTGGTCGGACATGGCAATGTCCCGCTGCAGGGTCGGGGCGAGCGGCTGTTCCACCTGGTGCGAGATCTGCTCGTAGCGCTGCAGTACCGGATGGCCTGCGGCTGGACGGCGGAAGTACACCAGACCGAAGCCGATGGCACCCACGCCGCGGGACTCGAAGTCATCGAGGTATGCGTTGTAGGCGGAGATGTATGAAGTGCTGTCCTCGGTCTGGGAAGAGTCGCGCAGCCATGTCTCGGCGTAGCCGCTTGGCGTTGTTTGCTCCCGCTCGATCACCCATACGTCCAGCTCGTCGCCGAACCACTGGCGCACGCGGGCATCCCACGGCTGGTTGGATTCATCATCTAGGCGAGGAATCTCCCAGTTTGACAGCATTTGCATGCAGCCACCCGGCGTCAGGAAGCCAGGAGCCTGCTCGATCAAGGTGCTCACCAGCGTATCGCCGGCCATTCCGCCATCACGGTAGGTGAACCGGTCCTTGGCGCGCTCGTTGCTGCTTCGCGGGGTAATCACGAACGGCGGGTTGCTGGCGATCAGGTTGAAAGTGGATCCAGCCACCGGATCGAACAGGCTTCCCTGGAGCAGGGTGACCCGCGATTCGAGGTTATCCGGATCCAGCTCCAGGGCCTGGTAGTTGAGCATCAGGTTGAAGCGGGTGAAGCCCAGGGCTCGGGCCGACAGGTCTGTGGCCGTAACATGCTCCGCGTGCGATAGCAGATGGAACAGCTGGATGCCGCAGCCGGTACCCAAGTCCAGTGCGCGCTCGACCTTTTCGCGGATCGTGATCTGCGCCAGGGTCAGGGACGCCTGTCCAATGCCCAGCACATGGTCGGTGCGCAACACGCCGGGACGCTGGTGGGCACCCAGGTCGTGGGCCACCCACAATTCACCGTCAGCATCGGAGGAATGCAGCGCCAGGGCAATCTTGGCCCGGTAACCGGTAGCCCAGGACTCGATCAGGCCCAGCTTGAGCAATCCGTCGGTCTTCAATGTCGGGAAGGCGGCATTGATGGCCGCGTCTTCCTGGGTCTGGCCCATTTGGAAGAGGCGAACCACACAGGCAAGCGAGCTATCTGGCCTGCTACGATCCAGGTTTCGCAAGGCAGGGTGGAGCTGGTCGCGGGCAAATGCTGCCGCAGCTTCCTCACCAAGCAGCCCCGCAACATTTTCATAGTTGTACCCGACATCAGTGAGGTCTTTGGCTAGCGAGTCGATGAGCAGTTGATTGTAGCTCTGGGGAGCGTCATCAATGGAAGAAAATTCAGCAGCATTCACACCTCCAAGTCTACCGAGTAACTCAACGGGTGATAGCTAGGCCAGGCAAACTACGGCGACCTATGATGTGGGCATGACCCAAGTAACGGTGACCTATCTCCAGCAACTCGACTCCGCTGATGTCATTCGCTCGGCCAAGTCCTTGCCCGAGGACGCCCGGATCGAGCTGGCCAAGGAGATCACCCCGGAATTTTCGCGGTTTCTGTATCAGAGCGTGGGCAGCGAATTGAACTGGTCTGACCGCCTGGGTTCGACCCGAGACCAGTGGGACGAAGTGCTTCGACGCCCGGGCTCAGAAACCTGGGTGCTCTACCAGCACGGTGCTCCCCAGGGGTACGTGGAGCTCGTCACGGAAGTCGCGGACGCCGGCAGTGAAGTCGAGATCTTCTACTTCGGCTTATTTCCCGAAGCTACCGGCCGCGGCCTTGGCGGGGTGCTGCTCAGCGAAGCACTGCAACAGGCCTGGGCCCTGGGTTCACGATGGCCGCAGCTGCCTGAGGTCAGCCGGGTATGGCTGCATACCTGCTCACTGGACGGACCGGCGGCGCTACCGAACTACCAGGCGCGAGGGCTGAGAATCTACCGGACCGAGGTGGAACAGGTCGACGTCAAGGATGCGTCGCGCGGAATGTGGCCGAAGGTGACCGCATAGAAAACGCGGCCTGGACTTATGGAAAGTCCAGGTCGCGGTTGGTGAAAGCTGAAGTTAGGCGTCTACGGTGCTGCAGTCTGGGCACCGGCGCAGTGCTTCGTCCTTTGCGCAGTCCTCGCAGAACAGGCGCAGGTTGCGGCAGGCCGGGTCCGAACAGTTCTCGAACTTGTTGGTTGGACCTTGGCAGCCCACGCATTCACCGATGGTGACAGCGTCTTCGGAGAATTCGGTATGCATGCGCTTATCGAAAACGTAGAGAGAGCCTTCCCATAGGCCTTCATCCCCGTACTTCTCGCCATAGCGGACGATGCCGCCCTGCATCTGGTACACCTCTTGGAATCCGCGTTTGACCATCAAAGCCGAAAGCACTTCGCAGCGAATGCCGCCGGTGCAGTAGGTGACCACCGGCTGGTCCTTCAGGTGGTCGTACTTGCCCGAATCCAGCTCGGCAACGAAATCGCGGGTGGTGTCCACTTCGGGGACAATCGCGTCCTTGAACTTGCCGATCTGCGCTTCGAATGCGTTGCGGCCATCGAAGAAATGGACCTTCTCGCCGGTCTTCTTCTTGTTGTCAACCAGCTCGTGAAGTTCTTCGGGGCGCAAGTGGGTGCCACCGCCGACAACACCGTTCTCGTCAACTTCCAGTTCGCCAGGAGCGCCGAAGGTCACGATCTCGTCGCGAACCTTGACGGAGATACGCGGGAAGTCTTCTGCCGAACCTTCCGACCACTTGATATCCATCTTCTTGAAAGCTGGCAGTTCTCGCGTGGCCTTGACGTAGGCCTTGACTGCGGAGATCTCGCCACCAACGGTGCCGTTGATGCCGTCTTTGGAGATGATGATGCGTCCGCGCAAGCCCCAGCGCTCCAGCAGCGAGCGCTGCCAAAGGCGGATTGCCTCCGGGTCTGGGAGCGGAGTAAAAGCGTAATACAGAACAATACGATGAATGGCCACCCTACAATGTTAGTAGCTTTTGGCCGCGAAACGCCGAGGAAAAGAGCAATGTCACATTGATCTTTCCCGAAAATATCGGGCTCTCGGCCAGTGCAATAGTTCCAAGTAGGCAACGATTAGTTCAATGTCAGCTAATTCCTAGGAAAGACAAGGTAGGGTCAAATTATGGCATCAAACGCAAGCGATGAACTGATTGGCACCTGGGTAGCAGGCTGGGCTGGGGCTCGTGGTTATGAAACCCGCAACGAAGGACGGGTCCACGCTGCGCTGCGCCACGACACCACTGAAGACTGGGAATACGTCATCTATGGTCCCTCCAAAGAGGAACTCGCAGCAGTAGCCGAGACCCTGACGAAGCACCCGAACCGTCGGCTGACGGCTTTCGACGACTCCGCCGAGAATCTGGTTGCCATTGCGGCTGAAGTAGGCCTGCAGGTCACTGCCGATGACGAAGCACTGATGGTCACCGAACTAGCCGTGCACGACGTCGAGGTCCCACTGCCTGCAGACGGCTTCGTCTTCCAGATTGAACGCGATGGCACTCATGCCTACGTGTCGCTGCATCCCGAGGACAACCAGGAAGTCGTTGCGGCATCCGGCCATGTCTCAGCAGTTGGCGGATACGCAATCTTCGACCGCATCATCACCGGCGCCGATTTCCGCCGCCAGGGCCTAGGTACCCTGATCATGCGTGCGCTGGCTTCGCTGGCTCAAGAACACGATGTTGATGAAGGCCTGTTGATCGCTTCGGTCGATGGCCAGCAGCTTTACGCTTCGCTGGGCTGGACTTCGCTGGGCAAGGTTGTCATGTTCAAGGCCTAGGGCCTCCAAGATTACTCTTATCGCCGTGCTTGACGCTTCCGCGTCAAGCACGGCGATAGTCTTTAACTCCAGCAGTTCTCGGTCCGGAAGGCGTCCTCGTGAAGTCAGTGCGTTCTCTCTTAGATCCCTATGACCGGACCAACGATCCCGATGCTGTGGTGCACCGCCGCACCAGGGCTGCCAAAGACGAGATCACCAGCCAATGGCCAGCGTGGCTCAGCGCTGAACTAGTTGGGATATTCCAGGGACTGGGCATCCAGCAGCCTTGGCTGCACCAGGCCCAAGCAGCCAACCTCATCCACGAGGGCCACCACACCATAGTTTCCACCGGTACCGCCTCAGGCAAGTCCATGGCCTACCTGATGCCAAGTCTGGAACAGTTGTACCAGGCGAAGGACAGCGGATTCAACGATGCTGATGCCGGTGCATCGGTGCTTTATATCTGCCCAACCAAAGCACTGGCAGCCGACCAGCTTTCCGCTGTGGAGTCCCTAGGCGTTCCCGGGGTCCGAGCCGCTCCCTACGATGGCGATACCGACCAGGCCACCCGTGCTTGGGTACGCCAGCACGCCAACTTCGTCTTCACCAACCCAGATATGCTGCACCGCGGCATCCTGCCCAACCATCCGGCCTGGTCCAGATTCTTCAAGCGCCTTCGCTACATCATTATCGACGAGGCCCATTCCTACCGTGGGGTCTTTGGCGCACACGTAGCCAACCTGATGCGCCGGTTGCGTCGCATATGCGCCTATTACGGCAGCTGCCCGGTCTTCATCGGTGCGTCCGCGACGAGCTCAGACCCCGAAGCATCCTTCGGGCGTCTCATTGGGGCGCCAGCTCAAGCGGTGACCAACGATTTCTCCGCCAGCGGTGAACTGGTGATGGCCTTGTGGGAACCTCCGATGAGTGATCACCGCGGTGAAAATGGTGCGCCGGTACGGCGTACCGCCATCGCCGAGGGCGCTTCGATCCTCACCGATCTGATGGCTGATCATATTCGAACCATTGTCTTCATCAAGTCCCGCCGCGGTGCTGAAACAATCGCAACGCTCACCCGCAAGCATCTGGAAAAATTTGCACCGGATCTATCCGTCCGGCTTGCAGCGTACCGCTCGGGCTACTTGCCTAATGAACGCCGTGAGGTGGAAAAGCAATTGCGCAGTGGCGAGCTGCTGGGTGTCACCTCAACTTCGGCGCTGGAACTGGGCATCGATATTGCGGGGCTGGACGCGGTAGTGGTGGCTGGGTGGCCAGGCACCCGCGCATCGTTCTTCCAGCAAATCGGCCGTGCCGGACGTTCGGGCCAGGATGCGCTGGCGATCTTTGTCGCAGCTGAAGATCCGTTGGACACCTACCTGGCACATCATCCCGAAGCCATCTTCGATTTGGGTGTCGAAGCGACAGTCTTTGATCCGCAGAATAAGTATGTGCTTAGCGGCCACCTCTGCGCCGCCGCGCAAGAATCTCCCCTGCGCCCGGAGGAGTTGGAAATTTTCGGTCCGCAGACCGAACAGCTTCTGGATTCGCTGGTGCAACGCGGCTACTTGCGCCGGCGCCCGGCTGGATGGTTCTGGACGCATCCGCAACATGCGGCAGGGATGTTCTCCATTCGGGCCGATGGCGGTGGACCAGTGGACATCATCGATGCGGAAACCGGCGCTCTGCTAGGCACGATGGATTCCCCGCAAACGCATTATCAGGCGCATCCCGGGGCCATCTACGTCCATCAGGGTGCCAGCTACCATGTGGAAGAACTTGATGAGCAGAACCACGTGGTAATCGTGGCTCGGGTGAATCCTGATTACTACACCACGGCGCGTGATCTCACCACGGTTGCCATTGATTCCGAGGAACGCAGCCGTAACCACCGAGAACTGACGATTCATTTCGGTGAAGTCACTGTGACCACCCAGGTCGTGTCTTTCCAGCGGAAGTCGGTGGCTTCTAATGAAGTGCTGTCCGAAGAACCGTTGGAGCTTGAAGCCCGGGA
This sequence comes from Glutamicibacter sp. NPDC088483, assembly GCF_044753145.1. Lineage (NCBI taxonomy): Bacteria > Bacillati > Actinomycetota > Actinomycetes > Micrococcales > Micrococcaceae > Glutamicibacter > Glutamicibacter sp. NPDC088483. The sequence continues at coordinate 701,460 of NZ_JBIVMP010000001.1, forward strand.
TCTGAATACCAAGTCCATTTGGTTCACCCTGACCGAGCAGCGATTGCTTCGAGCTGGTTTGGAGGTAGATCAGTTCCCCGGAGCCTTGCATGCTGCCGAGCATGCCATGATCGGGTTGCTGCCGCTGGTTGCTACCAGCGACCGTTGGGATATCGGCGGAGTATCCACTGCGCTGCACATGGATACCGGCCATCCGACAATTTTCGTCTATGACGCGCAGCCTGGCGGTGCTGGATTCGCCGAGCGTGGTTTCGAGCGCTTCACCGATTGGATCCGGGCCACCCGGGATGCCATCGAGGCCTGCGAATGCCAGCACGGCTGCCCAAGCTGCGTGCAGTCCCCCAAGTGCGGTAACCGCAATAATCCATTGGACAAGGCTGGAGCGATCTTGCTGTTGACGGCCGTGCTTGACGACGTGGAGCCAGCGCACCACCGCTAACCGCTTCCGCCATGCTCACCGCCCCGGTGCATCCAGTGGCGGTGCACCCGCTCGTGCCTGGGCTTCGGCCAGATACAGTTCTATGCCCATGGCACGGAATCCGACAGGAACGTTAGTCGTAACGCGCACCGACTGGCCGTCGGGTTCCACCGTGCATGCTGCCAGCAGTGCACCGTTGGATTCGGCCAACAACGCCGCAACTGTGCAGGGGTCCCCGGGGCGCAACCCGCGGGCCGTATCCGCAGCAGCCAGCGCCGACAGATCGGCGGCGCTGGCAGCCTGCATCGCGGCTCGGGTTGCTGCAACCCATGCTAAAACGGCACCGGCAATTAGCAGTGCAACAACCACGAGCGCTGTTGCCATGACCGTTCCGCTACCCTGTTCGCTTCGAAGGCTCCGCCGCTTTTTCATTCGACGGCCACGCTGGCTTGTCCATGGATTTGAAGGCTGCCAACGATTGGAAGGCTCACCGATTTGCTGACGTGAACCTGCCAGTAGCCGTTGGCTGTTGAGAGCGAGAAACGGGCTTGGCTTCCTGCCAGCCTCACGCCGCTGGCGCGAGCGGTTGCATCGTCCTCGCCGCGGGCCAATTCCCTGGCCATGGCCCCGGCTGCCTGCTGAACTTGGATCTGCTGGATCCCGACGACACCCAAGCACAAACCCAAGGACAGCATCATGGCAACCGCGGGTAGCAGCACCGCAAATTCGGCGGTGCTGCTACCCGATTCGTCGCTGAAGCTCATGGCCTACAGCGACAGCGCTTTAGTAATCAGGCCCATCAGCATGCCACGTACGTCGCCGCTCGACAGGATGCTGATCAGCAAGCCGGCAAAAGCCACGGCAGCCAGCGTGACCATAGCAAATTCGGCGGTGGTGGATCCCTGCTCTTCTCGCAGCAGATCCCTGATTTCCCGGAACCGTCGGTTCATTGTGTTGTCCTTTCTAGACTGTCATCCCCGGCGTCGATACCGTGGATGTTGTGCTTCTACCATCGGCGAGCGCCGCGGGCAGCAACATGGGTTTCCTACGAGCTGGGCATAACCTTCGGCCGGGGATTACTGGTAGCTGGGGAATAGCGCGATGATCAGTGGAACCACGCCCAGGGCGATGAAAGCCGGCAGTGCGCAGGCCCCTAGAGGCAGTACGAGCCTGGTACCGAATTGTGCTCCGAGGCGCGCGACTTTCTGTGCATGTTCACGGCGTTGCAGAATCGCGGTATTTCGTAGCAGATTGGCTGCCGGCGCTCCGGTCATGTGGGCAAAGTGCAGTGCTCTCCGCAGCGGGTCGAGCCAGGGCGGAACGGCTTCCCAGGCTTTGTCCCACGCCATGTTCATTTCCAAGCAGCGCGCTACGCTGCGCAGCACCGCGCACTGTTCAATGCTGTGACCGAGCAGATCGAGGATCTCGGTGATGGGCATCCCCGAGTCCAACAGGCTGGCGCTCAGATCCAGGATCAGCTCGACAGGTTTTTCATCTTCCTGCCGTCTTTTCCCAAGGCACTGCGGCGCCTTGCCTTCTCGACTTTTCGAGTTGGGCCGTCCTAATGCCAAAGCGATGGAAAGCGCCCCTAGAAGCAGAATCAGAACGATCATGACAGTGCCTGGCTAGTGGTTGCCTGCATGAGCCGCCGGCACCAGATCCGGTTGGCGATCCACAGCAATGCTCCAATGAGCACGCTGAGTTGCGCCGCCCATGATCGGCCTATTGTGCCCAGAACATCAATGCCCACAAGCAGACCGAATCCAAACCCGACTAGTGGAAGCCATGTCAGCAACTTAGTGGTTGCTTTCGGGCCTGCCATGGCCGCTTCGAATGCTTGCTGGGCTGCTAGGGCGCATTCGAGGTCTTCGGCTAGCCGTTCCAGCACATCGGCAAGGCTGGCACCGCTGCGTTCGGAGAGTTCCAGGCACCAGTGCAGTCGTCGCACCGCTGGACCTTGTCCCTGCTCCGCCGGAAGACCGGGTCCGGGAGCGCTGTTGCTTAGCCGATGCGTTGCTTGGAGGTCCTTGAGCGCTCGGATGATGTTCCCACTGTCGTCCTCGGCCTCCAGCAACGCATCAACTGCGGGATGGAAATCCAATCCGCTTCGGAGCAGCGCCGAGAGTTCACGAATGATGCGGGCATCGGTGCTCAGTACCTGGTCATCGTCCGTGTGGCGTTCCGCCCGGCGATCCCGGAGCCTGCGCAGGGAACCCGCTTTGATTTTGCTTGCCGGGTGCGCGGGGATCCACAGCCACAAGGCCAGCGCGCCAAAGATGAGGATCAGCATTGGTCATTGCTCCTTGGCATGCTCATCGCCTAGCGCCTTGGCAATGGTGCGCGTGAGCGATGGGCCAAATCTGTTCGCCAGGAAGCTGTGCCCGTAGTCGGCCAGCGGTTCGGCGGCGTCCAGGTCTATCAGACGCCGCATGTGCATCTGGCCATCGCTACCGGTGTCCAGGCATCCAAGGGCCACCGGTCCGCGCTGCCCTTGGCTCCCCCTGTTCATGTGAATGACAAGATCCAAGGCGCTGGAGGCCTGCAACGAAGTCGCCTGCACGCTCCATCCGGCGAGCGCACCCAGCGCCGCCAAGCGGGCCGGAACTGACTGCGGGTTGTTGGCGTGCATGGTGCCTGCGGCTCCCTGATGCCCCGTGTTCATGGCTGCCAGAAAATCGCGTATTTCCTCCCCACGGCATTCGCCAACGACCAGGCGGTCAGGGCGCATGCGCAGGGCTTGGACAACCAAATCCTTCAGCTGCACCTGGCCGGCAGATTCGACGTTGGCCGACCGGGTTTGCAAGGACACAACATGCGGGTGCGGTACATGCAGTTCTTGCGAGTCTTCCACGATGACCAGACGGTGCCGCGGATTGGCTTCGGCAAGCATGGCTTGCAGGAGGGTAGTTTTGCCGCTGCCTGTTCCTCCGGTAATCAGGAAGTTCATCTGGCGTTCCACGATGGCTTGAAGCAGCGGTAGCCAGAACCCGTTCGATCCTTCCAGGACGGTGCCCAGTTCGAGCTGGGCACTGCGCTTGACGCGAATCGAGATCAGCGGTCCGGCTGTGGCAATTGGAGGCAGTACAGCGTGGACGCGGTAATTCTTCAAGCTCATGTCCATGAACGGGCTAGCTGAATCGAGCCGTCGGCCCGCAAGGGTTGCAAGATGGACGGCCAGGGTCCGAACCTGCTCTGGGGAAGAAAACCGGAATTCGGTGGGCTGCAGGCCGGCCGGAGAATCCGTCCAGACCATCCCTTGCCCGTCGACCAGGACATCGGTCACCTCGGGCCGCTGTGCGAAAGGCTCGAGGATTGATAATCCTGCCACTTCGTTCTGCAGCGATTCCAGCGATTGTGCGGCACCTTGGGAACCCAGAGCCGCGCCGGAGTCGTGAACGGCTCCTGCCAAGGCAATCGCATCAAGCTGCCCGCCGGTGAGCAATGCGCGTTCACGCACGGATTCAAGGATTTTGGCATCCAGCACAGGCCCGCCCGTTGATGGGTTGGCGTTGTGGCTATGCCGTCCCGGGCTCATGGGTGCTGCTCCTTCATTTGCGGTATCAGGCAGAGGTTGGACAGGTGTTGGCGCAATGCCCGGGATTTGAAACTGTCGAATAATTGGCCGCGCTCGATCGCTTTGCCGATCCGGGGAAAATCGGGGAAGGCACCAAGAATCTGAGGAAAACCCGCAGGGGTGCTGCGTAGTTTCTGTTCCCCGCACAGCACCACTTCCCCAGTGGCTGGCACGGTCAGCGAACTGGCAGTGGCGATATTCCGGTCTATGAATTGGTTCAGTGCCAGCCGTTGCGGATGCGGTGCGCGCCCGGCATCCACTACGACCAGATCGAATCCTTGCCGGGCGGCGGCCAGCAGGCGGATCACCAGCTGGTCCTCCAGCTCATGCGTTCTGCTTGCCTGGGACCAGGTCAAGATTGCGGTATCGCGAAGCTTCGGCAGCGTTTCAGCCAGTTGATGAGCAGCAAGCGCGCCACCGGATTGCCGCAATTCTTCCCATCCAATTCCCGTTGGCGGTTGTGTGCAAACCAGCGGCCAAGCGCCCTGGGAATGCGGATCCAGATCAATCATGGCGCTGCGAAGACCACTTAATGTCCCGGCATGCGCCAGCAACAGGGCCAGGGTCGTTGTTCCCAGCCCGCCTGCTGTGGAATGCAGTGCCAGTGTGTGTCCATGCCCTGCTCTCATGGCCCATAGACCCAGGTACTCGCCGAGCCATTGGCTGGCCGAGGGCAAAACTGCCACCCTTGCTTTGGGAATTCTGCTGGCCAAGCTCCACACGATGGCCTCGCCATCTTCCAGACCGACCAGGACATCCACCGGCCGGCTCGTGTTTTCGGCTAGTGCTGCCATGTCGCTGCCCCACAGCACCGGCCCAGAACCATCGGCGGGCAGCAGCTGCGGGTCGGTGCATTTGTTGATTCTCACCGCCGCGCCGACCGCGATCACTGCGCATCGCTCAATAATCCGTGCATCGTTGCTCACGATGGTGCAGATCGGTTCATCTTCCGCCGTGCGGTCAGCCGCTGCCGGCCTCCTGGTGCTGTTCGGAGGCGCCTGCGCGAAATCCAGTTCAGTCATCACGAATCGTTGGGTGTTCTTCAGCGGTTTAGCCGATGAGGACTCTGATAGCCATTTCATGCATCGAGCGTGGCATCTGCCCAATCATTTGCGTGCCGCTCGCCAACCAACTGGGGATATCGGCCGCTGGCACGGCACAATAGATCCATGAGTGCCATCGCTTTCCTTGCTGCCGATCCTGATGGCTATGCCCTGATCGATCTTCGCGACCAGTATTCTGGCAACTCGCTGCAGCCGGTCGTCTCGGTATCCCGGGATGATTTTGCCGGATTTGTTGCCGAATTCGAAGCACGGCATTCGCCCCGATGGGCCATGCTCCGCACCACCCCGTGGATGCAGCCGCTTGTTTCTGCCGGTGTTCATCTGGCCAAGGCCTATATTCTCTCTTTGGCCCAACGCATCTTGCACCGCTCGCCGCTGAGTGCGGAAAAGCTCGAAGACTTCGATCTTGAACGACCAGTTCAGGCTCACGAAAGGGCCAACCAGGATGCGCTCTTTGCCGCCCCGACCTACGGCGAGTCCCTTTCCGAGCTCGTAGCCATGTACGTTGCCCAGCGCAAAGCGTTGCCGCAGGAGCCCAGCACCCGTCAGCGTCTGGAATTATTGATCCACGCCGAATCGGTAGGTGCGTTGATTGCCTGCGAGATGGAAGCGGCCGGTTTGTCGTGGGATGAAGCCGGACACCGCGCCCTGCTGCGCGAGCAATTGGGCGAACGCGTATCCGACTATGGACGGCCGCCAAAACTAGCGGCCAAGGCCCAGCAATTGGCCAAGGCATTAGGCAGTCCCGGGCTCAACCCGGATTCGCCGCAGGAGCTGTTGCGCGCCCTGCATAAGGCCGGTTTCGCGGTGAGCTCGGTGCGGGCCTGGGAACTGGAGCAGATCAAGCATCCATTGATTTCTGCGGTTCTTGAATACAAGAAACTCTCGCGCCTTGCCAGCACCCATGGTGATGCGTGGTTGGATCAATGGGTGAAAGGCGGCCGCTTCCATCCGCATTATGTGCTGGGAACGGTGACTTCAGGACGCTGGGCCGCTTCTGGTGGCGGGGCGCTCCAATTGCCGCATTCCATCCGGCAGGTCGTGCGCACCCGTCCCGGCTCGACGTTTGTGGTGGCCGACGGGAGGCAACTGGAACCTCGAATCCTGGCAGCTATTTCCAATGACCAGCAATTGCAAAAAGCAGGCCAGCAAGATGACCTGTACCAGTGGCTGCTCGATGCCCAGCTCGTGGCTTCCCGAGATGATGCCAAGCTGGGCATGCTCTCGGTCATCTACGGCGGTGGCGGCGGTGCTTCAGGTGCAGTGGGTGCGGCCCTGACCCGCAGTTTTCCCACCGCCATGCGTTTTGTCGAACAGGCAGCTCTTGCCGGCGAGCAAGGTGAAGGCGTGCGCAGTTTCCTCGGCCGCGGCTGCCCTCCAGCCGATGAGCAGTGGCTGCAGGCGCAGAAAGCTACCAACGATGAAGCATCGCAGCGGGCTGCTGACGGCGCGGCGAGAGCCCGCGGCCGGTTCACCAGGAACTTTGTCGTACAGGCGACCGCCGCGGAGTGGGCTTTGGTGTGGATGGGCCACGCACGGCACCTGATCCATCAGGCCGGGTGGAGCCGGACCTGCCGCCAGGTGTTCTTTGTCCATGACGAAATTGTCTTTGAATGCCCCACCGAATTGGCTGGGCAACTGCAGGAGCTCATCCGGCATGCGGCCATGCTCGCCGGGCGTTCCCTGTTCGGCAAGGCCTCGCCGCGCTTCCCGGTCAGTGTTGCGATCTCCGGGAACTACGCGGATGCGAAGTAGCCAGTTTCAGGCCATGCGCAGTTCACGGCGGTTGTTCCACGGCTGGGTCCAACCCAGCTCGTTGAACAGCCTGTCCAGCACGATCGCGGTGAAGCCCCAGATGATCCGGTCTTCAAAATCGAAGGCCGGGGACTTGAACTTCTGATTGCCGCGCTGCACCACGCCGGTCAGGCGATTCCTTGGCTCCAGCAGGTGCGCCACCGGGGCGCGGAATACGCCGGCGCTTTCGGCCGGGTCAGCCGGATAAACCTTGGATTCGGTATGCCACCAGCCAATCACCGGGGTGACCAGGAAGTTGGAAACCGGCAATTCAGTTTCCCCCAAGGTGCCCAGGACCTCGATCCCGGAGGTGTCCACGCCAGTTTCCTCCCACGCCTCGCGCAAGGCGGCGTCGGCAACGCTCGAATCCTCCTGGTCGATGCCGCCTCCGGGGAAAGCGATCTGGCCCGCGTGCTTGCGCAGGGTCGCGGCGCGCTGCACGAACAGCACGTCCAGATCGCCGGCCCGGGAATGCGGTTCCAGGGCCGCCTCGCCGGCAGCACCGAACAGGATCAGCACCGCGGCACGGCGCGCAGCACCGAGCTCGATATCGCTCATCACCCATTCGCTGGGCAGTTTCTGCGTTGCCCCGACCTGTGCCGTGTGGCGGGCAATTACTTTTTCCAATTCCAAGCGCGCGCTCATGCGTCCAATCCGTATCCTTCAGCCCTCAGCTCGCGGCGGGTTGCGCCGGCGATCATTTTCGCCAGCAATTCTTCCCGCCCTGGTGCGAGCTCATACTTGAGCAACGCTGTGGCCTTGGCAGGTATTTCCTCGCCGATGCCGAACGAGGGGCAAAGCTTGGCGATGGCGCAGGCCCCGCAGGCAGGTTTGCGCGAGTGGCAGACGCGGCGGCCATGGAATACCACGCGGTGGCTGAGCATCGTCCAGTCGCGTTTTTCGAACAGTTCCCCCACCGCGTGCTCGACCTTGACCGGATCGGTTTCATCGGTCCACCCAAAGCGGTTGGCCAGGCGCCCGAAGTGGGTGTCCACGGTGATTCCGGGAACACCGAAGGCATTTCCCAGCACGACGTTGGCGGTTTTGCGTCCCACCCCGGGAAGCTTCACCAGCTCTTCGAGCTTGGCTGGCACTTCTCCGTCAAAGCGTTCAACCAAGGCGGCGGATAGCCCGAGCAGGGAGTCCGTCTTGGCGCGGAAGAAACCGGTGGGGCGGATCAGCTGCTCAAGCTCGCCCCGTTCGGCTTGGCTCATTGCGTGGGCGTCCGGGAAACGGGCGAAGAGCGCTGGAGTGATGGCATTGACCCGCACGTCGGTGGTCTGCGCGGAGAGCACGGTGGCTACCAGCAGTTCGAAGGGGTTCTCGAAGTCCAGTTCGGGCACCGCGTAGGGGTAGGCCTTCGCCAGTTCCCGGTTGATCTTGCGTGCCCGGCGCTTCAGCCCCAGCTCGGTTTCGTTGTCCAATTTCTTCGCCACGCTTTAGATCGTGTCATGAGGGCGTGAAGTTTTCACCCTTGGACACCATCTTGGCGTGCTGTTCATCGCGTGCAGCTAACCGCTCGGCGCACAAATTACCCCATTTCCCCTTTCCCGGTGACACAAAGCACACCGGCCCTGCTGGAGGATGTAACTTTGATCACAGGGAAATATTTGTGACTACGCGGAAGGACGCGAACACAGTGAGTGATTCGAAAACCTTGGATAACCTGTCGACCGAAACCCGTTCCTTTGCCCCGAGCAAGGACTTCAGCGATCAGGCCATCGCAACGCAGGCCCGCTACGACGCAGCCAAGGCAGACCGCTTGGGCTATTGGGCGGACCAGGCACGCCAGGTACTGACCTGGGACACCGATTTCACTGAAACCCTGGACTGGTCGCAGGCACCGGTGGCCAAGTGGTTCGTCGGCGGCAAGCTCAACGCGGCCTACAACGCGCTGGACCGCCATGTGGAAAACGGACTGGGCGACCGCGTCGCCATCTACTTCGAAGGCGAGCCGGGCGATACCCGCACCTACACCTACGCGCAGCTGACCGAAGAGGTCAAGAAGGCCGCCAACGCTTTCGAATCCCTGGGTGTGGCCAAGGGCGACCGCGTGGCCGTCTACCTGCCAATGATCCCGGAAGCCGTCATCACCATGCTGGCCTGCGCCCGTATCGGCGCCATCCACTCGGTGGTCTTCGGCGGCTTCTCCGCCGACGCGCTGCGCAGCCGCATCGATGATGCGGACGCCAAGCTCGTGGTCACCGCCGATGGCACCTGGCGCCGCGGCAAGCCGTCCTCGCTGAAGCCGGCAGTCGATGCGGCGCTGGAAGCACCGGGCCACACCGTGGAAAACGTGCTGGTGGTCAAGCGCAACGGCGAGCCCACCGAATTCGGCGCACTGGACAAGTGGTGGGATGACGTCGTCGGCACCGCCGCCACCGAGCACACTGCGGTAGCCCACGACTCCGAGCACCCGTTGTTCGTGCTGTATACCTCGGGCACCACTGGCAAGCCCAAGGGCATTGTGCACACCACCGGCGGCTTCTTGGCCCAGGGCGCCGTAACCCACCGCGACACCTTCGATTTGCACCCGGAAACCGACGTGTACTGGTGCACCGCGGACATCGGCTGGGTGACCGGCCATTCCTACGTCACCTACGCGCCGCTGGTCAACGGCGCCACCCAGGTGATCTACGAAGGCACCCCGGATACCCCGCACCAGGGCCGCTGGTGGGAACTGGTGGAAAAGTACGGCGTCACCATCCTGTACACCGCGCCCACCGCAATCCGCACCTTCATGAAGTGGGGCCGCGAGATCCCCGATGGCTACGACCTGTCCTCGCTGCGCGTGCTGGGTTCGGTGGGCGAACCGATCAACCCGGAAGCATGGATGTGGTACCGCGATGCCATCGGCACCAACAACGGCAAGAACGGCGAGCGCAAGGAACACCCGGCCCCGATCGTGGACACCTGGTGGCAGACCGAAACCGGCGCGCACATGATCGCTCCGCTGCCGGGCGTCACCGCAACCAAGCCGGGTTCGGCCCAGGTGGCCGTGCCGGGCATCGCCATTGACGTGGTGGATGAAGCCGGCGAATCCGTGGCCGATGGCGAGGGCGGCTTCCTGGTCATCCGCGAGCCGTGGCCAGCGATGCTGCGCGGCATCTGGGGCGACATGGAACGCTACAAGGACACCTACTGGTCGCGGTTCGAGAACATGTACTTCGCTGGCGACGGCGCGAAGAAGGACGCCGATGGCGATATCTGGCTGCTGGGCCGCGTGGATGACGTGATGAACGTCTCCGGGCACCGCCTGTCCACCACCGAGATCGAGTCCTCGCTGGTCGCCCACCCGTACGTGGCAGAGGCCGCCGTGGTGGGAGCGAAGGACGAGACCACCGGCGAGGCCGTGGTGGCCTTCGTGATCCTGCAGACCGAGCCGGCGGAAGGCGAGGATGTGGTGGCGACCCTGCGCAACCACGTGGGCAAGGACATCGGCCCGATCGCCAAGCCGAAGCATGTGCTGGTGGTTCCGGAACTGCCTAAGACCCGCTCGGGCAAGATCATGCGCCGCCTGCTCAAGGACGTGGCCGAGGGCCGCGAGGTCGGCGATGCCACCACGCTGTCCGATTCAACGGTGATGAGCCAGATCGCGCAGTCCATGGGCAAATAGCCTCAGCACGCCCCAGTGCAGCAAGCCGCCCTTCGTCCACACCGCTGGTGTGGACGAACGGCGGCTTCTTGTATTACGGGGCCAAAGGATTCGGGCGGGAATTTCCCGGTTGTGTAATAGATTTGAGTTCATGACTGAGAACGCATCGAACACCATCTTGCTGCTCAACGGCCCCAACCTGAATCTGCTGGGCACCCGGGAGCCGGAAATCTATGGCCACGACACCCTGGCCGATGTTGAGCAGCTGGCCCGGGAAACCGCTGCGGCCCTCGGCTTCGAATTGCGCGCCTTGCAGTCCAACCATGAGGGTGTGCTCATCGACGCGATTCACGAGGCCCGCACTACCGCAGCCGGCATCATCATGAACCCCGGCGCATTCACCCATACCTCTGTGGCTATTGCCGATGCCATCAGCGGCGTGCAGTTGCCAGCCATCGAGGTGCACATCTCGAACGTGCACAAGCGTGAAGCGTTCCGCCACCATTCCTTCATCTCGCCGGTAGCCAGCTCGATCATCATCGGTGCGGGCGTGCACGGCTACAAGCTGGCGGTTCAGCAGCTCGCGCATTTGCTGGGCAAATAGCCGCAAGCCCTAGCCGGTGACGCAGTCGCCTGTTTTGATGCTGGTGCGCCGATCGCCGCCCAGCTCCATGGCGTTCTCGATCTCTTCGAGGCTCAGGGCGAAGCCGACCTCGTCATCGCTGCGCGACTTGGCGAAGATCAAGCCCACCGCGTCGCCGGATTCATCCAGCAGCGGTCCGCCGGAATTGCCCTGGGCTACTTCCGCGGTGAGCTGGTAGACAGAGATTCGAGATGGGTCCGCGCCATAGATATTGGCAATGGAGACGAAGGCACGGGAAGCGATCAAGGCTCCGCGGATCTGCTGCGGGCCGCCCGCTGGGTGCCCGATAAAGGTTGCCGAGTCGCCGCGCATCAGGTCATCAGCGGCGAGGTCGATAGGCTCTGCCCCCAGCCCTTCGACGTAAAGCAGCGCGATGTCGGCCTTGGGATCGAAATAAACAACCTTTCCGCGGTGAACTTCGTCACCGCCGACCTCCACGGTTGCCGCGCTCAATCCGGCGACCACGTGCGCGTTGGTCATGACCAGCTCGTGGTCGACAACGAAGCCTGAGCCGGTCAGGTTCACACCGCATTGCACCGCGGTACCGGAGATCTTGGCGGCCGATTGGGCAGCGGCCAGCTGCAGGTCGTTAGCTGCCCATTCGGTGTTGGCCGGCGCCTGGACCGGGGGCGCGAAAGGCTCCAGGAATGCGGGGAGGGTTTCGGCGATCACCTTGGAGCGTGCGGTGGAAATCGCGGCATCGACAAACTCGGGTGTCAGGCCACGAATCGAGTCGATCATCTTGGACTTGCTGATCTCCAGCGAAAGCCTTGGAATACCCATGCTTGAAGTGGAAAAGGCCAAGCCACCGATGATTGTGGCGGTAATGAACACCGACAGCACGCCACCGGCAATGCGGTCCGCGGCACGCAGGAAATCGACATTCATCCAGTGGCGGATGCGGGTTGCAATCACCCGTCCCAGAGCTTGCCCGAGAATGATCAGCACGGCTGCGGTAGCTATCATCAGGCCGACCCGCCACCAGGGGTTCGTGGCGAAGGTGGAAACCAGCGGGATGGCGAAGAATGCGGCGACGCCGCCGACAATCAGGCCGAGCATGTCGCCAATGGTCAGCAGAAAACCTCGACGAACTCCAACAACGAAAAACGTCAGCAAAACAGCGCAGATGACTACGTCGAGCCAGCTGAAAATTCCGAGCACCAAGACCCCAGTTCATTCATAAAGTTCGTATAGACCCAAGGTACCCTTAGAAGCTGATGGATTTCTGCGAGCAGATTCGCGAGTTTTAGTCGAATGTGCGTGATTTTCAACATTTTCTTGGTTAAACCACGTGTGGAAACTGTCACATTGTTACCGAATACGGCACAATGAAGTAAGCGCCTACTACTGTTGACAGGAGATTTAATGGATATCGAGGTACTGCGTCGCGCGCCACTGTTTGCGTCGCTTGGTGATGAAGTATTCGCCGCGCTAACCGAAGAATTGACCGAGGTTGATCTCTCCCGCGGCGCATCGGTGTTCCGTGAAGGCGATCAGGGTGACCGTCTGTACTTCATCGTTTCGGGCAAGATCAAGCTGGGTCGCACCTCTTCGGATGGTCGCGAGAACCTGATTGCTGTTCTTGGCCCAGGCGAACTGTTTGGCGAGATGGCATTGTTCGATCCACACCCACGCAACGCAACTGCAACCGCCGTGTCCGAGACCCGCCTGGCGGGCCTGAGCCACGAGAACATGCGCAAGGCTATCTTGAACTCCCCTGAGGTCTCGATCCAGCTGCTGCAGGCTCTGGCTGCACGTCTGCGTCGTACCAATGAGTCCCTGGCCGATCTGGTCTTCTCTGACGTTCCTGGCCGTGTTGCCAAGGCTCTGTTGGATCTGGCTGACCGCTTCGGTCGCCCAGCTACCGACGGCATCCTGGTTGCCCACGAACTGACTCAGGAAGAGCTGGCTCAGCTCGTTGGTGCTTCCCGCGAAACCGTGAACAAGGCTCTGGCCGAGTTCGTACAGCGCGGCTGGCTGCGCCTGGAAGCACGCGCCGTCGTGATCCTGGACATCCAACGTCTGCGCCAGCGCTCGCGCTAAACCGCAGTGATGCAAACAGGCCGGGAATCCTTCAAGGATTCCCGGCCTGCTTTGTTTAAGTTCTGCTCTCAGTGCCCGGCAGTAGTCTGCCATGGGCGGGAGGATTCAGCGCTCATGGAGCCAAGGACTTCCAGATAGTAAATGCCGTCGCGCACCAGCAGGTCCGGATGCTTGAGATTCAACGAACGGGCCCTCGAAAGGTAGGCGACCACTCCATTGGCCTCCGCCATGGCTTCCAGGATCATTTCCACCGCCGGGTAGCTGATCTCCGAGAGCGCGAGGTTCACCGTGTTGGGTTGGCCAACGCTGTCCCCCAGCTCGCTGGTGCTGCGTTTGGCCAATATTTCCCCGGCGGCACACCAGCGCCCCCATTTGCCTTTGCCGCGCAGCAAGGCAGCCTCCTGGCGGTTGGGCACGGTGGCAGTGAAGTACCAGGTGTCGAAGCGGCGCAGGGCAAAGTTCGGGTTGAGCCAGTGGGAAACCGGACGCAAAAGGTCTGTGCGCAAGCCCAGTCCGCGGCGGCGCAGGAATTCGTCGAAGGCCAGGTCCTGCCCGGCGATTGCTTCGCGGGCGGTCATCCAGTCTTCTGCATCGGTCATTTCGACCACGGATTGCTCATCGGTGCCGGCCAGCAGGATTCCGGTCTCTTCGAAAAGCTCGCGAATGGCGCAAACGATGTATGCCTGCGCCAACTGCTGGTCCAGCATGTCCATGCGCTTGGACCATTGGGACAGGCTTGGACCGAACCATTGGTAGGTGGCACGGTCGCTCGCCTCGTGGCTGCCGCCTGGAAAGGCCACGTTGCCCAGTGGGGAGCCCCCGGGGCGATAAGTCAGATAGGTCTCCACGCCGTGGGAAGAATCCCTCACAAGGCAGATGGAGGACGCGCGCCGCGGGGTGCGCGGCGTGCGCGAACCGAAAGAGAACCAGTTTTCGGCGGTGGCAATTTGATGCGGTGGCAAATCAAAGAGCCGGCGCACCATACCGCTGCGCGGCCCCGCCGGGAATGCCCGTCGGGACCGCGCAGCAGGAATCTGGCTTGAATTACTCAAATTCGGCGATGACCTCGACCTCGACAGGTGCATCCAGCGGCAGAACGGCAACGCCGACGGCCGAGCGTGCGTGCAAACCTGCATCGCCGAGTACCTCGCCGAAGAACTCCGATGCCCCGTTGATGACGCCTGGCTGTCCGGTGAAGTCCGGTGCCGACGACACAAAACCGACAACCTTCACGATGCGCTTAATGCGATCTAGATCACCAATTTCGGCCTTGATGGCGGCTAGCGCGTTAAGCGCAGCGGTCTGCGCCTGGGCCTTCGCTTCCTCGGCCGAAACCTCGGCACCAACCTTTCCAACGGCTGTGAGTTCACCCTTAATCAGCGGAAGCTGGCCGGAGGTGTAGACATAGTTGCCGGTGGTAACGGCTGGCAGGTAGGCGGCTACCGGCTTTGCCACAGCTGGCAAGGCATGACCGAGCTCGGCCAGACGAGCCTCGACACGCGAGGAAGTAGCTTCTTGCATGGGATTTCTCCTTCAGTAAATGTTGTTGCTAGTTACGCTTTCGGACGCTTCATGTAAGCCACTGGAGATGAGCCGTTGGGGCCTGGAACCACGGTTACCAGCTCCCAGCCATCGTCACCCCACTGGTCCAAAATCTGCTTCGTAGCGTGAATCAAAAGCGGCAAAGTGGCGTATTCCCATTTAGTCATACTCGATACGTTAGCGCGTCCTTGTAAACTAGTGGGTATGGCAGCCAAGAAGTCCCCTTTTTTTGATACCGCTACCACCCTGGGAAAAGTCGTTGCATTCTTCGGAATCAGCGCCCTGTGTGGTGTGCTCGCAGCAGGCATGCTCGTGCCCATTGCAGCTATCGCAAAAACCGGTTTGACCACCGGTAACAACATCGTCAGCGCGCTCCCGAGCTCGTTTGAAAAGCTCCCCATTCCGGAGCCTTCCACGATCCTTGACGCTGATGGCAAGGCCATTGCGAACTTCTACCAGCAAAATCGCCAGCCTGTGAAGCTAGATGACATCTCGCCGAACATGCGCAAGGCGATCATCTCGGTGGAAGACGAGCGTTTCTACGAGCACAAGGGCATCGACCCCAAGGGCATCGCCCGTGCAGTAGTTGGCAACCTCACCTCTTCGAGCCGCTCTGGTGCGTCCACCCTGACCCAGCAGTACGTGAACAACCTGCTGGTGAATAACCAAGTGCTCACCGGTTCGGACGAATCCACTGTTTCCGGCCAGAAGGGCTACTCGGATAAGATCCGCGAGTTGAAGTACGCGGTGGCCATCGAGAAGGAAATGTCCAAGGACCAGATCCTAGAGGGCTACCTGAACCTGGTGCTCTTCTCGGGTCGCGAGTACGGCGTGCAGGCTGCCGCTCAGCACTTCTACTCAACCGATGCCAAGGACTTGAACGTGCAGCAGTCGGCCATGCTTGCCGGCATGGTCCAGCTGCCAAACGTCTACAACCCGATCAACAACCCTGAGCGATCCATCGACCGCCGCAACAAGGTGCTGGGCAATATGTACCGCACCGGTGCAATCACCAAGAAGGAATACGACAAGGCGGTGAAGTCGGACCTGGAACTGGATCCGCGCACGTCCCCTTCCGGTTGCACCGCGGCCAAGGAAAATGCGTACTTCTGCGACTACGTCACCAATCTGATCCTTTCCGATGACACCTATGGCAAGACCAAGGAAGATCGCGAAGGCCTGCTGTACCGTGGCGGCTTGACCGTCAAGACCACCCTGAACAGCAAGCTGAACAAGAAGGCCGCCAAGGACGCAGCGAAGGCTATCGATCCAAAGGCCAAGTCCAATACCGACATTTACTCCTCGATCGTTTCGGTCGAGCCGGGCACCGGCAAGATCCTGACCATGGCGCAGAACACCACCTACGGTCCGGAAGTCAAGAACTCGGGCGAGAACACCTATTACAACTTCGCTGTCGAGCGTTCCCTGGGTGGCGCTGGCGGGTTCCAGGGTGGTTCTACCATGAAGCCGTACACCACCTTGGGCTGGCTGTCCGAAGGCAACCGCATGTACGACAAGATCAATGCCAAGAAGCAGGTTTTCGTACCCGGCTCCAAGTGGCGGGCATCTTGCCTTCCCGGAGGAACGACAACTGTTGGTTCTAATTGGGAACCGAAGAATGCATCGCCTGGCTTCTACCGCTCGATGACCGTGGATACCGGCCTGTACTGGTCGATCAATACCGCGACCGTGCAGGAGGCCTACAAGACCGACCTGTGCACCATCGCCGATTACACCAAGAAGCTTGGCGTACTGGATCAGGGCGCCAAGGGCGGCCCTGCCCCGATCTCGCCTTCCAACCCTTCGTTCATCATCGGCTCGGCAGAAATCACCCCGCTGTCCCAGGCTGCCGCTTTTGCGGCTTTCGCCAACAAGGGCGAGTACTGCGAACCACGTGCCATCAACAGCGTGACCGACAAGGACGGCAACGAGTACAAGGTCAAGAAGGAATCCTGCTCCCAGGAGATCGACCCGACCTACGTTGCCGATCTGAACGGCACCCTGAAGAAGATCGCCACCAACCGCGTCTCCAAGGGCCGCGTCGACGGCCCAATCGCTGGCAAGACCGGTACCAACAACTACGCGTCCTCGACCTGGTTCGTCGGCTACACCACCGGAATTTCGACCGCCACCTGGGTCGGCCGACTCAAGGGCAAGGCCGGCGAAGAGAAGAACCAGATGCACGGCGCGATGGTCAACGACAAGAAGGCCCCTTGGATGGTCGATTCCTCGACCTTCGCCGCCCCGCTGTGGGTGGACTTCATGGAGGAGGCCGTGCACGAATACGAGCGGAACAACTTCGGTTCGGCCCGTCGCCAGCCGCCTCCGCCAAAGCCGAAGGAAGAAGACGATTCCAAGTCCGACTCGGATGAGAAGGACAATGACAAGGAAGAGTCGAAGGAAGATTCCAAGCCTAAGGAAGAATCCTCGCCGAAGCCCGACTCCGATAACAAGGGCAACGGAAACGGCAACGGAAACGGAAACGGCAAGAAGTCCGATGACTAGCTGAATATTCGAAAGGCCGCGTTCAACTTTGGTTGGACGCGGCCTTTCGGTTTAGATTGGCATAGGAGAACTCCACCAGAAGTTGCCTCCGGGCTTGAAAGGACGATGGCACAGAAGTCATGGTTGAACAGAATAATTTCGCTTCGGCATTACGTCATGCCAGCGGTACTGCGGCCCTTGCCGCCACCGGCGCTCTGGCCATCGGCGGAGCTCTGGTGGGCTATGGCATGCTGGAGGCCCAGAAGTTCGGGCTGCGCCACGAATCGCTTAAGGTCCTGCCCCGCGGATACGGCGACATCAAGGTCCTGCACCTTTCGGACATCCACATGGTTCCAGGGCAGGAAGCCAAAACCCAGTGGCTGGGCGGTCTGGCTGATCTGAAGCCTGACTTTGTCATCAACACCGGGGATAACCTCAGCCACCGCAAGGCCGTGCCGGCTTTGATCAAGGCGCTGGAACCGCTGATGGCTTTCCCTGGCGCCTTCGTTCCCGGGTCCAATTGCTACTACGCTCCAAAGCTGAAGAACCCGTTCAGGTATTTGGCTCCTTCCACCGGAACTCCCAACCCTGCCCCGCGCGACCAGTTGCCGTTCGAAGAAATGCACCGGGCCTTCGGCGGAGCCGGCTGGATCAACATGTCCAACCGTGCGCATTCCACGGTGCTCAATGGCCTGCGCCTGGATCTTACCGGCGTGGATGATCCGCACATCGACCGGGACCACTTCGCTGGCTGGCCGCGTGGTTCCTCCTCAAGCAGCCAGGCGCCCCACGTGCGCATTGCGCTCACCCACGCGCCCTACCAGCGGGTTCTTGACCAATTCACCGAGGCGAAGGCTGATGTCATTTTCGCTGGCCACACCCACGGCGGCCAGGTGTGCATCCCGGGCTATGGCGCGTTGGTCTCCAACTGCGATCTGCCTACGTGGCGCGCCCGCGGCCTGAGCGATTGGGAATACAACGGCAACACCGTTCCGTTGAATGTTTCCGCTGGCGTGGGCACCTCGCGCTTCGCTCCGATTCGCTTCGCCTGCCCGCCGGAAGCCGTCATGGTTACCCTGGCTGCCCGCGACTAAGCCACGAAATTTCTTCGGGTAATCCCCGGTCAAGCACCTTCTTGGTGCTCGACCGGGGATTATTTGCCTCCAATGTGAAGCACTTCTTTCCAATAGTTGCCTATTGATTGAATTATCCCAACTACTGCCGGTAGTCTGTAACTCTGTCAAACTTCTGGATGAATGCGGGGTACCGTGGCTCAAGCTCAACAGGCCGGTTCGAAAGATCCGGTCCCGCTCTCCGCAACACTGAAACGGCTTGCTCCTTTCGTCAAGCCGATCTTCCCCCGGCTCTTTTGCGGTTTCCTCTGCGCGCTCGGCGCCGGAATTGTCGCGCTGGCCATCCCCCAGGTACTCGCCTGGCTGGTGAATGTCGTCCTGCATCGTGATGGGGCAGCCTCGGAGGTGTGGCTCTCTGTTGGCATCGTTGCCGCATTGGGCCTTGTCGAAGCCCTGCTGATCTTCCTGCGCCGCCAATTCGTGCTGAATCCCGCAGCCGGCCTTGAAGCGCAGATGCGCATCCGCTTCTACAAGCACCTGCAGCGCCTGCCCGTGGCGTTCCACGAACGCTGGGGCTCGGGGCAGCTGCTCTCCCGCTCCATGTCGGATCTCTCCTTGTTGCGCCGCTGGCTCGCATTCGGCGCGATGATGCTGGTCGTTGAAACTGTCACCGTCATCACCGGGCTAGTGCTGATGTTCACCCATTCATGGATCCTGGGATTGCTCTACCTGCTGGGATCCATCCCGATTGCCATCAAGGCCTACCGTTTCCGCAACGACTACCGGGCTGCCAGCCGCCGCAGCCAGGACCAGGCTGGCGACCTGGCCACCGCGGTGGAAGAATCAGTGCACGGCATCCGCGTCATCAAGGCCTTCGGCCGCGGACCGCATGTCTACGCGGGCTTCAGCGCCCAGGCCAAGTCCCTGCAGGAAACCGAAATAACCAAGGCCAAGACCCTGGCCAGCTTCCTGCTCACCGTGGTTGCGGTGCCTGAAACCATTCTGGGCATCGGCCTGCTCATCGGCATTGCCCAGGTCGCCAACGGCACGCTGAGCGTCGGCTCGCTGGTGGCCTACTTCGCCATCGCCGCGGTCATCGCCGGCCCCGTCGAGGGCATGGGAATGCTGCTGGGCATGACGCTGAGCACCAAAACTGCGCTGGACCGCCACTTCGAGGTCATGGATTCAATCAATGACATCGATTCCCCCGCGCAGCCCCGGGTCCCTGCAGAACGCGATGGCAGCGTGAAGCTGGAGCATGTGCGCTTCGCCTACCCGGATACCGCCGGCAGCCACCGTCCGATCCTGGCCGACATCAACCTGGAGATCCGTCCCGGGGAAACCATGGCCCTGGTCGGCATCACCGGTTCGGGCAAGTCCACCTTGCTGAATCTGGTTCCGCGCCTGCATGAAGCGACCGCCGGCGAGGTGCTCATCCACGGACAGGACGTCAAGGACTGGGACCTCCAGGAACTGCGAACCGAGATCGCCGTGGCTTTCGAGGACACCACCTTGTTCTCCACCTCCATCCGCGGCAACGTGCTGCTCGGCGCCCCGGAAAACCTGGATGAGCAGCAGCGCGAAGCCCTGCTCGCCGAAGCCCTGGACGTCGCCCAGGCGCAGTTCGCCTACGCGTTGCCCGAAGGGGTAGACACCTTGATCGGCGAGGAAGGCCTGTCGCTATCGGGCGGGCAGCGCCAGCGCATCGCCTTGGCCCGCGCCATCGCGGCGCGTCCGAGCGTTCTGGTCCTCGACGATCCGCTGTCCGCCCTGGATGTGCGCACCGAGGAACTGGTCACCGAGAGGCTGCGCCAAGTCCTGGCCGGAACCACCACGCTGATCGTGGCCCACCGGCCCTCGACCGTGATGCTCGCCGACCGCGTGGCGCTGCTGCGCGATGGCCGCATCGACGCGGTGGGAAGCCACGCCCACCTGCTGAGCACCAATGAGCATTACCGATTCGTCATCGCCAGCCTGGATGATGAAGACCAGCCAGCCACCGTGGAGGTCTCCCGATGAGCAAGCCACTGGGCGTCGCCAATGAAGACGCCATCAAGCTCTCTGCCGCCGAACGTAAGGTCGTGCGGCAACGTTCCTTCCGGTTGCTGGCCTCGCTGGCCGTGCCGCAGAAGAAGCTGTTCGTCCTCACCGTGGTGCTGGTGCTGTTCTCCAACGCGGCACGCGTGCTGCTGCCGGTGCTGATCGCCTTCTCGATCGACTGGACCCTGCCGCAGGTGCGCGAAGGCAACTGGGGCGCCTTGGGGATGACCGGGGCCGGATACATCGTGTGCGCCGTGCTCAGCGGCGTGCTGCTCTCCTGGTACATCACCAGTGCGGCGAAGATCTCCCAGGCGATGCTCCTGGATCTGCGCCAGCAGGTCTTCCGCCATACCCAGCGGCTGAGCCTCGAATTCCACGAGAATTACACCTCCGGGCGGATCATTTCCCGGCAGACCTCCGATCTGGAAACGCTGCGCGAGCTGCTCGATCAAGGCGTCTCGGAACTGGCCTCCTCCTGCGTGTTTGTAGTCTTCACCCTGGTCTCGATTTTCTTCCTCGACTGGCGCAGCGGCCTGGTGGTCTGCGTGGCCGCCCTCCCGGTAGCGATCCTCTTCTTCTGGTACCAGCGCCGCTCCGAACTGCTCTACCGCGAATCCCGCGTGGTCTCGGCCAAGGTCATCTCCACCTTCGTGGAAACCATGACCGGCATCCGCGCGGTCAAGGCCTTCCGCCGCGAGGAAGCCAACGACGCGAACTACTCGGATCTCGCGGAGCAGTACCGGGTGAACTCGGTGCGTTCCTTCAACCTCTTCGGCGTCCTGCAGCCGGGACTGGTCTTGATCGGCAACCTGACGGTGGCGGCATTGCTCGCCTACGGCGGATTCCGCATCATCGACGGCACCATGCAGGTCGGTGCGATGGTGGCCATCCTGCTGGCCTCCAAGCGCCTGTTCCAGCCAGTCGAGCAGATCGCGATGTTCTATTCCTCGCTGCAGTCGGCCACCGCCGCCCTGGAGAAGGTTTCGGGGCTGCTGGAGGAAGAACCGACGGTCCGCGAGCCTGCGGCCCCGCGCACCATCCGCAAGGTGGCCGGCGAGCTGGTCTTCAAGGACGCGGTCTTCGGCTACGGCGAGGGCCCGGTGATCATGGAGGAATTCAACCTGCGGATCCCGGCGGGCCAAACGGTGGCCGTGGTAGGCCAGACCGGTGCCGGCAAGTCCACGCTGGCCAAGCTCATTGCCCGCTTCTACGACCTGCGTTCGGGCACCTTGGAACTGGATTCGGTGCCGATCAACGAGCTGTCGAACCAGGAACTGCGCCAGCACGTGGTGATGGTCACCCAGGAGGCGTTCCTCTTCTCCGGATCGGTGGCCGAGAACATCGCGCTGGGCCGGCCGGGCGCCTCCCCGGAGGATATCGAGTCCGCCGCCCGCGCGGTCGGCGCCCACGAGTTCATCATGGATCTGCCTGAGGGCTACGGCACCGACGTGAACAAGCGAGGCGGACGGGTCTCGGCCGGCCAGCGCCAGCTGATTTCCTTTGCCCGCGCCTTCCTGGCCGATCCTGCGGTGCTGATCCTTGATGAGGCCACCAGCTCCCTGGATATCCCTTCGGAACGGGCCGTGCAGCGCGGACTGCAAACCCTGCTGGGCAACCGCACCGCGCTGATCATCGCGCACCGCCTGTCCACCGTGCAGATCGCGGACCGCGTGCTGGTGGTCCATGATGGCAAGATCACCGAGGACGGCACCCCAGCGCAGCTGATTGCCGATGAAGGACGCTTCGCGGCCCTGCACAAGGCCTGGAAGGACTCGCTGGTCTGATCCCGCCCAGGACAGCGCAAAGCCCTCCGCAGATCACTTCGATCAGCGGAGGGCTTTGCCGTGCGTGGTTCGTCTTCGCCTGCGCCTAGGCGCTGAAGACCTGGCCGGTGAGCCGTTCATAGGCCTCGATGTAGCGGGCACGGGTCTTCTCGATGATTCCGGCTGGCAGCTGAGGCGGTTCTTCGCCCGAGTTCTTGTCCCAACCCGATTCGGCGGAGGTCAGCCAGTCGCGGACGAACTGCTTGTCGAAGCTGGCCTGCGCCTGGCCCGGCTTGTAGGATTCGGCATCCCAGAAACGCGAGGAATCCGGGGTCAGCACCTCATCGCCCAGGGTGATCTCGCCGGTGGCCGGATCAGCTCCGAACTCCACCTTGGTATCGGCCAGGATGATGCCGCGCGCGCGGGCGATCTGCTCGGCCTGCTCGTACAGGGCCACGGTCTTCTCGCGCAGCGCCTCGGACACTTCGGCGCCAACGCGTTCCACGGTCTGCTCGAAGGAGATGTTCTCGTCGTGCTCCCCCACCTCGGCCTTGGCCGATGGGGTGAACAGCGCCGGTTCCAGGCGCGAGCCATCCACCAGTCCTGCCGGCAGTGGCAGCTCGCACACGGTTTGCGAGACCTTGTACTCGGCCAGGCCCGATCCGGTCAGGTATCCGCGGGCGATGCACTCGATCGGGTACATCT
The DNA here is from genome assembly GCF_044753145.1 of Glutamicibacter sp. NPDC088483. Lineage (NCBI taxonomy): Bacteria > Bacillati > Actinomycetota > Actinomycetes > Micrococcales > Micrococcaceae > Glutamicibacter > Glutamicibacter sp. NPDC088483. The sequence goes on from NZ_JBIVMP010000001.1 coordinate 724,198, forward strand.
CCAGCTTCTTGCACACCATCGCGCGTCCGGCCACCTCGGCTGGAACATCGGTGGAGATGACATGGTTGGCGAAGTCGCCCAGCTGCTCGAACCACCAGAGGCTGAGCTGGGTCAGCACCTTGCCCTTGTCCGGGATTTCGCTGGCCAGCACGAAGTCGTAGGCGCTGATGCGGTCGGAGGCCACCACGAGGACACGGTCGGTGCCTTCGAAGCTGGCGCCCGCAGGCACGTACAGGTCGCGTACCTTGCCCGAGTAGTGATGGTCCCAACCTTCTAGGTCGAGCACTTCGGTCTGGAATCCTGCCATGAGTTCTGTAGTCCTCTACTTGCTTTCGTTGGCGATGGCGATTTCGCCGCGTTCGGCCTTCAACGCAATGTCGGTGCGTGACTGGGCACCGTCCCAGCTGATCTCGGCAACCCCGGCGTACGCTGCGGCGCGGGCCGCGGCGAGGTCATCGCCCAGGCCCACCACGGCCAGTACGCGGCCACCGGAAACAATGATGTTTCCTTCAGCATCCGCGGAAGTTCCGGCATGCGTCACGTGCACGCCGTCAATTCCGTTGGCTGCCTCCAGCCCGGAGATCACCGCTCCCTTGACCGGGGTGTCCGGGTAGTTCTCGGCGGCGATGACCACATCAACTGCGGTCTGCGCGGACCAGGTCAGCTGCTCGGCATCATCGAGCCGGCCCTTGGCGGCAGCCAGCAGCACACCGCCCAGCGGAGTCTTCAGCCGGGCAAGGACAGCCTGGGTTTCCGGGTCGCCGAAGCGGGCATTGAACTCGATGACGCGGATGCCGCGCTTGGTGATGGCCAAGCCGCAGTACAGCACGCCGGTGAACGGGGTGCCGCGCTTTTCCATTTCGCGCAGGGTCGGGTAGGCGACGCGGTCCATGACCTCTTCGACGAAGCTCTCCGGCAGCCATTCCAGCGGCGAGTAGGCACCCATGCCACCGGTGTTCGGGCCTTCGTCGTTATCGAAGATGCGCTTGAAGTCCTGTGCCGGGGCCAGCGGAACAGCATGCTTGCCATCGCAGATGACAAACAGTGAAACTTCTGGGCCATCGAGGAATTCTTCGATCACTACGGTCCCGCCGGCGGCAAAGCAGGCTTCTGCGTGCTCCAGCGCTTCGTCGCGATCGCCGGTGACCACGACGCCCTTGCCGGCCGCCAGGCCATCGTCCTTGACCACGTACGGCGCACCGAAGTCATCCAGCGCACTGGCGGCTTCCTCGCGGTTGGTGGCCACATGGGCCATGGCGGTGGGAACCTCGGCGGCAGCCATGACGTTCTTGGCAAAAGCCTTGGACGCTTCGAGCTGCGCGGCAGCCTGGGTCGGGCCGAAGACCGGGATCTGCGCTGCGATCAGCGCATCGGAAACGCCGGAAGCCAGCGGCGCTTCGGGGCCGACGACTACCAGATCGCTGCCCAGTTCCCGGGCGAGCGCGACGACTGCGGCAGGGTCCTGCGCATCGATCGCGTGGGTGGTGACGTCCTGTGCGATACCGGCGTTGCCGGGGGCGCAATGAACTTCGTTGACGTAGGGGTCTGCACTCAGTGCACGGACAATTGCATGCTCACGGCCGCCTGGGCCAATAACCAGTACCTTCACCCGGTCGAGTTTACCGGAGATCCAGCGGGTCAACCGCGTCTATGACGCGCAGGCATTAGCCGCAGGCCCCGTTCATCTGGCCGCCCGCCTGGCACCGGGCCGCTGGGCGAATTCGGCGCCAGCAAGCCCAAAGCGCCCCCTGGAAGTCTTCGGCACAGCATCATGCCGGCATCCAACCGGCGCTGCGTTGGCTGAACTAGAGTTGGCATGGCTGGATTTCTTGGTTTTCCAGATCCACAGTAGATACCCAGCGCACGCAAATATGACGTTTCTCCGTCATTGAGAGAAAGTGGAATTGACCCATGGCAATCAAACGGCGCGTTGATGAAACCGCTGGCCGAGCGGCCCTGCGCGAATGGTCCGGAACCACGCAGGGACAAGGAAAAATAGCCCGCCCGGTGCTCGCCACCGCGGTGCGCTTTTCGCTGGAGGAGCTGGCCTCCCGCGCCGAGGGCAACTCGGTCGAGGTACGCGTTCCGCCCTTCGGTGTGACTCAGTGCATAGCAGGTCCCCGGCACACCCGCGGAACACCCCCGAACGTGGTCGAAATGCCTGCTGAACTCTGGCTTTCCCTTGCTACTGGGCGTATCGGCTGGGCCGAGGCCTTGCAGACTGGGCAATTGCATGCTTCGGGACTTAGGGCAGACTTGTCAGCGCACCTACCACTTATTGAGTACCCTTAAAGGTATGGAGCAACACCCCGCTACCCCGTCTTCTGCCGATCAGAGTGTTGAAGTGCATATTCACTCGTCGCCCAAGTTCTGGCCGTTCATTTTGACTTTCGCGGTCCTTGGCGCGCTAGCCGGTCTCATCATTGGCCTGCTTGGCGAACCATCGCAGGATTACACCCGCACCTCGGCGTCCGGATTCTTCGCCATATTCGGTGCAGGCCTGGGCGTAGGCATCGGCGCATTGGCGTATGTGATTGTTGATCGCGTGACCTCACGCAAAACCACCAAGCATCTGGCAGTTCCTCTGGCCGAGGACACTGACTCCAGCGGACTACAAGGCTAGGCAGCTTTTCTCCTGAATTAGAAGAGCAGGCGGCCGCGCACCTGGCCGCCACCCACCACATTTTTGGTCGGTGTCGACCAACTGGAACATGAGAGAATAACCAACATGGCGCGTGGCGATGGATTCTTAAATCACGACCTGCTTCCAAACGAAAAGGGGCCGCAGGACGAATGCGGCGTTTTTGGCGTTTGGGCTCCTGGCGAAGAGGTCGCAAAACTCACCTATTACGGCCTGTACGCCCTGCAGCACCGCGGACAGGAATCCGCTGGTATTGCCACGAGCGACGGTGCTCGTATCAACGTCTACAAGGACATGGGCCTGGTCTCCCAGGTGTTCGACGAGAATACGCTGAACTCCATGGCCGGCCAGCTGGCTATCGGCCACTGCCGCTACTCGACCACCGGTGCCAGCCACTGGGCCAATGCGCAGCCGACCTTGGGCCCGACCCAGGCCGGTACCGTCGCCCTGGCCCACAACGGCAACCTGACCAACTCCGCTGATCTGGCCGATATGGTCTCCGCCAAGCAGCAGGCCGAAGGCGGCAAGGTCCGCGGCGAACTCGCCCAGGGCAACACCACCGACACCGCCTTGGTCACCGCCTTGCTGGCCGGTTCCGAAGGCCAGTCGCTGGAAGAAACCGCGCTGGAGCTGCTGCCGAAGATCGAAGGCGCCTTCTGCTTCGTCTTCATGAACGAGGACACCCTCTACGCAGCCCGCGACCCGCATGGTGTTCGCCCCCTGGTCCTGGGCCGGCTGGACCGAGGCTGGGTTGTTGCTTCGGAGCAGCCTGCACTGGCTACCGTTGGCGCCTCGTTCATCCGCGAAATCGAACCCGGCGAAATGATCGCCATCGACGAGAACGGCGTGCGTTCCACCCGCTTCGCCGAAGCCACCCCCAAGGGCTGCGTCTTCGAGTACGTCTACCTGGCTCGTCCCGATGCTGCCATTGCCGGCCGCTCGGTCTACGAATCCCGCGTGGAAATGGGCCGCCAGCTGGCCCGCGAGAACAGCGCGGACGCGGACATCGTGATCCCGGTTCCGGAGTCCGGCACCCCGGCCGCCATCGGCTACGCCGAGGAATCGGGCATTCCATTCACCCACGGCTTCGTGAAGAACGCCTACGTGGGCCGTACCTTCATCCAGCCATCGCAGACCCTGCGCCAGCTGGGCATCAAGCTCAAGCTCAATGCGCTGGAAACCGTGCTGCGCGGCAAGCGAGTCGTGGTGGTGGATGATTCGATCGTCCGCGGCAACACCCAGCGCGCGGTGGTGCGCATGCTGCGCGAGGCCGGTGCCGCCGAGGTGCATGTGAAGATCTCCTCGCCTCCGGTCAAGTGGCCTTGCTTCTACGGCATCGACTTCGCCTCGCGTGCCGAGCTGATCGCCAACGGCGCTGCCGTGGCTGAGATCGCGACCTCCATCGGCGCGGACTCCTTGGCCTACATTTCCGAAGACGGCATGATCGAAGCGACCCGCCAGCCGCGCGAGCGCCTGTGCACCGCGTGCTTCACCGGCGAGTACCCGATCGCCTTGCCGAACGAGGAGCGCCGCGGCAAGAACCTGCTGGAGCGCAGCAACCAGGGCGGCTGCGAGCCGGGTCCTGATGCCGAGTTCGAAACCAACAGCTAATCCCCTCCACGATCCCAACCATCTCGTTGCAAAGGGCGCCGGAAATGCGGCGCCCAGAACAGAAAAGGAACCGACTGCCATGAGCGGCAATGATCAGCAGCCAACTTCCATCACCTATGCCGGTGCCGGCGTTGACGTTGAGGCCGGTGACCGTGCCGTTGAGTTGATGAAGGGCGCGATCAAGGCGACCCACACCGCGGGCGTTGTCGGAGGGGTCGGCGGCTTCGCCGGGCTCTTCGATGTATCGTTCCTGACCGGTTACAAGAAGCCGTACCTGGCTACCTCCACCGACGGGGTAGGCACCAAGGTTGCCATCGCCCAGAAGCTGGACATCCACGACACCATCGGCCAGGACCTGGTCGGCATGGTGGTCGACGATATTGTCGTGGTGGGCGCCAAGCCGCTGTTCATGACCGACTACATCGCCACCGGCAAGGTCGTCCCGGAGCGCATCGCGGATATCGTGCGCGGCATCGCGGAGGGCTGCAAGCTGGCCGGCACCGCGCTGGTTGGCGGCGAAACCGCGGAGCACCCGGGCCTGCTGGCCGAGGACGAATACGATGTTGCCGGTGCTGCTACCGGTGTCATCGAAGCCGACCAGCTGCTGGGCCCGGAGCGCGTGCGGGCCGGCGACGTCGTCATCGGCATGGCGTCCTCGGGCATCCACTCCAACGGCTACTCGCTGGTGCGCCGCGTCATCGCCCACGCCAAGTGGGAGCTGGAACGCGAAGTTGCAGAGTTCGGCAAGACCCTGGGCGAGGAACTGCTGGTTCCGACCCGCATCTACACCACCGCGTGCCTGGATCTGGTGGGCGAACTGAACGACGGCGAGAACTTCGGCGTGCATGGCTTCAGCCACGTCACCGGTGGCGGCCTGGCTGCCAACCTGGCTCGCGTGCTGCCCCAGGGCCTGATGGCCCGTGTGGACCGCTCGACCTGGTCCCTGCCAGCAGTCTTCTCCACCATCGCCCAGCTGGGCAACGTGCCGCAGCCTGACCTTGAGCGCACCCTGAACCTGGGTGTGGGCATGGTTGCTGTTGTTGATCCAGCTGTAGCTGATCGTGCCGTAGAGCTGCTGAACAAGGCTGGCATGGGAGCTTGGGTCATGGGCGGCGTCGAGAATATCGATCCAGCGGCAGCCGATGCCGGACTGGACTACGTCCAGGGAGCCAAGGGCGTTGACGGCGGCGCAGTGCTGCTGACCGGCAACTACGCCAAGTAGTACTCGCAGGATCCGCTTCCTTGCCGATGCGCCGCACTGATCCCAGTGCGGCGCATCGGTTCTTTAACGCCATCTCCATGCGAATGGGGATGCAGGGTTGAGCGGAGCCCTCTTGCCCGGCTTCCAGGCGCCAGGCAATGCTGCCGGTGGTGCTGCACCAGTGCGAGCTTCTTGCCGGGCTGATTGCCCAGAGCAGCATTTGGCGCGCTTCATTGGTGTCCCTTGCGGGACGAAATACCGGCCTGCTAGTCCAGTTGCTTCAGGGCGTGCTCCAAAGGCACACGCCAGCGCCAGGTTGCTTTTTGTTCACCGCGGACGTGGCCGTTGGTAATCAGCGCCACCGGCAAATCCCGCTTGACGAAGTTCAACAGGATCTTGTATCCGCTCATCACTGCAAGGGATGAGCCCAGCACCAAGAGCGACGTGGATTCCGCTTCCAGTGCCGCAATGCGTTCCTTGCGTTCAACCGGAACGTTCTCGCCGAAATACACCACATCAGGCTTCAGGGCCAGCGAGCCGCAGCTCAAGCAGGCCACCATGTTGAACCGGTCAACCAGATACTGGGGCAGCTCCACATCCCCATCGGGGTTCACCGCGCTGGGGTCGATTTCCACGGCTTCCAAATAGCCTTTGTTGGCCGCCTGCAGGCGCAGATCAAAGTCATTGCGGTTCTCGCTGTACCCGCAGTCCAGGCAGCGGACGATCGACAAGTCGCCATGGACCGGAATGACCCGTTTGGATCCGGCCTGCTGGTGCAGCCCGTCAACGTTCTGCGTAATGATTCCACTGATTTTCCCGTGCTCTTCCCACTGCACCAAGCGCTGGTGAATGTGGTTAGGCTCGGCTTTGTCCATATGGCGCCAGCCGACGTAGCCACGGGCCCAATAGCGCTGCCGGGCTTCAGGACGGAATCGGAATTCTTGATAGGTCATCGGCCGGTGGCGCTGCAATGAACCGTTGGGTCCCCGGTAGTCGGGGATTCCGGAATCGGTAGAAACACCGGCTCCGGTGACCACCAGGACCCCGCCAGCGGAAAGCATTTGGCGCACCCCGGCACGCGCTTCGGCTTCCGGGGATTCAGGTGCCTGCTGCTCGACAATGCGCTGCATCGACCGGATGGCCGAATGATGCGCCATCTGGATGGATAGCTCTTCTGGAGTGCTCACGTTCCACCTAACAATTACTGGGCACGACAAAGGCCGCAACGACTAAAAGCTAATTTAGCTTAGTCGCTGCGGCTTGTCGCAAAATGTACTGAAGAGCTGTACCACTCAATGCTTAAGGTGTGGCACTCTGAGCCAAGGACTCCCGGCATCAGAAGACGAGGCTACTCGTCTTCGTCATCTCCCGAGTACTTCTTAGTCAGCTCGTCGTATTCCGAATATTCTTCGTCATACGATGAATCATTACGCTCAGTGTTCTGAGCATGATGATCGGACCGAACGCCCAACTCGCGTTCAAGTGCCGAAAGGTCAGTGGACGGCGAGTAGTACTTGATATCTCGCGCCTGACGCTGTGCTTTAGCCTTTTGACGGCCGCGCCCCATGGCGTGACCCCCTCTTTTCAGTAGAGTCGGGAGGTGGTCCACCTTGAAAAGATGAAGGCCCCCGAATATGTGATCAGTTCTTTCGTAATTAAAGGTTAACACGATTCACCGGCGAGCGCTGAATGCAACACCCTCCGAAACCGCTAGACTGTCGATTAGTCCAACGACTATGTATTGAGCCGGCGAGCGATCGCCCGACCCAACCACGAAGGAGCTCAACAGGTGGTGGAAAACAATCTGCCCGAGCCGCAGGCGGCTTTGCCGCCGTTGCAGCCAGAACCGGAGAAGCCCAAGCGTCAAAGTGCCCAATGGGCCTTGATGATTGTCGCCGTTCTCGCACTGGCCGCGGCAGTGGTTTTCGTGGTGTTGAGACTAGTGGATCCCCCTGCTTCGCCAACTGCGAACAACGTGGAGCGCAACGAGAATCCAGGCCTCGACGGCATTGTTGCCACCGAGATGCCTCCAACCCAGTTGGAGCAAGGCGACTGCCTGCGCGGATTCAATTCACCACTGGATCCGCAGACGGTCGTAACCTGTGATTCCTCCCACAATGCCCAACTGATCGGCATCTTCCATGTCACCGGCGAGGAGTACCCGGGAGCCAACGTGCTGCTCACCCAATCCGAAGACCTGTGCAAATCGGTGTCACTGGATCCTCGTGCAGGGCTGGACTCCACCTGGACCTATCACTTCTCGCGTCCCTCGGAGAGCACCTGGGGCCAGGGCGACCGCACCGTTTCGTGCTTCCTGAGCCTGTCCGAGGGCGACGTCCGCAACTCGTTGCTGCCAGAGGGCGCTACGGATGGAGAATCGGAGAACTCCGAAGAGGAGCCGTCCAAGGCACAGGAGACCACCGACAGCTAAGTCTGCGTTCAGGAAAAATGGCGAGGGCATGAACGGGATTCCATCCGTTCACGCCCTCGCCATTGCCAGGCTCCTAGGCCTTCTTGGCAACTTTGAGCTTGTCGCCAACTTCGTCCAGGGTGACCCCTACAGTATCCCCGTCCTGCACCGTTCCAGCCAGGATCTCCTTGGCCAGCCGGTCTCCGATCTCGCGCTGCACCAGGCGGCGCAGCGGACGAGCGCCGTAGGCAGGATCGTAACCGGTCAGGGCCAGCCAATCGCTGGCGGCCTGATCCACCTCCAGGTTCAAGCGGCGGTCGGCCAAGCGCTGTGCGAGCAGGTCGATCTGCAGCTTGACGATGCTGCCCAGCTCTTCGATGCTCAATGGGTCGAAGAGGATGACCTCATCGAGACGGTTCAAGAACTCCGGCTTGAACGATGCATTGACCACGCTCATCACCGCTGACTTCTTGGCCTCGTCTTCCATGCTCTGGTCCACCAGGAACTGGGAACCCAGATTCGAGGTGAGGATCAGAATGGTATTCCTGAAGTCCACGGTGCGGCCCTGGCCATCGGTCAGCCGCCCGTCATCGAGCACCTGCAGCAGGATATCGAATACTTCCGGATGCGCCTTTTCCACCTCGTCCAGCAGAATCACCGAGTACGGGCGGCGGCGCACAGCTTCGGTCAGCTGCCCGCCCTCTTCATACCCTACGTAGCCCGGAGGGGCACCGACCAGGCGCGAAACCGCATGCTTCTCCGAGTATTCGGACATGTCGATCCGCACCATCGCCCGTGGATCATCGAAGAGGAAGTCAGCCAGGGACTTGGCCAGCTCGGTCTTGCCGACACCGGTAGGACCCAGGAACAGGAAGGATCCGGTAGGCCGGTTCGGGTCGGCAATGCCGGCGCGGGTACGGCGAACGGCGTCAGAGACAGCGGCAATAGCCTGCTTCTGCCCCATCAGGCGCTGCCCGATGATTTCTTCCATATCCAGCAACTTCTGGCTTTCGCCCTGCAGCATGCGCCCGGCCGGAATACCGGTCCACGCCGAGATGACTTCTGCAATGTCATCCGCGGTGACTTCTTCGGCAACCATAGTGTGCGTATCGGCCTTATCGGCTTCGGCAGCGGCCGCCGCATCCAGTTCCTGCTGCAGCGTTGGGATCTCCCCGTAGAGCAGGCGAGAGGCCTTCTCCAGGTCGCCCTCGCGCTGGGCCTTGTCGGCCTGGCTGCGCAATTCGTCGAGCTTGACCTTCAGGTCGCCGACGCGGTTCAACCCGGCCTTCTCCGCTTCCCACTGGGAGTTCAGCGCGTCCAGCTGTTCCTTCTTGTCGGCCATGTCCTTGCGCAGCGCATCCAGGCGTTCCACCGAGGCTGGATCCGTTTCATCGGACAGCGCCAGCTCCTCCATGGTCAGCCGGTCCACCTCGCGGCGCAGCTCATCGATTTCCTCCGGAGCCGAGTCGATCTCCATGCGCAGGCGGCTAGCGGCCTCATCAACCAGGTCGATGGCCTTGTCTGGCAGCTGGCGGCCGGAGATGTACCTGCTGGACAGCGTGGATGCTGCCACCAAGGCGGAGTCCGCAATGGAAACCTTGTGGTGCGCCTCGTAGCGCTCCTTCAACCCACGCAGGATGGCAATGGTGTCATCCACGCTGGGCTCGCCGACATACACCTGCGCGAAGCGGCGTTCCAGGGCGGGATCCTTCTCGATGTTTTCGCGGTACTCGTCCAAGGTAGTAGCACCAATCAAGCGCAACTCGCCTCGGGCGAGCATTGGCTTGAGCATGTTCCCCGCGTCCATGGCGCCTTCGGAGGCTCCGGCGCCGACCACGGTGTGGATCTCGTCAATGAAGGTGACAATCTGGCCGTCCGAAGCCTTGATCTCTTCCAATACCGACTTCAGCCGCTCTTCGAATTCGCCACGGTACTTGGCCCCGGCGACCATGGCACCCAGATCCAGCGAGATCAGGGTCTTTCCACGCAGGGATTCCGGCACGTCGCCCGCGATCATGCGCTGGGCAAGCCCCTCAACTACAGCGGTTTTGCCAACGCCTGGCTCACCGATCAGCACCGGGTTGTTCTTGGTTCGGCGGGAGAGCACCTGGACCACGCGGCGGATCTCGCGGTCGCGGCCGATGACTGGATCCAGCTTGCCCGAGCGCGCCAGTGCGGTCATGTCGGTGCCGAACTTCTCCAGGGACTGGAAGGTGGCCTCCGGATCCGGATTATCGACCTTGCGGTCGCCGCGGATGGTGGGCAAGGTGCCCACCAGCAGTTCGCGGGTGGCCCCGAATTCGCGCAGCGCGTCGCCGGCCTTGGTCTGGTCTGATGCCAAGGCGATAAGCAGGTGCTCCGTGGAGACGTAGGTGTCCCCCATTTCTGCGGCAGCCGCCTGGGCGTTGCTCACAACCTGCAGCAGCTGTCGGGAGTACTGGGCCTGGGCCACTGAACTGCCGGAGCTGGAAGGCAATGCGTTGATGACAGCGCTTGCCTTGACCGAAAGCGCGTCGACATCCAATCCGGCGGTCTTCAGGAGGGCGACTGCGACGGAGTCGCGCTGGCCCAGCAAGGCCTTCAGCAGGTGCGCAGGTTCAATCTGCGGATTGCCTGCGGTTGAAGCGTTCATCCCGGAAGCCGAGAGAGCTTCTTGGCTCTTAGTGGTGAGTTTGGTGTCCACGCGCATCCTTTCTCTAATTGGGTGAACCCATAAACTTGAGTGTACTTAACTCAACTCTACTCGCACTCTTCGTATTCCAGCTAGAGCAAGATTTTCGAAAGATTTTCTATTTCACTTGCCCCAGAGGCAAAATCCCTTGTCACTAACGATTTGCCGACTTAAGATAAGGCATGGTCAACCCGGATTCCAAAGACATTTTTTCACTGACCCACGATGATATGGTCCAAGTTTTCATCGATCAGCACCGGCAGATGCTGCTTTCCTGCACCGGCGGACTGAGTGAAGCCGAAGCCAGATTGAAGTTGGTTGAATCCAAGACCACGCTGCTCGGGCTGGTGAAACATGCGATCTTCGTGGAACGGGTCTGGTTCGGTGAAGCAGCCACCGGCCGGAGCCGTGCAGAGCTGGGCATTGCCTCTTCGCCCAGCAAATCATTCGACTTGGAGGCTTCCGACACCATCGATTCGATTCGGCACGAATATGCCCAAGCCATCGAACTGTCGCATCAAGCAGTCGAAGGCAAAACAGGGGATGACGTCTTCTCAGGCAACCGGCGTGGACCGCTGCCGCTGCGCTGGATCCAGCTGCATATGCTGCGTGAACTGGCACAGCATTGCGGACACGCAGATATCCTGCGTGAACAAATCCTGGCCGCGCGGAAATAGCGTGCCGCCCTCAACCGGTAGACTCCGGGCATGCCATTAGAACTCCACCCGCTTCCCGCTGAAGAATTCCATTCGTGGATGGCACGAAGTACCGCCGAGTACGTATCGGACCTTGTTGCCGCTGGCAGTTCCCAGCACAAGGCGCAGGAAGATGCAGACCGGACCATGACCCGGGCCTTTCCCACCGGATTGCCAAGTTGCACCAATGCGGTATTCAGCCTGGAGCATGGCATTTTCGGCGATGTGGGCTATGTCTGGATCGGCCACGACACCTCAGGTGATCCGGCTTCATGGTGGGTTTGGGACATAGTTGTCGACCCCGGGCACCGCGGCAAGGGGTTCGGACGCCAGGCCATGAATTTGGCCGAAGAATACGCCCGTGCCCACGGCGCACGTACCCTGGGGCTGAATGTGTTCGGTTTCAACCAGAGCGCTCGCGGCCTCTATGAATCGCTTGGATATGAAACCACCAGCATCAAGATGCGCAAGTCGCTCTAGCAACGCCTAGTTCCTGCCCCTGGCCCACGTTGCTCCAAGCGAACTGCATTCTTCGAATTGCTATTGATGCCTACCCAACTGCACAAAGACAAAGTACATTACAGATCATCATGACATCCACGGACCAAGATTTTTCCAGAAGCATCGCATCAGGATAAGCTGGTAGAACGTAAGGGAGTATTCATAATCGTTGAATCCGTCAATACGCAGGACTTCATGGTCCTGCCGGGTTTTGCGGCCAGCCCCGGGGTCGGTGAAGAGACTTACTCAGATGCGTTCGCGCGCTACTTACGAAAGCAGGAATCCCTATGGGAGTTTCCCCTATGATTTGGGGAATCACGATTGTCGTGATTCTCGCCCTTCTGGCCTTCGACTATTTCTTCCACATCCGCAAGGCCCACGTTCCATCGCTGCGTGAAGCAGCCATCTGGTCCAGCATCTATGTTGGCTTGGCCCTCGTTTTCGGTGTGCTGGTGCTGGTCTTCGGCGGAATCGACATGGGTGCCGAGTACTTTGCCGGCTACATTACCGAGAAGGCCCTGTCGGTCGACAACCTGTTCGTCTTCCTGATAATCATCGCCAGCTTCCGCGTACCCCGCGAAGACCAGCAGAAAGTCCTGCTCTTCGGCATCGTCTTCTCGCTGATCGCACGTACCGCCTTCATCTTTGTCGGCGCGGCGCTGATCAACCAGTTCGCTTGGGTCTTCTACCTGTTCGGCCTGATCCTGCTGTTGACCGCAGGCAACCTGCTGAAGAAGGATGACGAATCCGATGAGGCCAACAACTTCATCATCCGGATTGCCAAGAAGCTATTCCACACTACCGACAACTATGACGGCGACAAGCTGTTCACCAAGATCGATGGCAAGAAGGTCCTGACTCCGATGCTGCTGGTCATGGTGGCCATCGGCGGTACCGATATTCTCTTCGCTCTGGATTCCATCCCTGCGATCTTCGGACTCACCCAGAACGTCTACATCGTGTTCACGGCTACCGCCTTCTCGCTCATGGGACTGCGCCAGCTCTACTTCCTGCTCGACGGATTGCTGGACCGCTTGATCTACCTGTCCTACGGGTTGGCAGCAATCCTGGCATTCATCGGCGTGAAGCTGATCCTGCATGCACTGCACGAGAACAACTTGCCATTCATCAACGATGGCGAACACGTGATGGTCATTGAAATCAGCACCGGCCTGTCGCTGAGCGTCATTATCGGCGTCCTGTTGCTGACAATTCTCGCTTCGCTGTTCAGCAAGGCAGGCAAGGCCCAGACTGCCATCGGCAACCTGCGCCGCCATGCCAACAGCTACAACGACCTGAGCTACACCTCGGACGCGGTCGAACGCGAACGCATCTACCGCGCCTTGGTGGAGGAAGAAGCGTATGTGAAAAGCATGGAAAAGAAGTACCGCGACAAGGCCAAGGACGTGGACAAGATCCGTGTCGAGGTCGCCGAAGCGCACCGCCAGCACGATGAGTACCTCAAGAGCTGATCAGGTTCGTACATAAAGCGAATGGCTGCCAACCCCATCAAGGGTTGGCAGCCATTCGCTGTCTTGGTGCTGCCTAGCGGCGAACACCGCCGATGAAATAGTCCGAAGGCACAATGACCTTGCCCAGAGGCATCAAGGAAACCGGGATCATCTTCAAGTTTGCGATACCCAGCGGGATGCCGATAATCGAAATGAACATCGGGATCGCGGTTACCACGTGCCCCACGGCAATCCAGATACCAGCAAAAATGATCCAGATGATGTTGCCCAGGGTGGAGAACGCGCCTACCGGGCCGTTGTCGACCACGGTGCGGCCAAACGGCCACAGCGCATAGCCGGCAATGCGGAACGAGGCGATGCCGAATGGAATGGTCACGATCAGCACGCAGCAGATGATGCCCGCCAACACGTAGCCCAAGGCCAGCCACAGGCCGCCGAAAAGCAGCCAAATAATGTTGAGAATACCGCGCACTAAATCAGTCATGGTTATATTCTCTGTCTTTTGCCTGTTTTACTCCATCGGGGATCCCCCCGATTTTCTTCTAGGGGTGTCCAATCCCCTACCGTTCGGCAAGCATCGAAGCAGCTTGCTCGGCTAGGATTAATCATCATGAGCGAATCGAGCGAGCAGCAGCGCCCAGCCCACGGCACTGCCCCTAGGAACCCAGACCTTTTCCGTGCCGAGCCGGTATCCTTCGTGCGCCGCGGCAACCGCCTGCAGGGCCGCCGTGCCAGCGCCTGGGAGCGCAATGCCGATCAGTACGTCATTGAGCCGCCCCGCAAGATCGCCGACACTTCGGTTGCCGATGACTTCCAGCTCGATCCTGCCGAGGCTTTCGGACGCACCGCACCGCTGATCGTGGAGATCGGCACCGGCCTGGGCGAATGCATCGCCAACGCCGCCAAAGATGATCCCGAGCGCAACTACCTCGCCGTTGAGGTCTACCGTCCGGGCCTGGCCCAGCTGATGCTGAAGGTCGAGTCTTTCGGCATCACCAACGTCCGCGCAGTGCAGGCCAATGCACCAGAGGTTCTGGATGTCATGCTGGACGAGAACAGCGCCGATGAGATCTGGATCTTCTTCTCAGATCCATGGCACAAGCCGCGCCACCATAAGCGTCGCCTAATCAAGGCCTCGTTCCTCGACAAGGTCTCCCGCGTGCTCAAGCCGGGAGGCACCCTGCGCTTGGCCACCGACTGGTCCAACTACGCCGAGCAAATGCGCGAAGTCCTCGAAGCCCATCCGGACTTCGAGAACCAGCATCATGGCAATCTGTCCGGCACTGAGAGCAACCTGACTAAGGTGCGCCGCGAGGGCATGGAAGGCTTCGACCCCGAGCCAGAATTCACCGATGCCCAGGGTGGCTGGGCCCCGCGTTTCGAGCGCCGGATCCTGACCAGCTTCGAAGGCAAGGCGCTCAAGGCTGGTCGTCTGGTCTTCGATCTGGCATACACCCGCATCGGCTAGTCGCCGAAATAAAGCATTGAAGAGGCCATGGAATCCATAGGATGGATTCCATGGCCTCTTCTTCTGCGCAAAGTCTGCACTACGCCCAAGCTCCGAGAATGGACTATGCCGGGGTGCGGCTAGAACAATTGTCAATGGACCACGCCCCGGATCTGATCCAGCTCGCAGCCAACGGCCAGTTGGATGAAGCGTGGTTTGCCACCACTCCATCGGCCGAATCCAAGCGCTTGGATATCCAGCGCCGCTTGGCATTGCAGGAAACTGGCGAGATGGCTCCCTTTGCGATCATCGACCTGTCCACCGGCAAAGCGGTGGGGGCCACGACTTACTTGAATATCGACGCGGCAAATCACCGCGTGGAAATCGGCTCAACGTTCCTGGCCATGCCAGCCCAAGGCACCGGGATCAATCCAGCTGCCAAGTTCATGCTGCTGCGCCGGGCTTTCGAGGAACTGGATTGCTATTCAGTGGCTTTCTGCACGCACTGGCACAATGCCGCTTCACGCGCCGCGATTGCACGGCTCGGCGCCAAGCAGGATGGCGTGCTGCGCAATCACAAATATGATCCAAAGAGCGGTACCCTGCGCGATACGGTGGTGTTCTCAATACTCCCGCACGAATGGCCTGCCGTGCGCACCCAATTGGAAGCGCGCTTGGCCCGGCACGGACGGATCTAGCGTCCGATAGCGCGGCGCGCGGTAAACAGCGTCACGGTCGGTTCACGGCGTTCAGGGCGCATGCCCCTAGCCAACGAAACGATGTCGCCTCCAGCGGTACCCGCAGCGAAGATGCGAGATTGGCCCTGGCGTACGGCGGAAAGTTCTTGGCGAAGCCCATTGACTTCGGTTTGCAGATAGGCGACTTGATCTTGCAGGTCCAGGATGCGCTTGATGCCCTCGAGCGAGACGCCTTCCTTGCTCAAGGCCTGCACCTGGCGCAACAGCGATACGTCGCGCTGCGAGTAGCGGCGTTGCTTTCCGCTCTGGCGGCTGGGCGAAACCAAACCAATGCGGTCATACTGGCGCAGCGTCTGCGGATGCATGTCTGCAAGTTGCGCGGCGACGGAAATGACGAAGACAGGTCGCAGGTACTCCCCGTTCACGTTGCTTCTACCACCTTTCTGCAAGGACCTTGGATTCGGTCCCTATTGACTTCGAGTCTATCTTCCCTGCCCAGCCAATTCGATGAGGGGGCAGGGAAGACAGCCTATTGGGTTCAGAGCTTGGCTTTGGCAGCCAAATCCACTCGTGGATCCTCGCCCTCGGTGGCTGATGCGAAGTCCTCCACGGCCTTCTTTGCAGCATCCGAGAGGTTCTGCGGAATCGCGACATCCAGGACGATCAGCAGATCGCCGGTGGCCTTGGAGGTCTTCACGCCGCGGCCCTTCAGACGCAAGGTGCGCCCGGAGTTGGATCCAGCGGGAACCTTCACCGCAACGGAATCCCCGTCCAGGGTCGGTACGTGGATCTTTGCTCCAAGCACCGCTTCAGCGAAGGTCACCGGCACGTGGATGCGGATGTTGTTCTCTTCGCGCTTGAAGAACGGGTGCTCGCTGACCTTGACCTTGACCAGCAGGTCGCCGTTGCCGGCAGCACCAGGCTGGCCCTTGCCGCGCACGCGCACCGACTGGCCATCCTTGATGCCCGCCGGTATGCGCACGTCAATGACCTCGCCATTCTGCTCGCGCAGGCCAATGGTGGTGCCCTTAATTGATCCGGAGAAGGAAATCGTGGTGCTCGCCGTGCGGTCAGCACCCTTGCGCGGTGGTGCGCTCTGGCCGAAGCCGCCGCCACCGAAACCGCCGCCACCACCGAAGAGGTCGGAGAAGTCCGGCTGCCCGCCGCGGCCACGTGGGCCCGCTCCGCCGCCTCCGAAGAGGTTGGAGAAGATGTCCTCGAAGCCGGCTTGCCCGCCGGGGCCGCCCGGTCCGCCACCAGCAGAGAATCGCGCTCCGCCGCCCATGGCACGGATCGCGTCGTACTGCTCGCGCTCTTCCTTGTCCGAAAGCACCGAGTTGGCTTCGGAGATGTCCTTGAATTTCTTTTCAGCGGCCGCATCACCCTGGTTGGTATCCGGGTGGTACTTGCGCGCAAGCTTGCGGTACGCCTTCTTGATGTCCGCCTCGCTGGCGTCCTTGGAGACGCCCAGAATGGCGTAAAAGTCTTTTTCGATCCAGTCCTGACTTGCCATCAGGGCCCCATCCTTTCAGTGCCAATTCGACACTGCCCACTGTCGAAGACTCGGCAGTGGGCAGTATCGATTGTGCTATTCGTGGCTATTCGCCGGTTGCTACCAGCACCTGAGCTGCACGCAGGATGATGGTTCCCTTGCGGTAACCGGTGCGCAGCACCTGTCCCACGTGGTCGGCTGGAATCTCGTCAACAGCCTGGCGAAGCAGGGCTTCGTGGATGTTCGGGTCGAATTCCACGCCGGCCTCGTTGATGCGCTCCAGGCCATGCTGAGCCAGAATTCCATCCAGCTTGTTGGCGATCGATGCGAACGGGCCGTCGGCGAGGTCGCCGTGGGCTCGTGCCGCATCGATGTCGTCAAGCACCGGAAGCAGGGTGTTGAGCACGGACTGCACGGCGTTTTCACGCGCTACGGCCCGGTCGCGTTCCACGCGCTTGCGGTAGTTGACGTATTCGGCCTGCAGGCGCAGCAGGTCGTTGCGCAGTTCGGTTTCCACCGCACCGGCCTCTTCCGGCTGCGCCGAATCGGCTTCAGCGCCAGCAGCAGCTTCGTTCAGGATCGCCTCGGCCTGACCCAGGGCGTCAGCGGTTGGCTGCTCGTTGGCGGCCTCTGGCTGGTTCTCCGGCTCCTGGCCGGAGTTCTCGTTCTGGTCCTTTGCCTCGGACATATTCCTAAACTCCTTACTTCTTGTCGGCTTCGTCTTCGTCGATGACCTCGGCGTCGACGATGTCTTCATCAGCGTTCGGTGCCTGCTCGCCCTCAGGAGCCTGGGCGCCCTCGGCCTGCGCGTTGGCGTAGATTGCCTCGCCCAGCTTGGTCTGCGATGCCTGCAGCTTCTCGAACGCGGCCTTGACCTCGTCGTCGTTGTCCTGCTTCTCCAGGGCAGCCTTCAGGGCGTCGACGTCAGCCTGGACCTCGGTCTTGACCTCTTCAGGCAGCTTGTCTTCGTTGTCCTTGATCAGCTTGTCTACGGAGTAGGCAGCCTGCTCAGCGGCGTTACGGGTCTCAGCGGCCTCGCGGCGTGCCTTGTCCTCTTCGGCGTGTGCTTCAGCTTCCTGGACCATGCGCTCGATGTCTTCCTTGGACAGCGAGGAACCACCGGTGATGGTCATCGACTGCTCGGTGCCGGTGCCCTTGTCCTTGGCGGATACGTGCACGATGCCATTGGCGTCGATGTCGAAGGTGACCTCAACCTGCGGAATGCCACGAGGAGCCGGTGCGATACCGGTCAGCTCGAAGGTGCCCAGCGCCTTGTTGTCGCGGGTGAACTCGCGCTCGCCCTGGAAGACCTGGATGGATACCGAAGGCTGGTTGTCCTCGGCGGTGGTGAAGGTCTCCGAACGCTTGGTCGGGATCGCGGTGTTGCGCTCGATCAGCTTGGTCATCACGCCGCCCTTGGTCTCAATACCCAGGGACAGTGGGGTGACGTCGATGAGCAGAACGTCCTTGCGCTCGCCCTTCAGCACGCCTGCCTGCAGCGCTGCGCCCACGGCGACAACCTCATCTGGGTTCACGCCCTTGTTCGCTTCCTTGCCGGCCAGGTCCTTGACCAGTTCAGCAACGGCTGGCATGCGGGTAGAACCGCCAACCAGGATCACGTGGGCGATGTCCGAAACCTTGACGCCTGCCTCGGCGATGACGTCGTTGAATGGCTTGCGGGTGCGCTCCAGCAGGTCCTTGGTCAGGTCCTGGAACTTGGCACGCGAGAGGTGCTCGTCCAGGTGCACTGGGCCTTCCGGGGTCACCGAGAGGTACTGCAGCGAGATGTTGGTGCTGGTAGCCGAGGACAGTTCCTTCTTGGCCTGCTCAGCAGATTCCTTCAGGCGCTGCAGCGCAATCTTGTCCTTGGACAGGTCCGCGCCCTTGGCCTTGGCCTGGGCCAGCAGCCAATCCACGATGCGCTGATCCCAGTCGTCGCCGCCCAGGCGGTTGTCGCCTGCGGTGGAGCGGACCTGGATGGTCGAGAAGCCGTCGTCGTCCTTGCCGACTTCCAGCAGGGAAACGTCGAAGGTGCCGCCACCGAGGTCGAAGACCAGGATGAGCTCGTCTTCCTGGCCCTTTTCCAGGCCGTAAGCCAGCGCAGCTGCGGTTGGCTCGTTGACGATGCGCAGGACGTTCAGGCCGGCGATCTCGCCAGCTTCCTTGGTGGCCTGGCGCTCTGCGTCGTTGAAGTATGCAGGAACGGTGATCACCGCGTCGGTGACCTTCTCGCCCAGGTACGACTCAGCGTCGTTCTTCAGCTTCATCAGGGTACGAGCCGAGATTTCCTGAGCGGTGTACTTCTTCTCGTCAACGTCAATGGTCCAGTCGGTACCCATGTGGCGCTTGACCGATGCGATGGTGCGGTCGATGTTGTTGACGGCCTGGCGCTTGGCGATATCGCCAACCAGGACTTCGCCGCTCTTCGAGAAAGCAACGATCGACGGGGTAGTGCGGTTGCCTTCCGCGTTTGCGATAACGGTTGGCTCACCACCTTCGAGCACGGAAACGACGGAGTTGGTGGTTCCTAGGTCGATACCTACGGCACGCGACATAATGGCTCTCCTTTGCCTTGGTTGAAAGTACTAACGCTGAGGACATTTATCCTCATTGAGCGTTCTGCACTCAAGTTTACTCAGCCGCTTTCGACTGTCAAATCAACTTGAGCGAAGGTGACTCAACTTTGCGTTCTGCTCATTTCAACTGCTGTGGTGAGAGAATAATTCCCGTCCTGAAAAAATTTTTCATTCATCCGCTTTCAACGCTTCCAGCGGGCGGGAAAAGCGGCAGCTAGGAGCCACCTCATGGAAACGAAGCGCAAGTTCCAGGATCTGCCACCGGGCGGAAAGATCGCGGTCGCCTCTGCGGCAATTGCCGAGCTGACCTTGATGGTTGCGGCACTGCGGGATTTGTACAAGCGCCCTGCCGAACAAGTCAAGGGTCCAAAGCCGGCATGGGCAGCGGCCAGCATGATCAATTTCCTTGGCCCCATCGCCTATTTTGCTTTTGGACGCCGCAAGTAATCCCTTGGCATTCCATAGCCACTGGAAAACAAGCCGTCCTCGGTCATTCGAGGACGGCTTGTTCGCTTTCAGCGAGTTCCGGTTAGCCCATCAGGCTAATTCCCCGGGCAGCCAGAACGCCAAACGCGGTGCCCCACAAGATAATCGAGATGATCTGCCAGATGATCACCTTCTGCTTATTGGCGCCGAAGGAGACCAAGGCAGCCGAGGTCACCTGCGAAGGCAGGATGGTCTGCCCCAGAAGGCTCACCCCGGCAATGCCGTATTTATCGAAAGCACGGTGCAGCTTCTCGAACTTTCGTTCCTTCTTCTCCGAGTCCTTGCCCTTGCGAACCTTGTTGCGCACGGCGTGGGCGCTGTTGACGAACAACAGCATGGAAATCACGTTGCCGATCACGGCGGTGGCGATGGCAGCAACCACCGGAACACCGATGACCACGCCAATGGCCGAACCAAAGTAGGACTCGATCAGCGGAATGGCAGCTAGCAAGGCAACCGCCAAGAATTGCAGTGGCTCCGGGAAGGACGCGGCGAAATTCTGCAGGGATTCAATCATGGCTGGTGCTCCTGAAGCGGTGAAGGTTAATCGGCGGCTCGTTGCATCAATCCTATGTATCGCCTAGTCGAAACGGGATCAGCCAGCAGATCTAAACTTTTGACGCGCAAATTCCCGGGTTTAACGCGAAACTCCCCCGCATCCATTGGGATGGATGCGAGGGAGTACTCCGCAAGGATTAGTGCCAGCGCCTAGTTGCCGCGACCAGCTGGGCTCGATGCGCGACGCGGGCCACGCGAACGGCCACCGGTTGCACCGCCAGCGGCATTGCGGCCGCCGGTTCGCGGTGAGCGCGAAGGGCTCGACGGGCGTTCAGCGTTGGCACCTCGTGCGCCGCGGGCTGGACGGTCGGTGTTCGCACCGCGGGCGCTGCGCGCTGGACGCTCGCCCTGGCTAGCGCCGTCACGTTCCGTACGGCGGCGTTCGCCGCCACGGCCCTGGGCTTCGGCAGCTGGCTTGGCGCCACGCGCCGGGCGCTGGCCGCGGCCACCGCGGCCGGCACCTTCACCGGCAGGCTTGCTCTTGGCAGGATTGCGCTTCTGCTGAGCCGGAGCAACGTAGGCAACCGGCTCGGCAACTTCGCCGACGACCTTGGCCACAACCGGAGAATTCAGGTTGACCTTTTCGAAAGGCACCTTCAGTCCGGCCTGCTTCAGCAAAGTCGAAACGTCGCCCTGCTGATCAGGGGTGCAGATGGTCACTACAGTTCCATCCGAACCCGCACGTGCGGTACGGCCGGAGCGGTGGGTGTAGGCCTTGTGCTCTGCTGGTGGATCTACGTGGACAACCAGCTCCACACCATCAACGTGCACGCCACGAGCGGCTACGTCGGTGGCGACAAGAACCTTCGCCTCGCCTGAAGCAAAAGCAGCAAGGTTGCGGTCACGGGCATTCTGCGAGAGGTTACCGTGCAGGTCTACCGCCGGAACGCCAGCCTTGGACAGGGTGAGCGCCATCTTCTTGGCGTGGTGCTTGGTGCGCATGAACATGATGCGACGGGCAGTGCCCTGGGCCAGAACGCGGATCAGGTCCTTCTTATCATCGTTGCCGATGACGAAGACGTGGTGCTCCATGGTGTTCACAGCGGCCTTGGGTGCATCCACCGAGTGAATGGTCGGGTTGCTCAGGTAGCGCTTGACCACCTTGTCCACACCGTTGTCCAAGGTAGCGGAGAACAGCATGTGCTGGATGCCGGTTGGCATGCGGTCCATGATGCGGCGAACTACAGGCAGGAAGCCCATGTCGGCCATGTGGTCGGCTTCATCCAGCACGGAGATTTCCAGCTGGGACAGGTCCACGACCTTCTGCTTGATCAGGTCATCCAGGCGGCCCGGGCAGGCGATGACAATGTCCACGCCCTCATTCATGGCCTTTTCCTGGCGGCTCTGGGCCACGCCACCGTAGATCACGGTGGTACGCAGGCCTGCGGCCTTTGCCAGGGGGTCAACGGTCTTGGCAATCTGGGTCGCCAGTTCACGGGTTGGAGCCATGATCAGCGCTCGTGGGAAACGGGCCTTGCGGCGCTGTGGGCGATCTGCCAGCCGAGCTACCAGGGGCAGCGAGAAGGCCAAAGTCTTGCCGGAGCCGGTCTGGCCGCGGCCCAGGACGTCGCCGCCGGCCAAGGTCGACGGCAAGGTGGCTTCCTGGATCGGGAAAGCGGCTTCGATTCCGCTGGCAGCAAGGACCTTCGACAGGTATTCGGGCACGCCGAGGGCGCTAAAAGTTACGGACATATTCAAACTTTCTCTCTGATTCGCACGCCTGTTTCAGGCGTTGGGTTTCGCCGAGCCAGGAGGAAGTCCGCAACATGCAAGGCCAAGGAAGGCCTGCTGCCAAAAGTGGACCGGCGGAGGTTTTCCGGGCGATCCACAGGAGGGAAATCTAAACTGTCGACGCATGCGCCACAGAATTTTCCGGTGACGCACAAGTATCCATACTACAGTGCAAAAGCGGGGCCCGTCTGTGAGCGGCCCCGCTTTGCACTGCCGCCCCGGGAGACGTTCACCACTAGGGCTCCCGGGACAGTCCACCGCGCTGCCTAGTTCAGCTCGAATTCCTTCTTCGCCAATTTCGAGGGCCACCAGACCTTAGGTCCGATTTCTTCGACCAGCGCCGGCACCAGCAGGCTTCGCACGACGAAGGTATCCAAGAGCACCCCGAAGGCCACGATGAAGCCCAACTGGCCCAGGAACATGATTGGCACCACACCCAGTGCGGCGAAGGTAGCGGCAAGCACCACGCCGGCGGAGGTAATCACGCCGCCGGTGACCTTCAAGCCCACCCGCATGCCCTCACGGGTTCCGCGCTTCAAGGATTCCTCGCGCACACGGGTCATCAAGAAGATGTTGTAGTCAACGCCCAGCGCCACCAGGAAGACGAAGCCGAACAGCGGTACGGATGGATCGGCACCCACGTAGCCGAAGACATTGTTGAAGACCAGCGCACTGACACCCATCGCCGTGCCGTAGGACAGCACGGTGGTCAGGATCAGCAGCACCGGAGCCAGAATGGAACGCAGCAGCAGCATCAAGATCAGCAAAATGGCCAGGAGGGTAATCGGAATGATCTTGAACAGATCCGCGATGGCCGTCTCGTTGGTATCGAGCTGGGTCGCAGTGGTGCCGCCGACCAGCGCGTCGGCGTCGACCGCATGCAGCTGCTCGCGCAGTTCGACCACGGTCTGCTTGGCGGCATCCGAGTCGGCCGCATCGGCCAGCGTCACCGACATCAGGTTGCGGCCTTCGACGCTCATTGGCTCGGCCCCGCGGGCGGCCATGGCCGGTCCGCCGTCTTCAGCCTGCAAGTAGGCCGAATCCACGCCGGTGACATCAAGGGCCTTTTCCAGGGCCGTCTGCGCTTCGGCTTCATCGACAATCACCGTGGCCGGGGATCCCGAGCCGCCAGGGAAGTGCTCGCCCAGGGCGATCTGCCCGTCACGCGACTCCGAACCGCCTACGACCAGCTCGCTCTGTGGCACGCCATGGGCCTTGAGCTGGGTCATGCCCAGCGCTCCCACGGCGAGCACCAGAGCGGTGATGATCCAGATCGGGCGCGGATGGCTGGCAACGAACCGCGCGATGCGGCCCCACAAGCCTTCCTTCTCCTGGCCTTGGGCGTCCACGGCCGCCGGCTTGGGCGGGAAGGGCCAGTAAGCGGCCCGTCCCAGCAAGCCGAGCACCGCCGGCAGGAACGTCAACGCGGCAATGATCGAGAAGATGATGCCCGAGGCGCCAATGGGTCCCAGTGCCTTATTGGAGTTCAGATCGGAGAACAGCAGGCACAGCAGGCCCACCGTCACGGTGCCGCCCGAAGCGACAATCGGTTCCAGCGAGCCTTTCCATGCGGAAGCCACGGCCTGCCACTTGTCCTGGCCGGCCATGAGCGCTTCCTTGTGCCTGGCCACGAACAGCAGCGAGTAGTCGGTAGCCGCACCGATGACCAGGATGGACAAGATGCCCTGGGCCTGGCCGTCGAGCCGGATCCAGCCTTCGGATGCCATGAAGTACACCGCGACAATTGCCGCGCACAGCGCGACGACCGAGGTGAGCAGCACCGTGAAGGGAAGCAGGATCGAACGGTAGACCAGCAGCAGGATCACCAGCACAGCTACCAGGGCCACGCCCAGCAGCACGCCGTCGATGCCGCCGAAGGCCTCGACCAGGTCGGCGCTGAAGCCTGCCGGCCCAGTGACATAGGCGGTGGTGCCTTCGGGCTTCTCGGCGGCCAGGAGCGAACGCAGCTCTTCGACTCCGGTATCGGCCTCCACCTCGCCGGAGACCGGAACGATGAATTCAGCGGCCTTGCCGTCTTCGGAGAGGAAGGGCCCGGTGATCTGCCCGTCCAGATGCGTGAAGTCCTTCAGCGCCTCGCCGATCCCTCCAGCAGTTTCCTTGCTGACCTCGCCATCGCTGGTGAGCAGGACCACCGCTGGGATTGCTTCGGTGGAGCGGAATTTATTCTGCCATTCCAGGGCTTCGGTTGCTTCGGCGGTGGCCGGGAGGAAGGAGGTCTGGTCGTTGGTCTGGACCTCGGAAAGCTTGCCGAAGGTCGGGCCGCCGATTCCTGCTACACCCAGCCAGAGGATGATCAGCAGGGCGTAGATTCCTGCCCTGATGCCGATACCCTTCTTGTCCAATCGCTTCTTGCCCGATGGCTGGTCGGTTTTCGCTACATGCGCCACTGATCCGTCCTCACTCGTGATTGCTGGCGGTGGATCAAAGGGCGATCCGAATGCCATACTACAAGACTTACTTCCATCGTAGAAATACTTCCCAGGCTATTAAATGCTTTTCCGACTAGGATTGCGCCTATGAGCGCAAGAGAACAGCACAATTTGGTCATGCTCCTGCAGGAATTCGGCCAAGCCTCGGACCGCTACGTTGAGTCCACCGGAGCACTTTACGCAACGCACCGCACGGATATGAATGCGCTGTCGATCATCATGAAATACGAGCAGCGCAGCCTTCTGCCTTCCCCGCGCGACCTGAGCCGCGACCTGCAACTGAGTTCCCCGGCTACCACCGCCATGCTCGACCGCCTGGAAAAACTGGGAATGATCGAGCGCCAGCGCTCGGACCGGGATCGCCGTGTCATCCGCATCGCCATGACACCCAAAGCCCGCGGCAAGGGCATGGAAATGTTCATGCCGCTAGGTGCCAAAATGCGGGAAGTGATCAGCCACTACGACGAGCAGCAGCTGCAGGTCATAGCCCGCTTCATGGCAGAAGCCGTCGCCGGCGTGGACAGCGCGCGCGAAGAAGTCGTAACACAGCGGGCAACGAAACCAGCCAAGAGCGGGACGGACACTAGCCTTAAGCAGTGACCCTTTCACTCTGGATATCCCTTCTCAGCGCCTGCATCGTCATCAGCTTCACCCCCGGCGCCGGAGCCATCAACACGATGAGCAATTCAATGCGCCAAGGCTGGCGTGCTTCCATTTGGGGCGTGCTCGGGCAGCAGATCGCCTTGCTGATCCACGTGGTGATCGTTGCCGCAGGAGTCGGTTTGCTCGTGGCCAGCTCGCCGTTGCTGTTCGCCATCATCCGCTACGCAGGCGCTGCCTATCTGGTGTATCTCGGTATCCGCATGCTGCTTTCCAAGCCGGAGGTCGCCTCCGATGGAACCAGCACCGGGCACCGCCTGACCCGCTGGTCCATGCTCAACCGGGGCATCCTGGTCAACCTGCTCAATCCGAAGGCCATCGTCTTCTTCTTGGCTTTCACCCCGCAGTTCATCCGCACCGATCAGCCGCTCCTGGCCCAATACGCCATCTTCATCGGCACGGTCATCGTGGTGGACATCGCGGTGATGTTCTTCTTCTTTGCCGGCACGGCCCGCACCTTCCAGCGCTTCACCGCGACCTACCGCGGCGCCAAGCTGCTGAACATCCTCTTCGGCGTACTGTTCATCCTGGTCGCCGCGCTCCTGCTGCTCATGCACTAGCATTTTCGCCCGCTCTTGCCGTAGAACTCCTAGCCGTGAACCGATTCCCGGGCCAATTTCCGAATCGTTGCCGATTTGTTGCCGGGAAACGGGCGCGTAGCTATCGATCGAATCGCCTTGTGCCCATAGACTGATGCCATGTTCCGGATAATGATCGTGTGCACGGGAAATATTTGCCGTTCGCCTATGGCCGAGTACATGCTCAAGAATGCGCTCAAGGATGCCGAGGTCTCGCAGGTCGAGGTCATATCGCGAGCCATCACCGACGGTGAAGTCGGCAAGCGCATCGATGAGCGTGCTGCCAGTACTCTGCGCAGCCATGGCCTTGATGCATCTGAGCACATTGCCGCCCAGATCGACTCGGACGAAATCGCCAAGATGGATCTCGTACTGGCGATGGACACCGACCACTTCGAGGAACTCGTTCCCGAATTGGCCGAAATCGATCCGAGCGAACGTCCGCAACTGCGGATGTTCCGTTCCTTTGATCCGGGAACCGCGAGCTCCCCGCACGACCAGCAGGGCATCTATGACCCCTGGTACGGTGATGCCGGAGACTTCCGCGAGACCTGGAAACTCATTTCTGCTTCCCTGCCTGCCCTTGTAGATTACGTGCGGAGTAACATCGCCTCTCGTGGAAACCGCTAGACCAACGCTGATTGCCATTGACGGGCGTTCCGGATCCGGCAAAAGCACCTTTGCAACAGACCTAGCGAAATACCTGGAAGCCACCGCCTCCGTAGCTATTTTGCGCCTTGAAGAGCTCTACCACGGTTGGGACGGGCTGCACCGGTCCTTCGATCTCTACCACCGGATCCTGCCTCAGCTCGCAGCAGGCAACACGATCACCTACCCCACCTGGGATTGGGCCGCGGGTGCCCTTGGCGCATCCAAGAACTTCACTCCGGCCGAGGTAGTGATCATCGAAGGCGTAGGAGCGATCCATTCCGACGCCCGAGAATTCCTCGACATCGGGATCTGGCTGGAAGCACCCGAAGGCTTCCGCCGCGACCGGGCGCTGGCACGCGATGGACAGGCCTACCGTCCGTACTGGCAGATGTGGGCCGAACAAGAGGAACGCTACCTGCTGGCCCATCAGCCGCACGCCGCAGCAACCCTGCTCATTGATGCCCCTGACGACCAGGACCCCATCGAGATCTGGGCGCGTTCCTGCCGCTACCTGCCGGCCATGATGCGCCAGCTTTGCCTCCGCTCCAACCAGTCCCCCATTGCCCCAACCTTCCGCCAGAGCTACGAGGCGCCAGACGATACGGCGTCACTCTTCGAGGAACTGGCCCGGTCCCTTCCGCATGCCGCACTATTGGAATCAACAAGCCATAAGCTCAACGACCCGTTGGGACGCAACCGCTACTCGGTGATCGCGCTTTCGGCGGCAGAACAGCCCCCGGTACTGAGCGCCACCAGCCACGGCACGACCGTCAGCCTGCCCGGAGCGCAAGTACGGCTGGGCGAGGATTTCTTCCGCGCGCTGGCAGGCCTCTGGCCTGCCGGAACCACCGCTAAAGTCGGCTACCCGCTGCCGGCATGGGTGGGGTACCTCGGTTATGAGCTCAAGCGCGAGCTCGGCGCCGCGGATCTGCAGGCAGTGGTTGAACCCGGGCGGGTGCGCCCCGATGCCCAGTTCTTTGCGCCGGATACCGTGGTGGTCATTGACCATCAAGAAGGCCAGATGCATCTGCACAGCATTAGCGAACCGGCAGCAGCGCTGAGCATCCTGTTGGGCAATCCTCCAGAACTGCGCGCCCACCACCCGTTGCCTATCCCGCAGTTCAGCTGCGCGGATACCGAAGCCGGTTACAAGCAGAAGATACGCCAGGCCCAACGCGAGATCTATGAAGGCAACACCTACGAAGTTTGCCTGACGACCGAACTGACGGCCCATGCCGAACTGTTCGATCCGTTCGAGGCCTACTGCCGGATGCGCCGCTCCAGCCCTGCACCGTTTGCCCACTACCTGCGTTTCACTGATCTGCAAATCGCCAGCATTTCACCGGAACGGTTCCTCGCGCTGTCCAAGGACGGGCAGTTGCGGGCCGAGCCGATCAAGGGCACCCGGCCGCGTGGCGAAAATGAAGAATCAGATCTCGCGTTGAAGCATGATCTGGCCACCCATCCCAAGGACCGGGCCGAGAACATCATGATCGTTGACCTGTTGCGCAACGACCTGTCGCACCATGCGGTTCCCGGGTCGGTGAAGGTCGCCCGGCTGTGCGCGGTGGAAACCTACGCGACCGTGCACCAGATGGTCTCCACCATCGACGCCACGCTATCCTCCCCGCAGCTGGCCGCCGAAGCCCTGCGCGAAGCTTTCCCGCCGGGCTCCATGACCGGTGCACCGAAGCTGTCCACGATGAGCATCTTGGATGAGCTCGAAGAGCACCGTGCCCGCGGCCTGTACTCCGGGGCCGTGGGGTATCTGGGTGCCGATGGTGCCGCCGATTTCTCCGTGGTGATCCGAACCCTGGTGTGCGACCGGCTAGCTGACCAGTCATGGCGGTTGAGCCTGGGCCTTGGCGGGGCAATCACCGCTGATTCGGTGCCCGCTGAAGAGTGGGACGAGGTCATCACCAAATCCCGTGGCGTGCTTCAAGCGCTGGGCGCCAGCTTCCCGCAAGACACTTAAGCCAACTGAATTATTGCAAGGTGGCCGTCAAGCGCGCCACGTTGTCGATCCAGCGTTGCATGCGAGGACGGCGGCGCCACTGCGAGAGGGTGATTTCCGAGGAAATCCCGCGGTAGTGGTTCTGCACCTGATTAACCGCATCGACCATTTCCTTGCCCAGCAGCATCACGGAAATTTCCATGTTCAGGCTGAATGAGCGCATGTCCATATTCGAGGATCCCACCACGGCCACGTCGTTATCCACGGTGAAGCACTTGGTATGCAGCACCATCGGTGCCGGGTAGCGGTGAATGCGCACGCCGGCTTCCAGCAGCTGCTGGTAGTAGGACTGCTGCGCGTGGTGCACCAGGAACTGGTCGCCCTCTTCGCAAACATACAATTCCACTTCTACTCCGCGCTGGGCGGCAGTGGTGATGGCATAGAGCAGCGAATCGTCGGGAACGAAGTAGGGGCTGGTGATTTCCAGGCGTTCGGAGGCCGAATAGATCAGCGTATTGAACAGCCTGAGGTTGTTCTCGGTACCGTATCCGGGGCCGCTGGGCAGCAGCTGCGCCAGGGTGGAACCGGGACGTTCCTCATAGGCCAGCGGGTGGCGGGCCTCGGCCATGTCCATCAGCACTTCCTGGTCGTCGTCCTCCTGCCACCAGTCGGTAGCGAAAGTGACGTCGAGGCTGCGCACCAGCGGACCTTCGACCCGGAGCATCATTTCAACCCATTCGCGGCCCACCTTATGCGAGGACTCGCGCTTGTAGCCGGGTTCAATCAGGTTCTGGCTTCCGGTGAAGGCCACCTCGCCATCAACAACGAGGATCTTGCGGTGGTTGCGCAGATCCGGGCGGCGCCAACGACGGCCAATCAGGTCGATGGGCAGCATCGGGCGCCAGTTGATACCGGATTTCTTCAGCCGCTTCTTGAAATCCTTGTAGCCCTTGACGCGCAAGGTTCCCAGGTGGTCGAAGAGCAACCGGACGTGCACGCCGCGCTCCGCGGCCGCTTCCAGCGCATCGAGTACCGGTCCAACATAATCCGGGTCATCGCCCATGATGTAGAACTGGATGTGCACATAGCGGGTGGCGTTATCGATTTCCTTGCGCATGGCATCGAGCGAAGCCCGGTAATCGGAGATGACCTCTACCTGGTTGCCGCCTTCCAGCGGCATGGCACCAAGATTGCGGTTGAGCATGACTGCCGATTCGACCCATTCCTCCTGGGAATGGAATTCTTCGGGCAGCTGCATGTGGCTCGTGGCCTTCATGATTTCATCGTGCGCACGCCGCTGCTTTTCCAAGCGGCGGCGCGACAGGTGCGGATTGGCGAAAAGCCAGTATGCGACAAGTCCCACAACGGGCAGGAAGAAGATAGCCAATAGCCATGCCATGGCGGTGGTGGGGCGCCGGTTGCCCGGAACGATGCCGATCATGAAGTAGCGAACCGCTAGCTCTATTGCGACCAGCACGCTCCAGAGAACGCCGCCAATCTGCAAGAAGACTTCATTACTTGGCCACACTCGGGCACCCCCTTGGCTACACCCCGCGAATTCGGCATTATCGGCCTCTGATCTGCGATGTACAGGCCAAAATCCTTCGCTTAGCTTATCGAACATTGCCGGACTTGTCTGAATCTCCGCCTGCAGAAATCGCGCAGAAGACGCTGGGGTTCGATAATCTGTCTTTATGAGCTCACTTGTATTCTTGGATCCGGCCTATCCGGCTGGTCGTCTTGCAGACATCACTGCACCGCAACTTCTGGTCACAGCACAGGGAGTCACGCGAGGTGATGGCATCTTTGAATCGATGCTCTACACCAACCAGGCCGTACGCAAATTCGAAGCGCACCTGGCACGCTTGGCGACCTCGGCTGAAGTTGCCGACTTGGCCATTCCCGATGCGCGCAGCTGGTTTGCCGCGGTAGATACCGCTGTGGCCGATTTCGATGCCACCGGCGGCGCTGAAGAAGCGGTGGTCAAGCTGGTCGCCGCGCGCGGCGAGCACGACAATGATCCTGCCATTTGCTGGGTCACCGTGACCCCTGCCCCGGCTTTGGGCAGGGAACAGCGTGAAACCGGTGTGGATGTCCTGATGCTGGATCGCGGCTACGACTCGAAGCTGGCCGAACGTGCGCCATGGCTCATGATGGGCGCCAAGACCCTTTCCTATTCGATCAATATGGCCGCCCTGCGCTACGCGCACAAGCACGGCGCCCATGATGTCATTTTCACCTCCGCCGACGGGATCATCCTGGAAGCTCCGACCTCGACCGTGCTGGTAGCCCAGCGCGATGGCGAGACCAAGCGGCTGCTGACCCCGATGCTTGAAACCGGCATCCTGCCAGGCACCACGCAAAGCGCCATTTTCGACGCTGCGGCCCAGGATGGCTGGGAGCTGGGCTACGGCCCGTTGCGCCCGGAAGACCTGTATCAGGCCGATGGCGTGTGGCTGGTTTCCTCCATCCGCCTGCTGACCCCGGTGCGCACCATCGATGCCAAGCCGTTGCGCCTGGACGCTGAGCTCCATGAAGAGCTCAGCGCCCTGAGCGAAGCAATCCGCTAGGACCACACCAAGTTGTAGGTCCCTGCCAGCACGGCCGCAGCCATTGCGGCCGTGCCAAACAGGATCCCCGTGGCCAGCACCATGCCATCACGCCAGGTGAAGGTGGCCGTGCGAATCCATGTGCGCTTGGCCGTGCCGAACCCCTTGGCCTCCATCGTGGTGGCCAACCGTCCGGCGCGGCGAATCGCTTGCACCAGCAAGGCCAGCACCTGACCCAGGGTTGCCTTGATGCGTTGGCCCACGGTGCCGAAGTTCCCGACACCGCGAGCGCGCCGGGCCAGCGTGAGCGTGGTGAATTCTTCCACCATCAACCCGAGCAATCGCATGCCGGCCAAGGCCCCGAGCACAAACCGGTGGGGTACCTTCAGCTGCTGAGACAGCGCCCCGCCCAAATCGCTTGGATTCGTGGTGGCCAGCAGCAAGATGCACGGGATGGCCAGCGCGAAAGCGCGCAGTCCGGTGGCAATGCCCCCGGCCACCGATCCCTCGGTGATGCTGAAGGCGCCGAATTGGGCGTAGACCGTGCCGCTATCCTGGCCCACCAAGGCGATGCCCCACGCCGCAAGGATTCCGGCAATCAGCAGTGGCCACGCGCGCTTGAGGAATTTCAGCGGGCTCAGCCCTGCCAGGGGGAAGAACACCACGGTCGCCACGATCACGACCAGCGCCGAAACCCAATCCAAGGTGGTGATCAACGGCAGTGTTGCCGCAGCCACCGCACCGAGCTTGGCCAGCGGATTGATCTTCGCCAACCAGCTATGCCCTACCGGCGCATCAAGCACCGGCCCCTGTCGCGGGGTACCAGCTTCCGGGGTGCCGGCAGTGAGCACCAGGTTCCTTGCTTTGAGCACCGAGGCAAAGTGATCGTCGTGGGTCACAGCAATGATCGCGGTGCCCTGCTGCAATTCCTCAACCAGCAGCCCGGCCAGTTCCCTCCACGTATTCGCATCCTGCCCGAAGGTCGGTTCGTCGAGGATCAGCACCTGGGGGGATGCGGCCAGAACAGTGGCCACGGACAAGCGCCGCTTCTCGCCCCCGGAGAGAGTGAACGGGTTCGCGTCTGCCAAATGCGCCAGGCCCAAGCGTTCCAGCAACGCGTCCACGCGCGCTTGGACCTGGGCCGGCTCGTATTTCGGCGCATCGGCGCTGCTGGCCTGCGCGCGGCTGGGAGCGAAAGCCAGCTCTTCCCGAACGCTCTGGGTCACGAATTGGTGTTCGGGTTCCTGGAACACCGAACCGATCCGCCCAATCAATGCACCGGCCTTCCAGGCAAACGGGGAGTTGCCCAGACCGTCGGCCAGTTGCGCGGTGGCCGCCAACCCGCCGTCGGCCGGGACGAGCAATCCGCCCAAGGTCAAGGCCAGCGTCGACTTTCCAGCGCCATTCTCGCCGCGAATCACCGTCGCGGTGCCCGCTTGCACATTCACGTCCACCGCTTGGGTGCGCGGTGCCGTGGCGGTGCGGGCGGATACCAGCTGCTGCGCTTCCAGCAGCGTGGCACCGGCACCGTTCGTTGCCCGGGCCACCTGCGGGAAGTAGCCTGGAATCCACAGCCCGGCAGCAGCCAGCTCCTCGCGCACCGTTTCATCGGTGTACAGCTGCTGCGGGTCCAGATCGTGCGCGACTCCCCCACCGGGCTGCAGCACGATAACCCGGTCCACATGCTGCGCCCAGGCTTCAATCCGGTGTTCCACGACGACCAGCGTGGCACCGGAAAGCCGCGCGGCGTTCAGCACCGCATCGCGCAAGAGCTCAATGCTCTGCGGGTCCACATTGGCAGTCGGTTCATCGAGCAGCATGACGCTGGGTTCCATGGCCAGAATGCCGGCCAAGGCCAACCGCTGTTTCTGCCCGCCGGAAAGTTGCTGGGTGCGGTGCTCGAAGGACAGCGCACCCAGACCCACAGCGTCCAGCACTTCGGGGATCCGCTGGCGGATCAGTTCGGGATCCATTCCGAGGTTCTCGGCGCCAAAGGCCACGTCATCGGCGACCCTGCTTTGCACTACCTGGGTTTCCGGGTCTTGCTGCATCAAGCCCACCGGGTGGCTCCGGATGAAGGCATCGCTGCCATCTATGAGCAGCCGGCCAGCGACCTGATCGTCCTCATCCGCTTCCAGCAACCCGGCCATCGCGTGCAGCAAGGTTGACTTGCCGGCGCCCGATGGACCGACCAGCAGCACCTTCTCACCGGCGTGGATCACAAGGTCCAGTCCCGAGATGGCAGGATTCTTCCTCTCGGAGTGCTGCCAGCCGAACCCCGTTGCGGTGATGGCGGCACCGCGCTGGGTCAGCGAGGCTGCGCCGGAATTGGCAAAGGAACTCATTTTGCGCTTTCCAGGTGCGCACGCCGGCTCGGCAGGGCGCTCAATGCACCGGTCTTCGCCAGTCCACGCGTGGCCAACCAGGACAGCAGCCCTGCGACGACTACGCCGGAAATACCGGTGGCGATCACGTGGAAGATCTTCATTCCGGCGGTGTACTCAACATAGTAGGCCAGGATGTAGGCCTCGGAAATGCCGGCGAACAAGCCGGCGAACAAGCCGGCCAGCAGCGCCACGCCCAGGTTCCACTTGCGGTAGCGGAATGCTGCGAAGACCAGCTCTGCACCCAGGCCCTGGACCAGGCCGGAGATCAGTACGGTCAAGCCGTAGTGCGAGCCCAGCAGCGCTTCAACTACGGCGGCCAGCAGCTCGCAGTAGATTGCGGCGCCTGGCTTGCGGATGATCAGTGCGCCGAGCACCGCCGGGAAGAGCCACATGCCGGTGAGCAGCGCGGTGGCTGGCGGGAAAGCCGCAAAGGCGAGTGAGAACAGGCCATAGCCGGCACTCCACGCCCAGAAAATAACCCCTGAAGCGACGGCGATCACCGAGGCGACGACGATATCAACTACACGCCAGCCGGTACGCTGCTTCGAAACTGTTTCGTTCATTGCTGGTCCTCCTGTGGAAAGGAGGGGAGATGGACGGAATGAGGGCATACTGCCGCGCCTATCCGCATCCGAGATGCTCGACTTCCTTCGCCGGTACTAGCCGGGGCAGGTTCGAGGGTCTGCGATCTATCGCACTCTCAGCGTCTTGCGACTTTTTTTAAAAGTCTGACGCTCCCCTGTCGGAATAATTACTGCTCCCCCACCATACCGCAGGTATGCTGGGCAGAGGAACGATATGTCAAGAGCTTGATCGCGAGGAAAAAATGGATAAAGTGCAGAAACTTGCCACTACCGGTATCACCGTTGGCGCTGGCATGCTCGGCGGCAAGCTGGTTGATTTCCTTTGGTTGAAGGCAACCGGCAGCAAAGCACCACGCAAGGGCACTGAGGAAGCAGCGGAAGCTTCTTTCCGCCGTGCCTTGGGCTTCGCAGTCGTTTCGGCCCTGGTCGCAGCAATCCTGCAGACCGTGGCTGATCGCAGCGCCAACAAGGTTGTTGCCAAGTTCACCAAGTAAGCTTCGGCGTTGAGCCAAAAGCGGGAGCCGCCCAGAGGGGCGGCTCCCGCTTTTTCTCAATCTTGTTCGTCTGGCGATCCGGTCTTGGAAACCGGGGTGGTTCCGGTCGGCGGTGTTCCGTTGACCTTGTTGACCACGTGGCTCAGCTCATCGGAGAACAGGGTTTCCTTGGCAGCGTGCTTGGTCCGGTAGCCGGAACGGCCAATCATGTGGGCCGAAACCGGTGCGGTCAATAGCTGCATTCCCCAGGCCAGCACGAGTACCGGGACCACAGCCCAGCTGCGCAGGTAAATGGCCAGCCCAGCGAAAATCAGCAGGAAACCGAGCACCTGCGGTTTGGTCGCTGCATGCATGCGGGTGAGCATGTCCGGGAAGGTCAGCAAGCCGATGCCCGCGATCAATGACATCAGGCAGCCAAGGATCAGCAGGACGGCAACGAGGACATCGAGGAAGAGTTCCATTAGGCGTTCCTCTGATCCGAAACGAAGCGAGAGACGGTCACCGAACCGATGAATCCGAGCATGCAGGCGGCCACGACGAACAGCAAGTAGTCGGTGTGCTTGTGCAGCACCATTTCCAGGCACAGCGCGGCGGAGATGATCAGCAGCATCACGTCCAGGGCCAGCACCCGGTCAAGGATTGACGGCCCCTTGGCAACACGGACCAGGCAAGCGACAGCACCGAGCCCGAGCATGATGCCGCAGATCCAAATGACGATATCCAGCATGTTACCCCTTCCTCGCATCAAAGTTCGGTCCGCATTCGCTCTTGATCGCTTCGTACTCGTCTCGGCTGCCAATAGCCATGATCAGCCGGCGTTCGATGTCCCGGATGCCGGCACGCGCCTTCTCCACGTCCGCAGGCGACTCGATATCGACGTAGTGCAGGTACAGCGTCGACGAGCTGCGGTCCACGTCGATCACGAAGGAGCCCGGGATCAGCGTGAGCACGTGGCCCACGGTCATCACGATCAGGTCCGAGTCGGTGCGCAGCGGGACCGCAATGACCGCGCTGCGGGTGCGCTTCCCGCGGACCAGCGCCAGCCAGGCCACGTGGACGCTGGCCGCGAAGACCTGTCCGAGGAACCAGATGAACAGCTTCAGGCAGTACCAGGCATTGATCCGGCCCGAAAGGACCACCGGCGGCAGCGGGAACAGGTTCACGATCAGCAGCGCGATGATCACGCCGAAGACCATGTTCCCCAGGGAGAAGTCCTGCCAGAGAGCACCCCAGACGAAGAGCAGCAGCAGAAGCAGCGGCCATTCCTGCTTGAGTGTCGCGCGGTGGCGCACACCGGAGGTATCCAGCGCATCGTCAATGCGCTGGTCACGCGGTTCAAAGTTCTTATTCGGCATCATCCCTCCAATCAGAATGGCAAGATCGAGCTGATATACGGTTCGCGGGCGATCAGTTCCGCAGCCACCCGCTCGCAGAATTCGAAGATCGGCCCGGCAAAGACGGTCAGGGCGATGCCCGCAAGCACCAGCGAACCGGTGGCGTAGCGCATGCCCCACGGCAAGGAGTCGGCTTCCAGCTGCTTGGCCAGTTTCAACCCCAAGCGGGGGTTCTGCGCGCCGCCGGCCAACGTCTCGTCGGCGACCTGCGTCGCTTCGGCCACCAGGTCCTGGTTGGGCACCTCGGCATCAGCGGCACGGCGCCAGAACACACGGGCCCACACGCGGATGATCGCCATCAAGGTCAGCAGGCTGGTCAGCAATCCGGCGCCGATCACGACCCAGGTCAGCGGATCGGCATCCTGCGCGGCCGCATGCAATAGCCCGAATTTGCCCAGGAATCCGGAGAACGGCGGGATGCCGCCCAGATTGATGGCCGGGATGAAGAAGAGCAGGGCCAATGCCGGGGAAAGCTTGGCCAGCGAGCCGAGCCGGGTGACATTCGAGCTGCCGGCACGGCGTTCGATCAGTCCCGCCACCATGAACAGCGAAGTCTGCACGATGATGTGGTGGCCCACGTAGTAGATGGTCGCGGCGATGGCCAGCGGCCCGCCCACGGCCACGCCGAAGATCAGGTAGCCGATGTGGCTGGTGAGCGTGAAGGAAAGCATGCGCTTGAAGTCCGTCTGCGCCAGTGCACCGAGGATACCGATGACCATGGTCAGCGCGGCCACCACCAGCAGTCCGGCATTGACCGAGCCGCCCGGGAAGAGCAGGGTTTCGGTGCGGACGATCGCGTAGACGCCCACCTTGGTCAGCAACCCGGCGAACACCGCGGTCACCGGGGCCGGTGCGGTCGGGTAGGAGTCCGGCAGCCACAGGGACAGCGGGAAGACCGCGGCCTTGATGCCGAAAGCGATCAGCAGCAGCACATGCAAGATCAGCTGCGGGCCCTGGCCCAGTTCGGGCAGCTTCACCGCCAGGTCAGCCATGTTCACCGTGCCCGTGGCCGCATAGGTCATCGCGATGGCCATCAGGAAGATCACCGAGGAAACCACGGAAACCACCACATAGGTGGTACCGGCGCGGATGCGCTCGGCGGTACCGCCCAAGGTCAGCAGCACGTAGCTGGCGGTGAGCAGGATTTCGAATCCGACGTACAGGTTGAAAAGGTCAGCGGCCAGGAAGGCGTTGGACACTCCGGCCAGCAGGATCAGGTACGCCGGGTGGAATATCGACACCGGTCCGGGCTCGTCCCCGTCGGCCAGGCCCTGGCTGGTGGCGAAGAGCAGCACAGCCAGCGAGACGACGGTGGAGACCAGCAGCATGAAGGCGCTGAACCCGTCGACCATCAGGGCGATGCCGAAGGGCGACTCCCAGCCGCCAATATGGATGGCATAGCTTTCCCCGCCCCATACGGCGGCGAGCATTCCCGCTTCGAGCACCAGGGTCAGGCACAGGATGCCGATGGTGATCAGGCGCTGCAGGCGGACCTGGCGGCGGGCCAGGAAGGCTGCCCCGGCGCCGAAGATCGGCAGCACCACGGCCAAAGGGGCTAGATCCAGGAAATTCACTCTTCCCCCTCGCGCACTGGGCGTCCTTCTTCATCGACGAATTCGGTCGTATCCTCGGCCACTGGCGAGTCTTCTTCCTCGTCGTAGGCGGTCTTCTGGGACACCTTGATATCTTCGGTGTCATCGGTGAGCTCATCAGCGCTGGTCAGGGTCCAGGACCGGTAGATCATCGCCAGCAGGAAGGCGGTCACCGCGAAGGTGATCACAATGGCGGTGAGGATCAGGGCCTGCGGCAGCGGGTCCGAGTACGAGTCGGCCGCCGCATCCGGCTTGAACAACGGCGCCGCGCCCTTGCGCCCGCCGCTGGTGAGGATCAGCAGGTTGATGCCGTTGCCCAGCAGCATGATGCCCAGCAGCACCCGGGTCAGGGTGCGTTCGAGCACCAGGTAGAAGCCGGCCGCCAGCAGCACGCCGGTGACTACCAGGAAGGTGATGTTCACGCTCATCGTCCAACTCCCGTCCGCGAGGCCTGGATCGCATCATGGCGATCCACTGGGCTGCGGCCTTCGGACAGCGAATCAATTTCACTGCCCAGCGAGCGCAGTACATCCTGCACGAGGCCCAGAACCACCAGGTACACTCCAATGTCGAAAATGGTCGAGGTGACGAACTTGTGGTCTCCGAAGAACCAGAATTCCACCGCGTACGTTGTGAAGATCTCGTCGCCCAGCAGCAGCGGCACGACCCCGGCCAGTCCAGCCAGGGCGATGCCCCCGCCGATCAGCATGCCCGGTGCGATGCGCATCGATTCGGACAACTCCACGCGGCCGCCGGCCAGATAGCGGATGGTCAGTGCCAGACCCGCGATCAACCCTCCGGCGAATCCGCCACCGGGGGTGTTGTGCCCGGTGAGCAGCGCATAGACGGACATGATCAGCACGGTGTGGAAGATCAATCGGGTGACGACTTCGAAAATGATCGAGCGGCGTTCAGCGACCAGGGTGCTGCCGGCCATCAGCCAGTCCTGGTTGGAGCTGCTGGCAAAGCGACGTGCAATGCGCAGCTCGGTTTCCTTCGATTCCTTGGTGCCGATCGCTTCGGAACCCGAATCGATGGTGCCCGGGGCGACTTCATGGGCGCGGACCCGGCTGCCGAAGCTGCGTCCGGCGAAGATCAGCGATGCCACACCGGTGGCCGCGGCGGCCAGCACGGTGATCTCCCCGAAGGTATCCCACACGCGCAGGTCCACCAGGGCCACGTTGACGATGTTCTTGCCGTAGCCCTCGTAGTAGGCCAGATCCGGCCAAGCCAGGGAAATGCGGGCCTCGTTGCGGGCGGCCATCATCGCGATGGCAATGTAGACGACCATCACGGCCAAGGCGATCGACAGGATGGCCCGGCCCCACTTGATCCGGGTCAGGCCCACCCACAGTCGCTTGGGCAGGGCGCGCAAGGCGAGCACGAAGGAAACCAGCACGATGGTTTCCACCAGCAGCTGGGTCAGCGCCAGGTCCGGGGCGCCTTGCAGGGCGAAGATCGCGACCATGCCGTAGCCGGTCACCGAAACCATCAGCACCGCCATGAAACGCTTCGGCGCGGTAATGGAGACCACCGCACCGGCGATGATCACCGCACCGATCAGCAGCTGGGCCGGGTGGTCGGCGATGATCCAGTTCGTTGGCCACGGGGTGTAGACGGTCAGCGCGATGGCCAGCGGGATCACCAGCACCACGACCAGGATGACGCCCAGGTAGAAGGAGAGCGAACCACGCTGGGTGCGACCGGTGATCCAGATGGCCACCTTGTCCAGCACGTTCACCGACATGCGGTAGATTTCCTCGGCCGAGGTGACCATGCGGCGCAGCGGTGCGCCGGTGTCGGTGCGGTGACGCAGCCAGAAGAAGCACAGGCCCAAGCCCACCGAAATGGCGCTCAGTCCCAGTGCCGCGTTGAAGCCGGCAAATGGCAGCAGGTGCATTTTGCCCGGTCCGCCCTGCGCGGCCGACCAGTGGATGGCCAGCGGCTCCACCAGCTGCGGGTACAGGCCCAGGAACAGCGTCGCTGCCGAAAGAACCAGCAAGGGCGCCAGGAAGATCAGTGTCGGGGCCTTGCACTGCAATGCAGGCAACTTCTTTTTCTTCACGCCGAAAGCCCCGAAGAAGAAGCGCAGCGAGTAGGCCATGGTCAGCGCCGCACCCATCAGGATGCCGACGAGCGCGGCCATCCCCCAGCCGGTTTCCAGGTGCAGGGCCGATTCGTAGACCGCTTCCTTGGCAACGAAGCCGAACAGCAGCGGCACGCCGGCCATGGACGCCGCGGCGATGCCGGTGGTCGTGGCCAGGATCGGCATGGCACGGCGCAAGCCGCTGAGCTTGCGGATATCGCGGGTACCGGTGTTGTGGTCGATGATGCCCACGCTCAGGAACAGCGTCGCCTTGAACAGGCCGTGGGCCAGCGTCATGGCCAGTGCGGCAAAAGCCGCTTCGGGGGTGCCGAAGCCGAAGACCGCGATGATGAAGCCCAGCTGGGAGACCGTGCCGAAGGCCAGGATCAGCTTCAGGTCGTATTGCTTGAGCGCCCGGTAACCGCCGATGAGCATGGTGAGAATACCTATGCCTACGGTCATGGGGACCCACAGGGTGGTCTCGGCGAAGCCCGGGGCCAGGCGGGCGATCAGGTAGACGCCGGCCTTGACCATGGCTGCCGCGTGCAGGTACGCGGACACCGGAGTCGGAGCGGCCATCGCGCCGGGCAGCCAGAAGTGGAAAGGCACCAGGGCCGATTTGGAGATCGCCCCGACAATAATCAGCGCCACCGCAACATCGGTGAAGGCCCCCAAGGCCACCAGTTCATCGGCCGATGCCATGATCTCCGAGAGCTGGTAGCTGCCGGCCGCCGCGCCGAGCATCAAGATGCCGGCGAGCATCACGAGTCCGCCAAGGGTCGTGATGATCAGGGCGTTCATGGCTGAACGGCGCGCGGTGATCAGGGCCTGGCTGAAACCGATGAGCAGGTAGGAAAGCACGCTGGTGATTTCCCAGAAGATGAACATGATGATGATGTCATCGGCCGTGACCAAGCCGGTCATGGCTCCGGCGAAAGCGACCATCTTCGCCGCGAAGCTGCCGATCTGCGGATCATCATTCTTGAAATAGCGGGCGCAATAGAACAGCACCAGCGCGCCCACGCCGAGGATCAGCAGCAAGATTGTCGCGGCCAAAGAATCCATGCGGAAATTCAGGGCGATATTCAGCCCGGGAATCCATTCCATTTGAACCGATGGCGGCGCATTTGGCGCACCATTGGCCAGGGAATTATCGGCAGAAAGCACCGCCGGCATGCGGGTCAGCAACCAGATGAATCCCACTGCGGGCACGGCCGCCACAACGTAAAAACCGTTTCGTTTCAAGGCCCGGAATATTAATGGGCA
This sequence comes from Glutamicibacter sp. NPDC088483, assembly GCF_044753145.1. Classification (NCBI taxonomy): domain Bacteria; kingdom Bacillati; phylum Actinomycetota; class Actinomycetes; order Micrococcales; family Micrococcaceae; genus Glutamicibacter; species Glutamicibacter sp. NPDC088483. The sequence continues at coordinate 765,033 of NZ_JBIVMP010000001.1, forward strand.
TAAAACAGCGGTGGCAAACAGCGCAGTGAGAATTATTAGCACGCTTTTCCTCTGTCGGCTGGTGGTGGGCAGAGTATCCAGAGCACTTCGAAAAGCGCCTGCATCTGTAATTTTATCAGCCGTGACCTGCCTGCAATCGCACGAATGTGCCCTTTAAGGAATATTCCCTGCGTTTTCCGCGACCAGCTGATTTTCCAAGCTAGCCGCTATTCTCCAAAAGGTCGTTCCTATTCATCGCCTGATTACCTGTTGCAGGTACGATGCCAGCATGGGAATCAATCAGGTCGAACCGTCGGCGATTCGTGAAAAGTGGCTTAATAAGTACACCTGGGCGTGGGCCAGCTGGGATTGGGGACAAGCCGCGATCAACGCTGTCATGATCACTTTCGTGTTCACCGTGTATCTGACCAGCGAGCTATTCGGCGACACCGACCATGCGTCGCTGGTCCTCTCGCAGGCATTGGCCATCGGCGGCCTGGCCATCGCCCTGCTGGTGCCCGTCACCGGGCTTCGCGCCGATGTTGCCGGGCGGCGCAAGCTGTGGATCGTGGTCAACACGCTGGTTCTCGTCGCCATCTGCGCGGCCTGCTTCTTCGTCTACCCCGACCCTTCCTACCTCTGGTTCGGCGCGATCCTGGTCGCGGCCATGTCGGTCTTCGGCGAATTCGCCGGCGTGAACTACAACGCGGTGCTGAACCAGATTTCCACCAAGGCAACGGTCGGCAAGGTCTCCGGTTTCGGCTGGGGCATGGGCTACGTCGGCGGAATCCTCGCCCTCGCCCTGGTGCTCTTCCTGTTCGTGCAGCCAATCATGGACTGGCCAGGTGCCAGCACCGAAGAATCGTTGAACTTGCGCTGGGTGGCAGTGTTCTCTGCCGCTTGGTGCTTGCTCTTCGCGCTGCCGCTGTTCTTCGTGATCCCCGAAGCGCCACCGAGCACCTCGAAGAAAATCCCGCTGATGCTTACCTACAAGGTGCTGTTCAACAACATCAGGGAACTGTGGTGCAGCGACCGCAACCTGCTCTTCTTCCTCTGCTCCTCAGCCGTCTTCCGCGACGGGCTGGCCGCCATCTTCACCTTCGGCGGCGTCATTGCCGCGGGCACCTTCGGTTTCGAACTGACCGAAGTGATCATCTTCGCGATCGTCGGCAACGTCGTTGCGGCCCTGGGCGCGGTGCTTGGCGGCCGCATCGATGACGTGGCGGGCCCGAAGGCGGTCATTGTCGGTTCGCTAGTCGGCCTGCTGGTTGCCGGCGCCGGAGTCTTCTTCTCCCCCGAAGCCGCGGGCTTCTGGATCTTCGGCCTGCTGCTGTGCTTGTTCGTCGGACCGGCACAGGCAGCTTCCCGTTCCTACCTCTCGCGCTTGATTCCCGAAGGACGCGAAGGAGAGCTCTTCGGGTTGTACGCGACCACCGGTCGCGCCGTGTCCTTCCTGGCACCGGCGCTGTTTGCCGGGGCCATCGCCATCGCTACCCCGCTGGTGGCATCCGGCCAAGCCCAGCGTTACGGCATCCTGGGCATCCTGGTGGTCTTGGCGCTCGGCCTGCTCCTGCTCCTGCCAATCCGGTCGCCCAAGAAGGTCACCGCGTAGCTTCCAGCCGCAAACGGCGCTGGCCCCCAACAAGTGTTGGGGGCCAGCTCCGTTTGCGGGATCCTGAGCGGTACTGCCGCTTAGTTCTCGATGATGGTCCGGTGGAAGTTCAGGTGGCTGCGCGAAGCCGTGGGGCCACGCTGGCCCTGGTAGCGGTTGCCGTAGGGTCCCGAACCGTATGGATGCTCGGTGTCCGACGTCAGCTTGAAGAAGCACAGCTGGCCGATCTTCGATCCCGGCCACAGCTTAATGGGCAAAGTAGCCATGTTGGACAGTTCCAAGGTCACGTGGCCGGAGAACCCTGGATCGATGAACCCTGCGGTGGAGTGGGTCAGCAGGCCAAGGCGGCCCAAGGAGCTCTTGCCTTCCAGCCGCGCGGCCACGCCGTGGCCCAAGGTCACCACTTCGTAGGTCGAGCCGAGCACGAATTCGCCCGGGTGCAGGATGAATGGCTCATCGGGGTCGACCTCGACCAGGCGCGTCAGTTCATCTTGCTCCACCGAAGGATCGATGTGCGCATACTTGTGGTTATCGAAAAGCCGGAAGAACCGGTCAAGTCGAACATCCACGGATGCGGGCTGGACCATCTGCGGGTCAAAGGGCTCTAGCCCAATCTCACCGGACGCTATTTCTCGACGAATGTCACCATCTGAATACAACACGCGTATAAATTTATCCTGACTTTCCCCGGCAGCCGAACTATTAGGCCAATTATGTACAGTGAGTCGAGATCACTGGCCGCATCCTGTTCACCAGCTGGTCGCAGATTTCCCACCAATTACCCAGCGTTTCCAGCTATCGTTAAGGTGGGATTTCCCATCATCGCTCCGCAACTCAAGGGTTTATTCAACATGCGCCTAGCCTCCGCGCTGACTGGCACCGTACTCGCATCGGCATTGCTGCTCTCCGGCACCGCCGCACTCGCTGCGCCGGCCGAGGATCTGCCTGCTGTCCAGAGCTCGCAGCTGTCGAAGGCATCGAGCCCCTTGGCCTTGATCAACCCCACCACGAAGCTTTCGCCGGAGGACTACGTTCCCGGCAAGCTCGTTGGTGTTGCCGGCAGCTCGATGACCCTGCGTCCTGAGGCGGCAGAGGCCGTTGAAGCGTTCATTGCTGATGCGCGCGCTGCCGGCCATTCGATCAAGCTGCTGAGCGCATACCGTTCGTACCAGCGCCAGGCGGTCTTGTTCAACCAGTACCAAGCCAAGTACGGCACCGCTTATGCCGAACGGATTTCTGCGCGCCCCGGAACCAGCGAGCACCAGCTTGGTTTGGCGGCAGACCTGGGCTACACCGATAGCCGCGCCGAATTGAAAGCCGAATTCGGCCAGACCCCGGCTGGCCTGTGGATTGCCGAGCACGCGGCGGAATACGGCCTGATCATCCGCTACCCCCAGGGCAAGGAAGAGATCACCGGCTACAAGTACGAGCCGTGGCATGTGCGCTATGTCGGCGTCGAGCATGCCGAAGCGATGCTTGCTTCCGGAGCGGAAACTTTCGAAGAGTACCACCAGATGCTGGCTGCCTCGATAGCGGAGGCCGAGCAAAGCGAAGCAAAGGCAGCTATCGAGAAAGAACCCGCGAAAGCCAAAGACGAAGAGCCGCAGGAAAAATCCAAGAAGGCGGGCGAAGATGTGGTCGTGGACGAGGACTTGATGGTCCTGCGTTTCCTTCCGCCGTACCGCGACTGGGGCTTCGGCTTCACGCAGTAGTCCGGTCTGGAACAGGCCGCTGCCAGCTCCACTAGAACCGCCGGAACCACGAACATTGTTGCTGCGAGTCGCCATTTCGCGGCTCTGCCCGAATCCGCTGGGCGTTGGGCGGTGCCCGAATCAGGGTGCAGCGGGGCATCCAGTACTAGCGTCCAATATTAACTAGTGCCCGGGACGCGAAGCAGCAAGTTCACACGAAGTAGCCTCGTCAGCACCCTGCCCCTCTGAGCTTCGCGCAAGGGGCTTCCCTTTTGCGGGAGCATCCTGGAATCTGCCCTCCGCACCGCGAGCAATCCCGGGAACGGTTTTCCAGGTTGCGTGGCGCCAGGTGGCATGAAAATGCTCCCCAAAAGTTGCTGGCTTCTACAGTCCAAATTTTGGGGAGCAGTTCATGGCAGGTGGTTCCTGCCCAGAGCGCTGGAGAATTACTTCGCGCGCACCGGAATGCCGGTGAAGGTCGGCTTCAAGGTCTCGGCGAAGAAGTCCTCGCCCTTGTCATCGACAACGATGAAGGCCGGGAAGTCCTCGACCTCGATCTTCCAGATCGCTTCCATGCCCAGTTCCTCGTATTCGAGCACCTCGACCTTCTTGATGCAATCCTGGGCCAGGCGTGCCGCCGGGCCGCCGATGGAACCAAGGTAGAAGCCGCCGTGGGTGTTGCATGCGTCGGTGACCTGCTTGGAGCGGTTGCCCTTGGCCAGCATGACCATCGAGCCGCCGGCAGCCTGGAACTGGTCCACGTAGGAGTCCATGCGGCCTGCGGTGGTCGGGCCGAAGGAACCCGAAGGCATGCCTTCAGGGGTCTTGGCAGGACCTGCGTAGTAGACCGGGTGGTCCTTGAGGTACTGCGGCATTTCCTCGCCAGCGTCCAAGCGTTCCTTGACCTTGGCGTGTGCGATATCGCGGGCCACAACCAATGGACCGGACAGCGACAAGCGGGTCTTGACCGGGAACTTGGTCAGTTCGGCCAGGATTTCGCTCATCGGCTTGTTCAGGTCGATCTTGACCACCGAAGAGCCACCGGTGCCGGTGACGCCATCGGTCTCGTCGTCGTGCGCGGCCAGGGCCGGGTGGTCCTCCGCCGGCATGAAGCGGGCTGGATCGGTTTCCAGCTGCTCGACGAACAGTCCCTCTTCGGTGACCTTGGCCAGCATCTGGCGGTCAGCCGAGCAGGATACTGCGATGGCCACCGGCAGCGAGGCGCCGTGGCGAGGCAGGCGCACCACGCGCACATCGTGGCAGAAGTACTTGCCGCCGAACTGCGCGCCAATGCCGAAGTGGCGGGTCAGCTCAAGGACCTTGTCTTCCAGCTCGGTGTCGCGGAAGCCGCGGCCGGTCATCGCGCCTTCGGTCGGCAGCGAATCCAGGTACTTGGCCGAACCGTACTTCGCGGTCTTCAACGCCATCTCGGCCGAGGTGCCGCCGATGACGATGGACAGGTGGTACGGAGGGCACGCGGCGGTGCCCAGCGAGCGCAGCTTCTCATCGAGGAACTTCAGCATCGAGTTCTCGTTGAGGATCGCCTTGGTCTCCTGGTACAGGAAGGACTTGTTGGCCGATCCGCCGCCCTTGGCCATGAACAGGAACTTGTAGCTGGTGTCAGCGCCGTCCTTGGTGTTCGCGTAGAGGTCGATCTGCGCCGGGAGGTTGTTGCCGGTGGCCTTCTCTTCCCAGGTGGTGATCGGAGCCAGCTGCGAGTAGCGCAGGTTCAGGCGGGTGTAGGCGTTGTAGATGCCGCGCGAGAGCGAGATCTCGTCCTGCTCTTCGGTCAGCACGCGCTGGCCGCGCTTGCCCATGACGATCGCGGTACCGGTGTCCTGGCACATCGGCAGGATGCCGCCGGCGGCGATGTTGGCGTTCTTCAGCAGGTCCAGGGCGACGAACTTGTCGTTCGGGCTGGCATCCTCGTCGTCGAGGATATTGCGCAGCTGCTGCAGGTGGGCCGGGCGAAGGTAGTGCGAGATGTCGTGCAGCGCGGTCTCGGCCAGCTGCTCCAGTGCCTGCGGCGCGACCTTCAGGAAGTTCTTTCCATCCGGGCCGGCGACAACTTCGACACCTTCGGAGGAAATCTTGCGGTACGGGGTGGTATCTTCGCCAATTGGCAGAAGATCCTCGTAACGGAATTCAGGCATGCTCAGTCCTTGATTCAATCGTGTGTGCTCATCTGCCATTTTAGGCCTTTACCCCGAATTAACCGCATTCGGCGTTTGCACCTGGGGGTTTATCGCGACATGCTGTAGTACATGAGCAACGAGAACACCTCCGCCGCCGCTGAAGGCCAAGAACCAGACCAGGTCCCGGATGCGATCATCGAAACGCCAATGGACAAGCAGCGGGCACAGCCCAAGACGCATTTCGAAATGATGCTGCAGGCCGGGCTCAATAAACCTGAGCTGTCCGGCTCGGTCATCGGCGCTTTCATGAGCGCCGAGGTGTATTTCCTCTCCCGTGACGAGGTCACCGGCGAGAACAAGAATGCCCAGCCGATGATGCTGACCAACCCTTCCGGCGAGGCCGTGGTTGCGGTCTTCACCACCTTGGAGCGCATCCCCTCCTCGTACATCGACATGGCGCCCTACGGCGTGAAGGTCCAGGGCGCCACCGTGGTGCGCGCATTGGACAATACCGGCTTCGTGGTGAACCCCGGCGACGAGCTCAGCTTCGAGGTCCCGGCCGATGGGGTGGCGATCCTGCGCGAGCAGTTGCTCAACGAGAAGCCCTCCGAATAGGCATTGCGTAACTTTGGCCACGATTTTCCGTGCCGTTTTCCGGTGCGCGGGATTCGTGGGATATGCTTTTGATGCCCGGGCCGTCAATAGGCCGCTCGGTGCACTGCGGGCGTAGCTCAATGGTAGAGCGCTAGCTTCCCAAGCTCGATACGCGGGTTCGATTCCCGTCGCCCGCTCAAGCGAACGCCGGGGCACCAATGGTGCTCCGGCGTTGTTGGTCTGCTGATAGCCAGCGAAGGAGCACGATGACCGGAGTCCTCGAAGGCTTCTCCATCATTTGGGTTGTCATTCTCGTCGGCTACTTGGTGGGCCGCACCGGGGTGCTGGGCGAGCAAGGCCGCCATGTGCTCAGCCGGGTCACCTTCTTCGTGGCCAGCCCCGCCCTGCTGTTCACCACCCTGGCCGAGTCCGATCCGGTTTCCGTGCTCGGGCCGCTGCTCTGGGTTGCCTCCCTGTCCGCGGCGCTGACCGCGGTGCTCTACTACCTGGCAACGGCCCGGATGCTCAAGCGCCCGGCCTCGGAAAACATCATCGCGGCAATGTCCGCCTCCACGGTGAACTCCGCCAACTTGGGCCTGCCCATCGCGTTGTACGTGCTCGGCGACATGTCCTACGCGGCCCCGATCATCCTCTTCCAGCTGGCCCTCTACCAGCCGATCAATCTGGCGATGCTGGATGCCACCACCTCGCGGCACCGCACCACCCCGATCGCTTTGCTGCTGGCCACCGCGAAGAACCCGATGATCATCGGGTCGCTGCTCGGCTTGGCCGTCGCGCTGACCGGCATCGAATTGCCCTCCATCGTGCTCGAACCGATCGACCTGATTGCCGGCGCCTCGATTCCCGCCATGCTTATGGCTTTCGGCATCTCCTTGGTGGGTTCCAAGCCGCTGGAAAAGAAGTCGGGCCGCCGCGCCGATGTGCTGATCGCCGCCGGAGCCAAGCTGCTGCTCCACCCGTTCCTGGCCTGGGCACTGGCCTACTGGGTATTCAATCTGCGTGGCGAGCTGCTGGTGGCGTCGGTCATCATGGCCGGCCTGCCAACTGCGCAGAACATTTTCGTGACGGCCATGCGCTATGACCACGGGGTGGTAATCGCGAAGGACACGGTCCTGGTCACCACCATCTGCGCGATCCCGCTGATGATGCTGCTGGCGATCGTCCTCGGAATTTAGCGTAACTTCCACCTGCAGGAATAAGCGATCATCACTAGAGTGTTCAGTAGGACAACAGCTTTTATCCACTCCCCTAGCGAGGTCACCATGAAGCGCACTGCACCACTGCTGGCTACTGCCGCAATTATCGCCCTGTCACTGAGCGCCTGCGGCTCGGCAGGCCCATCGACCTCCGCAAGCGAATCCGGTGGCGCCAAGTCCTCGGCGGACACCGGAGCCACCTTGAAGAAGGTCCAGGATTCGGGCGTGCTGACCGTGGGCACCGAAGGCACCTACCGCCCGTTCTCCTACCACGAGGGCAACGAGCTGACCGGCTACGACGTCGAGGTCATCGAAGCCGTCGGCGAGAAGATGGGCGTCGAGGTCAAGTTCCAGGAAACCCAGTGGGACGCGATCTTCGCCGGACTGGATGCCGGGCGTTTTGATGCCGTCGCCAACCAGGTCTCGATCAACCCGGAACGCGAAGAGAAGTACCTGTTCACCGAGCCTTACACCGTCTCCACCGGCGTGGTGGTGACCAAGAGCGATAACAGCGAGATCACCTCCTTCGAGACGTTGGAGGGCAAGACCACCGCGCAGTCGCTGACCAGCAACTTCTACGAGACCGCCAAGGCCGCCGGCGCGAACGTCGAGCCGGTGGAAGGCTGGGCCCAGTCGATCACCCTGCTCAAGCAGGGCCGTGTCGATGCCACCGTGAACGACAAGCTGACGTTCCTGGATGCGCAGAAGACCAACCCGGATGACAGCATCAAGATCGCTGCCGAATCCGAGGAGAAGAGCGAATCCGCTGTAGCCCTGCGCAAGGATTCCACTGAACTGGCCCAGGCCATTGACACCGCGCTCGAGGAGCTGCGCGCCGAGGGGGAACTGGCAAAGATCTCCGAGAAGTACTTCGGCGAAGACGTCAGCAAGTAGCAAACACTATAAGTAGACTGGCTCCACACGTAAGAACGCGTGGAGCCAGTCTCATTTGCGCAAAAGGTAGCCCATGGATTCGAAATGGCAGTTATTCCTCGACTCGCTCGGGCCGTTAGCCCTCGGGGCGATCACGGCAACCATTCCGCTGGCCCTGATCAGCATGGCCTTGGGCCTGGTCATCGCCTTGCTGATGGCGCTGATGCGGATCAGCAAGAACCGGGTCATCTCCTCGATTGCCCGGATCTACATCTCCATCATTCGCGGCACGCCGCTGCTGGTGCAGCTGTTCGTCATCTTCTACGGCATGCCTTCGGTGGGCCTGACCATCGACCCGTGGCCTAGTGCCATCATCGCCTTCAGCCTGAACATCGGCGGTTACGCCGCTGAAATCATTCGTGCCGCGATCCTCTCGGTCCCCCAGGGCCAATGGGAAGCCGGCTACACCCTGGGCATGTCGCGCACGCGCACCCTGTACCGGCTGATCTTGCCGCAGGCCACCCGGGTGGCTGTGCCGCCGCTGTCGAACTCCTTCATTTCCCTGGTCAAGGACACCTCGCTGGCCTCCACCATCCTGGTCACCGAAATGTTCCGCAAGGCCCAGGAAATCACGGCCTCCACCTACGAGTTCCTGCTGCTCTATTGCGAGGCCGCAGCCATCTACTGGGTCATCTGCCTGGTACTTTCGGCCCTGCAAAACTCTGTTGAAGGAAGGCTTGAAAAGTATGTCGCCAAGTAATTCCGCCCTGCTCTCCGTCACCGCCCTGCATAAGGCCTTCGGCGAGAACCAGGTGCTCGAAGGCATCGACTTCACCGTGCATTCCGGTGAAGTGCTGGCACTGATTGGCCCGTCGGGCTCTGGCAAGACCACCGCCCTGCGTTGCCTGAACGGCCTGGAAATCGCCGATGCCGGCACCGTCGGATTCGCCGGCGGGCCGGAAGTTTCCTTCAGCGCCGGGATGAAACCCAAGGCCGCACAGATCCTGCGCAAGCGTTCGGCGATGGTGTTCCAGGGACATCACCTGTTCCCCCATCTGACGGTGCTGCAGAACGTGAGCATCGGGCCGATCGAGGTGCAAAAGCGTCCCAAGGACCAGGTCCTGGCGCAGGCGAAGAAGCTGCTGGCCCGCGTGGGCCTTGAAGCCAAGGCCGACGCCTACCCGAACTCCCTGTCCGGCGGCCAGCAGCAGCGCGTGGGCATTGTCCGCGCGCTGATGCAGCAGCCGGATCTGCTGCTCTTCGACGAACCCACCAGCGCACTGGATCCGGAGCTGGTCGGCGAGGTGCTCACGGTCATCAAGGAATTGGCCCAAGAGGGCTGGTCCATGGTGCTGGTGACCCACGAGCTGGCTTTCGCCCGGGATGTGGCCGACACCGTGGTGTTCATGGATGGCGGGGTGGTCGTGGAGTCCGGTCCGGCGGCCCAGGTGCTCGGCACGCCTGCCAACCCCCGCACCCAAACTTTCGTCCAGCGTCTGTTGCACCCGTTCTAAAAGCAATAGAGTGAAGCCATGACCCAGGAAACGAATACTTTGCTGACCAGCCTCGTTGAGGGCTACGACTTCGAATCCGATTGCTTGGAGCTCGGGGCTGCACTGATCGGCGGCAAAGCCGAGCCAACCGCGCAGGTCCGCCTTCCGTTGAAAATGCTCAACCGCCACGGCCTGATCGCTGGTGCCACCGGCACCGGCAAGACCGTCACCTTGCAGACCATGGCAGAACAGCTCTCCGTGGCCGGGGTTCCGGTTTTCCTCGCCGATGTCAAAGGCGATCTGAGCGGCCTGGCGCAGCCTGCCGAACCGTCGGAGAAGCTCAGTGCCCGACTGGCCGAGCTCGGCCACGAATTCGTTGCGCGCACCAACCCGGTCGAGTTCCTCAGCCTGGGTGGCAATGGGCAGGGCGTCCCGGTACGCGCCAGCGTGGACGCCTTCGGCCCGATTTTGCTGGCCCGTGTCCTGGAACTGAACGAAACCCAGGAAGAATGCCTGCAGCTGATCTTCCATTACGCCGACTCCAATAAGCTGCCGCTGGATGACCTCAGCGACCTGAAAGCTGTCATCAGCTTCCTGCTCAGCGACGACGGCGCCCCGGCGCTAGCCGCCCTGGGCGGCGTCTCCTCATCCACCGCATCGGTGATCCTGCGCGGCATCACGATCATGCAGACCCAGGGACTGGACCAGTTCTTCGGGCAGCCGGAGTTCGATACCGCGGACTTCTTGCAGGTGCGCGACGGCGCCGGCGTCATCAACATCCTGGAACTGCCCTCGGTCAGCTCCCAGCCAATGCTTTTCTCCACGTTCCTCATGTGGCTCCTGGCCGACATGTTCGAGGACCTGCCAGAAGCCGGGGACCTGGAGAAGCCCAAGCTGGTGTTCTTCCTCGACGAGGCCCACCTGCTCTTCAAGGATGCGACCAAGGCCTTCACCGATGCGATCATCAACACCGTGCGCCTGATCCGCTCCAAGGGCGTGGGCCTGTTCTTCATCACCCAGTCCCCGACCGACCTGCCCGATGAGGTGCTCGGCCAGCTGGGTAACCGCATCCAGCATGCGGTGCGCGTGTTCACCGCCAAGGACCAGAGCGCGCTCAAGCAGATCATCAAGACCTTCCCAACCGGAGAGCTGGACCTGCAGGAGGCGCTGACCCAGGCCGGTGTCGGCGAGGCTGTGGTCACCGTGCTGGGCGAGCAAGGTGCACCGACCCCGGTAGCGTGGACCAAGATGTCCTCGCCGGGGTCCAACATCGGCCCGGCCTCACCTGAGGTGATGACCCAGGTCCGTGGCACTTCGACGCTGGCTGCGCAGTACAGCGCCGCAGTGGATCGTGATTCTGCCCGCGAAATGCTCGAGGCCAAAACCCAAGCCGCGGCGCCGGCGCCAGCGACTGCTCCCGAGCCGGCGAAGGAGCCACGACGGGAAAGCGCCCCACGCCAGAGCCAACCGCGCCAAGAAGGGAACCCGATGATGGACATGGCCATGGGGGCCGCCAAGGTGCTTGGCCGCGAGCTGATCCGCGGCTTCTTCGGCAACCGCAAGCGCCGCCGTTAGTAATACCTGGCTCTTCCAGCACGCCGTTTTCGGTCTGGGCCCGGAAACCAGATAGCCTAGCTACTGATGAACACTCGTAATTCCACGCCGATCTCCGCTGCCCGCCTGGCTCTTCGCTGGGCATTGGCTGCAGCGGCTGTCGTCGTTCTGGTCATTGCCGGAACGATCGCCGCCAACCGTACGCTCTTCTCCCCCCAGCACCAGGTGCAGGCACTGCAGCAGCATCTGGCCAGGGGCGAAGGCGCCGAAGCCCTGGGCCTGATGCAGGCCCAGGTCCCGCAGGGCGATGCTGTTGCCCTGGACGGGGACGTGCTCAAGCGCACCCAGGCCGGAATTACGGATTTCACCACCGACAAGGCCCAGGCGGTAGAGGGCGATGAGCAATTGCGCACCGTCACCGCGCATTACAAGGCCCACGGCGTGGACAAGGAATCGACCTACACGCTGCGCCATGCCGGCAAATCCTGGCTGCTGTTCGACAAGTGGGCCTTCGAGCCAAGCACGCTGCCCAGCGTGAAGATCAAGGCCAACACCGTCAACGAGGTCACGGTCAACGAGCAGAAGATCCCGTTATCGGCTGGCGTGAGCACCCTTCCGGTGTTCTACCCCTCGATCCTCGACGCGAGCTTCAGCACCAAGAACTTTGCGGCCGACACCCGCGGGATGGTGGTCACCAAGCCTGCCAAGGAGCCGGTGGAGATCGCGCTGAAGACCGAGCCGACCAAGGAATTCATCGCTGCCATCAATGCCAAGGTGAAGAACTACCTCAACGAGTGCGCCAGCGAGCAGGTGCTGATGCCTGCCGGATGCCCGTTCGCCTACAGCACCTCGGCGCGCGTGGACCCGGCAACCATCGACTGGTCCATCGCGAAGTACCCCACCATTGAAGTGAACTACTACAACGGTGCCTGGGTGCTGTCCCCGCTGAAGGCCACCGCCACCTTGACCCTGACCGAGCAGGATCTGCGCACCGGCGCCAAGGCCAAGAAGACCGTCAAGGATGACTACTCCTTCACCGCGCAGCTGACCACCAGCACCACCGAAGTTTCCGTGGTTCCGGTGGCCGGCGGCGAACAGGTGGCCGGCTAGCGTCCGAGCAGTTCGCGGAACTGGCTGCGCAGCGGCACCGCGTTGGTCTTGAACTTCTGCCAGACCACCAGCGCTGCCAAGCTGGCGGCCAGCGACAACCCGGCGCCAATGGTCACGGCGATCTGGATCCCGAACAGTTCAGCGAACCAGCCGATCAGCGGCGAGCCGATGGGCGTACCGCCCATCACCACCATCAGGTACAGCGCCAGCACGCGCGCCCGGTACTCCGGGGGCACCGAGGTCTGCACCATGGTGTTGCAGCTGTTCAAGAAGGTCAGCGACCCCAGTCCCACCGGGATCAGCACCAGCGCGAACGCGATGTAGTTGGGCATCCACGCACTGGCAATCCCGGCGATGCCGAAGAACACGCCGCCGCCGATCAGGAAGCGCCAGCGCGGAGCCGAACGCCGGGCAGCGAACAGCGCCCCGCCAAAGGTGCCCACGGCCATGATCGAGCCCAGGATGCCGTACTCCCCTGCTCCTACCCCGTAGACCTCGGTGGCCATCAGCGCGTTGGTCATCTGGAAGTTCAGCCCGAAGGTGCCGATCACGCCGGCCAGGAAGAAGATCAGCACCAGGTCCTTGCGGTTCTTCACGTAGGCCAAGCCCTCCCGCACCTGCCCCTTGGCGCGCGCGACCGGCTTGGAAGGGTTCAGTGCGTCCTTGCGCATGAACACCAGCGAGAAAATCACCGCGAGGAATGAGGTGCCGTTGAGCAGGAACGCCGGTCCGGTGCCCACCAGGGCGATGACCGCACCGGCCACGCCGGGTCCGGCCAGCCGGGCCAAGTTGAAGTTGGCGCTGTTCAACGCCACCGCGTTGGCCAGGTGGGTGCCGGGAACCACCTCGGAGACGAACGCTTGGCGTGCCGGGGCGTCGAAGGAGGCGCCGATGCCCAGCATCGTGGCCAGCACGTAGACATGCCACAGCTGCGCCGTGCCGGTAACCACCAGCAGGCCCAGGACCAGGGCGCAGACTCCCATGAAGCTCTGCGTGAGGATCAGCAACCGGCGCTTGTCGAAGCGGTCGGCGATCAGTCCGGCATAGGGGCCCAGCAGCAGCACGGGCAGGAACTGCAGGCCGGTGGTGATGCCGGTGGCCACTGCATCGTGGTCGGTGAGCTCGGTGAGCACCAGCCAGTCCTGGGCCACGCGCTGCATCCAGGTTCCGATATTGGAGACCAGCGCACCGATCACCCACAACCGGTAATTTGGTACTTCCAGTGCACGGAACATTTTCGACGCCATAGCTACCGCCAGATCCCTCCGGCTCCTCCCGCCCTCCAGTCTAGCCACCCGGGCAGGAAAATGCTGAGGTTTCCTCAGATTCTTGCTGTGGCGCTGCCCGGGCGTTCGCCGCCGGGCACGCAAAAGGCGCACCATCGCTGGTGCGCCTGATGCATGCTTCGGGCCGGGGCTAATTCACGCCACGCAGGTCAAGGAGCAGTTCGTCCTCGCCCTCTGCGTCCAGCACCACCGGGATGCCCCAGTCCTGCTGGTACAGGTGGCAGGCCGCGTGATCGGGAATCTCGCCGCCCGGTTCGCCATCGCAGGCCGCCGCGCGGGCGGTAATGTGCAGCACGCCCTCGGCCACCTCCGGGTTCAGTTCCAGGGTGCGGGACAGGCCCACCGAGGTGCCGGCGCCGTCGAGGATCAGTTCCTCCGGGCTGGCCGAGATCTTCAGCTGGGTCGGATCGCCCCAGCGGTCATCGAGCTTCTGCCCCTTGGGTGCCGCGAAGCGGACCAGGATCCCGTGCTTGCCGGCCTGCACCCGGGTCTTGGGGCGCTGGGTCTGGCTGGCGCCCTGGTCGACCACCAGTGCTTCGGCAGGGATCGGGATGCGCACCAGCTGGTGGGAGTTGGTCTCCACGACCAGCAGCACCGGATCGCCGTCCACGGTGGTGTCCACCAGCACGTCGGCCGGTTCCTTCAGGCCCTTGGCCAGGGTGGACACGGTCTTGGTGGCCGGATCGAAGCGGCGCACCGCGCCGTTGTAGGAGTCGGCAATCGCAATCGAGTGGTCCGGCAGCACGGCCACGCCCAGCGGGTGCTGCAGGCGCGCCTGCTGCGCCTGGCCGTCGCGGAAGCCGAAGTCGAACAGGCCGGTGCCCACCGCGGTATGCACGGAGCTCGCCTTGCCGTCCTCGACCTCGATCCAGCGCAGGGCGCTGGTTTCCGAGTCGGCGATCCACACGTTCTCGCCATCCAGCGCCAGGCCCGAGGACTGGGCGAACCAGGCCTCATCCGGCGCGCCATCGGTTAGGCCTTCCAGCCCGGTGCCGGCGAAGACCGACACGGCGCCGGTGCGCGGATCGAAGGCGAAGATCTGGTGGGTCCCGGCCATCGCGACGATGACCTGCCCCGATGGGTGGTAGAGCACATCCCATGGGGACGAGAGCGAAATATTCAGCGCATCGGTGCCCAGCTCGGTGGGCTGGACTTCTTGGCGGGCGTTCTCCGAATCCAGCAGGCGCTGCACGCCGTTGCCGGCCAGGGTGCCCACGGCGCCGGTGGCCAGGTTCACCGAGCGCAGGCGGTGGTTGACGGTGTCGGCGACGATCACGTCGTAGCCGACTTCGGCGGCCAGTTCCGCCGGCAAGGCGGCCAGCCCCTGCAGTTCGTTGAACTGCGCGGTGGCAGCGTCCCCGTCGGCATAGCCCTTGACCCCGGCGCCGATGGTGCGCACCACGGTGGACAGGTCGCCGGCCAGTTCGACCAGGCGGTGGTGGCCCGAATCGCCCACCAGGAAATTGCCGTTGGCCAGGGCGATGGCCTTGCCCGGGAAGCGCAGGTCGCCTTCGCGGGCTGCCGGTGCCACGTACGGCCCGTTGCCGCGGTGCAGCGTTCCCTTGGCTTCGTGCTCGGCTACCAGTTCCTCGACCAGCGAGCCCAGGCCCTGGGCGTGGCCCTCGCCGGACAGATGCGCGACGATGTAGCCTTCGGGATCCAATACCACCAGGGTAGGCCAGGCGCGGGCGCCGTAGGCCTGCCAGGTGACCAATTCCGGGTCGTCGAGCACCGGGTGGTGGATTTCATAGCGCTCCACGGCGGCGGCCAGCGCATCCGGATCCGCTTCGTGCTCGAACTTCGGGGAGTGCACGCCGACGGTGACCAGCACGTCCTTGTACTGCTCCTCCAGCGGGCGCAGCTCGTCGAGCACGTGCAGGCAGTTGATGCAGCAGAAGGTCCAGAAGTCCAGGAGCACGATCTTGCCGCGCAATGCGTCCAGATCCAGTTGCTTGCCGCCGGTATTCAGCCAGTTGCGGCCCAGCAGTTCGCTGGCGCGCACCTTGTAATTGGCGCGGACGGATTCGGAAGTGCTCATGGTGATCCTTTCGCTGTCGCCGCGGCTGCGGCAATTCGAACCTCAATTATCTGCCACCGCGGCCCGCTGGGGCTAACGGTGTTAAGCAACATTGAGAAAAGTGTGAAACTCGCTCACGGTCTGCTGGTGTAACCGCAGGCCCACGCCTTCTATTCCCTGCCGGGGCGGCGAGCTAGGGCAGCTGCGCGAGCACGGTGTCCATGATGCCGGTGGCCACCTGGTTGAAGGCGGCATCCTGCAGCGAGGTCGCCGAGAGGAAGGAGACCATCACCGCATACTCCCCGGTGCTCTTGATCAGCACCAGCGAATCCTGCGCATACTGCCCATCACGGCTGTAGTACAGGGCCGAATCCGCATCCTGCACGCCCGGATCGGAGAACGCCAGGGTCTCGCGGTAGTCCAGCCCGTTGAGCTTCACGCTCTTGCATTCCTCCAGGATGGTGGCCACGTTCGCATTGTGCGCCGCCACCTTCGCCGCCCCGTCGCCGAGCTTGGCCACCTCCACCGACCCGGTGATCGACTGGTTCTCGTTGGTGAAGTCGGTGCGCGCCGCCTCGGTGCCCAGCTGCACCGGCGACCAGTTCAAGTCCTCGATCGGAGCCGAGCATTGGGACGGCAGGACCACCAGGTCCTTGAGCGTATCGGTGGGCGGCGTGGCCAGGGATTCGAGGTCCTCGCCCTGGATCTTGGCGCTGGAGGGGAAGCCGAGCTCGGCGGCCATCACTGCGCCGGCCGTGGTGGCCACCTGCGCGGTGGTCATTTCTTCCGGCTGGGCAGGCTCTTGCGGCTCTTGCGATGCGCTGGGCGTCGCGGTGCCCTGCACGGCGATCTTGTGCGTTTCGTCCTGCGGCATTTCGGATTGCGCGGAGCAGGCGCTTGCGGCCAGCAGCGCGCACACCGCCAGGGAGGCGGCGAGGATTTTCTTGGTGCTAGGCACGTGGGTCCCTTCGGTCGGCTTGCTTGAAGCGGGCGAACATTTCGTTGTAGGCAGCCAGCTCGGCGTCGTTGTCGCGCTCGGCCTGGCGGTCGTAGCGCTTGGTGTCCTTCTTGTCCTGGCGCAGCCACGAGATGACCACGAAAATGGCCAGGACCAGGGTCGGCACTTCGCCGATCGCCCACATCGCCCCGGCACCCACCACCTGGTCCTCCAGTGCGGTGCCGCCCCAGGTGCGGCCCATGTTCCCGAAGTAATCCGGGGCCAGCAGGGTTTCGGTGCTCATCAGCGCCACCCCGAAGAAGGCGTGGAAGGCGACGGTGGCCAGCAGCACCACCAGGCGCATCGGGTACGGGTAGCGCTTGGGGACCGGGTCGGCGTCCACCAGCGACAGCGCGAACAGGTATCCGGTGAGCAGGAAGTGCAGGTTCATCAGCTCGTGGCCCGCGTGGTAGCGCATGGCCGGTTCCAGCAACGGAGTGAAGTAGAAGACGACGATCGAGCCGGCGAAGTTCACCGCGGCGAAAATCGGGTGGGTGATGACCTTCGAGTAGCGCGAGTGCACCAGGTAGAGGATCCATTCGCGCGGGCCGCGGGTGCCGTCGACGCGCGATCCCAGCACCTTGAGCAGCAGCGTGACCGGGGTGCCCAGGACCAGGAAGATCGGCACGATCATGGTCAGCGACATGTGGTCGACCATGTGGGTGGAGAACTGGATCTTGCCGTACACGGCCACCGCGCCGCTGGTCACGTAGAACAGCGCGAAAAGGCCCACGATCCAGCTGGCCAGGCGCAGCACGCTAGGCTTGTCGCCGCGGCGGGCCAGCTTGATGAAGGCCCACAGGTACACGGCCAGGCCGAAGAGGCACACGGCCACCCAGATCCAGTCCATGCGCCAGGTGGTGAACCACGCGGCGGTATCCGGGGCCGGCGGCAGGTCGTAGCCGGTGAGCAGGCGGGCCGGGGTCGCTTGCACCGGAGGCTCATCGGAAGTCGGCGGAGCGGTGCGCGCCAGCACGGTGGCCACCGACATCACCGCAGCCATCAGGATGACCTCGCCGGCCACGACCTGCCAGGCCGCGCGCAGCGCCGTGAACTTGCCCTCCAGCAGCCGCGGGATCACCATGCGCCGGTGCCACAGGCCCAGTGCGCCCAGCCCCAGGGTGATCAGGATCTTCACGATCACCAGGATGCCGTACGGGGTCAGCCACTGGTCCCAGCCGGTAATGCGGATCACCGCCGAAGCCAGGCCCGAGCCGATCATCAGGAACACCGCGAAGGTGGCCAGCGCGGAATAGCGCTTGAGCACCACCCCGGCCAGCACCTGCCCGCGTTTGCGTCCCGGCGCTTCGCCGCCCAGCGTCGGAGCGAGCAGGGCCAGCACCATGATGCCGCCAAACCAGAGCACCACGGCCAGCAGGTGCAGGCCGATGGAGTTCACCGCGGCGAAGTGGTCGTCTCCCCCGGCCGCGTGGCCGATGAAGGCCAGCGGCAGGATGCCGAACAGCGAGAAGAATGCGCTGAGCCCCACCGTGGTCCTGGAGCGCGCGGCCAGGGCCAGCGAACTGGTGATCGCGGCGATCACCACCATCCAGGCCCAGGCCCGCCCGCTGGTGATCGACAGGATGTAGTCCAGGATCGCGGCCGAATACTGCGGATCCAGGCTCATCGGGATGCCGGCCAAATCCCAGAAGGTCAGCAGCATGACGGTGGCCGCGGACAGGGTCCACACCACCGCGGCCCCGGCGGCGATATTCATCGTGCGGGCGAACGCCGGATGGGCCTGGCCTTCGGCATCGCCGGTCACCTTGGCGGACCGCGGGATGATCGCCGCACCGAAAACCAGTGCGGCGATGCTCAGCGACATCGAGGCATGGTGGATGGCCCGGGAGATGGGCAGCGACCAGCGCACGAAAGCCCCGGGATCGGCCAAATCCGCCGGCCGGGCGATCCCGGTGAACAACACCGCCGCCATGAAGGCCACCGCCGCAGCGAGGATTCCGGGCAGGATGAAGCGGGTGACTGAAACCGTGCGCTGTGCTGTATCCATAACCTTCTCATCATCTCATTTTTCGCCCGGCCGGTCACCGCGCGGCAGCCCGCTTTGGGCGCATCTCACACCTGGCCCAGCAACGCCTCCCCCAGGTAGCCGCCTTCGCGCACCCCGGGAAGGATCGCGTACAAGCCCGATCCCACCGGCTTCAGCCAGGTGTTCAGCGCATCTGCGGCCGCCAGCCGGTGCTGCACCGGGATGAAGCTGGTGGCCGGGTCGCGCTGGTAGCTGGCGAACAGCAACCCGGAAGCCGCCCCGTCGAAGTTGTAGCCCCGCCGGTGCATGGTCTCGTCCGCGCTGGCCGGCTTGGCCAACGCCACGTGGGCGTTGGCCGCGATCGCCGGCAGCCCCAGCTCATTGGCCGCGGCCAGGTCCACCGGATCATCCACGCTGGCGCCCGACAGCGGCGCGCCGTCGGACTGCCGGCGGCCCAGGGCATGGTCCCGTCCGGCGCCGTCCACCTCGTCCCAGCCGTCCAGGTCCATCTCGAACCTGCGCAGCGCCAGGGTGGTCCCGTTCTCGATCCAGCCCGGCTGGCCGAACACCGCGCTCTCGCGCAGTTCTCCGCCGGGGTTGTTGATCCCGTCGAGCTGGCCGAACAGGTTGCGGAACCCGCGCCCGCCGGGGTTGATGAACCCGGTCTGGGCGAAGCGCCTGGCGCCCAGCCCGCGCAGGTTCTTGGACACCGCCCGCACCGCATGGTGCAGCACGGTCTGCTCCTGCGCGCAGAACTGGATCAGCAGATCGCACTGCCCGTACTGCTCATCGAGCTGGTCCCCGGCGAAGCGCGGCAGCGTGCCGATCTGCCCGCGCCCGGCCACATCCAACAAGCTCTGGCCCAGCCCCACGGTCAGCGTCAGCTCGCCTCCGGGCTGCGCCATTTCCGGTTCGGTGTCGGCCAGCACTCCGCGGCCGCTGGCCAGCCGGGCCGCATCATCGGTGATCATCTGCAGCACCGCGCGCAGCTGCTCCTTCTTGGAGCCCTCGCGCCAGTGCAGATCCCACCCGGCGAAGACCGCGTGGGCCTGCTGGCCGTCGAGGATCCCCGACTGGTACTTCCCGTAGAACGGGCGGTACCCCTGCGGGTTGGCGGTGGCCGCTGGGGCTGGAGCGCTCAGCTTTCCGGTGCCGAACCCGGTGAGCATTCCGCCCAGCGCGGCGGCCGCGGTGGTGCCCAGCAGCAGCCGGCGGTCGACGCTAGTGCCCGGCATGCGCATCCCCGGCATGCTCGTCGTAGCTTTCGTTGGCCCCGTCGAAGTTGCGGATCGGGAAGTCCACCTCGGTGCTCGACCCGTCGGCGAATTCCAGCTTCAGCCTCGCCGTCTGGGCCGCCACCAGGGGTTCCTGCAGGTCCATGAACATCAGGTGGTGGCCGCCCGGTGCCAGCACCGCGTCCTTGCCGGGTTCGATCACCAGATCCCCTTCGAGCTGCGCCATCGTCATCCCGTCGCCGGTGCCGCGCATTTCGTGGATCTGGATCTGATCGCCCTGGGCATTGCTGATCTTGCGCAGCGCAATCGGGGTGCCAGAATGATTGTGCAGGATGCCGAAGGCCGCGCTCATGCCCGACTCGGCGGCTTTGGCCCAGGTTTCGCTGGTGGCCAGCGCTTCGGCTTGCCCGGCGGTTTCCTGTTCGGCGGCCGGTGCGGGCTGCTGCCCGTCGGCGCTCTGCGCGCAGCCGGTGAGCAGCAGTCCAAGGCCCAGGGCCAGTGCAGTGGTTTTGCGGAAATTCATGTTCTCAAGCTTTCGGGTTCGGTGTGCAGGCGCGCCAAAGGCAGCGGTGGCCTCGGGCGCACCGGAAGGGTGGGGGCTACTTGGACTGGCGCATGAACTTGGCCAGCACGCCCAGCGCGCCGCCAAGGATGACCACGCCGATGATGACCCAGACCACCGGGCTCATCGAGCTGCCCAGGTCCTGGACCGGGTTAGCGCCTGGATCAAGGTCGGCGGACCCTGCGGAGTCGCTAGGCGCCGCTGGCGCGCTCGAGCTGACCAGGGTGGGGGCGGCCTGTGGCGCGTCGACGCTGAAGCCGATCTTGTTCTCGATCGGGTGGCCGTCAGACGAGACCACGCGGTAGGCCAGCTGGTACTCGCCGTTGCCCAGCTCCATGGCCGGGGTGACGGTGACCTTGGTGCCCTTGGTCTTGGCCTCGCTGTCGATCTTTTCCCCATCGAGGGTCAGCGAGACCACCGTGGAGTCCACGCCGGATAGGCTCTGGAGCACGCCGGAGAATTCGAGGGTGATGTCCTCGGGCACTTCCTGGATGGTGGCCCCGGCCTCCGGGGTGGAGCCGATCAACTGGTCGTGCGCGTTGGCGGCACCGATCGAGCCGGCGAAAGCCAGCAAGGAGAATGCCAGTACTGCGACCAGCCGGGTGATGTTCTTGGTTACTACGCTCATGATGTTCCTTCCAAGCCCCTTGCGGGGCGCTTCGATTCTTTACTCAGGCAGCAAGAATGAAGCAGGGCGGACCGCGGCGCTCCGGCAGTCTTCCCAATTGCGCCAGCTTGAGTTGGAAACGCAAGGGGAAGTAGGCACGAAGCGGCCGGGCAGCAGGTACCTGCACGCGAATGCGCGAGAGGATCCGCCGGGCCGTTGAAAGGGTGAGCCAGCCGGCCAAGGCCTTGAGCAGGCGTTCACCGCCGTAGAGCACCAGAACGCTGGCGATCGCGGCCAGCACGTGGGCGTAGAGCATCGATTCGGTATGCACGTTGGCGTACTGTGCGGTGATGTCCTGCGCCAGCGCTGGATTGCGCCCCGCATGGTGCGCGTGTTCCAGTCCGGAAAGATCGCCGCCCTGGTGGCTCATCACCGACAAGCTCAGGTGGTAGAGCCCCTGGCTGAGCAGCACGACCAGGCTGGTCGCCCACAAGGAGAACTTCCGGCCCACCAGCACGACGCCGATTGCCGCAGAGACGCAGGTAATGAGCACCATGGCCACCACCGATAGCGCTGTAGGCGCACTGTGGGCGTGCGCGGCAAAGGCTGTCCAGGTGCACACGCTTGCCGCCAACCAGCCGCGGATAACGCGGGTTGCGGGTTTCTGTGACACGATGGGCAGCCATTCTTCGCGGAGTTCTACGATCGAAGCTGATTCTACGCGAAGTAGAAGAGCGCCTCAAACGGTGTTCCGATAAAGCAGAAGGCCCGACCCTGCCTCCTGGATTTCTCCGGAGCGGGTCGGGCCTTGCGCAAAGCTCTAGCGGAAGCTTACTTCTTGGCTACAGCAGCCTTCAGCTTCGACCCAGCGGTCAGCTTGACCGAGTGGCCAGCAGGAATCTGGATTGCTTCACCGGTCTGTGGGTTGCGGCCGGTGCGAGCTGCACGATCGGTGCGCTCTACAGCCAACCAACCTGGGATCGACACCTTCTCACCCTTGGAAATCTGGTCGACGAAAACCTCGAAGACTGCATCCAGAACACCATTAACGGCAACCTGGGAGTTTTCGGTCTTCGCTGCAACAGCAGCAACAAGTTCGCTACGGTTCATAGCCAATGTATGGTCCTCCTGGACTAGTGATCCAAAGCCCTCTTCCGGGCCCCGAACGCCGCACGGTCGCACGGTCTTACCAGTGAGAACATATCAAACGTTTTGCCCCAGAACTGCGGAAAACAGGCGGAAAACCGGGATTTTTTCAACTAATTGCAGATTTCTTGGCTCAACGGCAGCATTTTTGGGTTCAATGAAGGCTTTTGCAACGTTCCTTAACGCCGCAAGGCCCGCCAATCCGGGAACGGATAGCGGGCCTTGCGCAAAGCTCTAGCGGAAGCTTACTTCTTGGCTACAGCAGCCTTCAGCTTCGACCCAGCGGTCAGCTTGACCGAGTGGCCAGCAGGAATCTGGATTGCTTCACCGGTCTGTGGGTTGCGGCCGGTGCGAGCTGCACGATCGGTGCGCTCTACAGCCAACCAACCTGGGATCGACACCTTCTCACCCTTGGAAATCTGGTCGACGAAAACCTCGAAGACTGCATCCAGAACACCATTAACGGCAACCTGGGAGTTTTCGGTCTTCGCTGCAACAGCAGCAACAAGTTCGCTACGGTTCATAGCCAATGTATGGTCCTCCTGGACTAGTGATCCAAAGCCCTCTTCCGGGCCCCGAACGCCGCACGGTCGCACGGACTTATCAAGAGTTGAACTTACCAGCTGAAAGCGACAAAAAGTGCATCATCTTGCGGATTCTGCTGAATTTTCGCCAAATCAAGGGTGTGAAAGTTCACCCGGGACCTACAGCGCGAACGGATCGAGGCCTTCGTTTGCCTCCACGAAAAGTTCCCAGGCTTTGCTTTGCAGCTCCTTGCCGCGGGTCGCTTTCGCCGGGCTGGCCAGTGCCGTTGGACCCTTCGTGAGGTATTTCGGCCCCAAGTAGCTGCCTCGGGGCGCGTCTTCGAGTTCCGGCGCCAATGCCGCTTCGACCAATCCCACCGCACCTTCATGTTTGCCCTGCGCGAAACTGGACTGCAATTGGCCAATCAGCCGCTTGGCAAAGTCCGGTTCGTTGATGTTGGGCACCTGCGGGGTCAGCCCGGAAAGCGAATACCCCGGGTGGATGGCCAGCGCGCGAGCAGGCAGGTCCAGCTGGCGCAGCCGGTGGTCCAGGGCCAAGGTGAAGGCTTGCACTGCCGCCTTGGACTGCGCATAGGCACGGTATGGATGGTAGTCGCGGGTCAAGGCCAGGTTTTGCGGATCGGTAGCTAGCATCCGGGTGGACATCGATCCCAGCCCGATGAACCGCAGCGGCTGGGCGAAGCGTTCGGCCAGCTCGCCGACTAGCCGCGCATGCCCGATGAAATTCGTGCTCATGGTCAGCTCATGGCCCAGCAGGCCCTCGACGCGGCTCTGCGGCGCCCGGATGACCCCGGCATTGGCGATCAGCGCATCCAATGGCCGATTGCGCAGTTCAGCTGCCAGTCCCATTGCGGATTCCATGCGCGAGGAGTCGAACTGCATGAATTCCACGCTAGC
The DNA here is from genome assembly GCF_044753145.1 of Glutamicibacter sp. NPDC088483. Classification (NCBI taxonomy): domain Bacteria; kingdom Bacillati; phylum Actinomycetota; class Actinomycetes; order Micrococcales; family Micrococcaceae; genus Glutamicibacter; species Glutamicibacter sp. NPDC088483. The sequence goes on from NZ_JBIVMP010000001.1 coordinate 788,570, forward strand.
CGCCGGTACGCGCAGCCGGATCTGCTCCATGGCATGCTCCGCACGGCTCTGGTTGCGGCAGGCCAGGATGACTTGCGCACCGGCTCGCGCCAAGCCGAGGCTCGCGAAGAAGCCAAGGCCGCTATTCGCGCCGGTCACCACAACGGTCTTGCCTTGGCCCAGCGGCGCCCACCGCTGCCGGTTCGCGTAGATGTCAGTTGCGGGTCTCGGATAGCGCGTCGCTGGCTTCATGGAATACACGCTACTACAGGGATAATGCTCGATTGCGGGTGGGACATGGCCGCTTATAGCGATCTCCAGCCACCTCGCAGCCGCTTGCTGGGCACTGGATCCTTGGCGAAGCGCCCGAACCCGAAGGGAATGATTTTATCTTCCCACCTCCCCCATCAATTGCTTAGGAAAGTCCCAGTGCCGTTGCCGGGCTCAGGCACACGGTGGGATCATTGGAAGATGGAGCACAGCGAGGATGCCGCACTGAATGCGGCCCGGTACAAGATGAAGCAAGACAGCGAGCCGTTGCCGGTGGACGAGTATGCGCAGGCCACCGGGATGGCACCCGTCGAGAAGCAGAAGACGCCGCTGCAGCTGCATGCCGAGGACGAGGCATGGGAAGTGGCCAACTCCGTGCTCGATGAGGCTTTCGCCCGCGGGGACTTCGACAATCTTGCCCTCTCGGGCCAGAAGATCGACCATATCACCAGCAATGACGATCCCGACTGGTGGCTGAAGTCCAGGATGCGCCGAGAGCAGCTTACCGGGCTGGGCCCACCAGCGCTGACTTTGCGCGTGGAAGATGAGCAGATGGAGCAGACCTTGGACCGCTTGCCCTCCGAGCGGGCCGTGCGTGAGCATATCGAGGATTTCAATGCCCGCATTATCGAGGCGCGGCGGCAGCTGCTTGGCGGCCCGCCGGTGATCACCGCTTTGCGCGATTCCACCGCAGAGGTGCTTGGTTGGCAGGAACGCCGGGCGGCAGAACCTGCACCGGTGGCAGAGAAGGCACCGGTGAAACGCCGGTGGTGGCGACGTTAAAAGGCGAAGCCGCCTTCCCGAAAGGGAAGGCGGCTTGCTAAGTCAAAAGACTTGCAGGTCTTACCAGGAAGACTTGGTGATGCCCGGAAGCTCACCACGGTGCGCCATGTCGCGGAAGCGAACACGGGAGATACCGAACTTCTGGAAGGTGCCGCGTGGGCGACCGTCGATTGCGTCGCGGTTGCGAACGCGAATCGGGGAAGCATCGCGTGGAAGCTTCTGCAGGCCTACGCGTGCAGCTTCGCGAGCTTCGTCGGTTGCGTTTGGATCAACCAGGGTCTTCTTCAATTCGAGACGCTTTGCAGCGTAACGCTCGACAATGACCTTGCGCTGTTCGTTCTTTGCGATCTTGGACTTCTTGGCCATGTCTTAGCGCTCCTCTCGGAATTCAACGTGCTTACGGACGACTGGGTCGTACTTCTTCATGACCATGCGGTCAGGGTTGTTACGACGGTTCTTACGGGTTACGTAAGTGAAACCGGTTCCAGCGGTGGACTTCAGCTTGATGATCGGACGTACGTCCTTATCCTTCTTTGCCATTTTTAGAGCTTCACACCCTTCGCAATCAGGTCAGCAATTACAGCGTCGATACCGCGAGCATCGATGACCTTGATGCCCTTGACCGACAGGGTCAGGGTCACCTTACGGCGCAGGGAAGGCACGTAGTAGGTCTTCTTCTGGATGTTCGGATCGAAACGACGCTTGTTGCGACGGTGCGAGTGGGAGATGCTATGTCCGAAGGCCGGAGTAGTACCGGTTACCTGGCAAACAGCTGCCATGATCACTCCTCAGTTAGTTAGTAGTAAAATTCGGCGGTACTCGCGCACAGTGCCCATACCAAAATATCGACACCGCTTCTGCGTTATGAGTCCCGCCAACCAGTGAAACACCGTTAATACTGCACACTAGGAAGGTAACCAGGCTGGGTGAGAACCAACCGAAGAGCCTTAAAGTATGTAAGTCGGTGAACTTCGCAACCGGTCGAGCAATTTCCCCGTACTCAGTCGGCCACGATATTCGGTATTACGGGCAACGCGCAGTTGTTCTGCTGTTAGACGGCATAACAACACACGCGATTAACGCCTGATTAGCTTATCGAGAATTCCTCAGTGTTCCAAATCGAGGTTTTCCGAATTCAGGATCCAATGATCCGCATCAAGCGAAGTTGTAATTTTGCGTGCGATCCGCGTGAGATCGTTAACGTCCTTGTCATCAAGGGTATCGAAGAGAAGTCCGCGCACCGAGGCAACGTGGTGAGGCGCCATCTGCTGCACGGCTTCCCATCCGGCCTGCGTTAATGAGGCGATTTTCACACGGGCATCCTCTGCGGACTGCTCGCGGGTAACCCAGCCGCGCTTCTCCAGCTTCTTGACCACATGCGACAGTCGTGAAAGCGAAGCACTGGTGTGCGAAGCCAGCGTCGTCATGGTCAGCTGATGGTCCTTGGCCTCGGAGAGCATGGCGAGCATGTGGTAGTCGAAAAGCGTGATGCCTTCCAGGCCCTGCAGATCGGAATCCAAGGCCGCCGGAAGCAAAGTCATGACAGCATGCAGTCCAAGCCAGGCGTCGCGTTCAGGCCCGGAGAGCCAAACTGGCTTATCGCTCATGAAGTTTCCAATCGTTCATAGACCTGCACCTACAGGCCAGCAAGGTATCAACCTGTAGACCATATATTGTAAAGCTAAGTATTTACTATATGTCAGATGCCCGCATTTCGGCTCTCTGCCAATATTTCGTTCCGCCAGCCACCCTAATGGCCTTTGGGCCCGGCTGCATCCTGCAGGCAATGGTCCTGCAAATCACCGCAAGAGCAGCAAGCGGCCGGAGGCCTAGCGCCAGTCCAAAAACGTGCAGGTTCCAGAGGGCGCAAGGAGCGAGCTGGGTAACGCTCATGCTAGTGACGATCCCTGCTTTTTGACCAGCTGGCAAGCCAAAGGCCCGCGCTGAAGAGCGCGGGCCTTTGGAACCTAGGAATTCTCCAGCTGTTTCTTCTTCCGGTAGCTGATCACCTGTCCGATGACCACCACGAGCAGGGCAAGGATGAACATAGCCGAACCAATGACATTCGCCTGGGCCGGGATGCCGCGGGTAGCTGCCACATAGATGAACTTCGGGAAGGTCTGGAAGGTGCCGGAGTTGAAATTCGTGATGATGAAATCATCGAAACTCATCGCGAAGGACAACAGCGCGGCGGCCACAATGCCTGGCAGCAGCAGCGGGAACGTCACCTTCCAGAAGGCTGCACGCGGCGAGGCGTAGAGATCGGCGGCCGCTTCTTCCAATCGCGGATCCAGCGAGGAGACACGAGCCCTGACGGTGACGATCACGAAGGACATGCAGAACACGATGTGGGCGATCACGATGGTGGCGTAGCCCAGTTCCCAACCGAGGTTCAGGAACTGTGCCAGCAGCGAAGCACCGAGCACGACCTCCGGCGTAGCCAACGGCAAAATGATCAGCACATCGGTGAGCTTGCGGAACCGGAACTTGTAGCGGACCAGGCCGATGGCGATCAGCGTGCCCAAGGCGGTAGCGGCAATCGTGGCCACCGTGCCGACCTGCAGCGAGTGCACCAGCGATTCGCAGACCGCCGGAGCGCCGCAGGGGTTCTGCCAGTTCTCCAGGGTGAAGCCGCGCCAGTCCAGGTTGGTGCGGCCGGCATCGTTGAAGGAGAACACGAAGATGTACGCGATCGGGACCAGGAGGTAGATGAAAGCCAGCCCGCCGACAGCAGGGATGAACCAGCGTCCGATTTTCTGCTTCATGCTACATCAGCTCCTTGGTCCCGAAGCGGCGGATATAGATCGTGACCAGGACCAGGATCGAGACCATCAGCACGAAGCTCAACGCCGAGGCGCCCGGGTAATCGATGACCTTGAAGAATCTGGAATCGATGATCTGGCCGATCATCGTCGTATTGCGGTTATTGCCCAGCAGGGCCGCGTTCACGTAGTCGCCGGCGGCCGGGATGAACGTCAGCAGGGTGCCGGCGAAGACGCCTGGGGCGCTCATCGGCAGCGTCACCTTGAAGAAGGAGGTCATCGGGCTGGCATAGAGATCCCCCGAGGCCTCGAGCAGGCGTGTGTCCAGCCGGCCCAGGTTAGCGTAGATCGGCAGCACCATGAACGGCAGGAAGTTATAGGTCAGGCCCGCGACGACCGCGAACGGCGTGGCGGTCAGGTGCCCGTCGGCTGGCAGGATCGCCAGGAATTTCAGCGTTTGGGCGATGAACCCCTCATCGGCCAGTATCTGCTTCCAGGCCTGGGTGCGCAGAATGAAGCTGGAGAAGAACGGGGCGATCAGCAGCACCAGCAAGATGCCCTGCAGCAGCGTCTTCTCGCGCAAGCGGACTGCGACCAGGTAGGCCATCGGGAAGCCGATGAGCAAGGCCAGGACGGTGGCGATCAGCGCGAACCCGAAGGAGCGCAGCAGCTCGGGCCAGTAGGCGGCGAGCACCGTGGCGTAGTTGCCGATTTCGAAACCCGGCACGAATTCGCCGATTTCCCCGCCCTCGGGCTTCACGTACAGGCTCATTGCCAGCAGGACAACCACCGGAAGCGCGAAGAACAGGGCGAGCACCAGCATGCCCGGGGCGATCAGGTAGACGCCGGTGCGGCCCTTGCGCCGCTCCGCCCGGATCTCCTCGGGGCTGCGCAGGTCGACGATGCCCTTCTTGGTCATGACCGTCATGGCTGGTCAACTCCGGCATCCTCGTGCTCGGCACCGGCCAGGCCGAAGGAATGCTGCGCTTCCCAGGACAGGTACACGGTGTCGCCTTCGGCAGCCGGCTGCTGGCCGCGATTCTGCGTGAAGGTCCCGAGCGTGCCGATACCGTCCACCTCGACCAGGTACTCGGTGGTGGTGCCCGTGAAGGACACGTCGACCACGGTGCCGGACAAGCGGTTCTCCCCCGCATAGCCCTCGCGCGAGATCGTGATCTTCTCCGGGCGCACCCCGACGACCACCTCCCCTGAGGCCTGCACGGCGCGGTCGGCCGGCAGCAAGATGGTTTGGCCGTTGACCATGACGCTGAGCATGCCGGCGTCATTGCCGCTGACCGTGCCGCGCATCAGGTTCGACTTGCCCAGGAAGTTCGCGACGAACGCGGTCTTGGGCAGTTCGTAGAGTTCGCGCGGCGGGCCCATCTGCTCGATCCGTCCGCCGTTCATCACCGCGACCACGTCGGCCATGGTCATGGCTTCCTCCTGGTCGTGGGTGACGTGGATGAAGGTCAGGCCGACTTCGGTCTGGATGTTCTTCAGCTCCAGCTGCATTTGGCGGCGCAGCTTCATGTCCAGTGCCCCGAGGGGCTCATCGAGCAGCAGCACCTGCGGGCGGTTGACCAGAGCCCGGGCCAGGGCCACGCGCTGCTGCTGCCCGCCGGAGAGCTGGATCGGCTTGCGATTGGCAAGGTGCCCGAGCTCCACCAGGTCCAGCCCGGCCCTGGCTTTCTCCATCGCCTGCTTGTCCTTCTTGCGCTTGAGCCCGAAGGCCACGTTTTCCAGCACGCTCATGTGCGGGAACAGCGCATAGGACTGGAACACGGTGTTCACCGGACGCTGGTGGCTGGCCAGCGCGGTGACGTCCTGGCCGCCGATCGAGATGCTGCCCTCGCTGGGGGCCTCAAGGCCCGCGATCATGCGCAGGGTGGTCGACTTGCCGCAACCGGAGGGTCCGAGCAGGGCGAAGAAGGTGCCCGAAGGGACCACCAAATCCAGGTCCTTGACCGCCACGAAGCTGGAAAAGCGCTTGGTGATGCCCGAGAGGTGCAGATCCGCGCCGGTGGCAGTGGTTTCGGTACGCGTTGCCAAGGTTGTCATGCCCCTATCACTTCCTGGAACTGGTTGTGGAAATCGGTTTCTGCTGCCGGTACAGCACGTGCGGAGGTTGCCCGGTTGACGACGTCCCTGGCGCTGGCCGGGCCCGGACCGCGGCCTTTGGGCAGGCGCTGGCAGTTGATGGCTCGTTGGCGAGTCATGGTGTTCCCCGCTTTCTAGGCGCCGATTGCACTCTGGAATTCAGAGTTCAATGCGGTCTCTTCATCCGCTTCCAGCGAGCGGAAGACATGCGCCTTGGCCAGATCCTCATCGGTCGGGAAGATCAGCGGGTTGCCGACCAGGTCCGGGTCGATCTTTTCCATTTCTTCCTGGGCGCCAACCACCGGGCAGATGAAGTTCACGTAGGCTGCGACCTGCGCGGCCACGGCCGGGTCGTAGTAGAAGTCCATGAGCTTCTCGGAGTTGGCCTTGCGTGGCGAGGCCACCGGGACCATCAGGTTGTCGCTCCACAGGGTGCCGCCGGCCTCGGGGATCACGAACTCCCACTGGTCATCGTTCTCGAAGTTCATCTGCACGATATCGCCGGACCAGACGATGCCGGCGATCGCATCGCCCGAGACGAAGTCCTCCTTGTAGGAGTTGCCCTTGACCTGGCGGATCTGGCCATTGCCGATGTTCTCGCGCAGCACGTCGGCAGCGGCGCCGAATTCGCTTTCGCCCCATTGGCCGGCGATGTCCACGCCGTTGTGCAGCATCAGCAGGCCGATGGTGTCGCGCATTTCATCGAGCACGGTGATACGGCCCTTGAGCTTTGGATCCCAGAGGTCCTCGACGGATTTCAGGCCCTTGGGGAATGCCTTCTTATTCCAGGCGATGCCGGCGTAGCCGGACTGCCAGGTCAGCGAGTGCTTGCGTCCCGGGTCGAAGTCCACGTCCTTCAGGTTGGGCAGCAGGTTGGCCGAGTTGGGGATGTTCGCCAGGTCCAGCTCCTGGGCGTAGCCCTGGCGGATCATGCGGCCGGCCATCCAGTCGGTCATCGTGATGATGTCCTGGCCGATGTCCTGGCCTGCCTTGAGCTGGCCCTGCACCTTGCCGTAGTAGGTGTCGTTGCCGTCGATATCCTCGCGGTAGTTCACCTTGATGCCGGTCTGCTTGGTGAACGCATCCAGTGTCGGGTAGGTCTTCTTCTCGTCGTCGTAATCCAGGTACAGGGTCCAGTTGGCCCAGTTCACGGTGGGGTCATTTGCGGAAATGTCCTCGATCGACGGTGCGGCTTTGGTGCTGCTTCCTCCGGTGCCGCAGGCTGCGAGCAGCCCGGTCAGGCCCAATGCGCCGGCCGCGGAAAGCACGCTGCGGCGGGAGTAGCTGCGCTGGCTCATGGCCTGGACCAGTGCGCGGACTTGGGGGTCTTGCGGAAGTCGGCGTTGCGAGTGCGACATGGCTGGAATCCTAACGACGAATGTGATCGGCCACACATGAAAGTGTTGTCGTTCATCCTGCCAGCAATGCACAGGTCCAACAAGACCCGAACGCAAGTTTCCTTGTAAAAATTACGTTACGAAAACTGAAAACTTTCAAAAATACCCCTTTCGCAACTGAATCAGTGACGGTAGGGTCTGTGGAAAGTCCCTTAGACCTAGGAGGTCGATATGACGCTGCCCTCGCATACGGCACAGGCCATTGATGAAATTTCCAAGGAGATCATCGAGCAGCTGCAGGAAGATGGCCGGCGCTCCTATGCCGCCATCGGCAAGGCAGTGGGCCTGAGCGAAGCGGCTGTGCGCCAGCGCGTGCAGAAGCTGGTCGAGAGCCGCGTCGTGCAAATCGTCGCAGTCACCAACCCGCTGGAGTTGGGCTTCACCCGCCAGGCCATGATCGGCGTCGTCGCCGCCAGCGACATCAGCGGCACCGCCGACCGGATCGCCGAACTTCCGGAAGTCGACTACTGCGTGGTCACTGCCGGCAGCTCGGACATACTCGCGGAGGTCATCTGCTCGAACGATGAGGACCTGCTGCGCGTGATCGGAACGATCCGCGGGCTCGAAGGCGTGGTCAGCACCAATACGTACACCTACCTTTCACTCAAAAAACAGGAATACAACTGGGGAACACGATGAACACACCACGTGGTACCGATCGCCAGCAAGCCGCTCGCGATCACCTTTGGATGCACATGGCCCGGCACTCCGGAATTTCCAACGGCGCGCACGTTCCGATCATCTCGCGCGGCGAGGGGCACAAGATCTACGACGATGCCGGGCGCGAATACATCGACGGCTTGGCCGGGCTGTTCGTGGTCAACGCGGGGCACGGGCGCGCCGAATTGGCCGAAGCCATGGCCAAGCAGGCCGAGAAGCTGGCCTTCATGCCGCTGTGGTCCTACGCCCACGAACCGGCGATCGACCTGGCTGAGCGCCTGGCCAGCTATGCACCGGGCGACTTGAACCGCGTCTTCTTCACCACCGGCGGCGGCGAGGCGGTCGAATCCGCCTTCAAGCTGGCCAAGCAGCATTTCAAGATGAAGGGCAAGCCGGGCAAAACCAAGGTCATTTCGCGCGCCCTGGCCTACCACGGCACCCCTCAGGGAGCCTTGGCCATCACCTCGCTGCCGGATATGAAGACCCCGTTCGAGCCCTTGGTCCCCGGCACCTTCCGCGTGCCGAACACCAACTTCTACCGCGCACCGCAGATGTTCGCGGACAACGAGAAGGACTTCGGGCTGTGGGCCGCGGAGCGCATCCGCGAAGCCATCGAATTCGAAGGCGCCGACACCGTGGCGGCGGTCTTCCTGGAACCGGTGCAGAACTCCGGCGGCTGCTTCCCGCCACCACCGGGGTACTTCGACCGGGTCCGCGAGATCTGCGACGAATACGACGTGCTGCTGGTTTCCGACGAAACCATCTGCGCGTTCGGCCGCATCGGCTCGATGTTCGCCTGCAACGACTTCGGCTACGTCCCGGACATCATCACCTCGGCAAAGGCGCTGACCAGTGGCTATGTCCCGCTGGGCGTGATGGTCGTTTCCGACAAGCTGTTCGAGCCTTTCACCAAGGGCGATACCACCTTCTACCACGGCTACACCTTTGGCGGGCATCCGGTGGCAGCCGCGGTGGCGATGGCGAACCTGGACATCTTCGAGCGGGAAGGATTGAACGAGAACGTCAAGAACAATGCCGACGCGTTCAAATCCACGCTGTCGAAGCTCACCGATCTGGACATCGTTGGCGATGTGCGCGGCGCCGGCTACTTCTACGGGATCGAGCTGGTCAAGGACAAGGCGACCAAGGAGACCTTCAGCGACGCGGAGTCCGAACGCCTGCTGCGCGGGTACCTCTCCCCGGCCCTGTGGGAGGCGGGACTGTATTGCCGCGCCGACGATCGCGGCGACCCGGTCATCCAGTTGGCTCCGCCCATCACGATCGGGCAGCCGGAGTTCGACCAGATCGAATCCATCCTGCGCACCGTGCTGAAGGAAGCGGCCAGCAAGATCTAGCGCCACGAAGGCTCGCAGGCATCGCCTGCGAGCCTTTTCGCAAGTCAGAGCGTGTTACTTCACGAAGCTGCACGCAATTGGTGCTTTGTGGCATAGGCCACTAGTCTGAGGTCATTAGACGATCAAGATCGCCTTTTGGAAGATTGCAGGAACCTCATGACTTTGGAACCGACCAGAATCAGGTTGGCACGCGAACGTGCAGCGCTGAGCCGGTCCGCCTTGGCCGCCTCGCTGGGTATTTGCGAGCGCGAACTCGCCCATGCTCCCGAGGATCTTTCCCTTGCGCTGGCCGATGCGCTGGGCTGCGCGCCGCAGTTCTTCCGGCTTCCCGCGGCCCAGGGCATCGACACCGAGCGGATCTTCTTCCGCTCCCCGCGCCGCACCAGCACCGCGCAGAAAGTCGCCGCGGCCGCGCTGGGCCGCAACGGCGTGGAACTCTACAACCTGATCACGCGGAACTTCCGGCTCCCGCACACCGGGATCCCCGAGCTGTGCGGCTTCACCCCGGAAGATGCCGCCGCGCATCTGCGCACCGAATGGGATCTGGGATGCGGCGCGTTGCCCGATCTGCTGCATCTGCTCGAAGCCCGCGGGGTGCGGGTGCTGAGCCTGCCGGCCTCGCTCGAAGCGGTCAAGACCTTCAGCTTCTGGGAAGACGGGCAGGCCTTCATCTTCCTGGCCGCCGGCAGCCGCAATGCACAGCGCCTGGCGATGGCCCACGAGCTGGGGCATCTGCTGATGCACTCGTCGCTGGGCGAGAACCGCGAGCAGGTGGCCGCCGCGGAACGCGAAGCCGACGAATTCGCGGCACGCTTGCTCCTGCCCTCCCTGTCCCTGCCGGTTCGGGTCTCCGATTCCCTGCAGATCCCGCAGCTGCTGGCACTCGAAGAGCAGTTCGGTGCACCGGCCCAGGTGATCCTCGCGCATTCGCGTGCCCGCGGCTTGCTGGGCGAAGGCGCCTACCAGTGGTTGTCCCAGGAGCTGGCGCTGGAACCGGCCCAGGAGCACCAGCAGCTGGTCTCCCGGGTCTTCTCCCTGGTCTTCCCCTCCCTGCAGCGCGACCATCGGGCCAGCACCGCACGGATCGCCCGCGAATTAGGGCAAACCGCATCGCAGATCCATGAGCTGACCTTCGGGCAGGCGTTCGTGCTGCTCGAAGGAGAGAACCTGCACGACGCCGGCCAGGCGACCCGCGGCCACCTGCACGCGCTCTAGCAACCCCGGGGTTTGGCAGCTACGCTGGTGCCACCAGGCGATGGCGCCGCGGCCGATCGCCGAGCCAAAGGGGATCGCCATGCAAATCAACGCCGACAAATCCCGGCAAGTCGCCGAGGAGTCCCGCGAGCAGTTCGACCGGCCCAGCTTCGCCAAGGGCCTGTACATGGGGGCCGTGGACTTCTCCCTGATCGAACCATTGCCCAGCGCCCTGCATCCAGAACGCGGACAGGAATTCCTGCCGCAGCTCGAAGCGGTCCTCGATGGCATCGATCCGGAGCGCATCGAAGCCCAGGCGCGCATCCCCGGCGAATATATTGCCCAGCTTCGCCGCATCGGTGCCTTCGGCATGAAGATCCCGGTCGAATACGGCGGACTGGGGCTGAGCCTGCTGGACTACGGCCGGGCGCTGATGCGCGTCGGCGTGGTTTCCCCGGCCATCGGCGCGCTGCTCTCGGCCCACCAGTCCATCGGCGTCCCCGAACCGGTGAAGGCCTTCGGCACCGAGGAGCAAAAACGCGAGTACCTGCCGCGCTGCGCGGCAGGAGCCATCAGCGCCTTCCTGCTCACCGAGAACGATGTCGGTTCCGACCCTGCACGGTTGGGCACCGAAGCCCGGATCAGTCACGACGGCAGCCACTACATCCTGGATGGCGCGAAGCTGTGGACCACCAACGGGGTGGTCGCCGAGCTGCTCGTGGTGATGGCCGCGGTGCAGCCGCATGAGGCCCTCGGCCAAGAGCCTGCAGGTCGCGGCGGAATCACCGCCTTCATCGTCGAGGCCGATACCGCGGGCATCACCGTCGAGAACCGCAACCAGTTCATGGGCCTGCGCGGAATCGAGAACGGGGTGACCCGGTTCCGCTCGGTGCGCGTGCCGGCGGCCAACCGCCTGGGCAAGGAAGGCTCGGGGCTGAAGATCGCGCTGAGCACCCTGAACACCGGGCGCTTGTCCATCCCGGCCATGTGCGCCGGGGCCGGCAAATGGTCCACGAAGATCGCCCGTGAATGGTCCGCGGCCCGCGTGCAGTGGGGCCACCCGGTCGGCAAGCACCAAGCCGTCGCCGGCAAGCTCGCCTGCATCGCGGCCAGCAGCTATGCGCTGGAAGCGGTGTTCGAGGTGTCCGCCCGGCTGGCCGATGCCGGCATGAAGGATATTCGCATCGAGGCGGCCCTGGCCAAGCTCTGGGCTTCGGAGGCTGCCTGCACGATCGCCGATGAGCTGCTGCAGATCCGCGGCGGGCGCGGATTCGAGACCGCGCAGTCGCAGGCAGCGCGCGGCGAGCGGGCGGTGCCGGTCGAACAGATGCTGCGCGACCTGCGGATCAACCGCATCTTCGAAGGCTCCACCGAAATCATGCACCTGCTGATTGCCCGCGAGGCCGTGGATGCGCACCTGCAGGCGGCCGGGGACCTGGCGCGTGCCGGGTCGAGCATCCAGGACAAGGCCCGAGCGGCGGTGGATGCCTCGGGGTTCTATGCCCGGTGGCTGCCCAAGCTTGCGATGGGCGCAGGCTCGCTTCCGAACTCCTATGCCGAGCACGGCCCATTGGCCAAGCACCTGCGCTATGTGGAGCGGACCTCGCGGCGGCTGGCACGCCAGACGTTCGCCGGGATGGCGCGCTGGCAGGCCGGCCTGGAAAAGCAGCAGGTCTTCCTGGGCCATATCGTGGATATCGGCGCGGAGCTGTTCGCCATGTCCGCCGTGATCGCCAAGACCACTGCGCTGCCGCAGTCCCCGGCTGGCCAGCGCAACTCGGCGCAGGATCTTGCCCTGGCCTTCTGCGAACAGGCCGCGCAACGCTGCGAGGAGCATTTCGGCAGGCTCTGGAAAAACACCACCCGTACCGATGGACGGATCGCCGCGGACCTGCTGGACGGGAAGTTCCAGTGGCTGGAGGCAGGGGTCCGCGATGTCTCCGAAGGCACCGGAGAGTGGATCGCCCAGTGGTCCGATGGAGTTCGCAAAGACGTGCGGTGGCCCTACCCGGAGGATGCCTAGGGCTCCACGATCTCGATGTCCAGTTCCCCGGCACGCCACTTCGCGGTCATGCGCTCGGCGAGGGCATCGGCCGCCAGGGCTTCCTGCGGGGTCATCCAGTAGGTGTTCACCCGGAGTTTCTGCTGCGGGTCGAGTTCCTTGGACAGCAGGGCCATCGGCCGGCATCCAGGGATCTTCACCGCGTGGAACAACCCGCAATGCCTGCCGATATGGTGGATCATGCATCCCAAGGCCGCGGACTCGATGTCCGTGTTGCCGCCCTTTTCCCACGCGTCGAGATGATCCAGTTCGCATCGTTCGGCGGGCATGCTGCATCCCGGATACAGGCACCCTCGATAGGCCGCCCGGATGGCGCGGCCCTGCGCCTTGCTATACAGCCGCTGGGTGCGGCCCAGATCCAGGGGCAGGCTCTGGCCGTTCAGCACCAGCGGATAGATTCCGGCCGTGCACAATGCCGCTCTGGTTTCGCCCGGGATAGCTGGATCCCGGTGGAAGTGACCGCGAATTCCTTGCCGTCGCGTCTCATCTTCTCGTAATCCAGGATGATGCTCACCTGCGGTACCGCCAACCCGGGTTGTTTCCCTGGCGAACCGCTCTGGTTGCGGTCGGTCATCAGCAAGGCCAGGAATCCTACGAGCCGGCGTCGTTCTGGCTTGAGCTCCTCGAACTGGGTGGCGGCCGGGCCGGCAGGTTCCTCGGGCTCTTCAGGTTCTTCGGGTTCGTCAGGTTCCTCGGGTTCTCCAGGTTCGTCAGGTTTGTCAGGTTCTTCGGGTTCTTCAGGTTCGGCGGATCCCTCGGGTGCCGATCCGGCAGGTTCCCCGTCTTTGGCCCAGTCGGGCATCGATTCCTCGTCATCCCAGCCGCTGCCCTGGGCACCGGTGAACTGCGCCTCGGCGTGCGCCAGGGCTTCGCGGTTCCCGGCCACGGTGGCCGGGTTGTCCAGCGCGTTGAAATACGCTTCGATCATCGCCGCATGGGCGGGCAGGACGCGCAGGACGTATTCGACCAGGCCCTGGCGCATGCCCTTCTTGAAGATCCCGATCCCATCCAGCAGGGCCTGCAACGGGCGCTGGCCGGACTTCACCTGCGCCACCAGTGCGTTGATGTGCCTGCGGGCGGCCTTGGGTTCGCTGCGGATGAAGGCGGCCGATTCGGCTTGCAGCTGGTCCTTCTTGGCCTGCCCGGCCTGGCCTTCGCCGAAGTCCTTGCGGGCCGAATGCAGTTTCAGCGCGGCCGAGGACACCAGCCGGGGATCCACGTCGGGGTCGGCGAATTGCCCGGCCAGTTCCGGCAACCAGGCGGGCAGCGTTTGCCCTGCCTCGTCGACACCGCCCAGCAAGCAATCCACCAGGGCCAGCCGGTCGCGGACCGTGCTGCGCGGGATGTCCAGCCAGCCGTGCAGCAGCCCGGCCGTGTTCTTGAAATGCGTGCGGGCAGTGGTGGTGCGCCCGGCGGCCGCCTGGAATGCGGCGAGGCTCGGGTGCTCGCCTGCCTCGGTGACGGTCTGGAAGGATTCCTGGTCGAGCTTGTGGGCACCGGTGCGGCGCAGCGCATGGGCGGCCTGCAGCTGGGTGCGGCTCTGGCCGCGGGCGAGCTTGTCAGCAAGCTGCGCAAAGCAGGCCGCGTGGCCGGGGCTCAATGGCCCGCCGGAAAGGACCGCGGTGGCCGATGCGATGAGTTCTTCCGCGTCGGCCAGGTCCTTTAGCGCCTGTGCCTGCTCTGTGCTCATGCCCCCATGATGCCTGCGGCGTCCTGCGGGGTTTTCTCACCGGGAGCCAAGTGTGGATAGCTCAGCCGTGCATGCGGTACCAGAGCAGCGCCACCTGCAGCGAGGCGCGGGATTCGGCGGAGTCCAGCTGCACCCCGAGCTTGGCTTCGAGCTTGGCCAGCCGGGAGTAGAGGGTGGGCCGCGAGAGGTAGCCGGCCTTGGCCAGCGCGGTTTTGTTCCCGCCGTGGGCCAGGTAGAGATCGAGCAGGTCAAGGGCGGCCAGGTCGAGCGGGTTGAGCAGGCCGGAGAGCTCGGCCAGCGCGAAGGTGCGCAGCTTCGGGTCGCTGCCCATGGCCGAGAGCACCCCGCGCAGGCGCAGATCGGCGAAGCGGTAGTAGGGCTGGGCGCGGGTGGGCAGGTGCGGGACGATCTGCGCGACCTGCGCGGCTTCCTCCAGCCCGGCGATGCTGGTAGCCAGGGTGCCTTCGGGGCCCACGCCGATGGCCACCGGCGCGGTGAGCTGCTCGGCCAGGCGGCGAGTGAAGCCCTGCAGGGTGGAGTCCAGCAGTTCGCGGGCGCGCAGCGGCAGAATCAGCCCCAGGTACCCGGGCTTGAGCGAGCCGGCCAGGATGCCCAGGTGCAGGGTGTCGGCCAGCTGGTCGAGCACTTCGAGCAGGGCGCGGTCGGCCAGCTGGGTTTCGGTCGGCGTGCCGGAACCGGCCAGGGAGATGACCACCGGGACATAGTAGGGGGCGGCGGCCAGGCCCAGGGCCTGGGTGCGGATGGCGATGTCCTTGTCGCTGTAGCTGTGCCCGGCCTGCAGTTCGTGCAGCGTGGAGGTGCGCGCCTGGTAGAGCAGCTCGCGCTGGTCGCGCCCGGACAGGCGGGCGATGGTCAGCGCCTGGCCGGCCCGTTCCAGCACCAGGGCCGCGCGGTCGTCGTCCTCCAGCACGGCCGGGACGATCAGCCGCCCCCAGCGGCTGCGGACCGCGCCGACCGGGGTCTGCAGCCAGTTCTCGGTGCCGGTGGCGCGTCCAGTGTGCTCCAGGAACCCGACGAAGCGCGAACGGGTGATCCAGTGTTCCAGTTGCGCGCCGGACTGGGCGAGCACGTGGTGGCGGACATCTTCCAGGACCACGGGGGCCGAGAGCAGCTGCGCGGTGCGGTCCACGATCTGCGCTTCGTCGGCCTCGGTCAGCGAGAGCCCGGTGTAGATTTCGTGCACCGTGCGGGAGAACTGGACGGCCTCGAGCTGCTCGGCGACGAGTTTCTGGTGGATGACCTCGGTGATGGACACGAAGCGGGTGGTGGTGCGCAGGGCGATGACCGGCAGGCCCAGGTCGGCGACGTCCAGCGGTGCGCCGGAAAGGTCCTCGATGATGACCCCGACGGCCCCGGCCTCGCGCAGCGCGGTGATGAAGGCGCGCACGTCGCTCACGTTGCGCAGGGTCGTGAGGATCAGCTCGCGGCCCAGCAGCAGGTCGATGTTCTCGGTGGATTCGGTCACGTGCACCCAGCGAAGCGGCGCGTCCATCCCTGTTCCGCAGAGCACCTGGGGGTCGGCGGCTTGGACCACCGGCAGGTGCAGTACCTCGTCTACCGTCAGCATTTTTTACACTCCGTCAGCACTAGTGCTTAAATCATGACACAGTGATGGTGTCGTCCCTCACATCCATGACCCATGATGAAGGCAGGCACCCAACTTCGAAAGGCCGATACGATGACCGCAACGCTGACCGGCACCCTGCAGCACTGGATCAACAACGCCAATTACTCCGCCGATGACCGCACCGGCAAGATCTACAACCCCGCCACCGGCGAGGTCACCCGCCAGGTTGCGCTGGCCTCCAAGGCCACCACCGAGCATGCGATCGCCGCAGCCGCCGAGGCTTTCCCGAAGTGGCGCGACACCTCGCTGGCCCGCCGCACCGCGATCATGTTCAACTTCCGCCAGCTGCTGGCCGAGCGCAAGGGCGAGCTGGCCGCGATCATCACCGCCGAGCACGGCAAGGTGCTGGACGACGCGCTGGGCGAAGTGGCCCGCGGCCTGGAAGTCGTCGAGCTGTGCTGCAACGCCCCCTACCTGCTCAAGGGCGAGTTCTCGCAGAACGCCTCCACCGGCATCGACGTGCAGTCCATGCGCCAGCCGGTCGGCGTCTCGGCCATCATCTCCCCCTTCAACTTCCCGGCCATGGTGCCGCTGTGGTTCTTCCCGGTAGCGATCGCCGCCGGCAACGCGGTGGTGCTCAAGCCATCGGAGAAGGACCCGTCGGCCGCCAACTGGCTGGCCGAGCTGTTCACCGAGGCCGGCCTGCCCGAGGGCGTGCTGAACGTGGTGCACGGCGACAAGGAGGCGGTGGACACCCTGCTGACCGATCCGCGCGTGAACTCCGTGTCCTTCGTGGGTTCCACCCCGATCGCGCAGTACGTCTACTCCACCGGCACCGCGCACAACAAGCGGGTGCAGGCCTTTGGCGGCGCGAAGAACCACATGCTGGTGCTTCCGGATGCCGACCTGGACCTGGCCGCCGACATGGCGGTCAACGCAGGCTTCGGCGCGGCCGGCGAGCGCTGCATGGCGATCTCCGTGGTCGTCGCGATCGACACCATTGCCGATGAGCTGGTGGCCAAGATCGCCGAACGTGCCAAGACGCTGCGCGTGGGCGATGGCACCCGCGGCTGCGACATGGGCCCGCTGATTACCGGCGAGCACAAGGCGAAGGTGGCCGGATACATCGAGGCCGGCATCTCCGCCGGCGCGGACCTGGTGCTCGATGGCCGCACCGGCACCGTGGACGCCGATGGCGAGGGCTTCTTCCTGCACCCGACGATGTTCGACCGCGTGGGCACGGACATGTCCATCTACACCGAGGAGATCTTCGGTCCGGTGCTCTCGGTGGCGCGCGTGGAGAGCTTCAACGAGGGCATCGGGCTGATCAACTCCTCGCCGTACGGCAATGGCACCGCGATCTTCACCAACGACGGCGGCGCGGCCCGCCGCTTCGAGGACGAGATCCAGGTGGGCATGGTCGGGGTCAACGTGCCGATCCCGGTACCGGTGGGCTACCACTCCTTCGGCGGCTGGAAGGCCTCGCTGTTCGGCGACCAGCACGCCTACGGCCCGGAGGGCTTCAAGTTCTTCACCCGCAACAAGGTGATCACCAAGCGCTGGCTGGATCCCAGCCACGGCGGCATCAACCTCGGCTTCCCGCAGAATGACTGATACCCATGACTGAACCACTGACACAGCCACTGACGCAGGGCGTTTCCGCAGCGGATATCGCCGCTGGCCAGCACGCCTATGAGCTGGACCGCAAGCACGTCTTCCACTCCTGGCAGGCCCAGGGGCCGTTCGCCCCGATGACCATCCTGAAGGCCGAAGGCTCCTGGGTATGGGACGGCGAGGGCAACGCGCTGATCGACCTCTCCAGCCAGCTGGTGAACACGAACATTGGGCACCAGCACCCGAAGGTGATCGCCGCGATCCAGGAGCAGGCCGGCAAGCTGGCCACCATCGCCCCGCAGCATGTGAATGATGCGCGCTCTGAGGCGGCCCGGCTGATCGCCAAGCACACCCCCGGGCAGCTGGACAAGATCTTCTTCACCAATGGCGGTGCCGATGCAGTGGAGCATGCGGTGCGCATGGCGCGGCTGCATACCGGCAAGCACAAGGTGCTCTCCGCGTACCGTTCCTACCACGGCGGCACCCACCTGGCGGTGAACCTCACCGGGGATCCGCGGCGCTTCGCCTCGGACCACGCCACCGATGGGGTGGTGCGCTTCTTCCCGGCCTACCCGTACCGCTCCTACTTCAATTCGAGCACCCCCGAGGAGGAGACGGCCCGGGCGCTGAAGCACCTGGAGGACACGATCCTGCTCGAAGGCCCGGGCACTATTGCCGCGATCATCCTGGAGAGCATTCCGGGTACCGCCGGCATCTACCTGCCGCCCCCGGGGTACCTGCAGGGCGTGCGCGAACTGACTAAGAAGCACGGCATCGTGTACATCGCCGATGAGGTGATGGCCGGATTCGGGCGCAGCGGGCAATGGTTCGCGGTGGACCATGCCGGGGTGGTGCCGGACCTGCTGACCTTCGCCAAGGGCGTGAATTCCGGCTACGTGCCGCTGGGCGGGGTGGCGATCAGCCCGGAGATCTTCGAGACCTTCCGCGAGCGGGTCTACCCGGGCGGGTTGACCTATTCGGGCCACCCGCTGGCCTGCGCGGCGGCGGTAGCCACCATCACCGCGATGGAGGACGAGGCCATGGTGGAGAACGCCCAGCGCTTGGGCGAGGAAATCATCGGGCCGCGCCTGGCGCAGTTCGCGACCGAGCACCCGAGCGTGGGCGAGGTGCGCGGAACCGGCGTGTTCTGGGCGATCGAGCTGGTGAAGAACCGGGAAACCCGCGAGCCGCTGGCCGCCTATGGAGGCAGCAGCCCGGAGATGAACCAGGTGGTTGCCGCCGCGAAGGCCGCAGGGCTGCTGCCCTTCGCGAACTTCAACCGGCTGCATGTGGTGCCGGCGATGAACATCGAGGATGAGGTGCTCATTCAGGCGCTGGATCGCCTCGAGCAGGCCTTGGCCGTCGCCGACACGTTCGTTCAATAGCACCGATCTGGCAGGACAGCGCAGCTGTCCTGCCAGATCTGCATTCAAAGGAGATCGAGATGACTACCGTGGCGACCAGTCCAGTGCTATGCGCCCATCCCCGGGCCTCGCTCGATGAGCAGGACCGCAAGCAGGCCAGCGTGGACCGCTCCGGCTATGTGCCCCCGACCTTTGCCGACGGGGTGATCTTCGCGCAGGACATCGATGATGTGGTGCTGGCGATGCAGCTGGCCCGCAAGCATGGCGCCACGATCGTCCCGCGCGGGGCCGGCACCGGGCTGGCGGCAGGGGCCAGCGCCGAGGCCGGGCAGATCGTGCTCGACTTGTCCCGGATGGACAAGATCTTGGAAATCGATCCGGTGGAAGCCACCGCGGTGGTGCAGCCCGGCGTGCTCAATGCGGCGGTGAACCGGGCCGCCGGGGAGCACGGGCTGTTCTACGCCCCGGATCCTGCCAGTACCGCGATCTGCTCGATCGGCGGGAATATCGCCACCAACGCCGGCGGCATGTGGTGCGCCAAGTACGGGGTGACCCGCGAGTCGGTGCTCAGCTTGCTGGTGGTGCTGCCCGACGGGCAGCTGCTGCGTACCGGGCGGCGGACCATCAAGGGCGTGGCCGGCTATGACATGAATGCGCTGATGATCGGTTCGGAAGGCACCTTGGGCATTGTGGTTGAAGCACTGCTGCGCCTGCGCCCGAAGCCCGAGCACACCTCCACCTTGGTCGCCTACTTCCCCGATGAGGATACCGCGGCAAAGGCCGCCTCGGCGGTGATCGCCGAACGGCTGGCCCCCTCGGTGCTGGAGCTGATGTGCGGCAAGACCCTGAAGGCAGTGGATGCGGCGCTCGGAACGGATCACGAAGCGCGCGGCGGTGCTTTGCTGCTCGCGCGGACCGACGGCTACGGCGCGCAGCTGGAAATGCAGGCGCTGCAGGATGCGATCGCCCCGCTGGCCGCGCACATCGAGATCGCCACGGATCAGGAGCAAGCACAGGCGCTGATCGAAGCCCGGCGCCAGGCGATCCCGAGCATGGAGCTGCTGGGCACCGCCTCGATCTGCGATATCGGCGTGCCGCGCAATCGCTTAGCCGAAGCCTTCGCCGGCCTGCAGCGCATCGAGGATGAACGCGGAGTATCGATCTTCACTATCACCCATGCCGCCGATGGCAACCTGCATCCGATCATCGTGGTGCCTGAAGGCCAATCCATCACCAGCGGCGCGCCGAAGGCCGCGCTGGGAGACATGTTCCACCTCGCCAAGTTCCTGGGCGGCACGCTCACCGGCGAGCACGGCATCGGTTTGCTCAAGCAGGATTGGCTGGCCCAGGAGCTGGGGGAAACCTCGCTTGCGCTGCAGCGACGGGTGCGCGCGGTGTTCGATCCACAGGGCATCTTGAACCCGGGCAAGGCGATTTAACCCTAGAAGTCATCCGCTGACATGGGTAGGGTAAATACATGGATGAGTATCTACCGGTGGACTTCAGCCTTCCTCTCGTGTCGCTGGCGGCTTCTGTGATCTTCTTGCTGATCGGGTTGCCCTTGATCATCCACGCCCTGATCCGACGCAACGGCTTCACCCGCCTGCGTGACGGGGAGCAGACTTATGCGCGACGCGCATCCATCCGCACCGAGTTCATTTCTGCCGGAATTGCTGTGGTGGCAACGGCCATCTGCCTGGTCATGGGCATCACCGGCTACAACACCGCGATGAGCAACCTCGTGGCGAACGTCCAGAAGGAATATTCGCCGACCGAGTTGGAGATCAAGTACTGGAACGGGTCGTGGGCAACAGCAGATATCGCCTTTGCCGATGGCACCAGCTACGTGGATGCCCAGATCTCAATGCAGTCTGCCTACCGTCCACTAGTTGAACCGAAGATGACGCAGGATTAGCTGGCAGAGAACTGTCGCCATGATCCAACTCCAGTATGAAATACTGGCCACAGCATATTTTCACGCCGATATCCTGTGGAGGGAAAAGACAATGACCGGAAGTGGTGCGCCAGCAGGCGATCCGTTCCAGCCGCATCTTGAATGGGGTCTGAAAACCTCGTTCGTGAGCTATATTTCTTCCCTCGCCGACGGACGCATTGAAGCTGCCAACGGGGTATGGCAGGCAGGCAACGCGTTGGCGTTCCCCGTCTCCCCCGCTGCAGGGGTACCGGAAAACGAAATCTGGTTCAACGGGCGTGTGTCCTTCTCCGGGCACGGCGGCATGATGAAGCTGGATCTCTTTGAACCGCGCATCGTGAACCATGACGAGAACATCAGCCTCACGATCGACGAAGCCGGCGAACGCGTAGCCATTGCCGAGCTCACCGAAACCAGCGTTTCGAAGGCTTTCGGCCTGGTCAAGACCCGCTTCTCGGCAGTGCTCACCGAGGCAGGTTCGAAGCTGTTCAACGGCCAGTACCCTGCCGGCCAGCAGATGGAAGAAGTCGAGGTCGTGCTGCGCGGTTAGCAGCTCACCAGCAAGAGGGCCCGGCACGAAAGTGCCGGGCCCTTGCTGTATCTATCATCCGTGTTCAATTGCGGGCGCTGGTTTTCTTCCTTTAACAAGGTAGGTTCGGTTCATGTCTAGAACTTTCCTGTCGAAGATCAGAATCCTGACTGCGCTGAGCATGGCGATGATGGCTTTGTCTTTCGTCATGGCTCATTCGTGGTTATTGCAGATCATCACGCTGGGTCTAGGCGCTTCGGCACTAATATCGGTCTTCGCCCGTATATGCCAAATAAGGCGCACAAGTGCCGACAACCAGTCACTTCTGCTTCCCTCGCTCGCCATCACCGCGGCAGGTGCATTCATCTTCCGGTTCTTTATCTTGTGGGCGACATCCAGGCCTGCAAGGTACGCCGACTACATGCCCGAGAACGGTGTACCGATCACGAATGGAATTGCATTGAACACGCAATTCTTCCAGTTGCTATCCATGGGATTGATCGTGCTCTTGCCGATCGCGTTCTTCGTCCTGCTGATGGTATTTTTTTCGTGGAAAGAACATCATAAGCCAGGTGAATACCGCCAACTAGGGCGCGTACTGATATTCGGGGCTTCAGGATTCCCGGGAGAATTCTGAGGCACGCAATACCTGCTCTTCACTTAGTGCGTGGCCGGTGTACTTCTGAAACTGCGCCGCGGCCTGCAGGGCGATGACTTCTGCCCCGGTAATCACCTGCTTGCCAGCAGTTCGTGTTGCGCGGATCAATGGTGTTTCACTTGGGAAAGCCACCACGTCGAAGACGGTTCGTGCGGCTTCAATCTGCTGGGTGCTAAATGCGTGCTCCTCAGACTGGGCTCCGTCCATGCCCAGCGGCGTTACGTTCACAAGAATCTCGTGTCCTGGAGCCGGGTCAGCACTGGTAAATCGGTAACCGTATTTGTCAGCTAAGGCTTGGCCGGAAACTTCGTTACGTGCCAGCACCGTCAGGTCGTTGAATCCGGCTTCGCGGAAGGCGGCCACGACGGCCTTGGCCATTCCTCCGGAGCCTCGGACAAGCACGGAACTTTCAGGATCCAGCTGGTGGCGTTCGATGAGCGTCGCGATCGCCTCGAAGTCGGTATTCGAAGCAACCAGTCGCCCGTTGGTATTCACGATGGTGTTCACCGAGTCGATTGCCTTGGCCGAAGGCTCAATCTCATCGACCATGTTCATCACGCCTTCCTTGAACGGCATGGATACCGAACAGCCACGAATGCCCAAGGCCCGGACCCCAGCGATGGCACCAGCGAGGTCTTCGGTCGAGAAGGCCTTGTAGATGAAGTTCAGCCCGAGTTCTTCATACAGGTAATTATGGAACCGGGTGCCGATATTAGATGGTCGACCAGATAACGAAATGCATAGGGTCATGTCCTTGTTCAAAATAGGCACGCGTTGCTCTCCAAATACTGTCGTCGGTTCACTTCCCAATATACGTGGCGATACGCGGCGGATCCTTTCATGAACCGGCAATGGCGACTAGCGTCTTGGCCTATGAACAACGAACTTGATGACGGCCCGTTCTTCCACGGCACGAAAGCCGAACTGCAGCCAGGAGAAGTCTTGACTGCCGGATTCCCGTCGAATTATCGTCCGGAAATCATCATGAATCACATCTACTTCACGGCATTTGCCGATGGCGCGGGGTTGGCCGCCGAAAGTGCGGCCCTGGAGGGGACCGCCCATGTCTATGAAGTGGAACCGACCGGGGCGTATGAAAATGACCCGAATGTCACCGACAAGAAATTCCCGGGCAACCCCACGCGCTCCTACCGCAGTGCGCACCCCGTACGGGTGATCCGTGAAGTCCACGATTGGACCCGGCTGTCGCCCGAAGCCTTGCAAAGCTGGCGTGTACGCATCGCAAGGATCGCCGATGACCCCACTGCCGAGATCATCAACTAGCCTTCGCACGCAAATAGGCGGTGCCCGATGCCTGGATAGGCACCGGGCACCGCCGGGGAATGCTGGAGGACGCAGTCTCCGTCAGCCCTTGATGATCTGCGGCTGGGCCAGGGACTTCAAGCCGTCAATACCGAATTCCAGGCCGTAGCCGGACTGCTTGGCGCCGCCAAATGGAATGCGCGGGTCGATGGTGCCGTGCGAGTTGATCCACACGGTGCCTGCCTGGATCTGCGCCGCGACTTCCAGTGCCTTCTCGCGGTTGCTGCTCCATACCGAGGCTCCGAGCCCGACTTCCAGGGCATTGGCGTGCTTGACCGCTTCGGCCGTGTCCTTGACCTTGATAATCGGCAGGGCCGGGCCGAATTGCTCCTCGACCACCAGCGGGTTGCCCGGGTCGATGTCGGCAATGAGCGTGGTCGGGTAGAAGTAGCCGGCCGCATTTTCATCGGGGTTGGCACCGAGCAGCACCTTGGCACCGGAATCCACGGCATCCTTGACCAGGGAAGCGACGATGTCGTACTGGGCCTTGTTCTGCAGCGGGCCGAGCACGTTGTTCTCGTCGAGGCCGACACCCATGGGCATCTGCGCGGCGACGCCGGCCAGTGCATCGCACACCGCGTCGTAGATCGATTCGGGCACGTACAGGCGCTTGAGCGCGGCACAGGTCTGGCCGGTGTTGATGAAGGCACCCCAGAACAGGTCTTCGGCGATGGCCTGCGGATCGGCGTCTTCGAGCACGATGCCGGCGTCGTTGCCGCCCAATTCCATGGTCAGGCGCTTCACGGTATCGGCCGAGGAGCGGATGATGGCCTTGCCGGTGCGGGTGGAGCCGGTGAACATGATCTTGGCGATATCCGGATGGCCCGAGAGCCTCTCGCCGACCTCGCGTCCGCCAGCCACGATCTTCAGCACGTCTGCTGGCAGCACTTCGTTGAGCACGTGGACCAGGGCCAGGACCGAGAGCGGGGTGTATTCGCTGGGCTTCATCACCACGGTGTTGCCCATGCGCAAGCTCGGGGCCAGCTGCCAGATGGAGATCATCATGGGCCAGTTCCACGGGCCGATGGCGCCCACTACGCCCAGTGCGCGGAAGTGCTTGGCTGCATAGGTTTCGCCGTCGTCCACGACCACTTCCGGCTCGATTTCGTAAGCGGTGGCGGCGCGCAGCCAGGCGGCTGCTCCCCCGACCTCGAAGCGCGCATTCGGCCCGTTCAGCGGCTTGCCCTGCTCACGGGAGAGCAGCTCGGCGAGCGCTTCCGCATTGGCTTCGATATTGTCCGCGGCCGCATTAAGCACGCGCTTGCGCTCGTCGTGGCCCAAGGCATCCCAGGCCGGCTGGGCGGACTTTGCGGCGGCAACGGCCGCGTCGAGATCGGCGGCACTCTGCTCGGCAACACGGCCAACCAGTTCACCGGTTGCCGGGTCCAGGATTTCGGTGCCACCGGTTGCTGGCTGGATCGCATCCAGCAGTTCTTGGGCGTTTGCGTAAGCCATCTTTGAGCTCCTTGGTAATGAGTTGTTAGGTGACGGGAAGTTTTTCGGCCATCGGTGCACGCCGTTTGGACGAGCGGATGACCAGTGCCAGCACCCATGCGATGAGGCCAGGCAGGATCACGATGCCTTGCAGCACATAACCGAGCATTCCCGGTTCTGCCATGCCAAGCAAGATTTCGAAGTTGATGACGATTTGGGCGAAGACATAGACCAGGGCGATGCCCGAGACCAGCGGAGCGATCACCCGGGTTATCAGGGATTCTCCGCTGCGGTTCGCCTTGAAGTATCCGATGACGGCAAAAGAGGTCAGTGCCATGAGCAGCACCAGCCCGTAGGCCGCCGAGTTGGTCATCCAGGTGAACATCGTGAACACGACATACATCGGATCCTTGCCATGCGAGATCACCGCGAAGACGGCGATAACCGCCAGTCCGAGGGTGGACTGCGCCAGCGAGCCTGCAACGGGGGCGTGGGTGGTGCGCGAAGTTGCGGCAAGGAACTTCGGCAGCGCCCCGCCGCGGCCCATGGAGTAGAAGTAGCGGGCAATGACGTTGTGGAAGGCCAGCAGCGCGGCGAACAGGCTGGTGATGAACAGGATGTTGGCCAGATCGACGAACCAGGCTGGCGCGTTGGCGCCGAAGAACGCGAAAATCAGGTCGGGGCCGAATTCTGCCGAAGCCCCGATGACGTTCGAGGCGCCTTCGCCGACAGCTACGGCGAAGGCCGAAAACGCGTAGAAGCAGGCGATGATGACGACCGCGATCATCGTGGCACGCCGGGCGGTGCGTGCTGGATCCTTGACCTCTTCGTTGTAGATGGTTCCGGATTCGAAGCCCATGAAAGCGGCGATGGTGAAGGCCATGACGGCGCCCATGCCCGGTGCGATGGCGTCAGCCATGTTGAAGGATGCGGCCGGCTGCGGCGCTTCGGGAGCCAGCACGAAGGCCATGATGTTGTAGATGATGACGACGAGGAATTCTGCGGCCACGACGATGCCCAGGATCTTGACGGAGAAGTCGACCCGGTTCATGCCCAGGAAGCCGACAACTGCCCAGGCGGCCAGGGCCATGGCCCACCATGGGATGGCGGTGCCGAAGGACGCATTGGCAAAGGATGCCGCGGCGAATCCGAACATGCCGTAGATGCCGATCTGCATGAGGTTGTAGCTGACCAGGGCGACCATTGCCGCTCCCACGCCCAATGCCCGCCCCAGCCCCTGGGCAATGTAGGCGTAGAAGGCGCCGGCGTTCGGGATGTAGCGGCTCATCGCGGTGTAGCCGATGCTGAAAACCAGCAGGATGGCACCGACCATGAGGAAGGACAGCGGCACGGATTCCATGCCGGTCACCGCGTAGTTGGTAGTCACGCCGCCAGCCACGGCGGTGAGCGGTGCGCTGGCGGCAATGATCATCACGACCAGAGCCGGCACCGTGAGTGTGCGTTGTTCGAGTCCCATTCGATCCCCCATTTGCCGAGTGCTTGGATATCAGCATCGCCCAAGTGCTCGGGCTTGTCCTTGGCATTGAGTGCAGGACCATTGGCTCCGCGTGCACAAGAGTGTCCTGCGCCTCAGCCGGCGCAGCGGTATTTGCCCGGGGTGGAACCGAATTCCTTGGAGAACATGCGGCTGAATCCGGCCGCATCGGCAATCCCGACCCGGGACCCGATGGCTTGGACGGGCAGTTCGGCCAGCAGCGGGTCGCGCAGCAGGCGCGCGGCCTCGCGCATCCGCAGATGGCGGATCAGGGCGGCAACACTGAGCGGCTGGTTCTCGAAAAGCGCGTGCAGGCTGCGCACGGACATGAAGTGGGCGGCAGCGATGCGTGCAGGTCCCAGGTCGGGATCATCCAGGTGTGCGCCGATGTAGCTGGTGGCCAATTCGCGCTGCCGCTCCTTGGCATCGCCATGGCACTCGGCGCCCAGCGCCCCGCCCAGGGCAGTTGCCAGCAGGTCCACGGTATTGCGCGCCAGCTGGTAGCCGCCGAATTCATCCCATTGGGACAGATTGGCGCCAAGATGGCGCAGCAACGGGGCGACGGTTCCCGATAGCGGGTGGGTTTGCCTCAGGGCGACGGCGGTGAGCTGGCCGACCTGTTGCTGGGACAGGCGGAAAAGACCATGGGGAACCAATGCGACGAGCACCGACGCCGGCTTTTCAAAGGCCAGGGTGTAGGGGCGCTGCGTGTCATAGATCGCCAGGTCCCCTGGGGCCAGCAGGGTCTCGCGACCGTCTTGGATCAGCAGCCCGTAGCCATCGAGCTGGTAGGAGACCTTGTAGAAATCCCCGTCGCCGCTGGAGGTGAGGTTCTCGGTTCGTTGCACTGCGTGGGGTTTGGCATGTATGCGCATCAAACCGATATCGCCGAGCATATTGGCACCCAGTGTGGCGGTGAAGTGGCCGCTGGAAATCTGCTCGCTTTGCAGCCTGACGAAGGCGTCGGAAATGAGCCGCGACCACGCGGTGAACGAATCGACGTGCTGAAGTTGGTACATGCTTGCCTCCCCATTGAAGCCCATCAACTGTGTCGGGCATCACGAATGAGAGTACGCCGAGCGAAGCGAAAAGTCACTATTTTCTTCGCGCGGAGAATATCCGCCTAGCTCTGGGGGTGCAGGCGGCGCAACGCATCCAGGCGGTATTGCAGCTGCGCTTCGAGCGACTCGGCGGTGTTGACAGCTTCATCGAGCACGCTGCTGGCCTGAGCGCCCATCAGGAAATTGATCATCGAGTCGCGGGCAACACGCGCCGCGGGATGCTCCGGACCCAGCAGCTGCCCAAGCCACTGGTCGATGAGCTCGCGCCACCGGTCCATGGTTTGCGCATTGACCGCAGCCAGCGCACGGTCCCCGAGGGCCAGATGCCAGAAGTGCACAGCAATGCGGGCTTCATTGCGCCGCAGCTCATCAAGCGGGAGCACTTCGCGCGAGAACGCCTCCAGCGCACCCAGCCCGGCTTGCCCCTGGCACATGCGGGCGATGCGCCGGTCGGTAGCCTCGGCCACGTAGCGGAACGTGGCAACCAGCAGCGAATCGCGCGTCGGGAAGTAGGGCTTGAAGGCGCCATTCGAATAGCCGGCTGCGGCCGCCAAGTCACGCAGATTCAGCTTCTCGATGCCTTCGCGGGCAATGAATCGCCAAGTGACTTCGACAATCTCCCGGCGACGCTGATCATGGTCCACGATTTTCGGCATGGTTCAAGATTAGCGAAAAACAATTTATTTCAGGCAAGGGCTTGCGTCACATTGACCGCGTCCGTATTCTCTACAACTAGAGAATAATAAATGTCGCAGATCACACTTCAGTGCCGAAGGAGCCAATCCCATGCCAATCACCACCACCACGGATTTCACCCTGCTCAGCGAAGCAGAGATTGCCACCGCCAAGGAATTGCTGGTCAGCCACCAGCTTTTCACCGAGAACACCCGCATCGCCTACATGGGCCTGGAGGATCCACGCGCTGACCGCCCCGGACGTTTTGTCCGCGTCATGCTCATGGACAAGCTGGCCAACTCACCCAAGGACGTCGTCCTGGACTTGGTCGGGCAGGCCGTGCACTCCCGCATCGACCTGGATCCGGCCAAGGTGGGGCAGATGCCCGTGCTGCTGGAGGAATTCGAAATGGTGGAGGCCATCCTGGTTGCCGATCCGCAGTGGGCAGCCGCTCTGGCCAAGCGCAACCTGACGCCAGAACAGGTGCGCGTTGCCCCGCTCTCCGCAGGAGTCTATGAGGACGAGTACCCGCAAGAAGCCGGGCGCCGCATCCTGCGCGGCCTGGCCTTCCGCCAGGATTTCGCCGAAGACTCCGCCTGGGCCCATCCCGTTGATGGACTGGTGGTTTACATTGACACCATCGCCGGAAAGATCGACCAGCTGCTGGACCTGGAAGTCATCCCGGTGCCCGAAACCCACGGCAACTACACGGATCCGGAACTCACTGGCCCGGTGCGCACCACCCAGAAGCCCATCGAGATCACCCAGCCTGAGGGCGCCAGCTTCACGGTCAGCGCAGGCAACCACGTCGAGTGGGAGAAATGGTCGCTGGATATCGGTTTCGACATGCGCGAAGGGCTGGTGCTCTACAACATCGCCTTCAACGATCGGGGCACCGAACGCCGCATCCTGGATCGTGCGTCCATCGCGGAAATGGTAGTCCCCTACGGGGACCCTTCCCCGGTGCGCAGCTGGCAGAACTACTTCGACACCGGCGAGTACCTGATCGGGCGCCTGGCCAACTCGCTGGAGCTGGGCTGCGACTGCCTGGGCGAAATCCACTACATCTCCCCTGTGGTCACCGACGCCGATGGCAATGCGCAGAAGATCACCAACGGCATCTGCATGCACGAGGAAGACGCCTCGATCCTCTCCAAGCACGCCGATGACTGGTCAGGCGTGAAGTACACGCGCCGCAACCGCCGCCTGGTGATCAGCTTCTTCACGACCGTGGGCAACTACGACTACGGCTTCTACTGGTACCTGTACCTCGATGGCACCATCGAATTCGAGGCCAAGGCCACCGGCATCGTGTTCACCTCGGCCATGCTCGACGAGCGCTACTCCTCGGAAATGGCGCCTGGCCTGGGCGCGCCCTTCCACCAGCACATCTTCGGCGCCCGGCTGGACTTCGCCCTGGACGGCGGACCCAGCCGCGTCATCGAAGAAGAAGCCGTGCGCCTGCCCATCAGCAAGGAGAACCCCCGGGGCAACGCCTTCACCCGCAGCCACACGGTGCTGGCTACCGAGAAGCAGGCGGTACGCGATAGCAATCCGACCGCCGGCCGCACTTGGGTGGTGACCAACCCGGATTCGAAGAACTACCTCGGCAAGCCGGTGGGCTACAAGCTGATGTCCCAGGGACTGCCGACCCTGCTGGCCGCCGAAGGATCCTCCATCCATCGTCGCGCAGAATTCGCCTCCAAGGCCCTGTGGGTGACCAAGCGGGAGGACGGCCACCGCTATCCAACCGGTGACTTCGTGAACCAGAACCCGGGCGTTGACGGCATTGGCTCGTGGATCGAGGACGACAAGAACATCGACGGCGAGCAGATCAGCCTGTGGCACACCTTCGCGTTGACCCACTTCCCGCGGACCGAGGACTGGCCGATGATGCCTGTGGACACCGTTGGCTTCACCATCCGCCCCGAGGGCTTCTTCGACCGCTCCCCTGTCCTTGATGTTCCAGCCCCGGTCCAGCACGGCTGCTGCGCCACCAAGGAATCAGACGGTTGCTGTGGCAGCGGCGACTAGCCATGCGGCCAGGGTGCCGGCCGGACACATTGCCCTGGGAGCCGCGTCGCTGGGCCTGGCCGCAACCCACCTGCTGGTTCTGGTTCTGATGCCGCACTCCCTGTGGTGGAACCTGGCATTGCTTGCCATGACCTTGTGGTGCATCAAATGCTCCTGGTGCGTGCTGCGCGGCGGTTCTCCCCTGCGCCTGCTGGTGATGAGCGCGCTCATGGGCACCGCCCATGTGGCGATGGTGATCGGCATGCCGTGGTTTGGCGGCCATCACGCGTCCCACGCTGCGCACGGCGCCCAGCATGCACCGGTGATGCTGGCAGTTGCGGCCGCCGAATTCCTCCTGATGTTCGGCGCGGCTTGGCTCAGCCGCCATTTCCCGGGACGGGCGCATCAATTCACTAGCGGTAAACCGGTCGCGGTTCCCGCATGACCAGGCCCGGTCTTCGAAGCAGTGCTTTGCTGTTTCGAAGGCCGGGTTTCGGCTTGGCTTCGGGACCTTGACAACCCCGAGCGGCGCAGGCTTAGATGAGTAATGAATCACATTCAATTTGTATTCATCTTTCCGAGAAGAGGGATAGCCTTGGCCGCCGATTGGCACTCAACTGGCATCCCCGGTGCCCAGCAGACGGCAAAGCCGCACGGACCACTGGTCGTTCCCCTGCCTCGATAGCGCCTGCCGAACCCGCTACCTTCGAGGAAAGAACTAATGAACAGCACCAATGACCTGACTTTTGACAGGCATGAAGCCGAAGTCTCCCCCACCCTGATCTCCCGAGCATTGGCCGGCGCCAAGCGCACCAGCTACTGGCTGGATCATGAGCACCGCCCCGCACCCCACCCGGCGCTGCATGGCTCACTCACCGCCGACTTGCTGATTATCGGCGGCGGCTACACCGGATTGTGGACCGCGCTCCAAGCCAAGGAACAGAACCCCGGCCGAAAAGTTGTACTGATCGAGGGCCAGCGCTTGGGCTGGGCTGCTTCCGGGCGCAATGGCGGCTTCTGCGAAGCCTCCCTGGTCCACGGCGAGGCCAACGGAGAAAACCATCTGCCCAAGGAAAATGCGCTGCTTGCGGAATTGGGCAGGAAGAACCTCGACGAGTTCGAAGCGACGGTGCGCCGCTATGCGATGGACGTGGACTTCGTCCGCGAGGGCGCGCTCAGCGTGGCCACCGAACAGCATCAGATTGCGTGGGTGGCCGAGGAAGCTGAGGCACCGGGTGTCGACTACCTCGATGCCGGCGCGGTAAGGCAACTGGTCAATTCGCCAGACTTCTTGGCCGGCGCCCGTGACCATGACTCAACCGCGCTGGTCCACCCCGCCAAGCTGGTCTGGGAACTTGCCCGCGTCTGCAGCGAGCTAGGCGTCGAATTCTACGAGCATACCCACGCCGTGGAGATGAACAATGCCGGCACGCAGGTCCAGGTGCTGACCGCCGACGGGCAGATCACCGCCAAGCACGTGGCCCTGGCAACCAATGTTTTCCCGTCTCTGCTCAAGCGCCACCGCTCCCGCATTGTGCCGGTATACGACTACGCGCTGATGACTGAACCGCTCACTGCGCAGCAGCGCGCGGCCATCGGCTGGGAGAACATGGTGGGCTTGGCCGACCTGAACAACCGGTTCCACTATGCCCGCCCAACCATCGACGCCGAAGGGAACTTCCGCATTCTCTACGGCGGCTACGACGCGGTCTACCACTTCGGGGGCAAGGTCCGCTCCAGCTACGACACCAACCAGCAGACCTTCGAGAAGCTCGCCGCGCATTTCTTCGGCAGCTTCCCGGACCTCTCACAGGTGAAGTTCTCCCATGCATGGGGTGGCGCCATTGATACCTGCTCCCGCTTCTTCTCCTTCTTCGATCTGGCCTACGGCGGCAAGGTGGCCTACTGTGCAGGCTTCACCGGCCTCGGTGTCGGCGCGACCCGTTTCGGTGCAAGGGTCATGCTGGATCTGCTCTCGGGCCAGAAGACCGAGCTGACCGAATTGGAACTGGTGCGTACCAAGCCGATCCCATTCCCGCCGGAACCTGCCGCATGGGTGGGCGTGAACCTGATGACAAGCCAGCTGGTCAAGGCCGATCGCAATCGAGGCGAGCGCTCGGCCTTCTTGAAGCTGATGGATAAGATCGGAATGGGGTTCGATTCCTGATGCCTGGAAGAATACTTCAAGCCGGCATCGTCCAAGCCGATGCCCTTGAGGTCAAGCATGTTGCCATCGGCGACGAGCAGGTGGTCGCCGGTCAGGCATCCGCAACCGCAGGCTACCGCGAGCTGGGCACCCTCGGGGATGCAGGAATCGGCGTCTGGGAGATGTCCCGCGGCGCCATGCAGGATATTGAAGCGGACGAGTACTTCGTGGTGCTTGCCGGGTGCGCGACGGTGCAGATTCTGGAAGCCGATGGTTTCGGCGCCCAAGAACTGGTGCTGGTTCCAGGCAGCGTTGTCCGGCTTCATGCGGGCATGAGAACCCGTTGGATCGTCACCGAAACCCTGCGCAAGATCTATTTCACCCTCTGAATCCCCCTAGGAGAATTCACATGGCCTACTACGATAGTTCCCTTGGACACCAGTTCATCAATGGCCAGCAGGTCCGCGGGCACGGCCCGGTGCTGGAGCGCGCGAATCCAGCCACCGGAAAGAAGCTGCTGGACGTGGATACCGCGACCGGCGAGCAGGTTGACCAGGCGGTGCAGGCGGCCGCCGGCGCCTTCAAGGCCTGGTCCAGGCTGACCCCGGGCGAACGGGCCGACCACCTGCTGGCATTCGCTCGCGAACTGGAAAAGCATGCCGATGAAATCGCCGTCCTGGAAACCGCTCAGACCGGCAAGAGCATCCGCATGTCGACCCAATTCGATGTGCCCGGTTCCATCGACAACGTGAATTTCTTTGCTGGCGCTGCACGCAATTTGCAGGGATTGGCCGCCGGGGACTATGCGGGCAACACCACCTCGATGGTTCGCCGTGAAGCTATCGGCGTGATCGGTTCGATCAGCCCGTGGAACTACCCGCTGCAGATGGCTGCGTGGAAGGTCCTGCCAGCGATTGCCGCCGGCAATACGATTGTGCTCAAGCCCAGCGAGCTGACCCCGGGCACCTCGGTGCTCTTTGCCCAGGCCGCCAAGGATGCCGGTTTGCCGGACGGCGTGATCAATATTGTCGTTGGCGACGGGCCCAGCGTTGGTTCGCCCCTAGTGCGCCACAAGCTGGTGAAGATGACTTCGTTCACCGGTTCTACCGCCGTGGGCCTGAAGATCATGTCCATGGCGGCCGAGACCGGTACCCGGGTTCATCTTGAACTCGGCGGCAAGGCGCCGATGGTGGTCTTCGATGATGCCGATATCGAAGCTGCCGCACATGGTGCGGTGGCCGGCTCGACGATCAATTCCGGACAGGATTGCACCGCCGCCACGCGCGCGTACGTGCATTCCTCGGTCTTCGAGAAGTTCACCAGCAAGGTGGCCGAACTGATGGAGGCCATGGTGGTGGGAGATCCGACCGATCCCGATACCGACATGGGTTCGATGATCAGCGAGGCCCACCTGCAGAAGGTTTCCTCGATGGTTGAGCGTGCCAAGGATGCCGGAGCAACGGTGCTTGCCGGAGGCAAGCAGCTTCCGGGCGATGGCTGGTTCTACCGCCCTACCCTGGTGGTGGGAGCTGCCCAGGATTCAGAGATCGTGCAGCAGGAAGTCTTCGGCCCGGTCCTGGTGGCGTTGGCGTTCGATACCGATGACGAGGCCATCGAATTGGCCAATGACACCCCGTATGGCCTGGCGGCGAGCGCATGGACCAAGAACGTTGACCGCGCGATGCGTGCCAGCGCCGAAATCCAGGCCGGTTGCGTGTGGATCAACGAGCATATCCTGATCGTTTCCGATATGCCGCATGGAGGCTACAAGGCTTCGGGGATGGGCAAGGACATGAGCCAGTATTCCTTCGATGAGTACACCAATGTCAAGCATGTGATGATCTCCCATGATCCCGCGGCCCATCGCGAATGGCAGGATACGGTCTTCAAGCAGCGCTAGGCCCAGAAGGTTAGAGGCTCGAAAGCAGCTGGCTCAGTTTCTTCGTAGCCACCCCGGGTTCTGTGGTGGCAAAGAAGTACTGGGCCAGCTGTTTTTGCGCCCCGGCAACCGAGGACGCGGCAAGATCCGCAACCCGCTGCGCCAGCCCGTTGGCGTTGCCCAGCCGCTGGTCCAATGGCAACCCTGAATGGAGCTTGCTTTGGGGGTCTCCGGCCAGCAACAGCGGGATGTTGAGCGCTACCGCGTCATAGGCCATCGCCGAGGTGTCGCAGATGGCCACATCCGCCCAGACCAAGGACTGCGCCGCGTCGCTGAGCGCATCCACGGTGGCAGCGTAGTTGCTTTTCAGGCTGACCACGGCCTTTTTTGCCTCTGCGGACACATCACCGGTCTTCGGATGGGGACGGAAACGCACTTCGAAACGCTCATCGTTGCTCAGCTGGGCCAGAATTCTCTCGCCCAAAGTAGCCACCGAGGAGTACGCCATGGCTTGCGAGTCGCCCTCCCAAGTCGGTGCGTAGAGAACCCGGATCTTCTCCGAAGGGCCGGGCAATTCCAGGTCATCGAGCTGCGGGCGTCCGATCTGCACCAGATGCGATGGGTCGAAACGGGAGATGTTCTCGGTGATGCGCTCTACCGCGGCAGCACCAGCCACGCAGGCGAAATCGTAGGCTTTGAGCTGGTTGGAGACCATGGAGGCCTTTTCGCTCTCACCGTGGTTCAGGTGGATATGCGCCGGTCCGTTGAAGCGCAGCATCGTGAAGTTCCGCTGGGCGTTGTTCACGTAGTTGATGGATTTGGTATTCCACTCGCGCAGCTTATTCTCGATCTGCTCCATGGAACGCGAGAACAATATCGGCAGGTTCGATTCTGCCAGCGCGTGTCGTGCGCTTAGTGCGTCCATGAGCACCACGCCGACGTTGAGCCCCTGGGCAGCCAGGCGCTCGAAGGTACCCAGCCAGACTCCGAGCTGGTAGAACTGCCCGGGCCCCTCGGCGAAGAAAAGCACATGGTCGGCTTGCTCGATTTCCCGGTCCGAGTGAGCGATCTCCGCTCGAACAGACCGCTCCGCAATGAGGGAGCGTGCTTTACCTGTCGCTTGCGTTATCTGGGAAGAGAACAATGCCATGCATTTAGTTTACGTAGGTTTAGCCGTTGATTGCGGAAGCCAAGTCGGAAATGTTGGATTCCATCCATTCGAGGTAGCTGGAATCATCCTGAATGGTTTCTGCAAAGTCGACTACAGGTACCTGTCCCCGCTCAGCGTTCTTCTTCAGCGCCTTGGTTTCGCTGCCTTCGGTCTGCACGTTGTAGGCAAGCATGTCAGCGTCGCCAGCAACGAGCTTGTCTTCAGCCTTCTTCATGGTCATCGGCGCAATGCCCTCGCCCTCTTCGATGGCTTCGCTCAGCCCTTCAGGGGTGGTGTTCTCCATGCCGGCAGCTTCCAGCAAGTGGAATGGAACCGGCTCGGTCATCATGAAGCTCTTGCCATCCAGCTTGGCGGTTTCGAGCTGGGCTTCGAGTTTCCCGATCCCTTCGTTGAAGGCTGCTGCGTTCTGCTTGTACTGATCCGCGTTGGCGGTATCGACCTTGGCAAAGGACTCGGCCAGTGCATCAGCAAGTTCACCCATGGAATCCAGGTCGTACCAGATGTGCTCGTTGTAGCCCGCGTGGTCGTGGCCCTCATGGCCGCCCTCTTCAGCGTGCTGCGCATGCTCCTCGGCGCTTTCGCCCTCATGGCCGCCCTCATCAGCGTGCTGCGCATGCTCCTCGGCACTTTCGCCCTCATGCCCGGCCTCTTCGGGTTCCGCAGCTACCGGCGAGGAGTCCACAGCGTGCATGAGCGTGATCTCTCCAGACTTGCCTTCCGGTAGCGAAGAAACGAGAGAGTCCATGAATTGGTCATATCCGCCGCCATTGGCAAGGACCAGGTCCGCGCTGGAGATCGCAAGCTTGTCGCGTGCGGTTGGCTCATAGGAGTGCGGATCCTGTGCGGCCGAAGTGATGATCTCGCTGACCTCCACGCTATCTCCGCCAATGGCACGGGCGATCTGTCCGTAGACGTTCGTCGTGGCCACTACGCTGATCTCTGCAGATTCCGCTTCCTTCGATTCGCTTCCTGTGGCGCTACCGCATCCGGCAAGGATCAGTCCGGCAGCGGGCAGGGCGACGGCAGCTGCGAGCAGCGAGCGGTAGTTCTTCATGGTGGTCTCCATCTAAATCGGATCGCTATTGAGAACTATTCTACATTACATATGAGAATGGTTCGCACCTAGGAGTCGGAGCTTACACTCTGCAAAGCCCGCTTGCCGTGGGCACCGCCGGTGCCGGTAGCTTTCACCACCATCACTGCAATGGCGGTGGTTACCGGGATCGCCAATACCAATCCGATGGAACCAATCAGGATTCGGATGACCTCTTCAGCCATGGCGCCGGAGCCGAGGGTGACCCCGAAGCTCTGGTTGCTCAGCGCCGCAATGGCCAGCACCGGCAGGGCCGCACCGGCGTAGGCGAAGGCGATGGTGTATACGGTCGAAGCGATATGGTCCCGGCCGATGCGCATGCCGCGGAAGAACAGTTCCCTGGCCGAGGCCTTGGGCGTGCTCTCTGCCAGTTCCCAGACGGTTGCCGACTGCGTAATTGTCACGTCATTGAGCACACCCATGCCGCCAACCAGCACGCCGCAGATCAGCAAGCCGGGCAGGGAAATTTGCGGGGCCACCGTCGATAGGGTGATTGCCGATTCATCGTTGGCTCCAGTCAAAGCGGCCGCATCGGTCAACCAAAGCACCATCGCCGCGGTCACCGCTAGGCCAAAGAGCGTTCCCAGCAGCGCTGTGGATGTTTTCGCGTTCAGCCCATGGGCGAAATACAACGCGACAAACATGATGGCGGTAGAACCGGTGAGTCCCACCAGGACCGGATTGCCGCCTTCAAGCAAGGCCGGAACCATGAAGATGATCATGAAGGCGATGCCACCGACCAAGCCGATCATCGCCCGCGTGCCGCGCCATCCGGCGACCAGCACCACGACCACGCCATAGGCGATGGCCAGCAGTGCCATGGGCAAAGTGCGCACGAAGTCAACGAATACGTACGGGCTGCCGCTGGTGGTGTCCACCGCGGAGAGATCAAGGTATCGAATGCTGTCGCCCGCGCGCGCATCACGTGATTGCAGCATTTCCGGTGGGATTTCCAATTGGATCTCCGCGCCACCGGATTCGGGCATCACGTAGGTGACTTGGCATTCGAGAACCTTGCCACCAACTTCTTCCAACCCTTGGGAAGACGGGCAGTCCTGGACTGTGCTGCGCGTGACAGTGCCCACTTCCATCGTTGCGCCACCGGTAGTGTCCATGGCTCCGTTCAGGGCAAACTTGTCGTAGTTGCCTTGCGGCCACAACAAGATGACCATGACCAGGGCCAGGGCGCCGATAGGCGCAAGCAGCGCCCACAAGATGATCGAGGCACGCCGCCGGCGCCGGGGATCCTGCAAAATCGGTTCGTTATGGTGATGATGGCCCACGTGGTGCTGCTCCAAATCAAAGAAGGCGAATCGTTCTTTCCAAGTGTAAGAGCTAGCCCCTTGGAGTTTGCCTTGGATGCCGACCGCGTTGCGAAGAGCTGGTCCTGGATATTCAAAAGGATGACCCGATAAATCCTCCGTAAGGTTCATACCTTCAAACACTGCGGAACGGGAGAATTGAGCCATGAGCTTGCCAATGAACCAGCCACCCTTGCCGCAAGGCGCCGAGGGTGAGATGAACTATTCGTTCCATCGCCTAATGAGACGCAGTGAGAACTACCGCTGGTGGAGACCGCTGGCGTTCACCGGCATCGGCATTGGCTTCTACGGCGCGGCATTGCTCATCGCCATACTGGCGATGTTCATTGCACTGATCATGAACCCGCTGACGTGGGCTGCGGAGAATCCAGATGAGGCTCCCGATCAGTTCCTCATGGATCCAACCCTGAACATGGCCACGGCGACGGACTTCTCGATGACCATGGTCTCCCTGATCATCATGATCCCGGCGGTCTACCTCGCCTACTTGCTCATCGGGCCCAAGCCTGTCGGCTTGCTGATATCGGTCGCCGGCAAATTGCGCTGGCGCTGGTTCGGCCTGACGTTGGGTGCCAGCGCCATCTTGTTCGCAGTGTATTTCGGGCTGAGTTTCGGGTTGGGCGCCTTGGGCATTGGCGAGTCCGAACCCGTGCCGGCGAGTAGCCTGCCGGCCGATCCGCTGTTCTATGCCCTGCTGGTGATCCTCTTGACGCCCTTCCAGTGCGCAGCTGAAGAGCTTGTTTTCCGTGGCGCGTTCATGCAGGTCATCGGCAGCTGGCTGAAGCATCCACTGTTCGCCATCCTGCTCCCAGTTCCCTTCTTCACCATCGGCCATCTCTACGATGTCTGGGGGCTTCTCGATGTGGCGGCGTTCGCTATCGCGGCAGGCTATCTGACCTGGCGCACCGGTGGCCTTGAAGCAGCGATGGCGATGCACATCATCAACAACACCTTCTTGTTCCTGCTCGGTGCAATGGGCGTAGTTGACCTGAACGCCACGGAATCCAACCCGCTCTCGCTGGTCTTCTCGGTGTGCTTCATGGCCCTATTGACCTTCGTGCTGGTGAAGCTGGCAGACAGGCAAGGCATTGCGCGTACGGCAGGCCCGATTCCAGCAGCAGAGCGCCGTCCGATGCTGCAGCCATGGCAGATGAACCAGCCACCGGTTCACCCTAACCAGGCCTACTGGGCTCCTCCGGCCTATCAGCCTGGACAGCAGCAGAACTCCGATCACGGTTCAGATGTTTCCCCACCGGCTCCCCCGGCAGCCGGCTCGTCAGATCGCTAGGCACCAGATAGCTGGAACGCAAAAAACGATCCGCGCAGGATTTCCTGTGCGGATCGTTTCATTTAGTGAACTGTTCAGGATTTGGCCCAGCGCAGCAAGGCTGCGATTCCTGCACCGCCAGGAATCACCGAATCCGGTACATAGCGAATGCTGGCATCGGTCAGCGCGGTGGCCCGCAGGAGCACTTCTGGCGCCGGCCATTCCCCGACGACCAGCTCTGCATGGTCATCTCCGTCCTGATGGGCAATCCATGGTTCGGCGCTCAAGGCGCGAAGGGTATGCTCGCTTTGGTACTGTCCAACCAGCACCATTTCGGCTTGCGCCGATTGGAGCGCAGTGACAACTTCATCGAGTCCGACAGCAAGCTGCGCTTTGCCGTTGCCGGACTGCGCAGCGATCTTCGATTCCAATTCAGCCAGGGACTTGGCTTTCACTTCCTCTACAAGCTTGGTGATTTGGGCATCGACTTGCTTGGTGTCCGCACCCCCGGTGCGCGTATGCGAGTCGATGACTTCTACATAGTCCTTGAGCGCCACGGGTACTGCCCCGAGCACCAGTTCACGAGCCTTGATGTCGCCCGAAAGAATGATCAGTCGGACGTAGTTCTCGTTGGACATTTCACTGATCAGCTCGGCAACTTCGTCAGCGTTTCGACGAGCCATCTCATCGGCGGCGGCCTGCGCCTTGGGCTGGTCGTATTCCCCGGGCACCTTGCGTGCATGGTGGATTTCCTCGGGCAACCCGACGATGCCACGGCTGCCCAGGCGTTCAGGTGACGCCGTATTGTAGAGGTGCACCTCGCCTCCGTCCTTGCTGACTTCAGCTACGAGGTAGGAGAACGATCCGCCACGGGCGCGGGCCAGCGCCGTGAAGTTCGGGAACGGACCCACATCAACCGATGAAGTTTGGACCTTGAGGCCTGGGATGACTTCGTTCAGGACGATTTCGCCGTCATGAACAGCTACGAACCGTGCTACTGGTGCTCGCAGTCCCTGGGCTGGCTCCAGTGCGCCGATCAGTGCTTGGACATCGCTGGGCTGCGCCTGCTGGCTCTTGAGCAGCTTGGCTACCTCGTCCGGAAGCCGGTCTGCTGCTTCCTGGGCGGCAGTGGTTCCCAACGATGCATCCACGAGAGCTGTGCTCCACGAGCCGTTTCTCCGATAGAGCGAAGCGTCGATTCCATTAGAATCCGCGCGTAGTGCCATGCTGACTCCCTTCCGCACGCGACCCTTGGCCGCGGTGCGACTAGATCCGTGGCACTAACCTAACATCACTATTCAGTGGCTGGAAGAGGTAACCAGAAACTATGTCGTTGTTTGGATGAAATCAGCATGGCAACTTGCGTTTACCAGCGGCCGCGCCAGTATTGGGCGGGGAATGCCATCGGTGCACCCAATTCCTGCGCCGAACGGTTAGCCCAGTGCAGCGCGCCCAACGCAGACGCCGTCCGCTTGCCCGGTCACGACGATCTGCTCTGCCTGCATCGGCTCGGTGATGACGCCGACCGCGGTAACGAAGGCATCCTGGGGCAGCGCTTCCTTCACTGCCTGAGCCAACGGCACTTGGTAGCCCGGACCAGACGGTCCGTTGAACTTGCCAATTCCTGCACTGGAGAGGTCGAAGTGGCGCACACCGTAGCCGTAGAGTTCCTTGGCGATCCGAACGGTGTCAGCAATGCTCCATCCATCGTCCACCCAGTCTTCTCCGGAGAAGCGAATGCCCAGGGCCTTGTTTTCCGGCCACACGGCAGCCACTGCCTCGATGACTTCACGCAGGTATCGAGTGCGGTTCTCGAAGCTGCCACCGTATTCGTCGGTGCGCTTATTGGTCAGCGGCGACAGGAATTGGTGCACCAGGTAGCCGTGCGCGGCATGGATCTGGATCAGGTCGAATCCGGCCGCGTCGGCACGCTTGGCCGCATCAGCCCAGTCCTGCACCGATGCCTCGATCTGTTCCACGCTCATCGCGGTAGCTGGCTTCAGCCCGTAGAGCTCGCTGGGCGAGGAAGTGAAGGTTTCCCAGCCGCCATCTTCCGCGCTGATGCTGCCGGATTTTCCAGCTTCTTCAAGATCCTTGAGCCAGCCATAGGTCGATGCCTTGGCTCCGGCGTGCGCCAGCTGCACGCCGGCGGCTGCCCCATGGGCGCGGATGTATTGGGCAATCGGTTTCCAGGCTTCGGCCTGCTCGTCATTCCACAGGCCGGTATCGCGATCCGAGATCCTGCCTTCAGCTGCCACCGCAGTTGCTTCGGCGATCACCAAGGAGTATCCGCCATGGGCCATGGAACCCAGGTGAGCCAAGTGCCAGGTCGTTGGAACGCCGTCGCGTTTTTCCACGGAATACTGGCACATCGGCGGAAGCACGACGCGGTTGCGAAGCTTCAGGCCTTCTCCGCTTCTGGCCGGGACAGTAAATTCAGTAAAGAGCTTGCTATGAGGCATACCTGTTACGACGCTGGGATGCGCGAATTTATTCCGCGCACCCCAGTGCAGCTGCAGGCTATCCAAGAATCAGCACGGCCACCGACAGGTAGACGATCAGCCCGGCGGCATCCACGAAGGTTGAAATGAAGGGGTTGGAAAATACCGCAGGATCAACCTTGAAGAATTTACCGATGATCGGCATCACCCCGCCGACAGCGGCAGCAATGCTGCACAGCGCCACCAGGCTGATGCCTATCACCAATCCGATACGCAGTTCGAAAATGCTCCCGGCCACCACCAGCGCTATCGCGCCCAGGCACAGTCCCAGGACCGCTCCGATTCGCACCTCGCGCATCAGCACCCGCCAGAAGTCGCTTCCCCGCACATCCCCCATGGCCAGCGCACGGGTGACAGTGGTCGCCGCCTGGTTGCCGGTGTTCCCGCCAATGCCCACGATCAAGGGGATGAACAAGCTGAGCACCACCATCGACTCCAGTGTCTGCTCGAAACTGGACAGCACCTTGACCGTCAAGGTGGCGCCGATAGCCAGGACCAGCAGCCAGATGACGCGCGCCTTCACCAGGTGGCGCAATGGCGTCCCCAGGTAAGGGCGGAAGAGCGGATCCGTTCCGGAGCCGTACGCGGAGCGGCGCTCTTCGGCATCCTCAAGGATCCCGATCGCCATGGGCAAGGTCAGCACTCCCAGCAGGCGATCTTCCCGATCAAGCACCGGGAGCATCCCTGCCTTCCGATCCACCACCGCCCGTGCCGCGCTCGTCTCCGGCTCGCAGGCCTGGACGACCGGGCTCTGGGTGCACAGTTCTCCGATCGTTGTCCCGGCCGGCTCGGTGAGCAGCTCGCTGAGCTTGATGGTGCCAAGCAGCCGGCGTTCATCATCGATCACCAGGATGAGCTGCGCGTTCTCGCAGTTCCCGAGGCGTGCGCTGATGCGTTCCAGGGTTTCGGCCACAGACAGCTGCGGATGGGTGGCGATGAAATCCGGGGACATCGCCCTGCCGGCGCTTGCTTCCGGATAGCCCAGCAGGATTCCGGTTTCCTGGCGCTTGGCCTTCGGCAGCCCTGACAGCAGTTTCGTGGCCACGATCGCTGGCAGTTCATCGAACAGCGCTACCCGTCCCGCGGCGGGGAGCTGGGCGAAGGCATCGATGACGGTCTGCGACTGCAGCGCCCGCACCAGGTCGGCTTGCACCGGGGCGTCGAGTTCCCGGAAAACCAGTACCGCGGCCTGCTTGTCCAGCAGCCGGTAGGCCAGGGCAGCCTCCGTGGCATCCAGTGCTTCGAGGTGCTCAATGGTCTGGGCGATGTGCAGACCGCCCAGCAACCCTGCCGCGAGCTGGAATTCTGCGTGATTGAGATGGGAGCGCAAGGCTCGCGAAATAGTAGAGAAGTCTACCTTTTCTGGAGAAAACATGATTTTGGTCCAAATGGTTCATTTGGCGCGTGAATACAAGCCTGCCAGCAACTTCTCACCGCTCAATCACCCCATGAATACAGGGAGATAAATCAGTCAGTATTTGCGTGCAGGACCAGGCGCCGGTGACATGTACAAGAGTCACGAACTCGTTGGGATCCCATGGCAGGATGCTGCCAGATTCGGCTGATTCGGCTACGAGCGTCCGGGTGAGTTCGTGTGCATAGATCGACTAGAACTGTCTTCCACGACACTCACCTCCTCGAAACTGGTTTGCGCTAGCGCGCTTTGGGCCTAGTCCCAGTTCTATCAGCTATGGCTGGGAATTGCCGGACTTGGGGGCCAAGATCACATTTAAAAAGTTCGGGAGACCTGCAGTGCAGGCCTCCCGAACTGGGTCATGCGTTACTGGGAAATCAGCATTCCACCACGTTGACGGCCAGGCCGCCCATCGCAGTTTCCTTGTACTTGTCGCTCATGTCCTTGCCGGTTTCGCGCATGGTGATAATGACTTCATCCAAGGTGACGTGGTGTTCGCCGTCGCCCATCAGCGCCATCTTCGCCGCGTTCACTGCCTTGGAAGCAGCGATGGCGTTGCGTTCGATGCAAGGGATCTGGACCAGTCCGCCGATCGGGTCGCAGGTCAGGCCAAGGTTGTGTTCCATGGCGATTTCCGCTGCGTTCTCTACCTGCGCTGGGGTGCCGCCAAGAATTTCGGCCAGGCCGCCAGCAGCCATCGATGATGCCGAACCGACTTCGCCCTGGCAGCCGACTTCGGCGCCGGAGATCGATGCCTGCTCCTTATACAGCACGCCGACGGCACCAGCGGTGAGCAGGAAGCGTACGACAGCGTCGTGCTTTTCCTCCTCATTCCAGTACTTTGCGCCCGGTGCGTAGTGGGTGGCGTAGAACAGCACGGCCGGGATGATGCCCGCTGCGCCGTTGGTTGGAGCGGTGACCACGCGTCCGCCGGAGGCGTTCTCCTCATTGACGGCCAGCGCAACGAGGTTGATCCATTCCTGCCAGTAGACCGGATCCCGGTCCTTGTCTTCCTTGCGCAGGCGTTCATGCCATTCGGGCGCACGGCGGCGAACCTTCAGGCCGCCGGGCAGCACACCGGTGCGTTCCAGCGCGGAATCCTTGCAGTCTTCCATCACTTCGTAGATGTGGACCAGGCCGTTGCGGATCTCGTCGCGGGACCGGTAGGCCATTTCGTTGGCCATCATGATGTCGGCAATGGACAGGCCGGTTTCCTTCACATGTTCCAGCAGCTTGGCTGCCGTGGTGAAGGGATAGGGCTGCTTGTTCAGCTTCTCTTCGAGGTTCTTCTCGATGCGGTCTTCGGCGCCTTCGCGCACGATGAAGCCGCCGCCTACGGAGAAGAAGGTCTCGTTGGCGATTTCGTTGCCGTCAGCGTCGAGGGCAATGAACTTCACGCCGTTGGTGTGGCGTGGCAGTACGGTGAGCGGATGCTGGATCATGTCTTCGACCTTGTAGTTCAGGTCCTTGCGCTGATCAAGCTGTTCGGCCAGGTGGAGGATTCCAGTGGCTTCCATGTCCGCCAGGCGGTCATCGACCTG
Organism: Glutamicibacter sp. NPDC088483; assembly: GCF_044753145.1. Taxonomy (NCBI): domain Bacteria; kingdom Bacillati; phylum Actinomycetota; class Actinomycetes; order Micrococcales; family Micrococcaceae; genus Glutamicibacter; species Glutamicibacter sp. NPDC088483. The sequence goes on from NZ_JBIVMP010000001.1 coordinate 832,840, forward strand.
TGATGGCAGCACGGTTTCAGGTTCGAAGCCTTCAAGCCCCAGCATGATGGCAGTGAAGGTGCCGTGGCCGCGTCCGGTAGCGGCCAGGGATCCGTAGACATCAACACGGATATTTTCCAGTGCGTCCAGTTGGGCTTCTCGGATTACTTGGGCAATGAATGCGTGTGCTGCACGCATTGGTCCCACGGTATGGCTGGAAGACGGTCCGATGCCAACCGAGAAAAGATCGAATACGCTAACCGCCATAGCGGGTCACATCCTTAGAACTTGGGTAATCCGAGAGCTTCTGCCCCGGATCTGTGGAGTGTGGTTCCAGAGGCTTGCGGCCACCGCACGTACCGTGCAGCGCCTGGACCTCTGGATGTTGAAAGACCGCGGGCCCGAAAAGCGAGTATTTCCACCTTCCGGGCCCACATCCTAATCAGATGATGCTACTCGGAAACCTTAGCCAGTTCCGGGTACAGCGGGTGGGCCGCGGCAAGCTGCAGAACACGATCCTTCAGCTCCGGCAACACCGCCGCATTACCCTCAGCACCAGCAATCAACGTCTGTGCAATGATCTCCGCAACCTCAGCGAACGCAGCCTCCGAGAAACCACGGGTAGCCAACGCCGGGGTACCAATACGCAACCCCGAAGTCACCATCGGCGGACGAGGATCAAACGGCACCGAATTGCGGTTCACCGTGATCTCCACCTGAGCCAAAAGATCCTCACCCTGCTGGCCATCCAACTCGCTATTACGCAAGTCAACGAGCACCATGTGAACATCCGTGCCACCAGTCAAAACGCTGATGCCCTTGGCAACAACATCTTCCTGGGTCAAGCGCTCAGCCAAAATACGGGCACCAGCCAAGGTCCGCTCCTGGCGCTCCTTGAACTCTGGCGAAGCGGCAATCTTGAACGCCACAGCCTTGCCAGCAATCACGTGCTCCAACGGACCACCCTGCTGGCCAGGGAACACCGCCGAGTTCAGCTTCTTCGCAATCTCAGCATCATTCGAGAGAATGATGCCGCCACGTGGACCGGCAAGGGTCTTGTGGGTCGTGGAGGTCACTACGTGAGCGTGCGGGACCGGCGAAGGATGCAACCCGGTTGCCACCAGGCCAGCGAAGTGCGCCATATCCACGAACAGGTACGCGCCGACCTTGTCAGCGATTTCGCGGAAGCGCTGGAAATCCAGCTGGCGCGGGTACGCCGACCAGCCAGCAACAATCATCTTCGGCTGGTTCTCGATGGCAAGGCGCTCCACCTCGTCCATGTCCACTTCATAGGTTACCTCGTCCACACCGTAAGGAACGATGTTGAACAAGCGGCCCGAGAAGTTCAGCTTCATGCCGTGGGTCAGGTGGCCACCGTGGTTCAGGTTCAGCCCCAGCACGGTATCGCCCGGACGAACCAGCGCGTGGTACACCGACGCGTTGGCCTGCGCACCGGAGTGAGGCTGCACGTTAGCGAACTTCGCCCCGAACAGGTCCTTGAGCCGCTCGATCGCCAGCGTCTCGATGACATCAACTTCCTCGCAACCGCCGTAGTAGCGGCGGCCCGGGTAGCCCTCGGCATACTTGTTGGTCAGTACCGAACCCTGCGCCTGCATGATTGCCTGCGCCGTGTGGTTCTCCGAAGCGATCATTTCCAGGCCGCGCTGCTGGCGAGCCAGCTCAGCGTCAATACGCTGCGCGATCTCCGGATCCAGCGAAGCCAGCGACTGGGTCAACGTTGCAGCGGCAACGGATTCAAAAGTCTGGTTGCTCATTACTCGACGTTTCCACCGTTCGCGCTTGCGTAGTCAGCTGCCGAAAGCAGCGGACCCTCTTCGGCGACCTCAACGGTGAACAGCCAGCCGGCACCGTATGGGTCTTCGTTCAGGATGCCTGGGTTGTCCACTGCCTCGTCGTTGATGGCAACGATGGTGCCGGTCACTGGCGAGTACAGGTCGGAAACCGACTTGGTGGACTCGACTTCGCCACAGGTCTCGCCTGCGGTAACGGAGTCGCCGACCTCTGGCAGGTCGACGTAGACCACGTCGCCCAGGGCGTCGGCGGCAACCTGGGTGATGCCGATCTTTGCTGGGGACGATGCATCGATCCACTCGTGTTCGGCCGAGTAGCGCAATGACGAAAGAACTTTACTCACGGTATTTCCTCTCCCAAGGGAATTAGCGGGCGATTTGCTTAGCCCTACTGATGTTTAACGTTACTTGGCTCGGGTGTAGAACGGCAGTTCGACTACGACAAAAGGCAAAGTCTTACCACGCAGGTCTACCTCCAGCTCGGTTCCCACTGCACCGAATTCGGCGTCGACATAACCCAGTGCAACCGGGTAGCCCAGGGTTGGCGAAGGCTGGCCGGAGGTGATTTCACCGATGGTTGCGCCGTCCTTGACGATGGCGTAGCCGCCGCGGCCGGCGCGCTTGCCCAGGCCCTTGAGGCCGACGAGCTTGCGTGGCGGGGTCGCACCGCGCAACGCTTCCAGGGCTTCGCGGCCCACGAAGTCCTCTTCCTTCTTGAAGGAGACCACCGGACCGAATCCGGCATCGAACGGGGTGCGTTCCAGGGACAGCTCGTTGCCGTACAGAGGCATGCCGGCTTCAAGGCGCAGCGAGTCGCGGGCAGCCAAGCCGCAAGGAACCAGCTCGTGGTCCTTGCCGGCTTCAACACTCTTTTCCCAGAGTGCTGCCGCATCCTCGTTTTCGATGATCAGCTCGAAGCCGTCTTCGCCGGTGTAGCCGGTGCGGGCCAGCAGCACGTCGATGCCGCCGAGCACCACCTTCACCGCAGCGTAGTACTTCAGCTCGGTGACAGCCTGGGCGGTTGCCTCGTCGGCGGCCAGCTTGCGCACAATCGCCTCGGCGTTCGGTCCCTGGACGGCGATCAGCGACTGGCGGCCCGAAGCGTCGTCCACGACGACGTCGAAGCCGGCGGCGCGGGCAGCCAGCTCGGCGGCAACCACCGGGGCGTTGCCGGCGTTGGGCACGACGAGGAACTTCTCCTCTTCCAGGCGGTAGACGATCAGGTCATCGATGATCTTGCCCTCGGCGTCAAGTATCAGCGAGTACTTCGCCTTGCCGACCTTCATGATGCCCAGGTTCCCTGCCAGGGCGGTGTTCAGCGCCTTGCCGGCTTCCGGGCCGGAGAGGTAGACCTCGCCCATGTGGGACAGGTCGAACAGGCCAGCGGTGGAGCGCACGGCCTTGTGCTCAGCCAGTTCCGAACCGTACTTCAACGGCATGTCCCAGCCGCCGAAGTCGGTGAAGTTGGCGCCGAGAGCTTCGTGCTGCGCGTGCAGCGCGGTGTGCTTGAGTGCTTGGGTAGTCTCAGTCATCTCTAACTCTTCCTTAGTCTTCGAAGGCTTCGGGAGCCGGGCAGGAGCAGATCAGGTTGCGGTCGCCACCGGCGCCGTCGATGCGGCCCACGGTTGGGAAGTACTTGTCGAACTTCAGCGCCGGGACCGGGAAGGCCGCCTGCTCGACCGAGTACTTGCGGTCCCACTTGCTGTTGACCACAGCGGAGACCGTGTGCGGAGCGTTGCGCAATGGGGACTCCTCGATGCTGTAGGCACCGGAGAGGACCTCGTCCATTTCCTGGCGGATGGTGATCATCGCTTCAATGAAGCGCTCGATCTCGGCCAGGTCCTCGGATTCGGTGGGCTCCACCATCAGGGTGCCTGCCACAGGGAAGGACAGGGTCGGCGCGTGGAAACCGAAGTCGATCAGGCGCTTGGCCACGTCCTCGGCGGTGGCCCCGGTCTTGGCGGTCAGTTCGCGCAGGTCCAGGATGCACTCGTGGGCAACCAGGTCCTTGTTGCCGGTGAACAGTACCGGGAAGTGCTCGTTCAGGCGCTTGGCAATGTAGTTCGCGTTCAGGATCGCGTGCTTGGTGGCTTCGGTCAAGCCGTCCCCGCCCATCATCGCGATGTAGGCCCAGGAGATCGGCAGGACGCCGGCCGAGCCGAAAGCGGTCGCCACCACCGGCACGCCGTCACGCTCGGAGTAGGTGCCCGAAGCATCGCCTGGCAGGAATGGCAGCAGGTGCTCGCCAACGCCGATTGGGCCTACGCCTGGACCGCCACCGCCGTGCGGGATGCAGAAGGTCTTGTGCAGGTTCAGGTGCGACACGTCGCCGCCGAACTTGCCTGGCTGGGCCAAGCCAACCATGGCGTTCATGTTCGCGCCATCGATGTACACCTGGCCGCCGGCGGCGTGGACCTTGTCGCAGACCTCGCGCACGTCCGCGTCGTAGACGCCGTGGGTGGATGGGTAGGTGATCATGATGGCTGCAAGGACGTCCTTGTTGGCCTCGATCTTGGCATCCAGGTCATTCGCGTCGATGGTGCCATCGGCTGCGGTCTTCACGACCACCACGCGCATCCCGGCCAGCACTGCCGACGCGGCATTGGTGCCGTGGGCCGAAGCCGGAATCAGGCACAGATCGCGCTGGCCTTCGCCGCGCGAACGGTGGTAGTCCGAGATGGCCAGCAGGCCCGCGTATTCGCCCTGCGAGCCGGCGTTGGGCTGGATCGAAACGCCAGCGTAGCCGGTGATTGCGGTCAGGCGCCCTTCCAGGTCGGTGATCAGCTCGCGCCAGCCCTCGGTCTGCGCTGCAGGCGCGTAGGGGTGGATCGAGGCGAATTCCGGCCAGGTGATGGATTCCATTTCGGCGGCCGAGTTCAGCTTCATGGTGCACGAACCCAGCGGGATCATGGTGCGGTCCAGGGCCAGGTCGCGGTCCGAGAGCCGGCGCAGGTAGCGCATCATCTGGGTTTCGGAGGAGATGGTGTTGAAGATCGGGTGGGTCATGAAGTCGCTGGTGCGCACCTGCCCGGCCGGGATCTCGAAGCCTTCCGGAGCCGAGAGCTCTGCGCCGAAGACCTCAAGCAGGGTCTTGACTACGCCCGAGGTGGTGGCCTCGTCGGTGGAGATGCCCACCTGGGTCTCGCCCACCTTGCGCAGGTTGATGCCTGCTTCGATGGCCTTGGCAATGATGGCATCGGCGTTCTCGACGTTCACTACAACGGTGTCGAAGAAGGAGTCCGATGCCAGGGTGTAGCCGCCGGAAACCAGCGAGCTGGCGATGACCCGGGCGTGGTTGTTGGCGCGCGAGGCGATCTGCTTCAGGCCGGCTGGGCCGTGGTAGACGGCGTACATCGAAGCGCAGATGGCCAGCAGGGCCTGTGCGGTGCAGATGTTGGAGGTGGCCTTTTCGCGGCGGATGTGCTGCTCGCGGGTCTGCAGGGCCAAGCGGTAGGCAGGGACTCCGGCGTTATCGGCCGAAACGCCCACCAGGCGTCCTGGCATGGAGCGGGTCAGGCCATCGGCCACGGCCATGTAGGCAGCGTGCGGTCCGCCGAAGAACAGCGGCACGCCGAATCGCTGGGTGTTGCCCACGGCGATATCGGCACCCTGCTCGCCCGGAGGGGTGATCATGGTCAGGGCCAGCAGGTCGGCAATCACGGTAACCATGGCGCCGGCTTCCTTGGCGGCGGCGATGATCGCAGCGTGGTCCGCGATCGAGCCGTCGTTGCCAGGCTGCTGCAGGACAATGCCGGAGATCTCGCCCTCTGGCAAGCCTGCGGAAAGGTCGGCAACCTCGACTTCGAAGCCCAGTGCGTCAGCGCGGCCCTGCACGACCTTGAGGGTCTGCGGGAAGATGTTGGAGTCCAGCACGGTCTTGCCCTTGGACTTCTTCTTGTTGGCGCGGCGCATCATCAGCACGGCTTCGGCGGCAGCGGAGGATTCGTCCAGCAGCGACGCGTTGGCGATGGGCAGGCCGGTCAGGTCCATGACCATGGTCTGGAAGTTCAGCAGGGCTTCGAGGCGGCCCTGGGAGATTTCCGGCTGGTACGGGGTGTAAGCGGTGTACCAGGCTGGGTTTTCCACGATGTTGCGGCGGATCACAGCTGGGGTGATGGTGTCGTAGAAGCCCTGGCCGATCATCTGGGTCTTCATGACGTTCTTCGAGGCAAGCGCACGCAGGTGGGCTAGGGCTTCGGTTTCGCTCAGGGCGTCTGGGATATCCAGTGCGGAGTCCTGGCGGATGTCTGCCGGAACGGCGGTGTCGATCAGTTCTTCCAGGCTGTCGTAGCCCAGGGTCTGAAGCATGGTGGTGACGTCAGAAGGACGTGGGCCGATATGGCGTGAAACGAATTCAGTATTCGCTCGTGCCGAAGTCTGCGTGATGGTCATGGTGCTGGTATCTCCATGGGATCTGTCTTGGCGCATGCCAAAGGAAGGTCTTTTTACCTCCCCATCCCTGTTGCATAACCTGAGAGTTTTACGCATCCAGCAAACCAAGCCGGGCACTTGCACCTTCGGTGAACCGGAACGGGCCGGTTTCTTTCCAGAGTTGCCTCATGATGGCGGTACGGGTGCCTGAGAGTTTCCTGGGGAGGAATTGCTCCTACGGCGCCCGTCCATGGTGTGAACGGGACTCTCCCGCCATCCGTCTATGGCGCGCGCTGCCGGCCGGAGACCTGCAGCACACCACCATGTTACCTGCCCCGCCCCCAAGGTCAAACAGGAGCGGGGTCCGGAAAAGTCATAAATGCGTTCAGTTGGCGTCGGCAGTTAAACGGATGTAATCAGGATATTTCGCTGACAGGGAATCACCCGACGAGGTGCCGGTGATCCGGCGCTTGACCCACGGAGCCAAATGCTCCCTGGCCCAGCCCAATTCCTGCTTCAGCTTTTCGCCGCGCGAGTTCACGGCCAGTTCCGGCAGGGACGGCTGCTGGATCCTGGAGGACCAGTTTCCCTCGGTGATCCGATGGGTGCCGAGCACGTCAAGGACCTTCGAGGCCATCAGCGTGTGGCCCAGCTCGTTCATGTGCAGCCGATCCACCGCCCAGTAGCGCAGATCGGAGAATTCGCGCCACCGCCAGTAATCGGCGATCACCGCGCCGTACTCGTCCGCGATTTCGCGAACCTTCTCGTTGTAAATGGCCGTGCGCGGACGGGTCTTGGAGAACAACGGTGATTCCACGGTGTCGAAACCGGTGAACAGCACGACCGCGCTTCCGGCTTCGGCAAAGCGGCGCACCATGCCTTCATAGCCGCGCATCAGCGCATCCAGGTCCGCCTTCGGGCGCAGGATGTCATTGCCGCCGGCATAGATGGTGACCAGGTCCGGGGCCAGTGCGAGCGCCTGGTCCAGCTGCTGGTTGATCACCTGCCCGATCTTCTTGCCGCGCACCGCCAGGTTGGCGTATTCCCATTCGCCTTCGGCGCAGAGCACTTCCGAAACCCGGTCCGCCCAGCCGCGGACCTGGTTGGGCCGGGTCGGATCCACATCGCCAACGCCTTCGGTGAACGAGTCACCTAGTGCCACAAACTTCTTCACTTCGCTCCTGCTTCGTTCCATTCCCGATGGGTTTACTACGCGTTGCTGCCGGCAGCCTGGGCCGACATGTTCTTCTGCATGATCAGCTGGCGGGCCAGCTGGCTGAGCTTGACTCCGGTGGAGATCTCCTTGGCGCCTTCATTGCGCGAGGGGATGAATCCGAAGCCCAGCTGGTGGGCTGGATCAGCAAAGGCCAGCGAGGAGTTCGCACCGTCATGGCCGTAGGCGAAAATCGATCCGTAGTTGTTGCGCGCGGTGGCCTTCATGAACCCCAGGGCGAAGGCCTGCAGCAGTCCATTGGTCCGGTCATGGCCGTAGACCAGTTCGGTGGAAACCTGGGGCCAGGTGTCGGCGGTGAGGAATCCGCGGGTGGTGCCCAGTGCCGGCACTGCACCGAATGAAGCGGCATAGATTGCGGCCAGCCCTTGGGCATTGGCGACCGCGCCCATGGATGCGGGGCCCAGTTCGCGCACCTGAGGCGCGTTGGCCAGTTCGTGCCAGTTGTAGACCGGGCCGTTTTCCAGCGCGAAACCGGAGGCCGAGTTCACCGAAAGCCCGGCCGGGGAGAACGGATCGAAGAATTCCGGTGCGGCGTCAGCGCCCGGCAGTACATCGCGGTAGCGCGATTCCAGCGCGGGGTCCTGGCCGATGTAGGCTTCGGCTCCCAGCGGCTTGCGGATGCGCTCCTCGAAGACTTCTTTCAGTTCCTTGCCGGTGACCCGGCGTACCAGTTCTTCCATGAGCACGCCCATGGTGATCGCGTGGTAGCCGACAATGTTCTGGCCCAGCGGCCAGACGCTTGGCATGGAAGCGAGCACCTTGGCGTATTCGGCGGAGTTCAAGAGGATCTCGCTGGGCACGCCCCCGGGCACACCGAGCACTCCCGCTTGGTGGCTGAGCACCTCGCCGACGGTGAGCTGGGATTTCCCGTTGTCCCCGAATTCCGGCCAGTAGGTGGCCATTGGCGCGTTCGGATCAATCAGCCCATCTTGCACGAGCAGTGCCACGACCAGCGCGCCTAGGCCCTTGGTGCAGGAGAAGACACAGGTCAGCGCGTCACCAGAGAGGTGCTCGCCGACGCTGTGGCTGAGCACCAATTCGCCGCGGTGGTACAGGGCCAGCTGCGCCGAATAGCCTTCTTCCTCAGCGGCTCGCGCCTCTAGTGCTTCCGCCAGGGGCGCGAAATATTCAGTGATCACCGATTGCATCTAAATCCTTTAAAGTGCTTGTCTCTCATCAACTAACCCTAACCGCTTCGATCCCATGACCCGGTGGCTCCACACGCTGACCCGACACCTAGCATATAGGTACGTCAGCTCACAGCATTAGCTTGTTTTAGCCACTAATCGACATTTCACTACCGCTGGACTCCGAGGTCTGTGAGCCAGCCTTGAAGCCGGTTTGCCCACTTCATGCGCTGACCCTAAAGTTGTAATGTTTGCCTACAAAATTGAAGGAGATGATCTCGATCGCATGACTGTGAACAGTGACACGGCCGTTACCGACGGCAAAGAAACAGAACTCCGCAGGGTGATTGGCCCGAAGCTGCTGCTATTCCTCATCATGGGCGATATCATCGGCGCCGGAATTTTCGCCATCACCGGCAAAGTTGCCGGCCAGGTGGGCGGAGCCGCCTGGCTGCCGTTCCTGATCGCTTTCACGATCGCGACCCTCACCGCCTTCAGCTACCTCGAACTGGTGACCAAATATCCGCGCGCGGCCGGTGCCGCCTTGTACATCCACAAGGCATTCGGCATCCACTTCGTCACCTTCCTGGTGGCGTTCACCGTGGCTTGCTCGGGCATCACCAGCGCCGCCACCTCGGCCACCTTGGTGGGGCGCAACCTGCTCATTGGCATTGGCCAGTTTGTCGAGGGTGTTCCCAACACCCCGGAAGCGGGCATGTGGGCAGCTATTGCGATCATCGTGATCCTCGCAGTGATCAACTTCCGCGGCGTGGGCGAGAGCGTGAAGTTCAACCTCGTGCTGACCATAGTTTCGCTGGCCATCATGGCCGCGATCATCGGCATCGGCTTCGCGGTGATCGCCTCGGGCCAGGGTGACATTTCCCGCCTGGTGGTCTTCGAGACCCCCACCGACCGCAGCGTCTTCGCCGCCGTGACCATGGGTACTGCCATTGCGTTCTTCGCGATGGTGGGCTTCGAGGATTCGGTGAACCTGGTTGAGGAAACCAAGAATCCCAAGAAGACCTTCCCGAAGATCATGCTCATCGGCCTGGGCATCTGCGCCTTGATCTACATGCTGGTGGCCGTCACGGTGATCATGGTGATCCCGACCGGCGATCTGCTGAACCCGAAGAACCCGGATGCCGGCATCCTGCTGGATGTTGTGCGCATCGGCCTGCCGAACCTGCCAGTTGACGCGATCTTCCCGTTCTTGACCGTCTTCGCCGTGGTCAACACCGCGCTGATGAACATGCTGATGGCTAGCCGCCTGCTCTACGGCATGGCCCGCCAAGGCGTGCTGCCGCAGTTCCTGGGCAAGGTGCATTCGACCCGACGCTCGCCATGGGCTGCGATCCTGTTCAGCACCGTGCTGGCCATCGCCTTGGTGGTCTACGTGAACCTGAGCAACGGAAGCAGCATTGTCGGCTCGCTGGGCGGCACGACCGCGCTGCTGCTGTTGTGCGTGTTCGCCGTAGTCAACGTAGCCCTGCTGGTGCTGCGCCGCGACAAGCCGGAACCCGATGCGTTCCGCGCTCCAACGATCATCCCGATCCTCGGCGTGTTCTTCTGCCTGTTCCTTGCCGGCCCATGGGCTCGTTCGCGTGAGGATTGGGTCCAGTACGAGATTGCCGGCCTGCTGCTGGTCATCGGCGTGCTGCTGTGGGCCGTGACCTGGTTGGTCAACCGGATCAACTACAAGAAGGGCGTCATCGAAACCCGCCCGGGACAGTACTGATCCCAAACCGTTAAAGCAGTGATGCCCGCCATTTGGCGGGCATCACTGCTTTAACGCGTGTTTTCTATGCGGTCTGCTCGACCGTTTCCTGGCGGAAACGAAGCTTCAGGCCGCCTTCGGTGCGCTGCCACCAGGAAGATACGACGAGCACCGGGCCCTCTGCAGGCTTCATGCGGTAAGCGAGCAGCACCATTTGCGCATCCACTTCCCGGGCCGCAAGGACCTGCACCGCACCGGTGCTGGGCAGGCTCGCCCCGGATTCCAACATGGTCCGGACCGTGGCCACATCCAGCAGGCCGCCATGGCGCGTCACTTCCTGGTAGCCCGGATGCAGGAAGTCGTTGAGTTCCGCGAAACTGGTGCGGATCTGCGGGTCGAGGAAACCTTGTTCCAGTTCGAAGACGGTAGCCGCGATGTCCACGCCATGTTCCGGTGCGGCGGCGGGTGGCCCGCCGGGTGCCAGCACTGCGTCTTCCGCCGCTGGAGCATGGGAAGCCGCTGGGCCGCCGACGGCGGTGTAGCCCGGCCCGGCCTCGACCGCAGAGCCTTGCTGATGCGCGGTGGCAGCCGCGCGCGCATGGCCGTCAGCAGCTTCATTCAGCTCATGACCGGCATGGCCCTTGACCCACTCGAAGGTGTACTTGCGCCCGGCAATGGCCCGGTCAAGTTCCTTGAGGATGTCCTGGTTCAAGACCGGTTTGCCGTCGGCCTTTTTCCAGCCCTTCTTCTTCCAACCCGGCATCCACTTGCTGATGCAGTTGATCGCATACTGCGAATCGCACAGGATCCTGAGTTCTTCTTCTGGCAGGTGCTCGGTGGCCCGGAAGAGTTCGAGCACCGCTTGGAGCTCCCCCATGTTGTTGGTTCCGTGGTCCCAACCGCCAGCGGCCCAGTTGTCCTGGTCCACGTACCAGGCCCAACCTGCCGGTCCGGGGTTTCCTAGGGCTGATCCATCCGCAGCTGCAATGATCGTCATGCTTTAATCCTGCCACGTTGACGCCCGCACTCGGTTCCATGCATTGGGCCATGTCGCCAGGGAATACTTGCACAATGGATCACAGCATCCAGCCAGGTCCATGCCTAGGATTGGGATGTGAAGAAAATCCTGCCTGTACTGGCCACTCTGGTTCTGGTCCTGTCCGCATGCGCTGGCCCCTCGGTCGACGAGCTGCGCCAGCTCGATCCCCAGGGCCATACCGCCTGCGTGCATTTTGGCGGGGGCCTGGTTGACCCCGAGGGCATCGGCGCAACGAATATGCAGAAAGCCGCTGATCATGGGGCGAAGGCTTCCACCGAACAGATCAGCGCTGCGGTGGCCGCCGATGAATCGGGGGATCCCCGGATTATTGACTTGGCCGCTTTCCAGGAAGCTTGCGAGGGGCAAGGCTTCGATTTCGAATAGGACAGATCGGCCCAGGACCCCTCGAAATAGCGGGCTCCTGAGCCGATCCGCGGCGGATCGCCAGCGCTCCTAGGCGGGGTACAACGGGTTGTGCCCGGCTTGGACCCGCTCGTCAGCCCGGACTTCGCCCGGTGCCGTACCGTTCAGGAACGGACCGCTCTCGGCCAGCTCATCTCGGCCCGGCGCTTCGAGCCAGTTGGCCAACTCCGGCCCCTTCGGGATGATCCTGGTCGGGTTGATGTCCTCATGCACCACGTAGTAGTGCGCCTTGATCTGCTCGAAGTCGATGGTGTCGCCGAAACCCGGGGTCTGGAACAAGTCCCGCGCATAGCCCCAGAGGTTCGGCATGTCGATGAGCTTGTTGCGGTTGGCCTTGAAGTGGCCATGGTAGACCGGGTCGAATCGAACCAGCGTGGTGAACAGCCGGACATCGGCCTCGGTGATGTAATCACCCATCAGGAAGCGTCGGGTGCCCAGCCGGTCTTCGAGATAGTCCAAGGTGGCGAATAACCGGTCGTAGGCATCGTTGTAGGCCTGCTGGTCCCCCGCGAACCCGGCACGGTAGACGCCGTTGTTGACCTCGGTGAAAATCCGCTTGATCAGCGGAAGCATCTCATCGAGCTGGTCCTGCGCAATGAGGTCCGGGGCGCCTTCCCGGTGGAACTCCTTCCACTGCGTGGACATGTCCCAGGTGATCTGCGGGTAGTCATTGGTGACAACCGCACCGGTGGGGATATCGACGATTGCCGGCACGGTGATGCCGCGTGGATAGTCGGCAAAGCGCTTGAAGTAGTTCTCCTGGACCCGCTCGGTACCCAGGACAGGGTCCTTGCCCCCGGGGTCCAGGTCAAAGGTCCAGCTGCGTGCGTCGTGGGTTGGGCCGGGCAGTCCGACGGACAGCGCGTCTTCCAAGCCCAGCAGGCGGCGAACGATCAGGGTGCGGTTGGCCCAGGGGCACGCGCGGGCTGCGACCAGATGGTAGCGGCCAGCTTCCACCGGCCAAAGCCGGGACCCGTCCGAAAGCCCCGCCTTGGGATGCCCGATCTTGCTGTGGCTGTTTCCCTCGCCATAGTGCTCGGCGCTGGCATCAGCGACGATGCGGTCCTGGATGTAGTTGGTGTCCCGGGTGAATTCTCCGCCGGTGACGTAGGCGCCCTTGGTCGAATATTCCTCGCTCATCGCATTCCTTCCAAAGAATTTTGAAGTCCCGTGCATAAACCATTCACCTCGAGACTATGGCAGTTGGGCAGGTATGGAAATGACGCAATGCACTTTTCCACTCCCCGCCGATTTCGACCCGGTCTAGGCGTTGACCGAGGCGTCTTCGCGTACGGTGCGCATCGCCTTGCTCCAGGCGAGCACCTGTTCAAGCATGGGCTGCACGCTGTTGGCCGACCGTTCAGTCGGAGCGAAAGCCGAGAAGTTCTCGAAGTCGGAGAATAGCGAGAACATGCCGGTCTTCTGCACGTGGGCGATCTGCAGTTCCGAGAGGATCCCGCGCAGGTGCTCCACGGCACGCGAGCCCATGGCGGAGCCATATCCGACCATGCCGGCGGCCTTGTTGTTCAGCTCTGCATTCAGGTAGCTCAGTGCGTTGGCCAATGCAGGCTGGACGGAGTGGTTGTACTCGCCAACAATGAAAATGTATCCATCGAATTCGCTCATCTTGGCGGCGAAGGCCTTGGTGTGCCCGTTCTGGTAGTTCTGGTAGGCGGCCGGGAACGGCTCGTCGAGCATCGGCAGGTTGAAATCAACGATGTCCACCAGCTCGTAGTCGGCACCGCCGAACTCCTGTGCCCTGGCCAGCACCCATTGGGCGACGCCCTGGTTGACACGTCCTGGACGGGTGGAACCGGTAACGATAGCGATCTTCGACAACTTGCTCTCCTTGGAGTTCTCCGGCCAACAATTTAGTTGACACGTCATCTTCTCTTGCTAAATTCCACTATACAGGAGATGATTGATGCGTCAACAATATTTTGAATGTCCCCTCTGGGGACAACATGGTTAGGAAAGAGAATGAAGAGCGAAGAGACCCTCTGGCTCACCGACAGCGAGCAGGACCTCTGGCGCACCATACGCGAGTTCCTCTGGCAGTTCCCCAGCGGCATGGATCGCCAGCTGCTGCGCGATTCGAACATGCTCTCCGGTGAATACTCGGTGCTGGCTGTCCTTTCGGAAACAACCGAACCAAGTCTACGCCCGGCCGACGTGGCGACCGCATTGCGCTGGGACCGTTCGCGCCTCTCCCACCTGCTGCGCCGCATGGAAGCCAAGGGCCTGGTCAGCCGCTGCTCAGATGAGACCGACCGCCGCGGGCACCAGATTACGCTCACCGCCCAGGGGCGCAAGACCATTGAGGAAGCCGCGCCAACCCACGTGAGCTTCGTGCGTGAAACCATCTTCGATTCCCTGAGCCCCTCCGAACGCACGGCATTGGAATCGGCGCTGCCGAAGATCCTGGCCTCGCTGGAAAAGCAGGGCCTGAAAGATGGCCAGTGCTAGCTGGCTCGTTCGGCCAGTTCGCTCTTGGCTACCAGCTGGGCGAATTGCCCGCCAAGCTGGACCAGCTCGTCAAAAGTTCCCGCTTCAGCAATCCGGCCAGCTTCTAGCACGACGATGCGGTCCGCTCGCATCACGGTGCTCAACCGGTGCGCGATCAGCAAGGTGGTTCGCCCCAGTGCGAGCTCGTCCAGCGCCCGCTGCACCAAAGCCTCGGTGACCGTGTCCAGGGCACTGGTCGCCTCATCGAGCACCAGGACCTTGGGCTTGCGCAGCATGGTGCGGGCAATAGCCAGCCGCTGCTGCTCGCCGCCGGAGAAACGGTGGCCGCGCTGCCCCACCTGGGTCTCCAGGCCCTGTGGCAGGCTGCGGACCAACTGTGCAATCTGCGCGGCTTCCAGCGCCTGCCAGAGCTCTTCCTCGGTGGCTTGGGGCGCTGCCCACAGGAGGTTCTCCCGAATCGAAGCATGCAGCAGGTAGCTTTCCTGGGCAACGACGGAGACCGCCTGGGCGATGCCTTCAGGATCGAATTCCTTCAGGTCAATGCCGTCGAGCAATACCTGGCCCTCGGTGGGGTCAAGCAGCCGGGGCAGCAAGGACCCCAGGGTGGACTTTCCCGAACCGGTGGAACCGACGACCGCGGTCATGGTTCCCGCCTCCAGAGTCAAATCCAGCTGTTCCAGGGTGGCGCGGTCCGCCTCGGGGTAGCGGAAGCTGACATTGCGCAATTGCACTTCGCCACGCAGCTTCCCGGGTTCGACCGCCCGCGGCCGCTGGGGTACCGGCAGCGCCTGGTCCGCATCCAGGTATTCGAAGACGCGGCTGAACAAGGCCAAGGCCGAGACCCACTGGACCGAAATCTGCATCATGCCCATGACCGGACGGAAGATTCCGGCCTGCAGCCCGGTAAAAGCCACCAAGGTGCCGATGCTCATTCCCTGCCCGGTGGCGGGCAGCCCCGCCACGATGTACAGCACCGCGGGGATGGCCGCGAAAATGATGCTCATCGTGGCCATGCGCCAACGCCCGGCCAAAGCGCTTTTCATTTCCAGGTCGATGAGCTTGTGGCTGGACTCTCCGAAGGCCGCCGCATCAGCGGCTCCAGTGCCCATGATCTTGGCCAGGCGGACCCCCGAGATGCTCAGGCGCTCGTCGATCAGCGAAGCCAGATTCGACATCTCGCGCTGGCGCTTTCCTGTCACGGCGCGGCGCAGTTTCGCGGTTTGCTTGGCGAGCAGCACCGCTGGCGGCAGCACGACCAATGAGATCAGGCTCAGTTTCCACGAGATCGCCACCATCGCGCAGGCGGTGGCAACAACGGTGGTCAGGTTCGAGGCAATGCTCGTGGCCGAATTGGTAATCACCGATTGCATCTGCCCCACGTCATTGACCAGGCGCGACTGCACGTCCCCTGAGCGCGAGTTGGTGAAAAATCCCAGGGATTGCTTCTGCAGGTGCGTGAACAGCCCGGTCCGCAGGCCATGCATGACGCGTTGGCCCATCAGGGTTGCCCGCCAGGTCTGGACGACTTCCAGAATCGCGGTAGCCAGGGAGATCAGCACCAGTCCCCCGGCACCCAAGAGCAGTAATCGGATATTGCTGTTGGGAATCGCGTCATCAATGAGTTCGCGGATGATGAACGGCTGGGCCAGGCCGATGACCGACGCTGCCACGATCAGCGCCATGACCGCAATCACCGACCCCAGATGGGGCCGGAAGAGCGCGGCGATGCGCGCCAGGGACACCGGATGCTCGGCGAGCCGCTGCTTGTCCCGGGCGGCGTTGCCGGACCGTCCTTGCCCGCCACCGCCCGGATGCGGCCCCGGCATTCCCATTGCGCTCATGGGCTCCCCCTCTACCTTTGGATTTCTCAAGTCCAGAATAACAGAGGGAACCTCACTATGTGGTTGCATCTTGAAATTGTTCCGAGAAACACACTATCCTTGAGCATATGCAGAACGAAGAGCCCAAGCCTGACTTGGCAGATCTTTTCCTCCACGCTTCACGCATGCTTCGCGGCAGGTGGAGGGACAGCTTGACTCCCCTGGGCATCACTCCGCACCAATCGAGGGTGCTGACCTTGCTGTCCCGGGCCGATAGGATCGGGCTGCGCAACTCGCAGCTCGCAGAACAGCTGCACATCGCCGCGCGCTCGACCACCGAGGTAGTCGACCAGCTGGAAGCCAAGGAGCTTGTCGTGCGCACCCCCGATCCGGCCGATCGCCGCGCCACGTTGATTGCGCTCAGTGCCACGGGCCGCGCCCAGCTCGGCGAGCTCGCCGAACTGCGCCGTTCGAGCATGGACGGCTATTTCGACAAGCTCGGCGACGAGGACCGCGCCGAGCTCACCCGGCTGCTGGCAATCCTGGACCGCGAGAACCCGAGGCCGGTGCGCGGCGCTTGCAAGAACCCGGCGAAAGAGAACTAGCCGCCAGCTAGCGGATAGAACCCGAGGCCCCGGCATATGCGTGCCGGGGCCTCGGGCGCTGGTTGCCGCTGCTGGCTAGTTCTCGGTCTTCCCGCGGCGCCAGTAGCCCATGAAGGCTACCTGCTTGCGGTCCACGCCGGCATCGCGCACCAGATAACGGCGCATTTCCTTGACCGTGCCGGCTTCACCGGCAATCCAGGCGTAGAACGGTGCGGAATTTTCCTGGCCCGTCTCCCACAGGATGTCCGCATCAACATCGATATCTTCCGGCTCGGCGTTGGTATGGACCACGCCGGCTGCTGGAATCGCGACTACCTGGCGCAATGCCGACTGCAGCAATTCACCATGCTCATGGCTGCCACGGGTCAGCCACTGCACCGAGACGCCGGAGCGGGTGGAGGCACCGAGGATATCCGTGGTCTCCGGGACCTCGATCAGCGCATGGCCGGTGACGTTGGAGGGCAAGGCTTCGAGGATGGCGCAAATCGCCGGGGCGGCGGTTTCGTCACCGGCAAGCACCACGCGGGTTGCCTCGCCGCGGCGGAACTCGATGCCGCCGTAGCTGGAGTCGTTCAGGGTCTTGTTCGGGCCCAGCAGCAACAGCTGGTCGCCCACCTTGGCCCGGTCGCCGAACTCCGTAGCCGGCCCGCCCTGGAGCTGGCCGTCAACCATGTGCCCGTGCATCACGAAGTCGATATCCAGCTCGGCTGTGGCCCCGATATTGTCCCGGTGCCCGGCTTCGCGGAAGGCCCGCACGGTATAGGTGCGCATGTGGCCGCGGGTATCGGGATCAATCGACAACCAGCGCTTGTACCAGCCCTGCTGCTCGGCAGGACTGGTCATCGCCCCGGGTCGCATCGAGGCGATCTCGTCGGTCAACGCAGTACCGCCGGCCGGTGGCAGCAAGAGCTTGATGCGCATATCCAGCGGGTGGCTGTTGGTGCCGAAGTACTCCAGGTCCTCGCCGCTGACGGTCACCCGGCGGAAGGATGGCGCGAGCTGCTGGCTATTGACCACAGTGGTATCAAAGGCCAACGTCGGCACATGCTCATGGGCCGGGCGCTCCGATTGCGGATCAAGCGCGGCGGCTGCTTGGGCAGCTTGCTTCACATTTGCCGCCTGCTTCACCGCAGTTTTCTTCGCAGAAGCTTCGGTACGGAAAATGCCCTGGGAAGCGAGCACCTGCTCGGTGCGCAGCACACGGTGGCGGCCAATGGGAAGCACCAGCGGAGTGCCGCCCACCGGGTCGGGGATCACGCGGCTGGGCATGCCGAAAACATCCTTGACGGTCTTTTCGGTGACCACATCGTTGGGATGGCCGGCAGCGTAGATCTTGCCGTGGCGCAGCGCCACCAGGTAGTCGGCGTAGCGGGCGGCCAGGTTCAAATCGTGCAGCACGATCACGACGGTGATCCCGCGGCTGCGATTCAGCTCGCTGACCACATCCAGGACTTCGAGCTGGTGCGCCACGTCCAGGAAGGTGGTCGGCTCGTCGAGCAGCAGCAGGTCGGTCTCCTGCGCCAGGGCCATGGCGATCCAGACGCGCTGGCGCTGACCGCCGGAGAGCTCGTCCACCGAGCGGTCGGCCAGCTCGGTGGTGCCGGTCAGCTCCATGGCGCGATTAACCGCTGCCTCGTCCTCGGCAGAGAAGCGCTTGAACAGGCCCTGGTGCGGGTAGCGGCCGCGGCTGATCAGCTCGCGGGCGGTGATGCCGTCCGGAGCGGTGGGCGATTGCGGCAGCAAGCCCAGGGTCTTGGCGACTTCCTTGGCCGGCTTGGAGTGGATGTCCGCGCCGTCCAGGAGCACCTGGCCCCCGGCTGGTTTGAGCAACCGCGACAGTGCGCGCAGCAGGGTGGACTTGCCGCAACCGTTGGCCCCGACGACGATGCTCACCTGCCCGGCAGGGATATCCAGCGACAGCTCGTCGACGATGGTGACCTTGTCATAGGCCAGGGTCAGATCGCTTGCCTGCAAAGTGGCCATGGGTTATGCCCCGCTTCCAGTTGAGTTTGCGCGCACCAGAATCCAAATCAGGAAGGGTGCACCGAATGCGCCGGTGATAACGCCCACCGGCAGCGAAAGATCCGCGAACAGGTTCGCGGCAAAGAAATTGGCAACAGTCACCAGCGTTACCCCGGTCAGGCCGGAAAGCAGGATGTTGATCGGGCCGCGGGTCAGCGCGGCAGTAATCGGGCCGGCCAGGAAGGCAACGAACGCCATCGGCCCGGTGACCGCAATCGGCAAGGCGCCCATGGCCACCGCAACAAAGACCAAGATCGCCCGGGCCCAGCCCACGTGCAGCCCCAGGGCCGCCGCGGTGTCCTCGCCCAGCTCCAGCATTTTCAGTTGGCGAAGCACCAGGGGCAGCAACAGGATGCCGATGGCGCCAAGGGACGCCAAAAGCAGCAGCGCATTTTCCCAGTTGCTCGAGGCCAGTGAACCCGTCAGCCAGTGCATCACATCGCTGGCCGTATTCACCTGCGCCTGGGTCAGCAGGTACTGGATCAGCGCCTGGAGCATCGCGCCGATGGCCAGGCCCGCCAGGATCAGCCGGGGACCGGTCCGCTTGCCCGAGGCCGAGAGCCAGTAGATCAATGCAGCGACCAGCAGCCCGCCGGCCAGTGCGAAGGCGTTGAGCTTCCAGTCGGTATAGCCAAGGGTGATCATCGCGAAAACCGCGGCCGCCGATGCGCCGTAGCCCACGCCGATCACGTCGGGACTGGCCAGCGGGTTGCCCAGCCAGCGCTGGAACAAGGCACCGGAAATGCCCAAGCCGGCACCGGCCAGGGCACCCACCGCGATGCGCGGCAGGCGGTCGGACATGATGATGAAGCTGGTGCCCGGCACCTTTTCACCGCTGAGCACCTGGAAGACTTCGGCAGCTGGAAGGCGGTCCCGCCCCCAGAACAGGTAGGCCGCCACGGCGAGCACCAGGGCCAGGGCCATCCACAAGGCGGTGCGGCGCACCCGGGATCTGCGGCGGGCTGCCAGCGCCGGTGCGGCTTTCGAGGCCGGGGCCGTCGCCGGTCCGGCCGTTTCCGTGGTGCTGCGGGGCTGGGTCATGTTCGCTGCTGCCATTTCGCTCGTGCTCACAGGCTCACCGACTTCATGCCGCTGCGCATCATGATGATGAAGATCGGTCCACCCAGCATGGCGCACATGACGCCTACTTGGATCTCGCTGGGCGGGGCAATGATTCGTCCCACCGTATCAGCCAGCAAGAGCAGGATCGGCCCGGCGATCAGGCTCGCTGGCATCAGCCAGCGGTAGTCGGAACCGACCAGCAAGCGCACGGCATGCGGGATCATCAGGCCGACGAAGGCGATGGGCCCGGCCACGGCGGTGGCGGTGCCAGCGAGAATGACCACCCCGATGGAGCCGATCAGCCGGGCGCGGTTCAAGTTGAAGCCCAAGGCGATCGCGGTGTCATCGCCCATGGACACGGCATTGGATACCTTGGCGGTGGACAGCACGATCAGTGCGCCGGCGGCCACCACGGGAATGGCCCCGAGGAAGGTGTCGATGCCGTTGCTGGATAACGTGCCGATCTGCCACATGCGGAAACGGTCCATGGTGGCATCGGAAATCATCAGGATCGCATTGGTAATCGCGCCCACGCCCACAGCCATGGCGGCACCGCCCAGCGCAAGCTTAATGGGCGTGGCGCCTTCACGGCCCACGTTGGCCACGAGATAAACCAGGGCCATCACCCCAGCAGCGCCGAGGAAGGCGGCCACCATGATTCCAGCCAGGGAGCTGACGCCAAGGAACGCGATCGCCAGCACCACGGCCATGGAGGATCCGGCATTCAAGCCCAGGATCCCGGTATCGGCCAGCGGGTTGCGGGTCAGCCCCTGCAATCCGGCGCCAGCCAAACCCAGGGCAGCGCCAACCACGATGGCTCCGATGGTGCGGGCGAAGCGGGACGCGACCACGCCCTGGTCGCCATTGGACGGGTCGAAATTCCAGATGGCATCGATCACGGTGCCCATCGAGACGTTTCGCGCGCCCAGCAGCAGCGAAGCGAATAGCGCCAGCCCGAGCAACAGGGCAAGGAGCAGCAAGGCGCCGAGCTTCCGGCCGGCTTTTGGCGACTTGGCCCCCGGTGCTTGGCGCGTAATACTTTCAGTCGCGGTCATTGGTTCCTACACTCATTGCTATGGCTCTTCTTCCCTTGCCCACTATTATCGCTCCAGGCATCGGCCTGCTTCGCGCGCAGAACCCTTCTGAAATGACGTTGGACGGGACTAATTCCTATCTGCTGTTCGACCCTGCTGTGGACGAACTTCTTCCTGGAACTCCGGTCGTCCTGATTGATCCGGGCCCTGAGCTCGAGGACCATCTGCAGGCCTTGGCGGCCTTCGACATCCAGCTGGTGCTCATTACCCATCGGCATGCCGATCACACGGGAGGCATCGATGCGCTCTACGGGATGACCGGTGCGCCGGTGCGTGCCACGCTGGAGCAGTACTGCCGGGATGCCCCGGTCTTCACCGATGGCGAAACGATCAGCGCCGCCGGTGCCAGCATCCAGGTGGTCTTCACCCCTGGCCACACCTCGGACTCGGTGTGCTTCATCCGCCAGGGCGGGGCTGCCCACTTGTTCACCGGGGATACGGTGCTGGGCCGGGGCACCACCATCTTGGAACACCCGGACGGCACATTGGCCGACTACCTGGATTCCCTGCAGCGGCTGCTCGCGCTGCCCGATATGGCTTTGCATCCGGCGCACGGCGAGCAGCATGATTCCTCGCATCCGCTGCTGCAGATGTACATCAAGCATCGGCATGCGCGGCTGGACCAGGTGCGTGCGGCTTTGCAGAAACTCGGCAAGGCCGGGGTCCACACGCAGCCAGCTGAATTGCTGGAGCATGTCTACCCCGACCTCGATGCGCGCTTGGTGGGCGCAGCTACCCATTCCCTGGAAGCCCAATTGCAATATCTGTCAGTGAATCCCTAGCCGGATCTACTTCGCGGCAGCTGCGTTGTCGGCAGCCTTCACGATGCCGGGAACTACGTTATCCAGTGCCCATTCGATGGACAGCGGCGAAGCCGCGGAGATCGCCAGTGTTGCTTCATCGGTGCCTGGCAGTGCCACGGCATCGTTCTTCGCGGCAGGGATCTGGCCGTAGAGCGGCTGGCCCTTGACGACGTCTTCCATGGTGTTGTCCGCAACAGCCGAGGCGAAGACGATGTCCGAATCCCACTCGTTGACCTTTTCCGGGGAAACAGTGAAGAAGAAGGTGTCCTTGGCGGCGTTCTTCTGCACGTACTCGGCCTGGGTCATGCCCAGTGCGCTCAGGAAGCGCGGGCGGGTGTCGCCTTCGGAGTAGACGTAGGCGGTATCCGGCGCCGAGAGGTCAGCTGCGATGAAGGTGGTGTCCTTCAGCGCTGGGTTGTCTTCGCCGACCTTGGCCAGCTTGCCTTCGATCTCTTCGATCAGGGCGTCGGCTTCTTCTTCCTTGCCCAGCATCTGGCCGGCAACTTCGGTGACCTGTTCCCAGCTGGTCAGGTAGTTAGGCTCGATGGGGCCAACGACCGGAGCGATTTCCTGCAGCTTCTCGTACTGCTCCTTCTTCAACCCCGAGTATGGAGCGAAGATGACCTGGGGCTTGCTGGCGGCGATGCCGGTGTAGTCGATGTCATCGCCCACCTTGTACTGCACGGGCGCCTTCTCGGAGCCGATGGAAGCGCCCTGCTCTTCCAGAGCGGCGTCCTTCCATGCGGTGGAGTTGTTCTCGTTCATGCCGTAGGTGTCGGTGTCCATGCCGACCGGCACGGTATCCAGAGCCAGCAGGGTATCTGCGTTGACCCACGAGATGGTCGCAATGCGTTCCGGGACTTTTTCGATCGTGGTTTCACCATAGATGTTCTCGATGGTGACCGGAGTGAAGTCTTCTGCGGCCTTGGCTGAAGTGTCAGCCGACGGATCCGCTGAGTTGCTCGACGCGCCGCAGGCGGTCAGGCCCAAGGCGAGGATGGCAGTTGAAGCGGCGAAAATTCCGGCGCGACGTGAATTTTTCATGGGTCGGTGATTCCAGACTATGCGAGGTTCTGTCAACGTTTTGTTTAGCTAGGTTAGGCAAGCCTATCCGGGCCGTATGCCACGATACGCGTTTCTCTGCGCATTACGCAACACGAACCGTCCCTAATCACCGACCCTGAAGTGACCCTAACCAAATCGGGCGGTTTTTTCGGTGGGCTGACCAGAGACTTTATTCTCTAGTTGCTAGCAGCTTCCGCGGATCAGCCACCAAAATTGCTCCCCGCACCAGCAGCAAGCCGAGTAACACGGAGACAATTACCGTGATGACCGTCAGCGGCTTGAGCAGGATGGCGGCCCCGGCCAGGGGCAGCACGAGCACCGTGGAGGCGATGGCGAAACCGATCGAGGCAGCCAGCGCCGGGATCATGATCGACTTGGTGCGCGCGGCGTTCATCGTTTCGTAGGGCATGCCCAACCGGTTCAGCCCGCGATACAGCTCAGCGCGATCCAGGGTACTGGCGCTTTGGGAGATCGCCGCCGAAGCGGCCACGCAGATGAAGCTGATCGCCAAGGTCACCAGCACGCCGGTGGTGACATCGGCGGGCACATGCTCCAGCCAGGTGCCCTGATCGAGTTCGCTTCCGGTCAGCTCCATCAAGGCGGCCCCGCTGCCGCCCACCACAGCGACGAACGAAGCCATGGCAACCCCGGATACCTGGCGCCAGGATTCGGCAGGGCTTTCCAGGATCATGCGGGCTGCCAGCAGCTCTTGCGGAGTTCTGGCCTTGCGCAGCTTGGCCTTGCCCACCTTCGCCACCAGATACGGACCGACCAGGTTCATCACCAGCAAGCCGAAGCCGAAACCGCCAACCACCACTGCGATGATCGCGGCGATGGACTGCACGAATTGGCCCATGTTGGAGAACACCATGTACAGCACCAGAATGCCGGCAAGCGTGATCACCGCGCGCAGCCAGCTGGGGGTGGGCACCGTGCTGCGGGTTGCCACCGCCAACGGGGTGATCACCAATTTGCGTAAGCCGGCAGCTGCACTGCCTGCCGAGAGGAGCACGACAGCGACTACTGCTGTCGCCAGCACCCACAGCGGCAAATAGATGGCCGAACCGATCGGCGCACCTTGGAACGGAATCAGCGAAGCCAATGGTGCGGCCAGGAGGTAGAGTACGATTCCGGCGAGTGCGCCGGCCAACGCCGTGCCGGCGGCTTGCAGCACGGCCACGAGGCCGATCTGCGCCCCGGTCGCGCCGAGCAAGCGCAAGGACGACAGGGCGCGGTCATTTGACCGCGCGGAGAGCCGGGCAGCGGCCGATCCCAGCACCAGCAATGGGACCACCAGCAGCACTACGGCGAACGCTGCCAATGGCAGGTACATGCCTTGGGCCGCGGATTCGAAACTGGTAAAGGAGTAGGCGCCTCCCAGCACGATCAGCAGGATCGCACTGACCATGGCGTAGGCGCTGGCGGTCAGGACCAGTGGCGCCAGCCGGGACTTCGCCGGCCGGCCAAGCATCCATGACAGGTGCAGGATATTCACTTCTGGGCACCGCCATCCACGGTGGCCGATGGGTGCAGGCTGTCGCTGATCAGCTGGCCGTCCTGCAGTTGCACTACACGGTCGCAGCGCGCGGCGACATTGGGATCATGGGTCACCATCACCAGGGATTTTCCGGCACCGACCGTGCACTGCAGCAAGATCTCCAGCACTTCGAAGCCCGTGGTTGAATCCAGCGCGCCGGTAGGTTCATCGGCAAAGACCACCATCGCCCCGGTGACCTGCGCGCGGGCAATGGCTACTCGTTGCTGCTGCCCGCCGGAGAGCTGGCCGATGCGGCGTTGCTCCATTCCTGCCAGACCCAGTTCTGCCAAGGCGGCCCCGGCACTGGAAATGGCGGTGTTGCGTGGCACCCCGTTGATCATCAAGGCCATGGCCACGTTCTCTTCGGCAGTGAGCTCGGGAATCAGCAGTCCGGATTGGAAGACGAAGCCGAAGGATTCACGGCGCAGCCTGGTGCGCGCCTTATCCTTGAGCCCTTGGATATCCACCGGTGCTCGGCCCGGGATGTTCAGCATGATGCTGCCGGCGTCGGGAAGTTCAATACCGGCCAAGGCGTGCAGCAGCGTGGATTTTCCGGAACCCGAGGGGCCCATGATGGCAAGGGACTGGCCCAGTGAAATCTGCAGATCGACGCCGTTCAGTGCAGTGGTGGAACCGAAGCTGCGGTAGAGTCCGTGAGCGGCGAGTACGGGAGGTTGGCCAAGGGAATTTTCAAGCATGACCCAATGTTTTCAACAAATGGCACCCGCGCACATCAGCGCAGGGTTCCAAGTAGCCTCCGGCCAGGCTCATCCCCCGGTAGGAGCAGCCGGCAGCTAGTTCACGACGACAGCAGGAGCAGTAGGCAACAGATGAAGCTGGAACTGTATACGCAACCATTCTGCGCACCGTGCGTGCGCACGCGGCTGGCTGTCGCCCGCGTGCAGGAACTGCTGCCCGCGTTGGAGGTCGAGGAGATCAATGTCGTGGAGCAGGTGGAGCGCGGCGAGGAAATGGGAATCACCAGCACCCCGGTCATTCGGCTATTGCAGGAAGGCACGGAGAAATTCCGTGCCAGCCAGACACCGACTATCAATCAGCTGTTGAGCGCTATCGCTGAAGCCAGCGACTAGTCTCACGCCAGCTCGAAGCCCAAGGTGCACGGTTCTTGCCCATTCATGGGGAAGAATAGGTCAAGTGATTACTGTGCCCGGCGTCCAACATGAATGCTTCGAACGTGTTCTAGCCGACTCTTCCAACCGCATTGAGTGGCTCCGCGCACGGGCCCAGGGCATCACCGCAACGGACGTGGCCAAGTTGTCCACCGAGAAGTCCATCAAGAACGCCGCATGGGACAAGCTATACGGCAATGGCTTCTCCGGCAATCCCTACACCGATCACGGGCGCAAGCGCGAACCGGTCATCGCTGCCTGGGTCCAAGAGAATTTCAATATTTTCCCCTCCTCCCAGCTCTTCCACTCGCAGCATTCGAGACTCCATCTGGCGACTCCCGATGGCTTGGGTTTCGATGCATCGGGAGTTCCGGTTTTGGCTGAAATCAAGACCACCAACAAGCCCTTCAAGAAGATCCCCAAGAGCTACCTGCGCCAGGTGCTCTGGCAGCAGCATGTGATCGGGGCCGAACGCACGTTGTTCGTTTGGGAAGAGCACGATAATTTCGTGCCGGTGCGCGCGGTTCCCGAATACCTTTGGGTGGAACGCGACGATGATTTGATCCAGGATCTCATTGGCAAGGCCGAGTCGCTCATCTCCGCATTGCGCGAAGCGACGGCCCGCCAGGAGCGCTACAACGACTACGGACCCGCTGCGTTGCGGCTCTAAGTCCCCGGAACCGGCAAAAGCCGCTGATCCCAGTTCACAGTACTGGGATCAGCGGCTTCCGTTATGCCGCTAGACCGGGTTGCTTGGAATCATCCGGGGATCCGGCAGGCAATCAGGGTAGTTTTCCACCAGCTCGGCCAGCAGCTTCTCCCGAAGCATATTGCGCAGGTTCCACAGGTCCCCGGCGTTGCGCGCGGATAAATAAATGGTCACTGTTTGCAAGCCGTTTTGCGCGTCGGTCACGAGCAGCTCATTGTCCCGGCCATCCCACCAGTCGGAGGCTTCAAGCAGTTCGCTGCTGCGCTGGCGCAGGTAGGAAATCGGCGCATTGAGTTTCAGCTGCAGTGCTACGTTTCCGGAGATCTCCGTGCTGCGCCGCGACCAGTTCTCAAATGGCGTCGTGGTGAAGTAGGTCGATGGCAGGATCATCCGGCGCCCGTCGATCAGGTGCACCACGACGTAGGAGAGGGTGATCTCCTCTACCGTGCCGCGTTCCCCCTCGACTACCACCGTGTCGTCCACGCGAATCGAGTCGGTAAAGGCCACTTGCAAGCCGGCAAATACGTTCGCCAAGGTTGACTGCACGGCCAGGCCAACGACCACCGAAGCCAGGCCAGCCGAGGCCAACAGGCCGGCGCCCAGCGCCCTGACTTGCTCGATCGTCAGCAGCACCGCGGCGATTGCAATGATGCAGAGCACCGCAACCAGTACCCGTCGCATCAGGCCGACCTGCGTCTGGACCTTGGCCAGCCTGCGCCCTGGACCGAATCTCACCTCGAAGCGTGCCATCATGCCGGTCTCAATCACGCGCACCAGCTTGATGATGAACCAGGTGAGGAAGAAGACCAGAATGATCAGGATGGCGAACTGCCAGGGGTTGTACCAAGTGCGTTCTCGATAGAAGACCGCGAAGGCCGACTTGGCAATAATCGAGGTAACCAGGCCGAAGAACGGGAATCTGGTGGCTTTCACGTCGGCTTCGTCCACGCCGATCCGGCGCAGCACGCGGCGGGAAACGCCGCTGAAAACAAACGCCAGGATTGCGGCTACGAGCGCACCGATGAGCAGGACAACCCAAAATTGCAACGATTCGGGGAGGAAGCTTGAGGCTGTAATGACTTCCTCGACGGTTTCGCCGATGGGTTCAACGGGGGTAGGTGACATGTTTAAAGCATGTCATATGGCGCTAAATAAATGCTGTGTGGAACCTGCCTTCCGCCCTACGGCCCGGGAGTTCTCCGGCTCCATTGCAGAAGCGTCTCAGAGTGGTTCCAATTCTTTTCTGCCCTTGCGCTTGCCGCATTCCAGGCCTTTAGTTGACTCACTGGCAGTCCGCTCTGCCTGCGGGCGCAAACCAAGAGAGACGGTGATCCATATGCGCCACGGAAAAATTGGAATCGTTCTAGGCACGGTGGCGGCAGCCTTGCTCGTGGTGACGCCCGCTTCCGCGGCGGCCCCCGCTCCGGCCGCCCTCGCGTCTGCTTCCTGCCCAACGGTTTATTGGGGATCCTTGGCCAAAACCAGCTCCTTGTCCACGCATTCCGCAGTGGAAAATCTTCGGACCGGACGGCACCTGTGCTTTGACCGGCTGGTCATCGATCTCGCAGGACCAGCTGCCAGCCATTCAGCCAGGTATGTCAGCGAACTGACCGGAATCGGTTCCGGCCTGCAGGTGGACACCACTGGCGGTGCCAACCTGGAAATCCTGGTGCAGGCCCCGGCAACCGAGGATTTCAACCCGGGCGCCGAAGTGAAGAATCTGGGCTACACGACGTTCCGCCAATTGGTGTGGCTGGGCAGCTTTGAAGGCCAAACCAAAGTGGGGCTCTCGACCAGGGCACGGCTGCCCATGCGCGTGTTCGCATTGCCTGGACCTGGCGACGGTTCACGCTTGGTCATCGATGTTGCGCACCATTGGTAAAGAAGGTTCATTTCCTTGATGCGTTCGCAACTTTTTGCGTGACGTACCACGTAACACCGGGTCAACCTGCTGATTAATGTGCCACCATGCTAAGTATGTCGCGCACATTCTCTTATCAGCAGGTCGATGTCTTTGCACCCACTGCTTTCAACGGCAATGGCCTGGGAGTCGTGTTCAATGCCGACAGCCTGAGCGATGACCAGATGCAGCACTTTGCGCAGTGGATGAATCTTGCGGAAACTGTATTCTTCGTCGAGCCCACTGATGAGGAAGCGGACTACGCCATTCGCATTTTCACCCCGAGCACCGAGCTGCCCTTTGCTGGCCATCCGACGCTGGGCGCGGCTCATGCTTGGCTGGAGTCCGGTGGCGAGGCTGGTCCCGCAGGCCATCTGATCCAGCAATGCGGTGCCGGGCTGATTCCGGTGCGTGTGGAACGGGAAAGCAGCGACCGCCACTCGCGGCGCTTGGCCTTCCTCGCACCCCCGCTGACCAGGTCGGGCCCTTTGGAACCAGATGTCCTGCAATGGGCGATTGCCGGGCTGGGCATTCGCGAAGAAGACGTGGTGGACCACCAGTGGCTGGTCAACGGTCCGCATCCTGCGGGCCTGGTGCTGCGTGACGCCGATATCGTGCTGGGCATCGAACCTGACTATGAGGCGCTGCAGGGATTGGAAGTAGGCGTCATCGGCCCCTACACCGCAGCCAGCGTTTCGCAGAGCGTGTGGCAACCGCGCGGATCGGTCATGCCGCGCGTTTCCGGTACCCGCGAAGAGCTGCGTCCGCTGGACTTCTCTGATTTTGAGCGTTCCGAAGAGCGCTTCCGCAATGTGGTGCTGCAGCCTCCGGCGGACTATGAGGTCCGTGCCTTCATTCCCGGCGAGGCTGTTCCGGAAGACCCTGCCACCGGTTCGCTGAATGCTGCGTTCGGCATCTGGCTGACGCAGACCGGTTATGCACCCCAGCGCTATACCGTGCGCCAGGGCACGCGTTTGGGCCGCGAAGCGATCTTGCATATTGAAGCTACCGAAAAAGGCGTCTGGGTCAGTGGCGATGTCGCCACCCGCATCTCGGGCGATGTGAGTTTCGACTGATTTCCTATGCATAGTTTCGCTATCCGTTCCGCACGGGGCTGATAGGGACTAGCCTTGACCAGTGCCTGAAACTGCGAATCCCGAAACACACTTCGACAAGAAAGCCGCCTGGCGTGCCCTCTGGGCACTGGTCATCGGCTTCTTCATGATCCTGCTGGACACCACGATCGTGTCCACCGCAATGCCCTCCATCATGACGTCGCTGGACGCCGATATCTCCAGCATCTTGTGGGTCAACAGCGCGTACCTGCTCACCTTCGCGGTGCCGCTGCTGGTCACCGGGCGCCTCGGTGACCGCTTCGGTCCGCGCAATATCTACCTCATCGGCATGGTGGTCTTCTCGCTGGCCTCGCTGTGGTGCGGCTTGTCCGATTCCCTCGGCTCGCTGGTGGCGGCGCGCGCCGTCCAGGGCCTTGGCGCTTCGATGATTTCCCCTCAGGCGATGACGCTCATTACCCGCCTCTTCCCTTATCAGCACCGCGGTGCAGCCATGGGCCTATGGGGTGCAGTGGCGGGCATCGCTTCGCTGATCGGTCCGATTGCCGGCGGTCTGCTGGTGGACTCCATCGGCTGGGAATGGATCTTCTTCATCAACTTGCCCATCGCGGTAGTCAGCTTGACCATGGTCTTCAAATTCGTGCCAGCCCTTGAATCCCAAGCGCATTCCTTCGACTGGTTCGGCGTCATCCTTTCGGCTTTAGCCATGTTCTGCTTGGTCTTCGGCATCCAGGAAGGCGATGCCACCAATTGGGAACCATTCATTGGCCCGCTGAATTCGTGGCATCTGATTATCATCGGCGCGGTGCTGATGGGAGCCTTCATCTGGTGGCAGTCCAAGACCACGTCTGAACCGCTGGTTCCGCTTCGATTGTTCAAGGTCCGCAATTTCTCCTTGGCCAATGTCGCGATCACCTTCATGGGCCTGACCATCGCGACCATCGCCTTGCCGATGGTGTTCTTCTTGCAGAATGTCCGCGGCCTGACTCCCACCGAATCCGCGTTGATGATTTCTCCGATGGCTTTCGTGGCGATCTTCCTCGCGCCGCAGCTGGGAAAGAAGGTCAATCAGCTCAGCCCGCGGATCTTGGCCGTGCCCGGGTTCTTCCTGTTTGGCGGTGCCACGGTGGTCTACGCCTTCATGATGCACGCCGATATCCCGCTGTGGATGCTGCTGATTCCTTCAGCGGTTCAAGGCATCGGTTCAGCCATGATCTGGCCATCGCTATCGCTGGCAGCCACCAAGGACTTGACCGCGCGTGATGCGGGTGCCGGTTCAGGGATTTACAACACCACCCGGCAAATCGGTTCAGTGCTTGGTTCTGCGCTGATCGCGGTGATGATGGATGCCCGCATTTCGGCACAGATCGCGCAGGCAGATTCCAAGGATCCTGCGGTGACCATGGAAGCCACGTCTGTTGGCCTGGGACAGGCACTGATGCTGCCAGGCTTCATCGGCGTGGCTGCTGTGCTCGTTGTAGCGTTCCTCAGCGATGGCAAGAAGGCGCAGCGCCACTAGCCAGAGGCAGCTCTTAACGGAGCCAGCGCCTGGTCCAGGACTCGAAAGTCGCTGGATCAGGCGCTGGCTTCGTGGTCGCTAGACCTTGTCTTCAGGTTCTTCGTTGCTATCGCCGTTCTTGAATTCATCGACCTTCTCGCCGATTTTTTCTTGGGCGTCCGCTGCGAAGTTCTTCACGTTCTCGGTAGCGTCGCCTGCGAAATCCTTCGCGTTTTCGACTGCCTCGCCCAGCTTCTTCTTTGCATCATCTAAGAAACCCATTGGTTCTCCTCTTAGCTTGTAGTTCAAATGTGGCCGCTGAAAACCGCAGTCTCCAAGATCAACTTACGGCGTGCCGAACGTTTTGCTCAAGCGATTCCGTCCGCTTATTTTGCTTTCTTGATCTTCTTGGCGCCCTTGCGGCCAAGAATCAATGCCACAGCGATACCTGCCAGCCATACGTCCTTGGCCAGGGCGGTGCCATCCGCGGTTGGGCGGATGCCGTCGGATTCTGTCATGCCCGGAGTGCGCAGGTAGGAAGCCAGCAGCACACCGGAGAATGCGCCCAGGCCTAAGCCGGCCAGCCGCGATGGGATCAGCGGCAGCAGCAAGGCGCTACCCAGCGAGATCTCGCCGATGGATACGGCCTTGCCGAAAACTGCCGGTTCCAGCTCGGCCAGCTGAGGCACGCCGTTGGCTGCCATCTGCTGCAGGCCTGCGGCGCTGGCTTCATCGATGCGCAACTTGTTGATGCCGCTGTTGAGAATGAACGCACCACTGACCAAACGTAGCG
Source organism: Glutamicibacter sp. NPDC088483 (assembly GCF_044753145.1). Taxonomy (NCBI): domain Bacteria; kingdom Bacillati; phylum Actinomycetota; class Actinomycetes; order Micrococcales; family Micrococcaceae; genus Glutamicibacter; species Glutamicibacter sp. NPDC088483. The sequence goes on from NZ_JBIVMP010000001.1 coordinate 864,115, forward strand.
CGGCGTTTGCAATCGAGATTCCCATGGGCCCTCACTTCTCTTTCATTTCGTCCAAGAATGGCGTTCCTGCATGGAACGCCCTGATGTTCAGCGTAGTCATGGGCGCAGTAGTTCACAATCATTTGCGCGGCGCGCATAGCTGAACCCAAGAATTTCCCAGCTTGAATCGTGCTAAATTCGTGAATCATGATCGCTTCTTCCGCAGTACCCCCAGCAGCCCTTGATCTACTCATTACCCAGGGCTTCGATGCCACCAGCGTCGACGAGCTGGCAGCTGCCGCTGGCATTTCCCGTTCCACTTTCTTCCGCCGTTTCGGGTCGAAAGAGAATATGGTCTTCGCCGACCAGGAAATGATCATTACACACGTCGAGACCACGCTGGCCGCCTCGTCGGTTGATGCAATCACTACGCTCATCGATGCCGCGCATGTGGTTTTCGATCAGTACACGGTCAACCCCGAAGGTGCCCAGCTGCGCCACAAGCTGCTCTCCTCGGTGCCGTCGCTGCGAGAGCGCGAGCTGGTCTCCACTCACCGTTACGAACGGGCGTTTTACGGGTTCCTGAACCGTCGCGATTTGGCAAAGAGCGCCACGGAGAAGTCGCTGTGCCTGGGCGTTAGCGCTGGCCTGGTTGCGATCCACAACGATCATTTGCGCAGCTGGCTGAAAGACGCGCATAGCACGGACCGCACTAAGCTGGCGAACGATGTGCGCCAGTTCCTGAACCGCTTCGCAGATCTGCTCGACCCCGGACAGGCAGCGACTGCCACCAAGCCGGCGGCCCCCAGCGTGGTGGTTTCCGTCTTGGATGCCGGCGCCGATGAGCAGGCGATTCTCCAGGCCGTCTCCCGCGCGCTCATAGAGCACGGAAAATAATCGATTCCACCCAACTTCTGAAACCAAGTTTCTTGACATGGCACTGCGTTCCACTAGTCTAGGAGTGAAGCTTTTTCACCGTAGCTATTAGGAGCATCTGAAATGTCCCAGCTGGAGACCGGTTTTGAATTTCCCGCCGGCGTTGTCGAACCCGAATACGACCTGTGGTCCGGAGACGTCAATATTGATCCGACCGGAATCTTCGCCGAAGTAGGCGAAGCGGACAACGCGTGGCGAGCCAAGGCCCGCGCATTCATCCTCGACGAGGTCAAGGACGACATCCACGAGTACTGGGACAAGGCCGACTACCCGCTGCATCTGCTCAAGAAGCTCGGCGATGCGGATCTGCTGCGCGATGGCCTGAACCTGGAAGGCTACGAGGAAATGAGCCCGCTGGCTGCCGGCTTGGTCAACATGGAGATGGCCCGTGGCGACGGTTCGGTCTCCACCATTGTTGGCGTCCAGGGCGGTCTGGCTCTGCGCTCCGTGCTGTACTGCGGCAATGCCCAGCAGATCCAGAAGTACGCCATCCCCATGCTGCGCGGCGAACTTCCAGGCGCTTTCGCGCTGACTGAACCAACTCACGGTTCCGATTCGGTTTCGCTGGAAACCCGTGCCACCAAGGTCGAGGGCGGATACCGCCTGAGCGGTGAAAAGAAATGGATCGGCAACGGCTCGGTCGGCGGCGTGAGCATCGTTTGGGCCCGCGACGACGAGGGCAAGGTCCGCGGATTCATCGTGCACCAGGATGCCGAAGGCTACAAGGCCACCACCATCGAAAACAAGCTCTCCCTGCGCGCTATCTGGCAGGCGCATATCCGCATGGAGAACGTCTTCGTTCCGGACCACGATGTGATGCCCGAAGCCAAGAGCTTCAAGGACACCTCGCGCGTCCTGTTCGCCACCCGGCTGGGTGTCGCCTGGTCTGCCGTGGGCCACGCGACCGCTTGCTACGAGTCGGCCGTGAGCTACGCCAAGCAGCGCGTGCAGTTCGGCCGTCCGCTGGCCGCCAGCCAGATCGTCCAGGAGCGCCTGGCCCGCATGCAGTCCGAACTGGCTACTATCCAGGTTCTGGTCATGCAGGCGACCAAGCGCGAAACTTCCGGTGAGCTGACCGGCCCGCAGGCGTCGCTGGCCAAGTACACCGCTACCCGCACCGCACGCGCCATCGCAGCGAACGCCCGCGACCTGCTCGGCGGCAACGGCATCCTGACCAGCAACCGCGTGGCCCGCCATTTCGCCGATGTGGAAGCAATCCACACCTATGAAGGCACCGAAACCGTGCAGGCCTTGATCATGGGCCGCGACATCACCGGCTTCTCAGCGTTCGCCTAGAACCTGGGCGCCGGAAAGCACGCCGGGACCTGGCCCGTTCTTCCGGGACCCGGCCCCGGCGTGCTTTTGCCTACTGCCGGCCCAATCGGTTCTTGGTCTTTGCCGTTGCCACGTGATCCCATGGATTCTCCGGCCAAGGATGCTTCGGGTAGCGCCCGCGCATTTCAGAACGCACCTGGGCATAGGGCCCATTGAAGAAGCTAACCAGGTCATCGGTCACCGCCAGCGGCCGGCCACCGGGCGAAAGCAAGTGGAACTGGACGGCAAGCTTGCCCTTGACCAGCCGCGGCGACTCATCGAGCCCGAAGCATTCTTGCAATTTCACGGCGACGACCGCTGGACCGGTTTCACCGACCTCGGGATAGGCCACGGAAATCCTTGATCCCGAAGGCACCTGGAGCCGTTCGGGCACCAGCGAATCAAAATCATGGGCATGCTCCCACGGCAGCAAGGTCCGCAATGCCGAATACAGGTCAACCTTGGCCGCGTTCTTGCCGGCGGCTACCTGCCGCAAGACCGGCTGCAGCCAGTTGCCCGCCGAGGCAATCAGGGCCTGGTCATCCACTGCGGCAAAGGGTTCGCCCAGCAGGCGATGGGCCACGGCCATCCGCCGGCGCAAGGCATCAAACTTTTCATGGGTGCCGAAGAAGGCTATCCCCTGCGTAGCTATGGCGCTGGCAACAGCCTGCATGCCCAGCTCTGCGGTGGCCTTGACCGGATGGGCCGCCAGCTCGATCTCGCCAAAGCTCTCGATCTGGCGAGCGGTGATCCTGCCGTCAACCAGCTCCGCCACTTCGCGCTTCTGGTGCATCTGCGGCAACAGGTCGACGGCAGTGCCAAGTTCGATGCCAACGGCCCGTCGGATCACCGCCTTGGATCCGGCACGGGAGACCTCGGCGACCGCAAGAAATTCCTCATGCATCAGCTGGCTGCCGCGCGGCAAGGTTGCCCGGGTCCCCGAAGCCAACAGGTATTCCTCCGGGCCGACCTTGCGCGCAATCCATTGCGGGTAGGCCAAAGCGCACACGCCTGCCAGGGCCGCAGCTGCCGGTGCAGGCTGCCGCCCGGTGCGGTTTTCCGCACTGCCCAGGAGCTTTTCCAGGCGCTGCGCTTCATGCTTCCAGGCACGGTGCGCCGGATGCGAACTCCGGCGCACCGCGGCAAGCAATTCATCCAGGTCCGCACTGGCAATGCGTTCCGAGCTGGCCAGCAATGCGACAGCATCCGAGGCAGCCCGGGTGCCGAAAATCCGGCTGCCTTCGAGCAACGCGCGGGCGGCACGCGGGTCTGCTGGAACCTTCATCATCTGCTCGCCCAGGGCGGTGATCTGCCCGGTGCCGTCAACCGCGTCCAGGCTGCGCAGGATCTGCTCGTCGCTGGCCATGGCGCTAGCCGGCGGCGCTTCCCACATGGCCAGCCCCTCGCCACGCGGGGTCCCCCATGCCGCGAGCGACAAGCCGGCGGCGACCAGGTCGCCGGTGCGGATTTCCGGTGTGGAGTGCGCCGGGGCGGCGGCAAAGGACTTGGGGTCCAAGGTCCGCACCACCTTGCCCGGCCCGAGTCGTCCTGCCCGGCCCGCCCGCTGGGTGGCCGCGGAACGGCTGGCCACCACGGTCATCAACCCCGAGAAACCACGCGAGCTGTCTCGGCGCGGCTCGCGGGCGTAGCCGGCGTCCACCACCAGATGCACGCGCGGCACGGTCACCGACGATTCGGCAATGGAGGTGGAGACGATGATCCGCGGGGCGCTGCCAGCCTCCGGCTCACTGAGGATCCGGTCTTGTTCCTTGGAAGAGATCTGCGAGTGCAAGGCCAGGGCTTGCACTCCGGAGGCAGCAATCTGCGAGCAGACGCGGTCGACTTCCCGTACCCCGGGGACGAACACCAAGGTGTCCACCGGGGTTGCGCTTGCTGCGTTGGCTTCCGCGCTGTGGCGTACCGCGACGGCGGCAACGTGGCGCAGGTAGTCATCATTCAGTCCGCGTTCGGTATTCCGGATTCCGGCGAAGCTGTCGAAAGCTTCTTGCACGGCATACTGCGCGGTGTGGGCGCTGAGCACTGGAGCGGCATGGCCACGGGCCAGCAGCGCCGAGAGTTCCCCGGCGTGCAAGGTGGCACTCATCAGGATCAGCGACAGGTCATCACGCAATTCGCTGACCTGGTTGGCCATCGCCAGCAACAAATCCGTATCGATCGACCGCTCGTGGACCTCATCAATGATCACCGCGCTCACACCGGCAAGATCCGGATCGGCCAGCAACCTGCGCAGCATCAGGCCTGCGGTCACGAATTCCACGCGGGTCTGCGCCGAAGACTGCCGTTCCCCGCGCACGGCGAAGCCAACGCGCTTCCCCAGAACCGATCCATCAAGCTGGGCGAGGCGACGGGCAGCAGCCCGGGCAGCGACACGGCGTGGCTGGGTCACGATGATCTTGCCAGCCAGTCCTGCCTGGTCCAGGGCGTTGGCTACCGTGGGTGGAACTATCGTCGTCTTGCCGGATCCCGGTGGCGCCTGGATCACCAGCGGCTGGGCAGGATTAGCCACCAAGGATTCATGGAGTTCTTCCCTGCTGGGACCGAAAGCCAGCCCTGAAGCAATCCTGTTCAGGTCGAAGCGGGCCGAACTCATGCCTGGCGTCCATCCCAGAAGGACTCGATGGCCTTGACCACAGGCTCAATCGGGAACAGGGTGCTGCCGTGGGTTCGCCCCGGCAAGGCCACCATGCGCGCATTGGGCAAGGTGCGGACCATGATCTTGTTCTGGTCGAAGCGCGGCTGGTCCCGGGTGCCGATCAGCAGCAAGGTCGGGATTCTGATCTTCGCCAGCTCGGACAGGTTGATATTCTGCAGGGTCTCGGCGGCCTCGTAGTAGGCAGCCAGGGCCAGCGGGTCGTTGGACTTGAAGGCCATGCGGGTTGCTGGATCCAGGCGTCCATTCTTTTCTTGCCCGGTGACGAATCCTTCGATGTCGCCATTGCGCAGGACCTCGAGGTAGCCGGGGAAGAAGAGCTTCCCGATTTCGCCGGGGGTAATTTCGCAGGTGCCGCCGAGCATGATAAGCGAGATCACCTGCTCTGGGTGGTGCATGGCCATGTGCAGCCCGGTGCGTGCGCCAAAAGAGTAGCCGACAATGTGAATACGTCCGATGCCCAGGTGATCCATCACCGCGCGGATATCGCCGGCCACCTTGTCCATGGTGTAGTCGGCCACGTCGTGGGATTTGGCCGACTTGCCATGCCCGCGCAGGTCCATGCGGATGGTGCGGTGCCCCTGGCCCAACGCCTTGGTGTAGCCGAGCCCTCTCCAGATGGACCGGGACAAGGCGGAGCCATGGAGGAAGAGAATCGGCTCCCCGGCCGCCCCGTCATCGTCAAAGAAGATTTCGGAACCATCTGCGGGATTATTGATCATCGGCATGCTTTCGATTAAATCCTGTATTGACGGTGAAGGCGAAATCTGTGTTGGCCGCCGCCCTCGACATCCGCGGCTAATAGGTGAACACTGAAGACACAGGGTCCAGCCATCCGCAGGGGGTGGCCCACGGAAGTTGGGAGGAAGATCATGCCTGAACAATCAGCTGCTGGGCAGCCCGGTGGCGCTGAAGAGGAAAAGCTGCGACTGGCCGCAGAAGAAAAGAAGCGCCATGACGAGCACGATGAAGCTCTCGTCGAAGAGTGGGAAGACGAGTCATTCCCGGCTTCGGATCCGCCCTCGAATTATTAGCAAAAGCCTTTTCCCAAGAGACCGCACACCTCGCATTCAGCTACTTTCAAGTTTCAGCTCCTAGTGTGGTTAGTACCTTCTCAAGGTGCGAGTGATCTAGATGAACCGATCCGCACAGGCGTTACCTCCTTGGCCTGGCGGGTCGGTTCGTCATTTAATCCAAATCCACGAAACCTTTACGCACACAGCGGATTCACCTTTGCGCTATTTATTTAGTTCAGGCTCTGGCCTATTGTGGAAAATGACGTCAAATCGATTTCCGCTCGCCAGCGCTTGACCTGGCAGAAAGGTGCCTCGTGGAATACGAACGCCTCCCGTCCATCCCGGAACTGCACCGTCCCTACACTGCTGCCGCAGACCGCTATGAGCACTTCGGCTACCGCCGCGTTGGCGACTCCGGCCTGCGCCTGCCCCCGCTGTCCCTGGGACTGTGGTGGAATTTCGGCGATAACCGTCCATTCGATTCCCAGCGCGAGATCCTGCGCCACGCTTTCGATAACGGCATCAACCACTTCGATCTGGCCAACAACTACGGTCCTCCGGCAGGTTCAGCCGAAGAGAACTTCGGCCGCATGATGGAAAAGGACTTCAAGCCCTACCGCAACGAACTGGTCATCTCATCGAAGGCCGGCTACGACATGTGGCCAGGCCCGCACGGCACCTTCGGCTCGCGCAAGTACCTGCTGGCCTCCTGCGAAGCCTCGCTGAAGAAGATGAATCTGGACTACGTGGACATCTTCTATTCGCACCGTTTCGATCCGAAGACTCCTCTGGAAGAAACCATCGGCGCTTTGGATACCCTGGTTCGCCAGGGCAAGGCCACCTACGTGGGCATCTCCTCGTACTCGGCAGAACGCACCGCCGAGGCTGCCGCAATCGCCAAGGACCTGGGAACCCCGCTGGTAATCCATCAGCCGTCGTACAACATCCTGAACCCCTGGGTAGAGCACGGCCTGCTGCAAACCCTGGAAAAGGAACGCATGGGCACCATTGCTTTCACCCCGCTGGCCCAGGGCCTGCTCACCGATAAGTACCTGGAAACCACTGATGTGGTTCGCCAAGGCGGACGCCGTTCGCTCGAAGCCCAGCTGACCGATCAGAACCTGGCCAAGGTCCGCAGCCTGAACGAGGTTGCGCAGGCACGCGGGCAGTCGCTGGCGCAGATGGCCCTGGCCTGGCTGCTGCGCGATGGCGCGGCAACCTCGGTATTGATCGGCGCCTCGTCCACCAAGCAGCTCGACGAGAACTTGGGTGCGCTGGACAACCTTGACTTCTCCGAGTCCGAATTGGCCCAGATTGCCAAGATCGCCCAGGGCGATGCCGGAATCGACTGGTGGCGTTCTTCCGCTATCGGCTAGTAATCCACTGATCACACAGGTAATACCTGTGTTCTTGAGCCGCGGTTTCCGAGACAAGTCTTGGAAACCGCGGCTTTTTCATTCGCTTCCGTCTGCAACTTCCACTCAAGCCAAATACCTGCTGTTCCTTGGTGGCTGAATGTTGTTTCTGCGGATAAGCTCGGAGTAGACGCAATATGAAGTGAATTACATTCATTTATTGCGTGGAGTCCGCTAGCGTTAGATCCACACGGCTTACGCTGACCACTTTTGTGCATACGACAGGAGCATTGATGAGCGCCCCAACCTACAAGGTCTTGAACCCGGCAACCGGTGAAGTCGTCGAGGAATTCGCCGCGGCCACCGATGAGCAAGTCGAACAGGCGCTGGCTGCCGCGCAGAGCGCCTACGAATCATGGCAGGACGTTAACATCAACGAACGCGCCAAGATTGTTTCCAAGGTAGGCACGCTCTTCGCCGAGCGCGCAGCAGAACTCGGCAGGATCATGACCACCGAAATGGGCAAGCCATTGTCCGAGGCCGTGGGCGAAGCTGAATTCTGCCAGGAGATCTTCGAGTACTTCGCCACCGAGGGACCAGCCTTGGCAGCGGACCAGGAGATCAAGTCCTTCTCCGGCGGCAAGGCCGTCGTTCAGAAGCGCCCGGTTGGCCCGCTGCTGGGCATCATGCCGTGGAACTTCCCGCTGTACCAGGTAGCGCGCTTCGCGGCACCTAACCTGATGCTGGGCAACACCATCATCTTGAAGCATGCCGAGTCCTGCCCGCGTTCAGCACTGGCCATCCAGGAAATCATGGATGAGGCTGGAGTACCGGCCGGCGTCTACAACAACCTCTTCGCCACCCACGACCAGATCTCCACCATCATCGCCGATTCCAGGATCCAGGGTGTTTCCTTGACCGGCTCGGAGCGCGCTGGCGCCATTATCGGCGAGCAGGCCGGCCGCAACCTGAAGAAGGCCGTACTGGAGCTGGGCGGCTCGGATCCATTTGTTGTCCTGGACTCCGATGACGTACCGGGCATCGTGGATACCGCTTGGGGCTACCGCATCGACAACACCGGCCAGGCCTGCAACTCGAACAAGCGCATGATCGTCATGGAAGACATCTATGACGAGTTCGTTTCCGAACTGACCAAGCGTGCCGAAGGCCTGCAGCCTGGCGACCCGATGGCGGAAGCCGAAGGCACCTTCGCTCCGCTGTCCTCCCGCAAGGCGGCAGAGTCCCTGCACGAGCAGGTCCAGGACGCCGTGGCCAAGGGCGCTACCCTGCACGCCGGCGGCGTGCTGCACGACGGCCCTTCGGCCTACTACTCCCCTGCGGTGCTCACCGGCATCACCAAGGAGATGCGTGCCTACTACGAGGAGCTCTTCGGCCCGGTAGCAGTGGTCTACAAGGTATCCAGCGACGAGGAAGCCACTGAGCTGGCCAACGACACCATTTACGGCTTGGGCGGTTCGGTGCACTCCACCGACGTCGAGCGTGCCTCCAGGGTGGCTCAGAAGCTGCAGTCCGGCATGACCAACGTGAATGCAGCCAGCGCAGAGGGTGCAGAAATGCCGTTTGGCGGCGTGAAGCGTTCGGGCTTCGGCCGCGAGCTTGGCCCGCTGGGCATGGACGAATTCGTGAACAAGCGCCTGTTCTACGTAGGCGAATAATCTGGGTAGGCCCGCAACGGCTGCCTGAACTAAGAGATACATAAATTTAGGGGCGAACCAAAACGGTTCGCCCCTAAGTTTATTTTGTAGTGCTTCTTCTCCTAGGCGTTGGAAGAGACTTTCTCGCCTGATCCCACGCCAACTTCGTTCTGTTCGGAGACCGTCAGCGACGGCTTCTTCGCACGGAACCGACCCCTCCACAACGCTGAGAACCAGCGCTGAATCGTCAACCAGGTCGCGCTAGACACCAGCACGGCGTCTGCGGAAGCCATAATTCCTGAGAAGAAAGGCAGGCCCATAACAAGTGCGATGCCGATATGCATCCCAAGAATAGTAATCAGCGCAATTCTCCGGCTGATCTTATGGAACAGCATGAATGGGAATGCAATTTGAGCAAGCACTGTCACATAGGTGATCAAGGCAACGATCCACGAATTCGTAGTGATCAAATCACTAAGCCAAGGGAAGACACCATACGCCTCGGAACTAACAGGGTAGTACATAGCTGTACCGTTTTGCCAAAGAGTGCCTTGAACCTTGTACAGCCCAGCTTCAAGATAGACAATACAAAGTTGGGCTACGACCAGGCATAACGCAAGGTTGTGCAGCACCGTAACGGCTTCGAATTCTTTCTTCGTTTTCCTCGCGCGTTTACGTAGCCAAGAATCGACAGACCAGTGCTTGGACAAGTCAGCAAAAATCAGATAGATCAGCATGATACGGATGAAATAATTTCCGCCATCCGAAACCGGCGTATTCTGTGCGTTAATCGCCGTATAAAAAATGAAGAAGAGCGGCGTGACGAATCTAGTTTGCCAACCAACTACAAATGCGATTGCCAACACGATGGCCATCACGTACCAAAAGACGAAGAACCCGAGTCCCGCGTCACGCAGAATATCCAAAGGCCACTGGTACCCAAGTACAGAACGGTAGGGTTCAAGGTACTCGGAACCAGGTCCCCAGATCTTAGCTGCGACTGGTATGTTGGCAATTAACCAACCCAGAATGAAGAGTCCCGACGACATGCGCATGACTGCAAGACCGTATGGTGCATGCCGGTTTTCGGTAAACCACCCGTAGACCCAGTTCAGTGCTTTGGGGACGAAATCGCGATTCTTAGAAATCCATTCGCTGATCGAAGGAGCACTGCTTGTTTCACGTTTCAGCTCCATACCGACACCGCCGCTTGACTAAATTCCTTGGTATCTCGCCATCCGATGTAGGTTTCGCGAGGTTTTGTTGTTGCGTTCTCATCGCTCCGCTGAGCAAACGGAACAATTGGTTCACGTCGGAGCTTAATTTCCACCATTGATGCTCCGCCCCACTGTTCTATTGCGTAGAGTGACGCGAATCCGACGGCCGTATCTTCCATACGTTTATAGGCTCGAAGATTGCTCAATTCTGTTGCAGAATACTTCTCGCGGGCCTCCGCTGAGTTGAGTTCCACACCAAAAACGGGCGTTCCCTGAATAAAGGGTCTAGAGATTTCCGCTCGAGAATCCGCAGTCAAATCCGAAGCCGCACTCCATAGCCGTCCGTGAATAGATTTGGATTGTTTTGTCTCACGATTGGCAAACATGTTGCCGGCACGGCTTTCCATTTCTTCGGCCGTAACGTCGCGCCACTCTGAGAATTTCGCACCATGTTGGCTACCCTTGGCACAAATTTCCGCGCTAGAAAGACATACACGCATTGTGAAATATTCATCTTGCGAATAGGGCCCAGGAGCAAAAAGGCTCCAGCCTTGATCCAACGGCCCTAGAAAATACTTGTTCAATTCGGGCTGTAATGATGACTTGATGGGTGTTGAAGGACCCGTGAACGCCAATGTGGCTCCGATATGCCCTAACGCGGCTACACTCGCAATTAAAAGCACCAACACTGTAAACAGCTTGGGCTTGGTTTTCTGTTGCCTCATCAGGCTATTGTCTCCAAATTCTTCGACACCCGTGAATTGTTGCAAAGACTACTTGAAAGCGAAATGGGAGGGGCATCGTTTAGATGCCCCTCCTATTTCAAATTACTGCAGTTCGACTATGCTGAACGCTTTCGCGCGAAGACAGCCACACCAGCTCCGAGCAGTACAAGTGCTAGTGCACCTGCACTGATCCAGAGGGCTCCGTTAGAACCGGTATCCGCAAGGCGATCCTTCTTGGAGTCATCCTTCTGGGATCCCTTAGAGTCATCCGACTTAGAGTCCGAGTTATCTGAGGTGTTTGCATCCGTGTTGGCACCGGCGTTCGCATCAGCGTTATCCGCAGTGTTCGCATCGGTGTTCGCATCAGCGTTATCCGCAGTGTTCACATCGGTGTTCGCATCGGTGTTCGCATCAGCGTTATCCGCAGTGTTCACATCGGTGTTCGCATCAGCGTTATCCGCAGTGTTCACATCCGTGTTGGCATCAACGTTATCCGCAGTGTTCGCATCCGTGTTGGCATCAACGTTATCCGCAGTGTTCGCATCCGTGTTGGCATCAACGTTATCCGCAGTGTTCGCATCCGTGTTGGCATCAACGTTATTAC
>NZ_JBIVMP010000001.1:875676-876647 GCF_044753145.1 Glutamicibacter sp. NPDC088483
ACGTTATCCGCAGTGTTCGCATCCGTGTTGGCATCGGTGTTCGCATCAACGTTATCCGCGGTGTTGTCTGCCGTGTTCACATCCGTCGAGTCGTCAGCCACAACGGTGAAGGTTGTGAACCCGTATGCGTCGCTTTCAACATCAGTTGCAACGATCAAGTAGCTACCAAGTGCCAAATCAGTCGAATCGACCTCGAAGCTAATGTCGCCCTTGTCGTCAGCGGTAACGGTTTCAGGCATGGCAGCAGCAGCGATCTTGGCTACGGCCGAGCTGGTGTCGCCCAGCTGGCTCTGCTCGATCTTGACTTCGCCATTTGCGGTGAACTCTTTACCGGTTACGATTCCCGATTCACCCTTGATCAAACGGTTAGGGGTGATATCGATGTGAACTTCGTTCTCAGCGGCATCGTCCGGAGTTACCTGGAAGTACTCAGTGTAAGTCTTTCCGGTTTCTTCGTCCGTCACTTCAACGGTGTAGATACCCTCAGGCAAGCCATCGGTATCGTACTTGTACTCGAATCGACCATCTTCATCAACGATGACATCGCCCTCATGTACTGGGGTTTCTTCACCATTTGAGTTTCGGATGATTACCTTGACGTTGCCTTCCGGAGTGAACTTGTCACCAATTACGGTAACTTCGTCGCCTTCCGTAACGGAATCAGGTACAACGCTGACGATCGGGTGCTCCGTGTTGTCCGCAGTGTTGTCGCCAGTGTTCTCAGCCGAGTTATCCGCCGTGTTGGCATCGGTGTTCGCATCAGCGTTATCCGCAGTGTTCACATCGGTGTTCGCGTCAGTATTCGCATCCGTGTTGGCATCAGCGTTATCCGCAGTGTTCACATCGGTGTTCGCGTCAGTATTCGCATCCGTGTTGGCATCAGCGTTATCCGCAGTGTTCACATCGGTGTTCGCGTCAGTATTCGCATCCGTGTTGGCATCGGTGTTCGCATCAGCGTTATCCGCAGTGTT
>NZ_JBIVMP010000002.1:0-505939 GCF_044753145.1 Glutamicibacter sp. NPDC088483
TCCATACCGCGGCGACCGGCAAGATCGTGACCATCGGCATCCACCCGACGCACCCTTCCACCGGTTTCGGCTACATCCAGACCGGCCAGCCGCTGCAGGTGCCCAATGCGCCGTCGGCGCGCGGCGTGGTGCAGTTCGTGGAGAAGCCTGATGAGGACACCGCCCGCAAGTACCTGGCCTCGGGCGGGTTCCTGTGGAATGCCGGCATGTTCGTCGCGCCGGTGAGCCTGATGCTCAAGCACCTGGAAGCCAACGAGCCGGCGCTGTACGCGGGCCTGATGAAGATCGCCGATGCCTGGGAAACCGATCAGCGCGAAACCGTGATGCGCGAAGTCTGGGCCGATCTGCCGAAGATCGCCATTGACTATGCGGTGGCCGAGCCGGCCGCCGCGGCCGGCGATGTCGCGGTGATCCCGGGCGTTTTCAACTGGGACGACGTGGGCGACTTCGCCGCGATCGGCCGCTTGAACAAGGCCAGTGCCGAGGAGGGCATCATCAACCTGGGCGGCGAGTCGGTGCGCGTGTATGCCGACAGCGCTACCGGCGTGGTCTATTCGGACCGCCCGCGCGTGGTGGCCCTGGTCGGGATCGAGGATGTGGTCGTGGTGGATACCGCCGACGCGTTGCTGGTGACCACCAAGGAGCATGCGCAGAAGGTCAAGCAGACCGTGGAGGCCTTGAAGGCCGACGGCGCTACCGAGGTGCTCTAAAATCCACCATCCACCCGCAAGTTGTTAACCTCAGCTATCAACAAACAACATCTCCGTTCTATGTAGGATTCTTGATCATGACGCGACTTGCTTTACAAGTCGTAGGCGAGCAAGTTCTGAAGGAGCGGTCTGCTATGTGCCAACATGAAATGATGAAAAAGAAGTGAGAATCCATCTTGTCAAGTATTGATATCAACCTCAACGACTCTTTTAAAGCCTATGACGTACGGGGCATTGTGGACGAGAGTATCAACGCTGAAGCAGTGGAAGCAATTGGAGCTGCTTTCGTCGATGTACTGGGCTTAGCAGGTAATGAAGTGTTAGTTGGTGGAGATATGCGTCCATCAAGTCCTACTTTTACCGAAGCTTTTGCTCGCGGCGCTATTCAGCGTGGAGCCAACGTTGTCATGCTTGGGCTTGTGTCTACGGACGAACTGTACTTTGCTTCAGGAAAATATGATGCCGCGGGAGTTGTTTTTACAGCGAGTCATAACCCGGCCGAGTACAACGGCATCAAGATGTCGAAATCAAGCGCACGTCCAATCTCATCAGAGAACGGACTTTACGATATTCGAGATCAAGCACAAGCCTATCTGGCTGCCGGAATACCAACGGTACCGAACAACTTGCTGGGTAAGATTCGTGAGCAAGATGTGCTGGCCGACTATTCCAGTTACTTGCGAGAACTTGTCGATTTATCCAATATACGTCCGCTTAAACTAGTTGTAGATGCTGGTAACGGAATGGGCGGTTTAACCACCCCAGCTGTACTTGGCGATGGCTTACTTTCGAAGCTACCGCTAGAAATAGTGCCGCTGTACTTTGAACTCGATGGGACCTTCCCGAATCACCCTGCAAATCCGCTGGAGTCTGAGAACCTTAGAGATTTACAATCGGCAGTATTGAAGCATAAAGCAGATCTGGGTCTGGCGTTTGATGGCGATGCGGATCGGTGCTTCGTAATTGACGAACGTGGGTTGCCACTTTCACCAAGCGCAATCACGGCTCTCGTGGCAACGCGTGAAATTGCTCGGGCCCAAGCTGCAGGGGAGAAAACTCCAATCGTCATTCATAATCTGATCACGTCGAAGGCTGTCCCCGAATTTGTAGAAAAGTCAGGTGGCACCCCTGTAATGACAAGAGTTGGACACTCATTCATTAAAGCTGAAATGGCCAAGCAGGGTGCTGTATTTGGCGGAGAGCATTCTGCTCACTATTATTTCCGTGACTTTTACAATGCGGATACAGGCATGCTTGCGGCGATGCACGTTTTGGCGGCGCTGGGCGAACAAAGCGGATCTCTCTCAGAACTGGGCGCTGAATATGAGCCGTATGTTTCAACCGGAGAGATTAATTCAATAGTCGAGGACAAGACCGGCGCTATCGCTAGAGTTGTCGCTTCCTTCAAGTCTTCACCTACGGTTATAACGGAAATGGACGGCACGACTTTTACGGCCGAGGACGGCTCGTGGTGGTTCAATTTACGTCCGTCGAATACTGAGCCGTATTTACGCTTCAACGGTGAATCACGTGAACCTGGTGTCATTGATAAGGTTGCCGATGAGGTTTTATCTATTGTGCGATTCGAGAACTCCACGGCCTTGGAGATGAATGGAGCCAATGATGGATTCTAAGAAATACAACAAAAAAGAAGTATTGCAAGAACTGGATAAAGCACACCAAGACATCGCGCGTCTAGTGAATTTTGCAGGTCGGCAACGAAAAGCATTGGCAGATATGGTTGCAGGACTTGGAGATAGCGGTGAGTCGCGTAGGCTGAAAGAAATTCTGCAAAAATTTCCTGTCCTTACTTCCCAATTCAATGAAGGCAATGCTGTAGCTTTTTATACTCGGGATCGAGACTTCACTAAAGCGAACATTTGGGCTGATGCCACGTTGGATCGTACCAGAGACTCGCTTTCCAATATGAAGGCTCTTCGTGTGTTGAGAACCAAAGAGGGGTCTATCTCTGATGCTCTCGAATTGAGCTATCGAATTGCCAAGAAAGAAAAATCTCAGAATACTGCTGGATTGCAGTTCCTCGAAGGTCGTGTAAAGGAATTGCATGGCGCAGTTCCTAAAATTCAGGGTCCAATACGTAGAATCGATAGCCTCGTCGAGGGACGTATAGTACATCTGGTTAAAGAGAGCCGACCGAATCTTTCCAATGGATTCACCTCGCGCAGCCATAAGAACTTCTTAGCTGAAAAAGCTTCTGGCTTGGAGCCCGTCGTCATCACTGAACCGGGCTTCCCGGATAACAATCCTAAAACACGCACCGAGTTCGTTGATGGCATTCTGCACGTCAGATTAGGAATGGGTTCGATTGATTATTCGAAAGTTCCGGCTGACCAGTTCAATCAGATGTTTGCTGACTTAGCCTACGAAGAAATCAAGAAACTTCGCCCACAAGTGATTCATGCCAGTTCGGGAAGACGTGGATTTGAGACCGCGCTTTCAGGTATTGCTCTTCGGGCGAAGACCGGAATTCCACTGGTATACGAAGTGCGCTCGTTCTTCGAAGCAAACTGGACTGATGATACACGCGTTGAGCAATCTGGCGAGATCTTCACTCAGCGGATGGCGACCGAAGAGTACTGCATGGCAGTTGCGGATCGTGTTTTGACTATTTGTGAATCCATGAAGGATGAACTTGTTTCAAGAGGAGTTCCGCCCAAAAAGATCGGAATTATTCCCAACGCCGTCGACTCTGAACACTTCAAACCCGTTGATAGAAACATTGAGTTGGCTAGAAAATACGGATTGTTGAATGTTCCGACTTTCGGATACGTCTCAAACATGGACCACTACCGTGAATCGCAGGAAACACTGATTGAGGCGCTTGCTATTCTTGGCAGTCGCGGGCGGGTAGCAAAATGCATTCTAGTGGGCGGCGGTCCCCGCATGGATCTGTTAAAGGAGCTCGCAACTGAGCGTGGTGTATCGGACCGAGTGATATTTACGGGTTCCGTTGATCATAACGAGATCGACGAGTACTACTCACTAATTGATCTCTTCGTCGTTCCACGCATTCGGGAACGTGCTGCCACGTATGTTACTCCGCTAAAACCATTCGAAGCGATGGCACAACGCAAACCTGTTGTTACATCAGATCTGCCAGCGCTATTGGAAATTACGGACGCGCCAAAACGTGGATTGTCTTATACTGCAGGCGACGCCGAGTCATTGGCTGATCGACTTGAGTCATTGTTCGACGATCGTGAGGCACAGGAAAGAATCGCCCAAGCCGGATACGAGTGGGTGATATCGGAGCGTACTTGGAAGTCCAATGGTGATCGATATGTACAAGAATTTTCTAAGTTAGGGAGCTAACATGAAATCCACTTATTTGGGATTCCGTGCGACTGAGTTGTCGCCAACCTCTGAGCTTCTGGGCTCTCTGCATGCTTCTAAATCCGATATTGGAGACCAACACCTACTGGCATATACACCGGTTGCGAGGGTTAATCCCTATCAGGCCCTGTGTTACAAGCAATTTCCGAATGAAGGAATTCTGGCGGCGCCCGTTCTCCAGCCGGCTAAGTTTTTGGATCTGCAGAACTTATCCCTGAGGCCACTAACAAAGACTCTGCATTTACACTGGAACTCATGGATGACCCAGGGGATGGAAGACCCGGAGCGTGCCAGAATGATGGGCTTGGGTATGGCTGGAAGGCTGCAACGTCTCCAAAAGTTCGGTTTCAATATTGTCTGGACTGTTCATAACGTCTATCCGCATGACGCAATGCATGTACATGTTGAACTTGAAATCCAGCAACGGATCGCCGACACTGCAGACGTTTTACACGTGATGTCTGGAGCCACGGCCGATGCTATGTCAGGTATTACCGAGATTGATAGTTCCAAGATTCTAGTTTCACCGCATCCGAGCTATAAAGGTGCCTACCCTGATTATGTGAGCCGAGAGGACGCGCGAGCGGCGTTAGGAATCCATGGCGACGAGATTGTTTTCCTTGTTTTTGGTGCACTTAAGGCTTACAAGGGTCTAAGCCGTACGCTCGATGCGTTTGATCATTTGGTTGCCAAGAACCCCATGCAGCGATTTAGAATGATATTTGCTGGTAAAGCAGACAACTCAGATGAAGTGCAAGAGTTTATAACCAGAGCGAACGTTCACCCACGTGTTTTGATCGAAGACTCAAACATACCAACGGATAAAGTGCAGTACTTTATGCGCGCGTCAGATGTTGGAGTTGTTCATTATGCTCGATCGTTGAATAGCGGTGCCGCGTTATTGTACGGCGCATTCGATCTCCCAATTGTTGCTTCGGCGACTCCTACGTTTCTGGCGGAACTAAATTCAGAGAGTACGATTTTTGTAGAGGATGAAACCGTAGCGTCCCTAGCAGATTCCATGATGGAATCCATAGATCTAATCGGGAGTAAGGCTGTTCTAGCGGCCATTTCTGCCGAACAGAAGAGACTTTCCGCAGATAAAGTTAGCTCGCAGTTTGCCCAGGATTTGCTTATACGACTCAAGTGACGGACTTGTTGAAATCAGCAGTTAATCGACCGGGCAAAGAATAGTTACATAATTCCTATCGCCAATCAGCCACTCCGATTTTTTTTGGGGCTGGTTGGCGCGGAATTATGAACTAAGCATATTGATTTCTCTGAGTCGTTTTCTGACCGTCGCGTCGACTTTCTGGCGTTTGCGGTACTTCTTTAGACGGCTGATGTGTAATCAAACTTACGTGTTGGTGAATTATTGACATTATGATTTCGCTCGTTGCTTGACCACATTCACGTGAAGACTAGGTACGCGAGGCCGGTTCTGCTTGATCGGGGCAAGGTCAACAGTATGTATTCATGGGCGTGTGAAGTCGTTTTACTGGGAGCCTGCATCATCAACGCCTACACATTGCTGGTGGTGCCCAACCTTGCTGGAATCGAACGATTGTGCCTGGCGACAATGGACGAATATTTCACCGACAACCCAGTGGGTCAGGAAGTGTTTCGCTGAATTGCTATCGCTAGGTTGTGTCAAACCTCGGCTCTTCCAATCGAACCGCTAGAATTACTTGCGGATAGGACTACAAAGTTGAGGGAGTTTCCTCGTTGAAACGATCGAATCGCAAGACCGCTCAAGCAATGAGTTCGCGTGCCGAACTTTTTAGCATTAGACAGGAATATCTGAATCTTGAAGGTGACTTTGAGACCAGGGTACTGGATGATTTGGCTAAGTACCGTGCGCAATCATCGAAATTATCGCGGGAGAACGAGTCTCTGCGATCGCGCAAGGTGAAGTCAGATGGTCTAATCGCAAGGCTCGAACGAGAACTTGCTGCCGCTAAGGACGCACGACAGAAATTCAGCCGTGAGGCATCGATTCTCAAGAAGCAACTCGCGAATGAGCATGACCGGGCCGAGAAATTCAAAACGGCGTATGAGAATCTAAAGAACCATCCGGTCGTTAGAGCCGCACGCGGTTTGAAGAGCCCCTTTGCGCGTAAGCCTGTTGCTCCTCGCCAGGTTCAAAAGAATGTTCCAGTCCTGGCGGCATCACCAAGCATTTCCAACTTCGACAATGTAAGTCGGCCAGGCAGTCCTGCCGGAACCGGCATCGAAGAAAGCTTCATCGATGCTATTAAGCGTGAAGCGGATGCATATATAGCCCGTTACCGCGACCAGGGCGAGATTGTTGAACCTTCAGAAGGGTTAGTTGCTCTTGCTGCGAAGGAGGAATCGCCTTCAAGCTTCGGAGCCTTGCACGATCAGATTCTGGGACAAGCCCGACTATTCGATTCCTTGCCGGTAGTTCCGCCGAAGACCTCTACGCCTGCTTATATGCCGCAGCCGGATAAAGTGATGTATTGCGCGCACAGCACTGGCGAATACAACAGCAACGGTTATTCGACGCGTACGACTGGTCTCACCACTGCCGTCACCGAAGCCGGCATGGATCTCTTCATTGCAGCGCGACCTGGCTACCCTTGGGACTCCAAAGTCAACAAGAAGATGCCGAAAGAAAAGCGCCTGATTCGCGATTACCAGGGCGTCGATACGTACTTTAACCCAGGTGTGTCACTACGTAGCGATCCACTGGATAAGTTTGTGCAGATCGCGGCGGATATCTATGTTCGCGAAGCGATGATGAATCGACCTTCAGTAATCGTTTCTGCGTCCAATCACATTACGGCGTTGCCAGCATTGATCGCAGCTCGTCGTCTTGGAATCCCGTTCATCTACGAAGTACGTGGGCTTTGGGAAATTACCGCAGCCGCTGGTAACGAAACCTGGCATAAATCGGAACGATTCGAACTAGCACGCCGCATTGAGACTCTGGTGGCGAACGAAGCGGATCGCGCCTTCGCAATCACGGAGGAAGTCCGTGAGGAACTGGTGAAGCGCGGTGCAGAAAGAGACAAGATTGAAATCTTGCCGAATGCTGCGAACATTTTCCAGTACGTCCCTCTCCCAGCTGAGCGATCGAAGGTCGTTGACAAGAAAAAGAAGGGCGAGTTCCTTCTTGGATATGCTGGCAGCCTTGTGGACTACGAGGGGCTGGATCTACTAATCAACGCGGTAGCCGAGCTACCAGAATCTCTGTCGCACGTTGGCGCACTAATCGTTGGCGACGGCTTGGTCTTACCCGCGCTCAAGCGGCAAGTGACCGAATTGGGCTTGGAAGAGCGAATTCGTTTCACCGGGCGCGTACCGAATGAACAAATCAACGATTACCTGGCAATTTTTGACGCCGTGGTCTGCCCGCGAAAATCGAATATTGTTACAGAACTAGTTTCACCATTGAAGCCTATTGAAGCAATGGCTGCAGGCCGTCCGGTGATCGGTTCCAACGTTTCGCCAATTGCTACGTTGCTTGGTACCGATAGTGCTCGAGGCTTGCTCTTCGAAGCGGATCATGTGCAGTCCTTGGCTGAATCGATCGCCCTCCTGGCTAATGATCCGAGGACCGCGCAGGATATGGGGCGTCGTGCCCGTAAGTGGACGGTAGAGAACCGTACATGGCCAATCGTGGCAAAAACTTTCGTTGCCCAAGCTGCCAGTGTCCAGAGCCGTAGGCCAGCGGGCAAGAAGCTTAATGAGATTCGGATGGCTCTTATCGCTGACGAATTTACGACCTCAACCATCAGCCGCGAAGTTAATGTGGTGTCGCCAACTCCTGAGAACTGGCGAGAAGCCTTGACATCGAATCCGGTCGATGTGCTCTTCGTAGAATCGGCGTGGGCAGGCAATGATGGAACTTGGACCCGCAAGGTCGGTTACTACGATGATGAGCAATGTGCGGATCTAGTAGCGCTAATTGGCTACTGCCGCAGCAAGAACATCCCAACAATCTTCTGGAACAAGGAAGACCCGGTTCACTTCAATCGATTCCGCCGTACCGCAAAGTACTTCGACGTTGTTTTGACTACTGACGCCAACTGCTTGCGGGACTACTGGGATCACCGTGGTGGAAATCTCAAGGCGTTGGGCAGCCTTTCCTTCTGGGCGCAAGCGGAAATCCACAATCCAATGGGATCTTCCCGCACCTACTCGCATACTGTGGCGTACGGTGGCTCCTATTATGGTGATCGTTATGCGGAGCGTTCGAAGGAACTGCGCGCAATCCTCGAGGGAGCACGTCCCCAGGGGCTGACCATCTATGATCGCCAAGCCGATAATCCTGAATCGCCATACAAGTTCCCCCCAGCATTGCAGGACTATGTCCAGGGTGGTCTGACTTACGAAGAAATGGTAGAGGCTTACAAGTCTCATCCGGTGCACGTGAACGTTAACTCGGTGAATGCCTCGCCAACTATGTTCTCCCGTCGAGTTTTCGAGCTTGCGGCATGTGGTACTCCGGTAATTAGCGGCAAGAGCTTCGGCGTTACTTGGATGTTTGATGGGTCGGTTCCTGTGGTCGGTTCGCGCCGGGAATCGGAACTGATTTCAACACTGTGGATGAACTCCGAAGCTGATCGCGTGGCCGATGCTTGGGAGCCATTGCGTGTGACCTTCCGCAAACATCTGGCGCACCATCGTTTGGCCATGGCGCTTCGCATGGCTGGTCTCGCAGTTGATATCCCGACTTTGCCATCACTTGGCATTGAACTGAAGACGTTAACCGAAGAAATTGCTTGGGATCTTGTAGCAGCTAGCGTGCGACCTATGCAGGTATACGTTGCTGGGTTCAACGACGATGATACTGCAGTAAACATTCTGCGAACTGCAGGAATTGCAGTAATGAGCAATGACGCAGTTCGTGAAGCAGAGGTGATTGCCTCCAACGCTGAAGAAATTCTCCAAGATCATCAGGTTCTTGAAGACATGCTAACTGCCATGTTCTATGGCCAAGCTGCAACGGTACAGGTCTCTGACAAGTACGTGGGTACGCAGGGCCTGCCGCTCTGGATGCGCGAGCACGTGGATGCGCAGCTGCCCACCTTGACGCGCAGTAGCAACATCGCAGATTCTGCCGTAGAGACCATATGCCTTCGACGCCCACTTGACGTCGAAGAAGCGGACGGCACGCTCATTGACAATCCTGCGTCCAAGGACTCGCAGAACATCCTAGTCGCGGGACATGACCTGAAGTTTGCCGGGTCAATCATGGCCGGGATATCCGAACACGGGCACAACCTGAAGATCGATAAGTGGGACGGCCACGCTCAGCACAATGTTGAAGAGAGCCAGGATCTTCTAGAAGATGCTGACACGGTGTTCTGCGAATGGTCACTTGGCAATTTGGCGTGGTATTCAACGCATTTGAAGCCCGGGCAGAAACTGGTTACCAGATTCCACTCACAGGAACTATTCACGGATTACCCTCGATCGGTGAACTTCAAGAAGGTTGACAAGGTGATCTTTGTCAGCGAGTTGATCCGAGGAATGGCGATTCAAAAGTTCGGAATTCCTGAGGAAAAAACGATGGTCATTCCTAACTCTGTGGATACCAGGAAGCTGGATCTTCCCAAGTCCGATGATTCTCAATTTGTATTGGGCTTCGTCGGCATGGTTCCGCAGATGAAGCGATTCGACCTCGTGCTTGATCTACTGGAAAAGTTGCGTGCAATCGATAGCCGCTTTACGTTGCGCGTCAAGGGCAAACGACCGGAAGATTACCCCTGGATGGCTGCACGCGAGGAAGAAATGGCCTTCTACGAGGCGCAGTATGCTCGTATTGAAGAATCTGATCTACTCCGCGGTGCTGTGGTCTTCGATCCTCAAGGCGATAATATGGCCCAGTGGTACCAGGAGATCGGTGTTGCCGTATCCACCAGTGATTTCGAGTCCTTCCACTTCACTCTTGCAGATGGAGCGGCATCTCGTGCGTTGCCGGTAGGCCTGGCCTGGCCGGGAGCGGAATGGCTGTACCCGAATGAGTGGTTGCATGCAGACACTGCGTCAGCAGCTCAATACGTGATCAGTCAGGTACAGGATCAAGCGAAACTGGCAGAGCAGGTTGAAGCTGCACGCGAGTTCACTGTGAAGAACTACGATTCCAACGATGTGCTTGCTCGAATCATGAATGAAATTGAAGCTAACTAGCGCTCTTTAGTGCTTTTCTCTAGTGAGGTGCGTTCAGTGGCAATCGCCACCGAATGCACCTCACTGTATTATTGATCTAGTCTGCATTGAAGATAAAGTGAGTTGAGAAGTGAAAATTGCATTAGGGGACTTCCGAAAAGCACTTTGGCATCTTCGCCAGGGTGGTCCACAGCAATTGCAGGAGTGGTACCAGCGCCGCAACTATGATTTGCGCATCGGGGGACAGCAGCGCTACTTGCGAACAGATGTTGAGAAATTGCTTGGACTGCAATTCCCACCGGTAGAATTTGAACCTTCAGAGGACCACGATGGAAAGTTAAACGTTGCCGTCATTCTTGATGATTTCAGCGCGAAAGCTTGGGCGCCTGAATGGAACTGCACCTTTATCACCCCCAGCTCATGGCAGGATGAACTTGAAACACGAGAATTTGATCTTCTCTTCGTGGAGTCGGCCTGGGCTGGAAACAACAAGTCTTGGCAGTACCACCTAACCGGTCCGTCGGCACCTCGACCAGCGTTTGTCGAGATGGTGGAAGCGTTTAAAGAACGATCTGTTCCAGCAGTTTTCTGGAATAAAGAAGACCCACCGCACTTCGCCGACTTCCTCGATTCTGCAAGGCTGTTCGATGTCGTTTTCACATCAGATTCCCGCAAAATTCCGGAATACCATGAAGCACTGGGCCATGAACGGGTCACAGCGTTGAGCTTTGCAGCTCAGCCGAAGTTCCATAATCCGGTACGGACACTTAGCCAAGAACGCCGAGATGTAGCTTTCGCCGGAATGTATTTTGCGGACAAGTACCCCGAACGACAAGAACAGATGGAGATCGTGCTTGGCGGAGCCATGGATATCTCGCCAAAGCTCACTAGCGGGCTAGACATTTTCTCCCGGCAGCACGGCGGAGACGCGAAGTACCAGTTCCCGGCACCGTATGACCAGAATGTTGTCGGCTCGCTCGACTATGACAAGATGCTTTCTGCGTACAAGAACTACAACGTTTTTCTGAACGTCAACTCCGTGGTCGATTCGCCAAGCATGTGTGCCCGTCGAATATTCGAGATCACCGCCGCTGGCACTCCTGTGATTTCGGCTCCAAGCGCTGCGATAGAGAATTTCTTCACGCCTTCAGAGGTACTTCAGGTATCCACCAGGGAACAAGCATCTAACTCGATTCGCAGCTTGGTTCGGAGCCCAGAACTTCGCCAGCGAATGGTCCATATGGGTCAGCGCAGGATCTGGAAGAACCATACTTATGCGCATCGTGCTCAACAGGTTGAACAATTCGTTGGGCTCCGTTCTGCTCACGGTCAGCCAATGTCCATGTCCTGTACTCCAAAGGTAAGTGCGATTGTTTCGACCATAAGGCCTCACCAGCTTCAGCATATATTCGAGACTGTAGGGAAACAGAAGGATGTTGAAGTTGAGCTCGTCCTCGTGGCTCATAAGTT
The DNA here is from genome assembly GCF_044753145.1 of Glutamicibacter sp. NPDC088483. Taxonomy (NCBI): domain Bacteria; kingdom Bacillati; phylum Actinomycetota; class Actinomycetes; order Micrococcales; family Micrococcaceae; genus Glutamicibacter; species Glutamicibacter sp. NPDC088483. The sequence continues at coordinate 11,673 of NZ_JBIVMP010000002.1, forward strand.
CTCGGCCGCCACTGGACAACTGGCCGATATGGCATCAGCAGCTGGAGTAGCGAACTACCAACTGCTTGAGATGGGTGAAGAAAATACTTTGGGTGACTGCCTGAACGCCGCGGTGGCCATGGCCAACGGCGACTTCATCACCAAAATGGATGATGACGACCTATACGGGGAGTACTATCTCTTCGATCAAGTTTCAGCGCTTCGATACAGCGGCGCCTCGATAGTAGGCAAGCAGGCGCATTACATGTACCTCGCGGATTCAGATGCTACTTTGCTGAGATTTGCCGAACGTGAGCACCGCTTTACAAACCTCGTGATGGGTCCGACGATGCTTGGCCGCGCGCACGTTTTCCGCGAGACACCCTTTGATACACGTAACCGTGGCGAAGATACAAGATTCCTAAAAGACGTCATTGAACGTGGAGGAACCATTTATTCGAGTGACCGTTTCAACTTTACCCAGATGCGCGGGAATGATGGGCTAGCGCATACCTGGGATCTGAGTGATGCGGAGTTGACTGCAACTGGTAGTATTCAGTGGTTTGGACGCAATGATAAACATGTCTTTTTCTAGGAAAGTCTTATTGTGCAAATAGTACGAGGTAAATCAGGGGAGTGAAGAAGATGAAAGTTATGCTTCTGACTCACTCGTTCACGCCTGAGATCTCGCCACCTCAGCGACGCTGGTCAATTATTGCCGACGAACTGGGGCAATTGGGGCACGAAGTTACTGTAGTGACCCCGAAATCAAATCGGATTGCAACTAAACGGCAAAGTCGTCTTCTTGATAATCATTATTTGAAGCTGCAACACTATCCATCAATGCGTCGTTCCAAAACGATGCTCGGAAAAGTATTGAAGCATGGCGTTGATGCAGTTCTGAGCGTCCCTGCTGCATTCCGAGGGCAAAAGCCTGACGTTATTATCGCAACTGTCCCAGCAATTCCAACGCTAATTGTTGGCTTCGTGGCCAGCCGTTTACGGGGTGTACCCTTAGTTGTCGACCTCCGGGATGCTTGGCCAGATTTGCTCAGTGAATCACAAGTTATCAAGTTCCGCTGGGTCGAGCCAGCTATTTCGAAGATCATCAGTTTCGTTGTGAATAAAAGCGATATGCTCGTCACGGTGACGTACGGCCTGGCGGGGAAGATGAAGCGAAATGGCGTGAAGAACGTCGCCACAATCACCAACGGCGTTGAAACCGAACGCGAAGATCTTACAGTTTCTCAACGCGAGATCGATGGCGAATTCCATATTCTCTATCTAGGGAACATTGGTCGGAGCCAGGGTCTGGAGACCGTTATCCGAGCGATGGAGTACGTACCAGAATTTGTACGTCTGCGCATTGTTGGCCAGGGTACTGAAAAGAGTAAATTGATGAGCCTAGCGATGGATCTTGGGCTTGATATTGACTTCCGAGACCCTGTCTACGGCCAGGAGGTACTGGAAAATTACTCGTGGGCAGATACATGCCTAGTTTCTCTGCGTCCTGACTGGCCGAGCTTTAATCACACAGTGCCTTCGAAACTCTATGAACTTCTTTACTTGAATCAGCACATCAGCGGTTTGGTCAGAGGAGAAGCAGCGGAAATTATTCGTGATTCCGAGGCTGGGACTGTGATTGAACAAGATGTACCTTCCCTGGCCGCTTACATTAACAACTTGGTTGCGAACCCTGGAATTTTGCGGACCGATCGTCGCGGGACCGACTGGGTCAGGAAACATGGATCGCTACGTCAAGCCGGGCGGGAATATGCCGAACTACTAGCCACAGTCGTCGATGCGTACTCCAAGAGATAGAGCAGAACTTTTGAATCTAAAAGTCATTCCGAATGCAATCAACACCGGTAATTTGGTACTTTCCAACATTGCTGATGATCCTACTTATTTTGCGCTCCAAGTTGCTCGCCGCTTCAAGTCCAAGCCGGTTCTACGCTCGTTGATTATTACTCTTGGGAGTGATAAATCCAGCATTCGGCTACGCGCGCTCTCGGCCATGCTGAAGGATGACACTAGTGCCCTGCTCTCTGCCTGCAGAGAATGGTTAAGCTCCGACAGCAACCCAAGGCAGTCAGTATTCCTGGCTAACCTTTGCATTGCTTCCAATGAGTGGGAACTTGCAGAAGAATTACTCAATAGGGGCAAACCTTCCATCGCCCACGTACGTGCCAAGGCCCGTCTATTGTGGTCATTGGGCTGGATGACAGATGCCATTGAGCTGTTGCAGCAGAATCGCAGTGGCCGTCAACTTCGTCACTATGAATCAGAATTGGCATCCTTCAAGGGGGCAGAGCCCTGTCTTTCTCCGCTCCGTACCGCCGGTATATCGACTAGCGCGACTCGTTCTGTTCTTTACGTTGCTACCAATTCGTTGCCACACACTGGTAGCGGTTACGCACAACGAACTCATTCAATTCTCGCGTCATTAAGGGATGCAGGATGGGGAGTCAAAGGACTTACCCGTGTGAATTATCCCTTGAATATCGGCAAACTATCCGTCTCAGAAGCTGACGTGGTTTCTGGTATCGAATACCAGCGCTGCCTGCCTTTTCCAGCGAAGCATGACTTCACCGGAAGAATCCAGCAACAAGCTGAAGACCTACTGAGCAGAGTCCTTCAAGAGGCCCCTTCTGTACTTCACACGACGACAGATTTTTCTAACGCTCTAGCGGTTAAGTCCGTTGCAGAAGCGACCGGTATACCGTGGGTTTATGAAGTTCGCGGACAGCTGGCAGACACGTGGCTTTCTACGCGTCCCGAGCGCTCGAAAGATTCAGAACGATACCGACTATTCGTGGAACGCGAAGCGTTTGTAGCTCGGCATGCCGATCATGTCTTCACCTTGGGCGATGCCATGAAACGCAACCTGATTGACGCGGGCGTTGATGAATCAAAGATTTCAATATTACCGAACGGGATAGGGGAAAAGTTCCTAGAGGAACCCGTGCCCAGGGTCCAGGCTCGTGCGCAGCTGGACCTCGATTCTGAAGCATTTTATGTGGGGACGGTTAGCAGCTTGGTCCCTTATGAGGGGCTTTCGACAGTTGTCCGTGCTGTTGCTGAACTTGCGAAGCAGCACAAGGAGTTACGTTTGTTGATCGTTGGCGATGGTACGGATCGCGAGAATCTGATCAGTCTTGCCAAAAGTCTAGGCATCGCCGCGCGTTGTGTTTTTCCTGGTCGCATTCCGCGGGAACAGTCGCATGTCTATCATGCTGCGTTGAACGCTTTCGTCGTGCCACGAATTGACTCTGCTGTCACTCGCTCGGTAACTCCGCTCAAACCAGTTGAAGCAATGGCATCGAACGTACCTGTCTTGGCATCCGATCTTCCTGCCCTGCAGGAGCTGATCACTGACGGTGAGAACGGTCACTTGATACCTGCGGGGGATGTGGCTGAGTGGGCCGAAAATATCGAAAAGTTGATTTTAAACCAAGGGGCAGCTGAACGCATGGGCAAGTCAGGGCGGGAATTCGTGCTTGCCAATAGAACTTGGGAGCAAAACGCGCTTAGCGTTGTCCAAGTTTACGAGCAAGTAATAAGTAAAGCTCCGTGACAATGAGGCTGTCGCTGAACTCAGTGATGGGATATGGTTTATAGGGCTAATCTTGCACTTCTTGTGCTTCAAGATCAGCTTGCAGGCCCTTTCGTAGGGAACATCGCTCGTACCAGAAGGAAAGTCACTTTAGTGAACAACATTAAAGAAGTCGCCGTAATCGGTTTGGGTTACATCGGATTGCCAACTGCTGCAATTCTTGCCTCGAAGGGCATCACCGTAAAAGGCGTCGATGTAACTCCTCGAACTGTAGAGGCAGTCAGCAAGGGCGAGGTGCCGTTCGTAGAGCCGGCGTTGGGCGAATTCGTTTCCGCCGCGGTGACTGCAGGTACCTTGTCTGCAAGCTTCGATACTCCAGAAGCTGAAGCGTACATTGTTGCTGTGCCAACGCCGTTCAACGATGACTACACCGCTGACCTTTCATACATTGAGGCTGCAGCAGAGGGCATCGCTCCAAAGCTGAAGGGCGGCGAACTGGTTATCCTCGAGTCGACCTCGCCTCCAGGTGCAACCCAGCACCTCTTCGACTACCTGCTGAAGAAGCGTCCCGACCTGAACAAGGACAGCCTGCTTGTAGCACACTGCCCAGAGCGCGTACTTCCTGGCTACGTCATGGAAGAATTGGTCACCAATGACCGTATTGTCGGCGGTATCACCCCAGAAGCTGCAGAGAAGGCCAAGGCTCTTTACGAGACCTTCTGCCAGGCAGCTATCCTCACCACCGATGCTAAGACTGCTGAAATGGCAAAGCTGGTCGAGAATTCGTACCGCGACGTGAACATCGCCTTTGCTAACGAATTGTCGGTCATCTCCGACAAGCTGGGCATTGACGTTTGGGAACTGATCTCCCTGGCCAACCGCCACCCACGCGTAAACATTCTTCAGCCCGGTCCAGGTGTTGGCGGTCACTGCATCGCAGTTGATCCATGGTTCATTGTCTCGGCTGCTCCTGAAGAATCAAAGCTGATCCGCATGGCTCGTAACACCAACGATGCAAAGCCGAACTGGGTTATCGACAAGGTTGTAGAAGCTACCAAACTCCCATCCTTCAACGGCAAGGTAGCGGTCATGGGTTTGGCTTTCAAAGCGAACATTGACGACATGCGTGAATCGCCATCGATTGCGATCGCTCGCAAGTTGGCTGAAGCCAACCCAACCGTCGAGTTCCTTGCAGTGGAGCCACATGTAGAAGAATTGCCTAAGAATCTTGCGGGCATCGCCAACCTGAAGCTGGTTGCAACCGATGAAGCCCTAGAATCGGCAAGTGTAATTACTTTGCTGGTCGACCACGACCAGTTCAAGTCCGTACCAGCAACCGCGCTGGCCGGCAAGGAAGTTATCGACACTCGCGGTCTCTGGCGCTAGTTCTCCAAGCTGACAAGGTATATATCTATGAAGAAGATCATGCCGATCTATGGCACTCGTCCTGAGGCCATCAAGGTTGCGCCGATCGTCAAGGCTTTGAAAGAAGCTGACGAGTTTGAATGCGTTGTTGTCGTAACTGGACAGCACCGGGAAATGCTGGATCAGGTCAACGAGCTCTTTGGCATCACGCCGGACTATGACTTGGACGTCATTCAGCCGCGCCAGACCCTGAATGGTCTGCTTACTAAGACCATTGCTGGTCTTGACGAGATTTTCGAAAAGGAAAAGCCTGACGCTGTAGTGGTCCAGGGCGACACCACCACTTCGACGGCTGGCGCAATCGCTGCTTTCTACCGTGGTATCCCAGTGGTTCACGCCGAGGCTGGACTTCGGAGCTATGACATCTTCTCTCCATTCCCGGAGGAAGCTAACCGCAAGCTGACCAGCCAGATCGCCAGCCTGCATTTGGCTCCAACGTCGTTGAGCAAGCGTAACCTTGAGCGTGAAACGTTCAAGGGAAGTGACATCGTTATCACCGGTAACTCTGTCATTGACGCACTGCTGACTGTTGTCGAAAAGAAGGTTCCTTTCTCGGATCCCAAGTTGGAAGAATTGGTTTCTTCTGACAAGCGCATTGTTCTGGTGACGACGCACCGTCGTGAGAACCAAGGCGAACCAATGCGCGGCATCGGCCGTGCATTGGCAAAGCTCTCCAAGGCGGAACCAGATGTTGAATTCATCTTGCCGTTGCATCGCAACCCTGCGGTTCGCGAAGCGTTGCTTCCGGAAATCGATGGACTGCCTAACGTGACTTTGACCGAGCCGCTGGCTTACGGCGAATTCACTCGCATCATTGATGCTTCGACCGTCGTCTTGACCGATTCCGGTGGCGTCCAGGAAGAAGCTCCAAGCCTCGGCAAGCCTGTTCTGGTCATGCGCCTGAACACCGAGCGTCCTGAAGCTGTTACCGCGGGTACCGTACGCCTGATCGGCACCGATGAAAACCGCATCTTCGAATCGGTCACTGAGCTGTTGCATGATGAAGCGGCTTACAACGAAATGGCTAACGCTGTAAACCCTTACGGTGATGGCAGGGCTTCCGTACGTACCGTCGCTGCAATTGCAGAATTGCTTGGCGTAGGTTCGCGTATCGAGGAATTCGATTCCAGTCTGTCAGATCCAGAAGACATGATGCGGGCAACCAGCATCTAGTTCCGTTCAAAAGACCAGTTCAACACCAGTTGAACTGGTCTTTTCTGGTTTACACCGGAAAGAGTCATGCGATGCAGGCCCTTTCAATATGGTTTGCCTAGTTTTATCAGTACGATCGAATCATGATGAATCAAACTGCAATATTTATTGATGCCGGATTTCTGCTCTCACTAGGCGGTCATCGTGCCGCCGGAACGACCTTAAGATCAGCCTTTACAACCCATTACGAGGCGCTGGTACGCGGGATCGTGCAAACCGTAAAGAAGAATACGGGTCTTAATAACCTCCGCGTGTATTGGTATGACGCCTCGAAAGACGGGCTATTTACTGAGCAGCATAAGCGGATTGGCTTGATACCCGGCGTTAAAGTGCGCTTAGGTCGTATCTCTTATAACGGCGAGCAAAAAGGTGTGGACCTGAGACTGGCGCTGGACCTTGTAGGGGTTGCCCGTAATGGCTCGGCATCAATTGCTTACTTGGTCTCCGGCGATGACGACCTCGCCGAGGCCGTCGAAGAAGCGCAAGACTTGGGCATGAAAGTAGTGTTACTAGGCGTAGCGAAATCCGATAGCCGTCTTGGAGTAGCCTCGGTGGCTGAACACCTGGCTTTGACCGCTGACTACATTGAAATCGTTCCGAATCAACTATTGGATAGCGCATTCACCAAGGTTCTTGAATGGGACAAGAATCATTCTGAAAAGACGTCTCTAATTGCTAGTGCGTCTTTGGAGACAGAAGCAAAGCCAGCAGCGAAGCCATCGGTTCCTACTCCTGCCGTCATGGCTCAGAAGCCAGTTATCAGGCCAGCCGTTGAACCGGAAGCCGAACCTGTGGTGATCTACTCCAGTGGTGGTGAAGCTTCTGGCTATCAGGGTTCCGCGGCTTATGAGCAACAAGAGTTGAAGGTTGCAGAAGAGATCGGCGCAAAGGTTGCTGAATCCTGGCTTGCCTTCACGACACAGTCTGACGTAGTAGAACTCATTGCTGACAAGCCGCAGCTGCCACCCGAAATTGACAGGACTTTGCTCAAGGATTGCGCTCAAGTGCTTGGGGAATGGAAAACTGATCAGCAGATCATCCGCCGCACACTTCGTGGCGCCTTCTGGGAGTATTTGGGCAAGATCATGTGACGAGTCAGTACAATCTGGAAATCCGCTTTCCGACGCTAGCTAAGGTAAATTTATATCGTGACTTCTCAGCAGAAACCTTTTTACATCACCACGGCTATTTCTTACCCGAACGGTACCCCGCACATTGGGCATGCCTACGAGGTAGTGGCTACCGACGTTATGGCTCGATTCAAGCGCCTGGATGGTTTTGACGTCTTCTTCCTGACCGGCACCGACGAGCACGGCCAGAAGATGATGCAGACCGCAGAGAATCTTGGGGTCACGCCGGCTCAGCTGGCCCAGCGTAACTCGGATGCATTCCAGGCCATGAATGATGAGCTGGGTACAAGCTACGACCGCTTCATCCGTACCACTGATGCAGACCATCATGCGGCTGCGCAGGAACTCTGGCGCCGCATGGAAGCCAATGATGACATTTACTTGGATAAGTACGCAGGATGGTACTCGGTACGCGATGAGGCCTTCTACACCGAAGACCAGACGGAAGTGCGCAAGGACGGTATTCGTTATGCCGTTGAAACCGACACTGAAGTTACTTGGACTGAAGAAGAGTCCTACTTCTTCCGCTTATCCAAGTACCAGGACAAGTTGCTGGAGTACTACCAGAACAACCCTGAATTCGGCGCGCCACGTTCCCGCTTCAATGAAGTAGTACGGTTTGTCGAAGGCGGTCTGATGGACCTTTCGATCTCTCGAACGACCTTTGATTGGGGCATCCCGGTACCGGGCAACGAGAAGCATGTAATGTACGTCTGGGTAGACGCCCTGACCAATTACCTGACGGGCGTTGGATTCCCGGACGTTGAGTCTGCTTCTTTCCAGAAATACTGGCCGGCAGATGTCCACGTGATCGGCAAAGACATCTCGCGATTCCACGCGATCTACTGGCCAGCATTCTTGATGTCTGCAAAACTGCCATTGCCTAAGCGCGTCATGATCCATGGATTCCTGCACAATAACGGCGTGAAGATGTCCAAATCCCTGGGCAACACTGTTTCCCCAGATGATTTTGTGAACCGTTATGGCTTGGACCAGGTACGCTACTTCTTCTTGCGTGAAGTTCCGTTCGGTGCCGACGGCAGCTACAACCACGAGACCATCGTTGCCCGTATTAACGGTGACCTGGCCAATAACTTCGGCAACCTTGCACAGCGTTCACTTTCGATGGTCGCAAAGAACTGTGGGGGAGTAGTCCCGACCCCGGGCGAATTGCTGGAAGCTGATCAGCAGATTCTGGAAGCAGCCGGCAAGCTGCTGGAGATCAACCGAGATGCTTTCTCGCGTCAGGAATTCAGCAAGGCACTTGAATCCGTTTGGCACGTTCTGGGCGATACCAATGCCTACTTCGCTGAGCAGGAGCCATGGAAGCTGAAGAAGACCGATCCTGAGCGTATGGCTACTGTCTTGTACGTGACCATTGAGATTGTCCGCAAGGTGGCGTTGCTGCTTCAGCCAGTATTGCCGCAGGCCATGACTTCTATGCTCAATGCGTTGGCAGTTGGCGAAGGTTCGGCGCGAACCTTCGAGTCCTTTGATAGCGCTTTGGTCCCAGGCACTGAGCTCCCAGCTCCTTCTCCTGTGTTCCCACGTTACGAGGAAGAGAAGTAAGAATTTTCCTGAGAGGAAATTGAGGAGTTCTGCTTGATTCTGAATCCGAGCAGAACACCTCAATTTTTTTCATTCAGTCAGGGTGTGACGACTCCGGTCTGGTAGGCGATGACTACAGCCTGGACCCGGTCACGAGCTTCCAGTTTGGCCAGAATATGACCCACATGGGTTTTGACTGTAGCTTCTGACAGGAATAGTTTTTCTGCGATTTCCGGGTTGGAAAAACCTTCTGCAATCAGGCCAAACACTTCCCGCTCGCGAGGCGTCAGCGATTCAACCGCGGCAATCAGGTGATCCTTGTGCTGTGACGAGCTCTTCTTGAGCATTGGCGCCATGTGGTCCAGCAACCGTCGAGTGGTCGATGGCGCTATGACGGCATCTCCTCGATTGACGGTGCGTACTGACTCCAAGAGTTCTTCTGGGGGCGCATCCTTCAAAAGAAAGCCGCTGGCGCCGGCTTGAATGGCGCTTAGCGCATATTCGTCCATGTCGAAAGTCGTCAGCACGATGATCTTGGGACCATCAGCGGCCTTCTTATCTGGATCCAATAGGCGTTCGGTAGCTTCGATGCCGTCCATTTCCGGCATTCGCACGTCCATCAAGATGACATCCGCCTGAGCCATCAGTGGTGCAGCTAGTGCTTCACGGCCATTGCCAGCTTCAACAATGACTTCCATATCCTCTTGGGAATTAATGAGCATTCTGAAGCCACTGCGAACCAAGAGCTGATCATCGACCAAGCCGACCTTGATGGCATCTGTATTAGGCATTTGAATATTAGTCCTCGGTGTAAGGGATGAAAACATTAACGGCGAAACCGCCCCCGGTCCGGGGGAGTGCAGTGCAGGTACCTTCATATAAGGCTACGCGTTCTTTCATTCCCTGCAGACCTTGTCCTACGCCTTCCAGGACGATGGAACCGGCACCTCGCCCATCGTCGCTGACGCTCAAATTCAGGCCCCGGGAAGTCCACTCAATATGGACTTGGGTCTGTGTATCAGGACCAGCGTGCTTAATGACATTCGTGAGCGATTCTTGAACGCATCGATAGATTGTGAGCTCCGCGCCTGCCGGTAGTTCTTTCCGCGGGGTTCCAGAAGTTTCGAGATGGACATTCAGTCCGGACACGGCAACGCTTTCTACGAGTTCAGGTACGTTTGCCAATGACGGAAGAGGGCGATTCTCCAATTCCTCATCTTTGCGTAGAACTCCCAGAAGCCTGCGCATTTCTTTCAGTGAAGCGCGGCCAGTATCTGAAACTGTCTTCAGGGTCTCGATGGCAATCTCCGGGTCTTTCGCCGCCGCATATCGTGCCCCGTTAGCCTGGGTGATGATGACAGAGAGCGAATGGGCCACGATGTCATGCATCTCGCGGGCGATGTGGTTTCTCTCGTCGGAAGCTGCCAGGGCGCGCTCGGTGAGGCGTTCTTTCTCGAGGCGTTCGGCGTGATCCCTCAGGGACTTCATGGCCAGACGCCTCGTTCGCGCTAAGTCACCGAAGGTCCAAGAAAGGGTGACAACCAATGCAAGACCCACGAAAGAAATCATCATGTCGAAGGTGAAGACGGGGGATGGATCAGGTGAGTACCTTGAGGCGCCGAACATGCTGAACGTCGCCAACAACGCGCCAATCAGACCCAGCCCCAGCGTGCTGAATGACTGCCAGCGTTTCCCGTAGACAGCCATGGTATAAACCATGATTGGAACGGATACTTGCGAGAACATCATTAGCCCGTCAAAGCCCAGTTGCAATACATGCCCGGTGGCGACAACGAGGGTCGCTGCCCATGGGCAGCGGCGCCGCACCATCAGCGGAGCTGACTGGAGAAGAGAAAGGCTCAGCACGGCGAGAACGGCGGCAACTGACATCGAAGAAGCGAGGCTGAGGGCGGCCGGTATGCAGAACAGCGTGTACAGCAGGCCGGTGATGAAATCTACCCGTCCGGGATTCTCGCGGATCCAACCGTCAATTCGACGGTGGGGATTGGCAAAGATCAAGAGTTCCTGCAATTCAACGTTTTAGTAGCTGTTGATCCGTATAGCGAAGCAAAGGATCTGTTTATCCAAGGTTATCGGCAATGAAGACGGCGATGCCTCATGCCCAGGGAGGAAATATGTCGGCGGAAACTCATCAAATCTCATTATTTGAGATGAACTCTCAAATGGCGGACGCTAGTCGATAGAATCTGTGCCATGGGAAATGTAATTGATATTGCGGTCATTCCGGGTGACGGTATTGGCCCAGAAGTTGTTGCCGAAGCGGTTAAGGTTCTGAAGTTCGTCACTAATGGTGGCAAGAACGAGATCAAGCTGACCGACTACAAGCTTGGTGCAGAGCATTGGCTGGCGACTGGCGAAACACTTCCGGATGCGACGCTGGAAGCTCTTAAGAAGCACGATGCCATTCTCTTCGGCGCTGTTGGCGCTGCCCCTGGAGATACGCGCATTCCGTCCGGAATTATCGAGCGCGAAATGCTTCTGAAGCTCCGCTTCTCGCTGGATCATTTCGTGAATCTGCGTCCGGCTAAGCTCTATCCTGGAATTGAGAGCCCCCTGGCTAACCCCGGTGAAATTGACTTCGTGGTGGTTCGCGAAGGTACCGAAGGCCCGTATGTAGGCAACGGCGGTTCGGTGCGCACGGGCACCGCGCATGAAATCGCTACCGAAGTATCGGTAAATACCGCCTATGGTGTGGAACGTGTTGTCCGCGACGCATTCCGCCGTGCATCAGAGCGTGAACGCAAGCGTGTCACCCTGGTGCACAAGCACAACGTGTTGGTGCACGCCGGGCATTTGTGGAAGCGCACTGTCGAAATGGTGGCGCAGGAATTCCCAGAGGTTACCCACGATTACCTGCACGTGGATGCGGCTACCATCTTCTTGACCACGGACCCATCGCGTTTCGACGTGATTGTCACTGACAACCTCTTTGGCGACATCCTCACCGACCAGGCCGGCGCCATTACCGGTGGTATTGGCCTGGCAGCCAGTGGCAACATCAATATGGACCGTACCTACCCATCGATGTTCGAGCCGGTTCATGGTTCGGCTCCGGATATTGCCGGCCAGCAGAAGGCAGACCCAACCGCGGCGATTCTGTCCGTGGCACTGATGCTTGATCACCTCGGGTTGGCTGAAGAAGCTCGCACAGTTGAGCAAGCTGTTGAAAAAGAGATCACTTCACGTCAAGAATTGACCGATAATCGCACCACAAGTGAAATTGGCGATGCAATTGTCGCGTTACTGGCATAAGCTGAAAGTGACGTTTCTGGTTAGCTGATAACCAGTAGCCAAATCCACGAACGGATGTTCCGCAGAGGCGTGGAGCATCCGTTCTTTGTTTATTGAACTAGGAAGTCCAGGGTAGATGGAATTCACCGAAAATCTCTCAACGAATCGCAAGAGCGAACAGGACCGAGCCGGCGTCTTGGCTAATCCTGGGTTCGGAGACTTCTTCACTGACCACACCGCAGTCATCGACTGGTCAGCAGACGATAGCGGCCGTAACGGTGAATGGCATGATGCTCGAATTGAGCCATACGGCCCTATCGCCATGGATCCGGCCGCCTCGGTCCTGCATTATGGCCAGGAAATCTTCGAAGGCCTGAAGGCCTACCGCCACGCCGATGGTTCGGTATGGACTTTCCGCCCGCAGGCCAACGCTGCCCGCATGAACAAGTCGGCTCAGCGCCTAGCACTTCCGCAGCTGGATGAAGACGTTTTCGTCGACTCGCTGCGCAAGCTGGTGGCAACGGATATCGATTGGGTTCCTACCGGTGACGGCGAAGCCCTGTACCTGCGTCCATTCATGATTGCTACCGAAGCATTCCTTGGTGTGCGTGCAGCGCGTGAGGTTTCCTACCGCGTCATCGCATCTCCAGCAGGCAATTACTTCGGTGGCGAACTCAAGCCAGTGGCTATTTGGGTATCGAAGAACTACGCACGAGCAGGCCGAGGCGGTACAGGTTCGGCTAAGTGCGGTGGCAACTACGCGGCCTCGCTCGTAGCCCAGCTGGAAGCTGAAGAAAACGGCTGCAAGCAGGTTCTGTTCCTTGACTCCTTCAATGACAATGCCGTTGAAGAGCTCGGGGGCATGAATGTCTTCTTCGTAACGAAGGACAACAAGCTGGTGACCCCAGCGTTGACCGGAACCATCCTTGAAGGCGTGACCCGTTCGTCGGTCATCCAGCTCGCGAAGGATCGCGGCATGGAGGTCGAAGAACGCAAGATCACCCTGGATGAGTGGCGTGAAGGCATCGCCTCAGGCGATATTGCCGAGGTCTTTGCTTGCGGTACAGCAGCGGTGATCACCCCAATCGGCCTGCTGAAGAACGGCGAAGAGCTCATTGGTGAGGAGAATGCTGCAGCCGGTGAGGTGACCATGTCCATTCGCGAAGAACTGCTGGGAATTCAGCGGGGTACCGTGGAAGACCGTCACGGTTGGCTGGAACGTTTGGCGTAAAGCTAGCTCAAAGTTGCTGGTCTCGAGACTTGTAGTCTCGGGACCAGTGGTTTTTAAACCGAATTGGTCATGTGCAAACGCAGTTGCTAGCGTCAGTACGTAGCAGACGCTGCTCCACTGCAAGAAGTTCTGGGGCCGATCGAACGGAGTAATGTTTGTCTGGAGAAGAGCGCAGGGAAACTAGAAGCATTGCAAGACGAAGCTTGCTCGGTCTGGCTGTTGTTGGTGGAACCGCCGCAGGGCTTTCTTTCCTCTTCCCGGACCGTCGGGCCTCTGAGATTAGCGCTCCTTCAGTGACCCCGTCTCCGAGCCCCACGCCGAAACCGACTCCCGATATGCGGTATTTAGCGAATCTGAAGAGTGGGAAAGAAATTAGTGGCCATGAAAAGGTCTTCGGCAGAGCATATTCGACGCTGAAGATTCTAGAGGCGGTACCTCTAACCAACTATCGCAATTCTTCGAAGCTTCGGTTGGCGGTGTCTGTTGTCGGGCATATCAATGAACTGCAAATAATCGATCCCTCCGTCGGCAACGCTATTCACACGTTGAATTTGCCCGATGACAGCGGGCACGGAATTGATTCGATGGTTTGGGATGAACCCCGGCAAACACTATATGTCAGTGTGGACGGGAGTGTTCTCGCATGGAATCCAGCAACTCCTGAGCAGTTCACTACCCTGGTGGACGTTGAAGGCGCCTCGGTTGCATATGAGCTTCGGCTTGATTCGAGCGGCAATTTGTGGGGAGGAACCTATCCACTCGGCGCAAGCTTCAACTACAACGTCGAAAGCAAGAATCTTCGAGTATTTGATCGTGTAGCCGAAGACACCGACTATATCCGCCGGCTGGCATTGGATGGCCGGGGCAGGGTTTGGATGGGAACGGGGTCTCGGAATCCTAGGCTATTCACCTTTGAGGCGGGGAAGCCGGATGCAGTACGTGAAATAGACCTTCCAGTGGATGTGGCCCATGGATTCATTGGGTCAATCGACCCTATCGGGCACTACCTCGCTGTTACCGTTAGCTCCGTTTCTGAACAACTCATACTCGATACCCGGACGATGAAATGGCACGAGCCAGTGACCCGGGTATGGGCATCGCGCGAGATTTCCAAGGCCAGTTCGGGGAGATTCTTCAGCATCACTGCCGGCCATCTGCATTCAACTGCATTCCAGGGAATGGATGACAAGCAGCTCGGAAAAGTCGAGGCGCGTGGCATCTTGTGCATCATTCCGCAGAATGGGCGCATCCTCATCTTCAGTACGACAACCGATGGGATTCTCTGCGAAACATTCGATTTGGGTTTGAATCGCGTACGCGCTACCCGCGAAATCAGATTGACCCCGAGCGCCATCAAGATCCAATCGCTGCTCGGACACAGTGACGGAAACATCTATATCGGAGGTTACAAGGCGAACGGTGTCGCCGCGTTGAATCCGGAAACTGGCGTTCGTTGGAACTCCGGCGATGACGAGCAGGTGATCAATCAGATCGAAGGAATGGTCGAATACGACCAGAACAAAACCTATATCGGTTCCTACGGTAGTGCTGACCTGGTCCTCATGGAGACACCTCAAAACAACGCCGACAGAAACTATGACCGGATTGCACGGCTGCTCACTGAGTACTCGCAATCGAGGCCCTTTGGCTGGGCAGCAAATTCATCCAGCGTGTTTTTCGGAACTGTTCCGGAATATGGAGTTTCAGGCGGTGTTCTGGGGAAGATTGATCCTGCTACTGATACGGTCTCTTGGGTTCTTGACGGGGACGGCAAAGGATTCGTTTCAGGCCATTCCATCATCGGGCTAGCCGCCGATGAATCGTATCTCTATGGCACCACTTCGGTACGCAACGGATATGGCGTTGAAGATACGAAAAGTCCTGCCAAGGTCTTCAAGATGCACATAGCGTCCCGCAAGATCCTCTGGGAAACAAGTCCTGTGGAATCCGCTGGCGCGTTGTATTCACCTGTGATTACCGGCGGTTGGCTGGCCGTAGCCGATCTGCAAGGTGTAGCCTTGCTGGACTTGGACAGCGGACAGTTGAAGAAACGGCATATCGTCAACAACGTTAAAAACACTTCCTATCGTCCTGGATGGCTAGCTGCAGACGTAAGGGCAACGCCGGATGGGCAGAAGATGGTTCATGCTGCAGGGGGTGGAATAACAGTGATGGATTATGTTGCAGGAACTACTCATTCCGTCGTGTCCACACGAAGCCATGACCGGCACGGCACCAGATTGACCGTTGGTGCCGACGGCCACGTGTACGGGATTCTAAATCAAACCACACTGGTGCAGCTTGCCCTGGCGCCGGAATTGACCTAGCCAAGTTCGCGGCGACGAGCCGAGGTGGATTGCCGTCCGAGGATTTCCTTCCCTTCATTAGCCGTATTTCGCAGTCGCAGTTCCTGCAGTGAAGGAAAAGCCGAGACGTCATAGTTTAGGCTTGTATTCATGCGCATTGCACGATTTGTAGTAGATAGCGACCCGCTGTACGGCGTCGTCGACGGTAACGATATTCATGTTTTGGCTGGAGATCCATTTTTCCAGGGGATCAAGACCACTGGTGCTACGCACCCTTTGGATGATGTTCGGTTGGTAGCGCCGATCATCCCTCGCTCAAAGGTGGTGGGCTTTGGCCGCACGTACCGCGAGCACGCCAAGGAACTTGGAAATGAAGTTCCTGCTGAGCCGCTGATGTTCTTGAAGCCGAATACTTCCGTAGTCGGCCATGGAGACCCCGTCACCCTGCCGGCGTTTTCAAATGAAGTTTCCTTCGAAGGTGAACTTGCCGTGGTGATCGGCCGTATCTGCAAGGACGTTCCAGCCGACAAGGCGCAGGACGTGATCTTCGGCTACACCGTAGCAAACGACCTGACCGCCCGCGATGCTCAGCGCACCGATCCGCAGTGGGCTCGTGCCAAGGGCTTTGACGGTTCTTGCCCGCTGGGCCCGTGGATTGAGACTGAGATTGCCGACCCGGATGATCTGGGAATTATCAGCCGCGTCAATGGCGAGGTTCGCCAAGATGGAACTACCAACGACATGATCTGGCCAGTCAACGAATTGGTTGCTCGTGCTTCCGAAGCTTTCACCTTGCTGCCAGGCGATGTCATCATGACTGGGACCCCTGCGGGTGTCGGCCTAGTCAATGCAGGCGACGTTGTAGAAGTGGAAGTCGAAGGTATCGGTTCATTGCGAACCGTCTTCCGTCGCTAGGAACCATCACTGATGTTGTGAGGCTTTCGATCGCTAATGTGATCGGGAGCCTCGCGCTTTAACTGCAAGTTTCTTTGCAGAAGGCATAGAATGAAAACATCATGACTGATCTTTCGTTGATTCCCGTTGTTACCGAAGATACCCCGGTACGCGTTCGTTTTTGCCCATCCCCAACTGGTACCCCTCACGTAGGTTTGATCCGTACTGCCCTCTTCAACTGGGCCTACGCGCGTCACACCGGCGGCAAAATGGTCTTCCGCATCGAAGACACTGATGCCAAGCGTGACTCCGAGGAAAGCTACAACCAGCTTTTGGATGCTCTGGCTTGGTTGGGTATCGATTGGGACGAGGGCGTCAACGCGGGCGGTCCGCATGAGCCATACCGCCAGTCGCAGCGTGGTGAGATCTACGAGGACGTCATTGCCAAGCTTCGCGCTGCAGGCCATCTTTACGAGTCCTACTCGACCCCAGAAGAAGTTGAAGCACGCCACAAGGCAGCCGGCCGTGACCCGAAGCTGGGCTACGACAACTTCGACCGCGAACTGACCGATGAGCAGAAAACCGCGTTCAAGGCCGAGGGTCGTGAACCGGTATTGCGTGTTCGCATGCCGGATCACGACATTACCTTCAATGACCTGGTACGTGGCGAGATCACCTTCAAGGCTGGATCCGTTCCCGACTATGTGGTGGTGCGCGCCAACGGGAAGCCGCTGTACACCCTGGTCAACCCAATCGATGATGCGCTGATGGGCATTACCCACGTACTTCGTGGCGAAGACCTGTTGTCCTCGACCCCACGCCAGGTCGTCTTGTATGCGTTGCTGCACGATATCGGCGTTGCCCAGTACATGCCGCGTTTTGGCCACCTGCCATACGTTATGGGACAGGGCAACAAGAAGCTCTCCAAGCGTGATCCAGAATCCAGCGTATTCTTGCACCGCGACAATGGATTCATCCCGGAAGGCCTGCTGAACTATCTCGCGCTTCTTGGCTGGTCGCTAAGTGCTGATGAAGATATCTTCTCGCGTGAGCAGCTGGTAGAAGCCTTCGATGTAGCAGATGTGCTGTCCAATCCTGCCCGCTTCGATGTGAAGAAGGCAGAAGCAATCAACGGAACCCACGTGCGCATGCTCGAAGCACAGGATTTCCGTGATCGTTTGGTCCCTTACCTGCAGGCCGCTGGCCTGGTGGGCGAGGAGCTGACTGAACGTGAAAACGACATCCTGGACCAGGCTGCGCCGCTGGTGCAGGAACGTATTGCCCTGTTGGGTGAAGCGACCGACATGCTTGAATTCCTCTTCAAGTCTGATGACGAAATTGTCATTGATGAGAAAGCGCTCAAGGGAATGCCGGCAAACCTGGTTGAGGTTGTCGACGCTACCGTCCAGGGCCTCGAAACCCTTACCGAATGGAACGCCGAAACCATCCAGAAAGCACTGCGCACGAAGCTTGTGGACGAACTGGAACTGAAGCCTCGTCAGGCATTCGGTCCAGCCCGCGTTGCTATCTCGGGAAAGCGCGTATCTCCACCGCTCTTCGAGTCCATGGAAATTCTTGGACGCGAGTCGAGTCTCAAGCGTTTGCGCGCATTTGGCGAGTCCCGCTAGCTATTCGCCGAATGCCCGCTGAGAAGCACGTTGAACGCCTCGGATGGTTCCAGTCCTGTGAGCTGGTCCTGTCCGAGGCGTTTTCGTTGAGATTGTTGACGCACTCGTAGATGTGCGAACGGCCGCAATCCGCGTTTATCGTCCATGTCCGAGCCGGAGCTGGCGCATCTGTATCTTGAGCGACTGGCCGGGATTGAGGCAGGTTTTGCGGATGATGGTGCTTATGCCCGGGAAAGGTACATGGCAGGCGGGCTTATGTTCATGGGGCAGCGAGAAGTGCGGTTGCTGCGTGCGTGGAGTTTGGCAAGATTAACCGCGTCAAGCGGAGAAGCCTAAACCCCATTTGTGCCCCGTTCCTTGGCCGGTGCGCTGAACTAGAGGGTCTGCCGGCACAGGCGCTTTGCATAGGGGATGACCCTGTTGGCGGCTATCAATGTGCCGTTGACGGGGGACTCCAGTATTTTCTCACGGACAGTGCTTCACTTCACAAGAATTTCCCTGCTTGGCTAGTGGCGGATTTGGGATGACTGGCAGCTGTTCTTTGCTGATTTTCCGCGGATTCTGCGTGGGGCACCGGTCGCGAGGCTCGATTTGTGTACTGAACATTAGGCCGGTATAGTTTTATCTCGTGCTACGGCAGTGGCCGGAATGACGCTCAGCTGAATTCCGGAAAGGCCAAGTCACAGTGGGATATGGTGTAATTGGCAACACAACGGTTTCTGGTTCCGTCATTCTAGGTTCGAGTCCTGGTATCCCAGCGCTTCACCAAAGAGATTTGGTGAGCTGAAGATTAATCTTCAGCATACGGCCCCATCGTATAGCGGCCTAGTACTCCGCCCTCTCACGGCGGCAACACGGGTTCGAATCCCGTTGGGGTCACCACAGTAAAACCGCGGAGAATTCCGCGGTTTTTGCGTTTCCCGGACAAAATCTGCATCAGGCTCGCGGGTTTCCCTGTTGGCATGAGGCAAGATAGTTCTCATGGAGTCGAATTCAGATCTGGCTAAGAGCTCAGCGCAGGAAACTGCCTCGCAAACCGAAATTGGCAGTGATTCCGCGGCGCGTTTGAGCGAGCTCCAGAAGCTGCTCGAAGAGCTTTCCTTTGTAAATGGCCAGCCACGAGAAGCCTCTGCGTTCGAAGAACTGCGCAACAAGGCATTGCATCAAATCTCGGACTACCTGATTCCACGAGTTTCGAATCTCGGCGCACCGCTACTGGTGGTCGTCGGTGGCTCCACGGGCTCGGGCAAATCGACTCTAGTCAATTCCCTTCTGGGAGAACCTGTCAGTCTCTCCGGCGCCGTGCGTCCGACCACCCGGACTCCGGTCTTGGCTTTCAACCCTGTTGACCAATCCTTCTTTGAATCTGAACGGATTCTTCCCGAACTTAAACGCGTAGCCGGACGTGGCTTCAATGCCGATGCCGGAGCAGCCAGTAATCATGCGCTGTTGATGACGCCCCGTGAGCAGGTACCACGAGGTTTGGCCATCCTCGATGCCCCGGATATCGACTCGGTTTCCGACGAGAACAGGGAATTGGCGGGCCAGCTTCTGAACGCAGCAGATCTGTGGATTTTTGTCACCACAGCCAATAGATACGCCGATGCTCTTCCTTGGGATATGCTCACCGAAGCCGGCGCACGGAAAATTACCGTCTGCGTCGTCTTGAACAGGGTGCCACCTGGAGCCGAAGACGATATTGTTCCGGATTTGAAACGCCTGTTAAGCGAGAAGGACCTGGATCCGTCGTTGCTGCATGTCCTGAACGAGACGCAACTGGATGACCAGAAATTGATTCCAAGTGAGCACGTGGAACCCTTGCTCGCGTGGCTGAACTCACTGGCAGCAGATTCCGCTAAACGGCAGCAGATTGCGGCCCAAACACTTGACGGCGCGTTGCGGCGCACCACCGCAGATGTCAGTGAGCTTATCGCTGAACTGCAAGAGCAGGAGAAACAGCTCGTTGAATTGCGCGCCATTACCAATGAGCGCTTTGAGCAATCGCTGGCCAGAATTAACGATTCGCTCAATGACGGCTCATTGCTGCGTGGCGAAATCCTGGCCCGGTGGCAGGACTTCGTAGGAGCGGGCGAGCTGCTGCGCGGAATCGAAGGCGCCATTGGACGGATGAGGGATCGTGTTGGCGCATTCCTGACTGGTAAACCGCCAGCAACCCATCGTGTTGAACAAGCCATCGAATCAGGCCTGCACATGGTCTTCATTGCCGAGGCAACCAAGGCCTGCCACGACGTTGACAGGTCGTGGAAGAACACGCCATTTGGCCAAGCGTTAAGCTCTAATCTGCAATCGCCGCGCCCGCCACAGGATCTCAATGAGCAAGCTTCGGAAAGCATCCGGCTTTGGCAAAAAGATGTCTTGGACATGATTCGGCAGGAGGGCGCCGGGAAGCGCAAGACGGCCCGCATGGCGGCATTTGGAGTCAACGGGGTGGCGGTCATCCTGATGGTCGTGGTCTTTGCGTCAACAGCGGGCCTCACCGGTCTGGAAATCGGTATTGCCGGCGGCTCCGCATTGGTAGGGCAGAAACTGCTGGAAGCAATTTTTGGCGAGGATGCGGTACGTCGCATGGCCACCAAAGCCCGCAAGATGCTTGACACCCGGGCACGGGATCTACTGGATAGGACCTCGTCGATCTACCTGGACGAGCTAGCCGCAAAATCGCAGCCGGAGCTTGCCGATCGTTTGGGCAAGATTACCTCAGCCTTGAGCAGCAAAGGGGCTCACTAATGTCCGAGCGCAAGATTCTCAGAGCAGTCAGCGGTCTCAACTCTCAAATCAACAGCATCGTGGAAGCGATGCAGCTTGCAGAACCATATCTGGAACCAGAAACCATCGATCTAGCCGCGGACGTTATCACGCGTGCTGAATCTCGGCGCCAGCTTTCATCCGAACATGTGGTTGTAGGACTTTTCGGTGCCACGGGCAGCGGAAAATCAACGATGTTCAACGCTTTGGTAGGGCATGAGTTGGCGGCCACGGGTGTCATCCGCCCGACTACTACTGATACTGTCGCTGCAATCTGGGAACCAGAAGGATCAAGCGAGTTACTGGACTGGCTGGAAGTTACTACTCGTCACGTCATGGGCGATCAGGACAACCGGGCGCAACATGGAAAGAAAAAGAAGTTCGACTCCGGTCTCTTGCTGTTGGACCTACCGGACATGGATTCCACGGCAGTGGATCACCACAAGATTGCTGCTCGTTTGGTGGGCCAAGTGGATTATCTGGTATGGGTGCTTGATCCGCAGAAATACGCCGACGCGTCAATACACCATGGATATCTCAATTCCTTGCGCAGCCAGCAGGGGAACCTGCTGATCGTCCTGAACCAGATTGACAAGATTGCACAACAAGAACGCAAGCAAGTCGTCGATTCCTTGCGCGGCATCTTGGCAACCTCCGGCTTGGAGAACCTTCCCATCGTTTGCGCCTCTGCTGCCACGGGCGAAGGGATCGCAGATGTGCATGCCAAGATTGCGGCCGCGGCGAAAAACAAGGCACTTTCCACGCGTCGGCTCCGCGCAGATGTTGATCAAGTCATCCACCGCCTCAGTGAGGAGCTCCAGGTGGAAAAGGTGCGCCTGCCTAGCCAGCTGCACCAAGCAGAGCTGGAGCGTGTGATCGCAAAAGCGCACGGCGCCCAGTACATTGCTGACGCAGTGGAGACCTCCTACCTGCTTCGGGGTGCTTCGCGAACAGGATGGCCTTTGACCACGTGGCTGGTCAAGCTGCGCAACGATCCGCTGAAACGGATGAATCTTGGGCGCCGGTATGAAGACCCGGAATTGTCCTTGACTTCGCGTCCAGAGCTTTCTGTCGCGGAGGCTTCGGCTATCGAACATGGCATTAACCAGTATGTTTCCGAGGCTTCCAATGATCTTCCGGAAAGCTGGAAAGAGCCACTGCGTGAAAAGGTGCACGCGAATACGGAGGTACTAGATGACGGCATCGATGCGGCTATAGCCGGCACACCGCTGGGTGTTGAACGGTCCTCGTGGTGGTGGCCGGTAGTCAAAGTCATCCAATGGGTGGCACTTGTTGCGGCCCTGGGCGGAGCCTTGTGGCTCGCAGGCTATCCGGTGGCTGGATACTTCCAATTCGACCTGCCACAGGCTCCCCGGGTCGAAGGAATCGCCGTCCCGACGCTGCTGGTTTTCATAGGAATACTGCTGGGTATTGTCCTTGGCTTGGCTTGCTCGTTTGTCAACCGAATAGTCGCTAAAGTTAAGCGTAGGAAAGCGTTGAAGAACATTGAACGCTCGATATCCCACTTGGTCAGGCAGGCCGTGATTGATCCTGTTGACCAGCACTTGGACACCTTCAATAGTTATTCAGCATTGATCACCTCAGCAGCCAAGAAAGCCGATTAGAACCCTGTGACTACAAACCAACCAAACGTCGATGCAACGGTAGGTGACCTTGGGGAACAAGGCATCCTGGACGCGATGTTGCCGCTGCTTGATTCTGAACAAGCAAGTCTCGGGCCCGGCGATGACGCAGGCGCGCTGCGCGTGCGCGGAACGGAAGTTCTCGTCTCCGTGGATACTCTGGTTGAGAATCAAGATTTTAGGTTGATCTGGCCCAGCGGGTTAGAGCACAGAGCCTATGACATCGGGTGGAAATCCATTGCCCAAAATGTTTCGGACATTAATGCGATGGGCGGTCACGCAACTGGCGCCGTGATTTCTTTGTCCCTGCCGAAGGACACTTCCTTGGAATGGGTCAGGGACTTCAGCCGCGGCATCGCCGAGGCGATACAGGGACTTGGCGCACAGGAACTTACCATTCTGGGGGGAGACCTCGGGAAGTCCCAAGAAATTTCCGTTACCACTACAGTTCTGGGCGAATGCGAGCATGGCAAGGTCCTGAGGAGCGGAGTCCAAGTTGGCGACCGCATTGCCGTGGCAGGACGTGTCGGTGCAGCTGGGGCAGGGCTTTCCGTCCTGGAACATGATCGCAACGAACAAGACTGGAGCCGGGCGGTGCGCCGGCTGGTCCAGGCGCAGTGCCGACCCGTGCCACCGTTGGAATCCGGCCCGCGTGCCGCGGGAGCTGGTGCTACAGCCATGATGGACATATCTGATGGGCTGATCCGTGACGCTGGGCGCCTGGCCAAAGCCAGCCATGTGAATCTCGAGTTAGAGTCTTCCGCGCTGCAGGATTATGCTGTTCGCTTGGAAGCCGCGTCAGAACTGACAGGCACCGATCCGATGTCGTGGGTACTGTACGGCGGCGAAGATTTTGGACTCCTTGCCGCCTTCCCAGAGGGAATTGAAATCCCAGAGGAATTCACCGTAATTGGTGCTGCCAAGCCGGCTAATGGCCGCCGCGCAGTAGTGAAACTTGATGGCAAGGTCTCAAAGCCCGAGACAGGCTTTGACCACTTCGGCTAGCTGCACCGAACGTGCTTCAAGAGCTGGCTACGCGCGATCATTCTGGATGCGCAGCAGTTCAGAAAGCTCGTGGGCGGCGCTAGTCACGGCTTCGTGGTGAATCTTCCCCGGCTGGCGCGTGAGCCGTTCAATCGGGCCGGATAAGGACAGAGCCGCGATGACTCGTCCGGACTGACCGCGAACAGGTGCCGATACGGAAGCAACACCTGGCTCGCGTTCTCCCAGCGACTGGGCCCAACCACGTCGACGGACGCCAGCCAGAATTGTCGGCGTGAAGCGCGCGTGATGCAATCCATCGACCATGCGTTCATTGTCTTCCCAGGCGAGCAGAATCTGGGCTGCCGAGCCGGCTTTCATGGACAGCTGGGTTCCAACAGGGATGGTGTCACGCAGGCCGATTGGACGCTCAGCACTGGCGATGCACACACGATAATCGCCCTGCTTGCGGAAAATCTGCGTGCTTTCACCGGTGAGGTCGCGAAGCTTGATGAGCACGGGGCCAGCGGCGCTGACCAATCGGTCTTCGCCAGCGGCGCTGGCGAGTTCCACCAGACGGTTTCCCAGTTCAAAGCGGCCATGCATGTCGCGTCCCACCAATCCATGGTGAACCAGCGATTGCGCAATGCGGTGCACCGTAGGACGCGAAATCTCGGTGAGTTCCACCAGCTGGGACAAGGAAGTGGGGCCATTCTCCAATGCGTTGAGAATGGCTGCTGCCTTGTCCAGTACGCCTACGCCGCTGCCTGTTGTCATAGTTCCAGTATCACGTCTCAGTATTTGAGATTCAAGTCCGCATACTGGAAAAGTCGATCTATGAAGTGTCAAAGTTGGAGTATCAAATGTTCGTAGCTTGAGGAGTGTGTCGCATGTCCGCCATGCAGTCGCCCCAGACATTGGCAGAAAAAGTCTGGAATGCACATGTTGTGCGCCGAGGAGAAGGCGAAGGTGAAGCCCGCCAGCCGGATTTGATCTACATTGATCTCCACCTGCTGCACGAGGTGACCTCGCCGCAGGCCTTCGAGGGCCTGCGCCTGGCTGGCCGTCCGCTGCGTCGTCCAGACCTGACGATTGCGACCGAAGACCACAACACTCCCACGCTGGATATTGACAAGCCCATTGCCGACCTGACCAGCCGCACCCAGATCCACACCCTGCGGGATAACTGCAAGGAATTCGGTGTTCGCCTGCACTCCTTGGGCGACAAGGAGCAGGGCATCGTTCACGTGGTAGGTCCGCAGCTGGGTCTGACCCAGCCAGGCATGACTGTTGTCTGCGGTGATTCGCATACTTCGACCCATGGCGCCTTCGGAGCCCTTGCTTTGGGTATCGGCACCTCGGAAGTCGAGCATGTCATGGCCACCCAGTCGCTGAGCTTGAAGCCATTCAAGACCATGGCGATTAACGTCGAAGGCACCTTGAAGCCTGGTGTTACCTCCAAGGACATCATCTTGGCGGTCATTGCCAAGATCGGTACCGGTGGCGGCCAGGGATACGTGCTGGAGTACCGTGGTTCAGCGATTCGTTCGCTGTCCATGGATGCCCGCATGACCATCTGCAACATGTCCATCGAGGCTGGCGCCCGCGCCGGCATGATCGCTCCGGACGAGACCACCTTCGAATACGTCAAGGGGCGCCCGCACGCACCGGCAGGCGAAGACTGGGACGCCGCCGTCGAGGACTGGAAGCAGCTGCACACCGATGAAGGCGCGCGCTTCGACGCTGAAGTCTTCTTGAATGCAGATGAACTTGAACCATTTGTCACCTGGGGTACCAACCCGGGCCAGGGTGTATCGCTGTCTGAGAATGTGCCTTCTCCGGAAGACTTCGAAGACGAGAATGATCGCAAGGCCTGCGAGCGTGCTTTGAACTACATGGGTCTGACCGGCGGCACTCCGCTGAAGGACATCCGCGTGGATACCGTCTTCCTGGGGTCCTGCACCAACTCCCGCATGGAGGACCTGCGTGCAGCAGCTCAGGTCATCAAGGGCAAGGAAAAGGATCCTGATGTCCGCATGATCGTGGTACCCGGCTCGGCGCGTGTTCGGCTGGAAGCCGAAGCAGAAGGCCTGGACCAGATTTTCAAGGATTTCGGTGCTGAATGGCGCTTTGCAGGTTGCTCCATGTGCCTGGGCATGAACCCGGACCAGCTGGCCGAGGGGGAGCGCTGCGCGTCCACCTCCAACCGCAACTTCGAAGGACGCCAGGGCAAGGGCGGACGTACCCACCTGGTGTCGCCGCTGGTGGCCGCGGCTACCGCAATCCGTGGAACTCTCTCGTCGCCTAGCGACCTTGTCAACGCACCGGCTTCGGTCTAGGAAGGATCACCGTCATGGAAAAGATTGTCAGCCACACCGGTATTGGTGTTCCACTGCGCCAGAGCAATGTGGACACGGACCAGATTATTCCTGCTGTTTACCTCAAGCGCATCACCCGTACCGGATTCGAGGATGCGTTGTTCGCGGGTTGGCGACGGGATGAGAACTTCATCCTGAACCAGGAACCTTTCAATACGGGCTCCGTGCTGGTGGCAGGTCCCGACTTCGGCACCGGTTCTTCGCGCGAGCACGCTGTCTGGGCGTTGAAGGACTACGGATTCAAGGCTGTGATCTCCGCTCGTTTTGCCGATATTTTCCGTGGGAACTCGGGCAAGCAGGGACTGGTTGCTGCTGAAGTGGCCCAGAGCGATATTGAATTGATCTGGAAGGAACTGGAGAACAATCCCGGCACCACGGTCACCGTTGACCTGGAATCGCGTACGGTCCAGTGCGGTTCCATCTCGGCACCGTTCCAGATTGACGACTACACCCGCTGGCGCTTGATGGAAGGCCTGGACGATATCGGCCTGACCTTGCAGCATGAGGAGGATATCACCGCATACGAAGCCAAGCGTCCTGCGCATAAGCCGCAGACTTTGCCGGCACGAACCGCAGGCTAAGCAACGAGTTCAAAGTAATTGGAATGGTCCGCTCCTCCCTGACGTTGTTAGGGGTGAGCGGATTATTGCATTCCTGATGGAATGAATTTCGGCAGAGCATAATAGGTCTGTCTGAAAGCATGCTCACAATGTGTGCGCCACGAGATGATCTGGGCATACTGGCAGGTACAGAGGCGGTATGCTTACTTAGTCCTGCCAGTTCGAAAGCCTAGAGGCTTCGGCGGGCGATAACGACTACGCGATGAGGTAATTCATACATGGGTAAGATCCTGACGATCCATGGTGGTGTCCCGCTCAAGGGCACCGTACGAGTCGGCGGAGCAAAGAACCTAGTGCCAAAAGCCATGGTCGCGGCTCTGCTTGGCGATACCCCTTCGGTATTGCGCAACGTACCGGAGATCAAAGATGTAGCTGTCGTGCGCAGCCTTCTTGAAATCCACGGTGTCAAGGTTGACCAGGACCCTGAAACCGGCGATCTCACCATGGACCCTACCCAGGTCAAGACCGCCTCGAACCAGGCGATCGATGCCCATGCCGGTGACTCGCGTATCCCTATTCTTTTCTGCGGACCATTGATCCACGCCCTGGGCGAAGCGTTCATCCCGGATCTGGGTGGCTGCCGCATCGGCGACCGTCCGATTGACTTCCACCTGGAAGTGCTGCGCGACTTTGGAGCGATCGTTGACAAGGCTGCCGATGGCATCCGCATCTCGGCCCCTAATGGGCTGACCGGCGCCAAGGTTGAACTGCAATACCCAAGTGTCGGCACCACCGAACAGGTACTGCTCTCGGCCGTTCGAGCCAAGGGTGTCACCGAAGTCAGCAACGCGGCCATTGAGCCAGAAATCCTAGACCTGATCTCGCTGCTGCAGAAGATGGGCGCCATCATCTCGGTGCACCGCGACCGCGTGATCCGCATCCAGGGTGTTGAGAAGCTTACGGGCTTCGATCACTCCGCTTTGCCTGACCGCAACGAAGCCGCGTCATGGGCCTCTGCCGCGCTGGTCACCAAGGGCGACATTTTCGTCCAGGACGCGACCCAGCGTGATTTGACTGCTTTCCTGCACGTCTACCGCCAGATAGGTGGTGAATTCGACGTCAAGTCCGACGGCATTCGCTTCTATCACCCAGGTGGAGACCTTAATCCACTGATCCTGGAAACCGACGTCCACCCGGGCTTCATGACTGACTGGCAGCAGCCGCTGGTAGTGGCCCTGACCCAGGCCAAGGGTGTATCGGTCATTCACGAGACCGTGTATGAGAACCGCTTCGGATTCACCGATGCGCTGGTTCGCATGGGTTCCACCGTCCAGGTTCACACCGACTGCCTCGGATCCACCCCTTGCCGCTTCGGGCAGCGCAACTTCAAGCATTCTGCTGTTGTCGTTGGCCCAGCGAAGCTGACCGGTGCCGACATCGATGTTCCTGATCTTCGTGGCGGATTCTCCCATTTGATCGCTGCCCTGGCTGCCGAAGGCACCAGCAAGGTCACCGGCATTGAAATCATCAACCGAGGCTACGAGCACTTCATGGAGAAGCTGCAGGCCCTGGGCGCAAATGTAGAGCTGAGCAACTAAAGGGGATCCGATTCGTGGTAAAGATTCTGGCCCCTGGCGAATCTGCTAAGACTAAACGGGTTTTCTCGCTATTGGCGGGCATTGTCCGTTCTGCCATGAACGGTTTGATGGGCAAAACGTGGAAGGGCTTCGAAACCCTCCCTCCGGGCGGGTACATCCTTTGCCCCAATCACCTGACCGAGATTGATCCGCTGGTTGTCGGCCATGCTATTTACAGCAATGGCCGGCTGCCACGCTGGCTGGCCAAGGAATCCTTGTTCAAGATCCCAGTGCTCGGATGGATGCTGCGCGAGACCGGCCAGGTTCCGGTGTCACGCAGCGCATCCAATGCTGGCGAATCGCTGGCCGCGGCCCGAAAAGTCTTGGACGCCGGCGGGGTCATAGTCATTTACCCGGAAGGGACTCTGACCCGCGACCCTGCTCTGTGGCCAATGGTAGGACGAACCGGTGCCGCACGTTTGGCCCTGCAGACTGGCGCACCAGTGGTACCGATGGCTCACTGGGGCGACCAGGAACTGCTGCCGCGCTATTCCAAGAAAATGTATCCGTTCCCGCGAAAGCACGTCACGGTGTCAGTTGGCCAGCCAGTGGATCTTGATGACTTGCGTGATGGCCCGCGGACTCGTGCAGTGCTGCAAGAAGCCACCGATCGCATCATGGACGCGATCACCGCACTGACCGCAGAACTGCGCCAAGAAGAAGCACCAGCTGCGCGTTGGGATCCCAGCAAGCATGGCCAGTCGAAGACTGGACGCAATTTCGATACCCCGGATAACTAATTACCTTGATCAACACCTTCCAGAGGACTGACATTGACTAAGCCGCTACCACGCAAAATCGCCGTCATGGGCGCTGGCAGCTGGGGGACAACCTTCGCCAAGGTGCTTGCTGATTCCGTTGCAGACAAGGGCATCGACGTTCAGATTTGGGCCCGTCGCGAAGACGCCGCCACTGAAATCAATGAACGCCACACCAATTCACGCTACCTGCGCGAAACCAAGCTTCCGGCCAACATCACGGCATCATCGGATCCGAAGACCGTTCTCACCGACGCTGACCTTGTCGTCTTGGCGATTCCGGCTCAGTCGTTGCGCCAGGAATTGGCGAAGTTCAAAGAATTCTTTGAACCCGGTGCGGTATTGCTTTCACTGATGAAGGGTCTTGAACGCGGGACCGATCTGCGCATGAGCCAGGTCATCGCCGAAGTCACCGGGCTGCCTGCAGAGCAGATCGCTGTGCTGTCCGGACCAAACCTGGCAATGGAAATCGCACGCGAGCAGCCAACAGCTTCGGTCGTGGCCTGCACCGATTCTGATATTGCGCAGTGGATTGCTGAACTGTGCTCTGCTGCATACTTCCGTCCCTACACTAACGACGATGTCTTGGGTGTTGAGCTTGGCGGAATCGTCAAGAACATCATCGCCCTTGCCGTTGGCATGTGCGATGGCATGGGAATGGGCGATAACACCAAGTCCACCGTCATCACGCGCGGCTTGGCTGAAACCACTCGCTTGGTCCTCGCCCTGGGTGGCCGTTTGGACACCTTGGCAGGTCTTTCTGGCTTAGGCGACCTTGTGGCTACCTGTTCTTCCTCGCTCTCCCGCAACAACACTGCAGGACGCCTGCTTGGCCAGGGGCTCTTCTTGGAAGAGGTCAATGACCGCATGTCGCAGACTGCGGAAGGCATCAAGTCAGCACGTGCCGTATTCGACTTGTCCCAGGCCCATCACGTGGAAATGCCAATCACCGAAGCAGTGGTCATGGTCCTGGAGGGCACCTTGAGCGTTGAAAATATGGCTGCACGCCTGTTGGCGCGTGAATTGAAATCTGAAGGAGAACGTCACTAATGACTGAACGCAAGCTCCGCGTCCTCTTGCTCTTCGGTGGCCGTTCCTCAGAGCACTCCGTTTCCTGCGTTACTGCGGCCGGCGTCATGCACGCCATCGACCGCGAGCGTTTCGAAATTGTTCCGGTGGGTATCACCCGCGACGGCGGCTGGACCCTGCTGGACGAGGATCCAGAAGGCTGGGCACTGAATGCTGGCAAGCTGCCAGAAATTTCCTCGGTGGATCATCCGGTGCATCTTTCCACCGACGCGCAGAAGACATCATTGCTGTCCTACTCGGACTCCACGGTGGCAGATCTGGGCGAGATCGACGTGGTCTTCCCGTTGCTTCATGGTCCATTTGGCGAAGATGGATCAATCCAGGGCATGCTGGAAATGGCTGGCGTTTCCTACGTTGGCTCGGGTATCGCAGCCAGCGCGATGGGCATGGACAAGCATTTCATGAAGGTAGTCTTCGAAGGGGCAGGCTTCAAAGTAGGCCCGTACGAAGTCATCACCAACAAGCAGTGGCTGCGCAACAGCGAAGCTGCCATGAAGCGTTGCGAAGACCTGCAGTACCCGTTGTTCGTCAAGCCGGCCCGTGCAGGATCTTCGGTAGGCATCACCAAGGTAGACGAGTCTTCGGGGCTTCGTGCCGCTATTGAAATTGCCCGTGCTGAAGATCCCAAGGTGATCATCGAGCAGGGGATCGTTGGCCGTGAAATCGAATGCGGTGTTCTTGAAGGCCGCGGCTGCGAACCTTCGCGTGCGTCATTGCCAGGCGAAATCGCGGTGGCAGATAACGAGCACACCTTCTACGATTTCGAAGCGAAATATGTTGATGGCGCCGCGGCCGAGCTCAGCTGCCCAGCAGATCTGAGCGAAGAAGCCACTCGCGAGATCCGCGAACTTGCAGTCAAGGCCTTCGACGCTATTGATGCAGAAGGCTTATCTAGAGTTGATTTCTTCTACACTCCTGAAGGGGAGTGGATCATCAATGAAATCAACACCATGCCCGGCTTCACGCCGTCAAGCATGTACCCGCAAATGTGGGCCAAAACGGGAATTGAGTACCGTGAACTTATTGATGAGCTGATTGGGCTGGCTACCGACCGGAATATCGGTTTGCGCTAATCCGGGAATAGCCGTTAAAGCGTGAGGGTGTGTTGAAGAATCAACACACCCTCACGCTTTACTTGTAGGCGATCCGCTTACAAGTTCACTGACTTGTCAACGCTGACGCACTTTTTGGAAGCCGGGATCTTCTGGGCTGCATCCGACAGCGTGGCCAGCACGGTACTTGACGGGATGACGTTAGGATCCAAGACGACTTCGGTCGCCGGCGTCCGGCCGTAAGTAGTCAAGGTCCAGATACCTGATTCTTCATCCTCATTCGCTACCCAGTCGACGTCATTCACGGATACGCAGGGGTCAGTAGTGGGTCCTGGAACTTCGACACCGCAACGCAAGACAACTTTTGACGGGTCGCCCCAGGCCGAGGTTGCCTGCGAGGTCGTTGAACGACGCTCGGCATCATCGATGGCTTCGGGCAGGACAACCATCATTTCCGCACAAAGCGGGTTGGCTGCGTCCGGGGCAGCGTCCACGGAAGCGACTGATGCGCAGCCTGCAAGTACTGGTAGTAATAAAGTACCGCTCATCACCAATGCCGAAGTTTGAGCAAGTTTTCGGTTAAGTTTTGGTGACAGTCGGGCTTTCAAGCTGATTTTAGACACGTTATAAGACTACATCGGCACTCTGAAAGATAGGATGTACAGAGTTGAAACTGTGAAAGGTAGCAAATGTCCTTTGAAGAGCACCCAGCGCGACCGCGCAAAAAGAAAAAGCGCACAGGGCGAGCCATCGTCTTAAGCGTGCTTGCCCTCGTCATGGTCGCGGCGCTTGTTGCCGCCGGTTACCTTTGGAACCTTGGCAGAACTTTCGACTCTGAAAGCCAGACGATTACGGATGCCTTCCCTGCCGAAGAAACTCGTCCTGAAGTCAATGACGAGTCCAAGGACGCCGTCAACATCCTGCTGCTCGGAAGCGATACTCGCGCAACTCGTGAGGCGGATGAGGACAGCGAAGACTTTGGTACCCTGCCTAACGGTGGCCGCTCAGACACCATGATGCTGGTTCATATTCCTGCAGACCGCGAGAATGTGTTTGTCACCTCCGTCATGCGCGACACCTGGCTTGATATTCCGGGCGTAGGCACTGCCAAGATCAACCGCGCTTTTGCCAGCGGTGGAGTGCCCAAAGCAGTCGAAACCCTTGAGGGGCTCTTTGGTGTTCGCATTAACCACGTCGCGTCCGTCGATTTCGAAGGATTCAAGGGTCTAACCGATGCAGTGGGCGGAGTTACCGTCAATAATCCGCGCGGCTTCAAGCAGTCGATTGTTAATGGCATGTACTTCCCAGAGGGTGTTCAAACTCTGGACGGTGAACAGGCACTGGCATTTGTCCGTGAACGCAAGTCCTTCCCAGGCAGCGACTACGAACGCGTCAAGAACCAGCAGCTTTTCGTCAAGGCTTTGCTTGGTCAGTTGATGTCCAAGGAAACCCTGACCAACCCGGGTAAGGTCTCTGAAGTTGTTTCTCAAATTGCACCGTTCATTGCAGTTGATGAAACTCTGGATTCTGGCAAGGTTGCCTCTTACGCTTCCTCCATGCTGAACCTGCGTTCGAACGATATGGAATTCTTCACCCTTCCTAACAAGGGTCCGGGACGTTCTGCCGACGGACAGTCCATTGTCATTCCGGATATGGAAGTGATTGAGAAGTTTGGCAAGGCACTGCAAGAAGACAAGATGGCAGAGTTCGTAGAAACTACTGACCTGTCACGATAACTCCACTGAAGGACCAACTTTCCATGACTCCCCAAAAACTCGATACCTCGGTGCGTGCCATCAGAGAATGGCTCGCACGGAGTGTCAAGAGTCTCGGGAACCATTCTGACCGGCTCAATGCCATCAACGTTTTCCCGGTAGCAGACGGAGATACGGGCAGTAACCTGTATCTGACTGCACGGGCAGGTCACGATGCAGTGAGTAAACTGGAAAGCGACGACATCGGTGGCTTCTTAGAAGTTGCTGCGCGCGCGTCAATGGAATCGGCGCGCGGCAACTCTGGAACCTTGCTGGCTGTGTTTCTCAGCGGCCTGAGTGAACCGTGGGTCGGTTACGAGCGGCTTACCGCTCCGCTGCTAGCTCTTGGGCTTGAACGCGCCAAGGTGCGCTCCTGGTCAGCACTGAGTGAACCAGTTGAAGGCACCATGCTCTCCGTGATCAACGCCATCGCGTTGGCCGCAGGCTCAACCCTTGCTCACTTGAAGTGTGATTTAGAGAGCCGTGCAGCGTTGGACACGGTATTGACCCAGATGAGCCAAGCGGCTCGATTGGCAGTGAAGGGAACTGAAACAGAGCTCCCGTCCCTCGTTGAAGCCGGTGTAGTAGATGCGGGCGCGGTGGGCATGCTTATCATCATCGATGAATTTTGCGCTGCTATTCGAAGCGACGCCACTGATTTTGAGTCCTACGAGAAATTCCATGGCTATCAGGTCCAGGATCCGCATGTTCATCTGAACAATGACACTGAAACCGGCGTCGAAGTCATGTGCACTGTATCTCTGGATGCATTAGGCGCTGCTACTCTGCGCGGTCAGCTAGATGCCATGGGCAATTCCGTGATCATGTCACCGGTAAACCAGCTTGAAGAAGACACTTACCGTTGGCGCGTACATGTGCATGTCCCGGAGTCTGAAAAAGCCTTGGACCTGATCAAGAAATACGGTGACCCAGTGAATATCAGCGTCACCGATCTGTGCACCCACGATGGCTGAAACAACGCTGACAACGTTTGAGAATGCAGAACTCTCAACATTCCTCGGAAATAAGAACGCCACCGCGCTGGAAAAGGCATTCGGCTACAGCACAGTGGGGGAGTTCCTCTGGCATTTTCCGCGGCGCTATGTCGAAGTAGGCGAACTTACGCCGATTTCAGAGCTTCCCTTTGACGAGCACGTCACCGTTGTAGCCCAGGTGGTCAACGTTAGCCAGCGACAGATGCACTCGCGTCGCGGTTTCATTTTTGAAGTGACCGTTAGCGATGAGCTCAGTGCAGGTGGCCAAGAGCTGAAGATGACCTTCTTCAATGGTTACCAAGCCCGAACGGACCTGGATATTGGAACTATTGCAATGTTCAGCGGCAAGGTTGGCTGGTACCAAGACCATCTGCAGCTGAGCCAGCCCGAATACGCGATCCTAGATGAGGCATCACAAGCGGATCCGCGCCCTATCCCGATCTATCCGGCTTCGGCGAAGATGCCGAATAAGCGCATCAGGGATTTGATGGCGTTGTTGATGGAACAATTCACAGATCAGAATCTTCCTGAATTTCTTCCAGCAGAACTGCTACGCACCCATCATTACCCAGTACGCCATCAAGCGTTCTTGGATCGACATTTTCCCAAAGAAATCAAGCAGGCATACGTGGCTCGACAGCGCTTTGCCTTTGAAGAAGCCTTCATGCTGCAGCTGGCATTAGGGGAACGCGGTCGCCAGCTGGGAGCGCAGAAAGCTATCGCGCGTCCACAGGTGCCAGGACGACTGGCCGATAAATTTGATGCCATCCTGCCGTTTACCCTGACTGAAGACCAGCTCCTTGTCGGAGAACAAATCTCTGCCGATCTGGCACAGCCACATCCGATGCATCGGTTGCTCCAGGGAGAGGTGGGCTCCGGCAAGACCATTGTCGCGCTACGCGCCATCTTGCAGGTGATCGATGCCGGAGGACAGGCGGCGCTCCTAGCGCCGACAGAAGTCCTGGCCGCCCAGCACTATGCGTCTATCAAGAAGATGCTTGGCAACCTTGCAGAACCCGGATTGTTCGGCGAAGGCGAGGGAACTGGAGTCGCGCTCCTGACAGGTTCGGCAAAAACTGCACAGCGTCGCGAAGCCCTATTAGGTATTGCCAGCGGTGAAACAGGACTGGTGATTGGGACGCATGCCCTGCTGGGCGATCAGGTGCAATTTGCTGAACTTGGCCTAGTCGTCGTGGATGAGCAACATCGTTTTGGCGTTGAACAGCGCGATGCCTTGCGGGCTAAGGCGGCCGGCTCTGTTCCGCATACACTGGTCATGACCGCTACGCCGATCCCGAGAACCGTCGCTATGACCGTGTTCGGCGATTTGGACACGTCGACAATCAAGCGCCTGCCCGCGGGGCGCGCACCGATCCAAACGCATATTGTGCCCATGCAGCTGACCGGTTTCCGGGACAGGTTGTTCTCAAGGATCATTGAGGAAGTCGGGAAGGGCCACCAAGTCTATGTGGTGTGTCCAAGAATTTCGGACACGACAGCGGAACAAGGCGTTCTCCTAGCGACCTATGAAGATTCTGCCGGACAAACCATGAGCGTCGAAGCCATGCAGGAGTTGCTGGGTGGGATGCCTGAATTTGTTGGGATACGTACCGAAGCGCTGCACTCGCAACTGGATGCAGCAGACAAGCAAGAAACCATGGATTCCTTTGCACGTGGCGAAATTGACGTGCTGATTTCTACGACTGTCATTGAAGTCGGTGTTGACGTTCATAATGCGACGTTGATGGTGATCATGGACGCTGAGCGCTTTGGCATCTCGCAGCTCCACCAGCTGCGTGGCCGCGTAGGCCGTGGCGGATTTCCCGGGACGTGCCTCATGACCACATGGTTGGACGCGGACCATCCGTCGGTAGGACGATTGAAGACGATCGAGTCAACAATCGATGGCTTTGAGCTAGCCGAAGCAGACTTGGCAGAACGCAAAGAAGGAAACATCCTCGGCGTTCAGCAATCGGGTAGCCGATCGTCGTTGCGGGAACTGAGCATCATCAAGGATCGCTCGCTTATTGAGCGGGCGAGAACCGATGCGGGTCTCCTCCTTGCCGATGGCAACTGGGGACGTCAACACCCCGGGCTCCTGGTGGCTGCCGGGAATTGGCTTGATGAATCCACCAAAGAATATTTGAATAAGAACTGATTGAAGGTAGATCTAGGCAATGAGCCGAATAATCGCTGGAGCCGCCGGCGGGCGTCCACTGAAGTCCGTACCTGGTGATGCAACACGCCCTACAACGGACCGGGTCAAAGAGGCCCTCTTCTCCCGTTTGGAAAGCTGGGACATCCTCTCCGGTGCACGAGTACTGGATCTCTTTGCAGGATCAGGGTCGCTAGGAGTCGAGACAGCCAGTCGCGGTGCGCGGCAGGTTGTTCTTGTAGAAAAGGCGCCCAAAGCGGTCTCTGTTTGCCAGCAAAATGCGGCACTGGTGAATAAGGTATTGAAGACCGATACCGTGACGGTTCAGCGCGGGAGCGTTGATAGCGTCCTCGATGGTTATTACAACGCGGTTTCTGGAGTGCCCAGCAAGACTTTTGACGTGGTCTTGCTGGATCCTCCTTACCCCCTGACTGAAGAAGAACTAGCTGTCACACTCGAAAAGATATCCAGAATCCTAGCTGAAGATGCCACCGTGATCGTCGAGCGTTCCGGTCGTTCACCCGAACCAACATGGCCGAGCGCCATGGAGAAGTTCGCCGACAAGAAATACGGCGAAACGCACCTATGGTTTGCAGAACCCATCTAGATCCATCGAATGGCGAACCTCTGACGGGTATGGTCCCGCTGCCTGGCATTCGAGTATTAGATCGTCCCGGAATCGTTGGCCGGACGCTGTCAATATCAAGTTCCCGGGGAAGCGCTTGGTAAACATCTCCGGACTTGAACTCAGCATCACGAATTCAAAGCTGGAACCTGCTGCCTCAACTTGAGAACAGGTGAAATCCAAGGGAGGATCATCGCCAATGTTCACGAACAGCAATCCGTCGTTGGCCAACGAATTCTTGAGTTCTGCATAGTAGCCGTCGGTGGTGAGGTGTTCAGGTGCGTCCGGCCCAGAGAAGATATCCAGTACGATGACGTCAAATTTTTCATCGACCAGTTGTTCAGCAAGCACGCTCCTTGCATCGGCAACAATTGGAGACAGGTCGCAGCCTTGAGGCAAAGGCAGATGCGTGAGAACGAAATCAAGAAGTTCCCGCTCAATGTCTACAGCTACGTGAGTACTCGATGGATAAACCACACTCGCCCAGCGAGCCAGAGTCAAGGCGCCAGCGCCGAGATGCAGCATCTTCATTGGACGCTCTTCTGGGCGCAGGACCTTCAGATGATTGGCAATGCGCGCGAGATATTCGTAGAAGACTTCTTCCGGATGCGAAAGATTGACATGCGACTGGGGCGCGTCGCCTATGGCGAGTATTTTTGACCCGGGGACCAAGTCATCGTCGTAAATCGTGGCGTGTTCCTGGACGAAACCAAGCCACCGTTTAGCCGGCTTTCGTGTCAATTGGAGAGCACCTCTGGCAGGCGCTGCAATCGCTGAACCGCATCGGAAATCACGTCAGGCTTTTTGCAGAAGGCGAAGCGCAGCAGACCCTGGTAATCATTTCGGTTTTCGGGACGGACAAAGGCCGACATCGGTATCGCTGCAACGCCGATGCGCTCGGGCATCATTCGTGCTACTTCAGCAGCATCATTCAATTCAAAGCCACGTACATCAGCAACCAAGAAGTAGGTACCCTTTGGGCGAATCACTGGGATGCCAGCTGTTTCTAGGCCTGATGCGAGAATTTCTCCCGACTGTCCGAGATCGGCGGCGAAGCGCTCGAAGAAGGCGTCTGGAAGTTGCAGGGCTTTCGCTACTGCCGGTTGGAACGCTGGGCCCGAGGAGTAGGTCAGGAACTGTTTCACTGTACGGACAGCAGTGATCAGTTGGCGAGGACCGGTTGCCCAGCCTACTTTCCAGCCAGTAAAGGAGAAAGACTTGCCCGCTGAAGAAATGGTGATGGTTCGCTCTGGTCCACCGGGCAAGCTCGCGATGGGAACATGTCGCACACCGAAAGTCAGATGTTCATAGACCTCATCGGCGATGATGATGCAGTTGTGCTGATGCGCCAGGGCAATGATTTCTTGGAGCACTGAAACATCTAATACGGTGCCAGTTGGATTATGGGGATTATTCACGAGGATTACCCGCGTCTGGTCAGTGACTGCACGTCGAAGGTCATCCAAATCTGGTTCGAAATCCGGAGCCTTGAGCTGAACGACCTTATGCACAGCGTTGGTCAACCCAATCATGGCTGCATAGGAGTCGTAGTAAGGCTCAAAGGTCACAACTTCATCGCCAGGTTCCAGGAATGCCAGCAGAGAAGCGGCGATGGCTTCAGTTGCGCCTGTGGAAACGACAATCTCAGTCTCCGGGTCAAGCTTCAACGAATAGAACCGTTCCTGATGCGCAGCGATAGCTTCGCGGAGGTTCAGGGTCCCTGAACCTGGTGCGTATTGATTAGCGCCATTTTGAATTGCGTCGATGGCAATTTGCTTGATTTCTGGTGGACCCTCGGAATCGGGAAACCCCTGGCCTAGATTGATGGCCTTGTGGTGATTCGCTAATGCGGTGATTTCTTCAAAGATCGTCACTCCGGGCTGTCCATTGGAATCTAGTAGGTTGGCACCATATGCGGTTCGCTGCCATGGAGTGAATTCAATGCTCATGAGTCCATTATCGTCTCGTACAGAGGAACGAGGGTATTAAGTCATGGAATCTTTACGAGACATTCACACCAGATCGCTAATTTGACATGAGTTCTTGATAGATTCAGTTCATGCGAAGAGCGGTATGCCCGGGTTCTTTTGACCCAATTCATAATGGACACGTCGAAATCATTGCGCGTGCGGCGAGCCTTTTTGATGAGGTGATCGTGGCAGTGTCCACGAATTACTCCAAGAAGTATCGCTTCAGCGAAGACGAACGAGTCGCCATGGTAGAAGAAACTGTCGGTGGACTGCGTGGGGTTTCCGCTGTGCCGATGGGCCAGGGGCTGCTAGCTGATTTCTGCAAGGAGCAGGGAGCGGAAGCAATCGTCAAGGGATTGCGTAGCACTGTTGACTACGCCTATGAGATTCCCATGGCCACGATGAATCGGCATCTGACAGGTGTTGAAACGGTCTTCCTTCAGGCTGATACGCGATACACGCATCTTTCCTCATCTCTGCTCAAGGAAGTACAGGCTCTTGGCGGGGACGTTGATGAGTACTTCCCGCGCGCTGTAATCAAGAGGCTTACTCATCCGTAGGTAGTTGCGCAATACTGTCGCCATTAACTAATCCGAAGATAGGGGATTCAACACTATGTCTGCACCTCGCGCTATTACCAAAGCGGTCATTCCGGCAGCCGGTTTAGGGACACGTTTCCTTCCTGCAACGAAGGCAATGCCAAAGGAAATGCTCCCAGTCGTCGACAAGCCAGCGATTCAATACGTTGTCGCCGAAGCTGCTCGTGCTGGGCTTAATGATGTCCTGATGATTACCGGACGAAACAAGCGCGCTCTTGAAG
This sequence comes from Glutamicibacter sp. NPDC088483, assembly GCF_044753145.1. Classification (NCBI taxonomy): domain Bacteria; kingdom Bacillati; phylum Actinomycetota; class Actinomycetes; order Micrococcales; family Micrococcaceae; genus Glutamicibacter; species Glutamicibacter sp. NPDC088483. The sequence continues at coordinate 51,017 of NZ_JBIVMP010000002.1, forward strand.
ACCATTTTGATCGTGTTCCGTCACTGGAAGCGTCTTTGGAAGCGAAGGGTGATACGAAGAAGCTCGCGTTGGTGCAAGATGCCACAGCGTTGGGGGATATCCATTATGTACGGCAACGCGATCCTCGCGGGCTGGGTCATGCAGTCTTATGTGCCAAGCAACATGTAGGGGATGAACCATTTGCGGTTCTTCTCGGTGATGACTTGATCCATGAAGATGATGACTTGCTTTCTTCCATGATTGACATTCAAAAGTCGACTGGCGGTTCAGTTATTGCTCTGATGGAAGTTGATCCGAAACAAATCAGTGCTTATGGATGTGCAGATGTGTCCCCGGTAGAGGATGCCGACTACGTCAAAGTTAATGGATTGGTTGAGAAACCGAGCGTTGAAGAAGCACCGAGTAATCTAGCTGTCATTGGACGTTATTTACTGCATCCCCGTGTATTCGAGATTCTGAAGCACACGGCTCCCGGTAGGGGCAATGAAATTCAGTTAACGGATGCTCTACAAGAGTTGGCGACTGCCGACGGGGAGGGAGCTGGTGTGCACGCTGTAGTTTTCCGAGGTCGGCGTTACGACACAGGCGACAAACTAAGTTATCTGCAAGCGAACATTGCCCTTGCTGTGGAGAACGAAGAACTCGGGGCCAACTTGAAGACTTGGCTGAAGAATTTCGTTAGAACTCTAGAAGACTAATTCTTGACCTAGGCTACTCAGGATAATCACATTTATCTTGGGTAGTCTTTTTCATTGCGCGAAGTCACCCAGGCTGCCGTTGACCTTGGGGGATCGTTGCCCGGTGGAGTAGGAATGAGAATAGTGCAAGACCAAGATTCAGTCTTTTTGTCGCGGAGCGCGCGGACTCGATCTGAACGTCGGAAAAAGAAGAGAACACAAGGCATCGTCGTGTCTGTAGTTGTAGTGCTCCTGGTGGCAGTGCTCAGCACCGGCTATGTTCTTTTCGATTTGCAGCGCCAGTTCAACACGAAATCTAATACCGTGGATTTAGGATTTTCAGACGCCGAGGAGCAAGCTCGTCCGATCAAAGATCCTGAAGATAAGTCCATGAATGTCTTATTACTGGGCGTCGATCATGCAGATGAAGGTACTGCCGATGCTCAAGCTCTTGATGGGGCAGTTTCACAACGTAGCGATTCAATGATGCTTGTTCATATCCCGGAAGACCGCTCACAGGTCTACGTTATGTCGATGGTTCGAGACATGTATGTGGAGATTCCGGGGCATGGAATGAACAAGCTCAATGCCGCGATATCGCTTGGCGGGGTTCCTCTGTTGATGCAAACGATTGAAGGACTCTTCAGCACCAAGCTTGATCATGTAGCCATGGTTGATTTCGAAGGGTTCCGTGAATTATCGACTGCTCTCGGTGGTGTGACTGTAAATAATGAGATCCCATTCACGGCAAACGACACGGACTACTTCTACCCAGCCGGCGACATCACGCTGGAAGGCGACCGCGCACTTCGGTTTGTGCGCGAGCGAAAGTCGTTTACCAATGGTGATTACCAACGTGTCGCGAATCAACGCAAGTTCATCGCTGCAGCAGCAAATCAGGTGCTCTCATCAGGAACATTAACTAACCCTGTCAAGCTGTACGAAATCGTCGACAAGGTTTCTCCCTATCTCACCTTTGACGACAACTTTGATGCCGCAACCTTGGTCGGACTGGGTTTGCAACTCAAAAACGTGGACACGGAGAATATGGAGATGTTCACCATGCCAACTGCTGGAACATCGACTAGTGCAGACGGGCAATCAATAGAATTGGCAAGCGAACTCGCTATTGCTCAAATTAGCGAAGCTTTGCAAGGCGATGCCATGGCTGACTACCTTCGCGAAAACCCGCCTGAAACACCGTAAGTAGTAGATGTGGGATGTACTACACCAAGCTGAAGAGCGAAAGCCAGAAGAACAGCTCTCCATCTACTAGACTTTGTACATCTATGCTTAGCCGATAATGCATCAAGAAGCATTCGAACAAGAGGACATAATTCGCATGACAGTTGCAGATGAGGCCGAAAAATACGGCTTGCACCGTGTTGGTGCAAGACCAACATTGGTCAACTATCTGAAGCAGACATGGCAACGCCGCGAGTTCATTTATGAGCTGGCTAAAGCACGCGTCCAATCGCAGAACCAGCGAAATCGCCTGGGGATGGTATGGATCGTAATCAAGCCGACATTCAATGCTTTGGTGTACGGATTTGTCTTCGGCATCTTGCAGGGCGGCGCACGAGGTGTCGATTTCCCCGTTTATGTCGTGATCGGCGTTTTCCTTTTCGAGTTCTTCTCAACCTCGATGAACGGCGGAGCCAAGTCGATCACGGGGAATGCGGCTTTGGTGCAATCTCTTGCCTTCCCACGATTATCTCTGCCTGTCGCTCAGGTTACCCAGAACTTGCTGACTCTCATGCCAATGATCGCAGTGATGTTCATTTACGCTCTGATTCTTGGTACCAGCCCTAAGTGGACTTGGTTTGGGATTATACCGATCCTTGCAATCTTTACTGTTTTCAACCTCGGAGTCGCGTTAATTTGTGCTCGCATCACTGTGCACGTCCGTGACTTCTCGAACGTGTTACCCATGATTGGCCGCGTTCTGTTTTACACCTCAGGAGTGCTTTTCAGCGCAGAACGACTTCTGAATCATTGGCCCTGGATGATTGCAATCTTCGACATACATCCGATATATCAGACCCTGCAATTGGCTCGTGGATTCATCATGGATCATGCTGAGTATGACCCGCAGGCATGGTGGGTTATATCCGTTTGGGCAATTTTCATGCTTATCGCTGGGTTGATCTTCTTCTGGAAGGCCGAAGAAAGGTACGGACGTGCGAATTAGTTTCGATGATCTGATTAACCCGCAGCTGCATCCGGAGTACGAGCCAGCGCCTATATTCTCAGATGACACCTCCTTCATCGACGTTGTGACGCCTGACCAAGTCGAGTCGCAGTCGATTACTGTGGATTCGTCAAGGCAGCCTGTCGTCATCGTCGATAATCTGCATGTGAAGTATGAGGTGTTTGCAAGTGGCAAGGCAATTGGAAACGCAGGCGCCCGCCGCCTTCTCCAACCAAAGCTCAGAGGTGTTCGAACAGTTCATGCGCTCAAGGGAATTTCCTTTGTCGCCTATGAAAATGAATCAATCGGTGTAATTGGTTCGAACGGCTCGGGCAAATCCACGTTGCTTAGGGCCATCACTGGACTGACTCCGCCATCGGATGGCGCAGTATTCGCTCGTTCACGCCCCAGCCTACTTGGCGTAGGCGCAGCTTTAATCCCCGATCTTTCAGGCGACAAGAACATTACCCTAGGTGGGTTGGCGCTTGGATATAGCCGCGCTGAAGTCGAGAAGATGCGGGAAGAGATTACGAAATTTGCCGAGCTCGAAGAGTTTATCGACCTCCCAATGCGTACATATTCTTCGGGCATGGGCGCAAGGCTAAAGTTCGCGATTGCAGCTTCTAAAAAACATGACATCCTCATTGTTGATGAGGCTCTTGCTGTAGGCGATGCGAAATTCCGAAAGCGCAGTGAGGCCAAAATCCGCGAAATCCGGGATAGCGCGGGTACCATTTTCAATGTTTCCCACTCTATGAATTCCATCAAGGAAACCTGTGATCGTTGCATCTGGATTGAAAAGGGTGTGCAAATGATGGATGGTGACACTGCTTCAGTGATAAAGGAATATCAGAAATTCTTGAAAGCGAAGAAGTAAGGCCCGCATGACTCAACTTCCTGGCGTTTCCTATGTCATGCCCGTGCTGAACGAAGCGGACTACCTTGAAGAAGCGGTAAGTTCGATCTTGGGGCAGGACTATTCTGGCGAGAAGGAACTTGTACTGGCATTAGGGCGCAGTACTGATACAACAAACAACGTTGCCCGACGCCTGGCTGATGCCGACGCAAGAATCGTATTAGTCCATAATCCTCTTGGCAGAACACCCATTGGTCTCAACTTGGCTATTCGGGCGTCTACTTTGCCGATAGTTATTCGCGTCGACGCCCATAGCGAGCTGCCGTCGCACTACACACAACGTGGAATCGAAACTCTTTTTCGCGTGAATGCGCACGACGTTGGGGGACTGATGGACGCAAAAGGGCGTACACCTGTCCAGCGAGGAATCGCAGCGGCTTATCATTCGAAGTTTGGTTTTGGCGGACCGGCATATCATTCGGGTGCCCCAGAAGGCCCTGCTGAATCTGCGTACCTCGGTATCTTTCGTCGCGAAGTATTTGAAGAAGTCGGTTACTACAACGAGGAACTATGGCGAGCCCAGGATTGGGAACTCTGCTTGCGTATTCGCCAGGCGGGCCACACCGTTTGGTTCGATCCAGAACTAAAGGTCGGCTACTATCCGCGTGATAGCTTCAAATCCTTGATTAGCCAGTCCAAGGCCTCGGGGACTTGGCGAGCAGAAATTGCGCGGCGCTTCCCTGAAGGTAAGTCGTTGCGCCACGATGTTCCACCACTATTGCTTTTGGGGGTCGCAACGGGACTAGCGGCAACTGTAATTGAGCCGCTAGTTCGCGAAGCAGCCCCAACCGGTGTGAGCGTAGTTTTGAACTTGGCCAAGGCCGTACCTGCGGTCTATGCAGCGATCGCGTTGGCTGCGGGGCTGACTAGCAACGCAAAAGGATTGAAAGACAAGTTGCTGGCAGCATGTGCTTTCCCCGCAATCCATTTGCCTTGGGCTTTTGGATACATCAAGGGTCGTTTTTGCGGGGCAGCCGGCACTGTCGACAAAGGGCGCGTTAGGTAATCATGGTTGAACGTCCAAAGAATCCAACGCTCGAACAGCTGCGTGCGGTCTGCCAACCTCCGGAAGTCCGTGCGCGTAAGAATGCCGAGCACTGGACAGCTGAGCTGTACCTGCGTCATATCTCCATTTACCTCACCGCAATACTGGTGCGCACGCGTATCAGTGCCAATGGCGTTACCGGCTTGATGATTCTTGCGGGTTGGATCATGTCTCTAGCGTTGTTGATCCCTGGCATCTGGGGACCGTTGCTGGCAGTAATCTTGTCGCAGCTCCAGCTGTATTTTGACTGTTCTGACGGAGAAGTCGCACGTTGGAGGGGAACTCAATCTCCTCGCGGTATTTTCATTGACATGGTTGGGCACCACACAACAGAGGCGCTGATCCCAATTGCTTTGGGCTACCGAGTCTTCAGAGAACTATCTGCGGATGATTCCTCAGTTGAGCAGGCCTGGCCTACACTGTTCATGGCCGCTTGCCTGTCGGTTCTTCTGGTCCTGAACCGTTCGCAGTCACTCATGGTTCATGCGGCCAGAGGCATGGCGGGTCTCGGGAAATTGCCGGATACTGCCGCCGCCAGATCTGTTCCAACAATTTCATTCGTTGGAAAGCTGCGTTCCTTGGCTCGCTTCTTGCCATTCCATAAGCTACTGCACGCAGTGGAACTATCGCTGATCATTCTTGGATGCTCAATTATCTCCGTAATCGTTGGTATTCCAGGAGTCGCTGAAAAGTGGATGATCTGGATCCTGTTGCCTGCATGCGTCTTGGTGAACTTTGGGCATTTCCTTTCCAATATGGCCTCGTCCCGACTCAAAGCATAGTTTGACCTAATTCCGTATATCCCACCGCCTTAGAGGACAAATGCCTGCAGAGATCAAGCCAACCATCGGCGTAGTTGTGTTGACCATGGGTAACCGCCCGGTTGAGCTCCGACGCGCCCTGGAATCTTTGCTGGCTCAACGCTCAGTGCTGATTGACGCTGTAGTCGTAGGCAACGGATGGGATCCTACGGATATCCCTGAAGGGATCAAGACTCATTTTCTTCCAGAGAATTTGGGCATTCCGGCCGGCCGCAATGCTGGAGTGAACCAGGTAAATGGCGAATACTTGTGCTTCCTCGATGACGATTCATGGTTCATCGATGATGACTTCTTGATTACGGCTGTCGAACGGTTCAAGCATTACCCTCGCATGGGGCTGTTGCAGCCGCGCATCACTGATCCGGAAAACGAAGAACAGAATCCACGACGTTGGATCCCGCGATTGAAAAAACGAACGGCAGTTGAACCAAGCAAAGTTTTCCACGTGGGTGAAACTTGCCTAGTTACTACCCGTAGAATTTTTGATTCCACTGGTGGCTGGGCAGGGGGATTCTGGTACGCGCATGAAGGCATCGAACTTGCCTGGCGTGTATGGGACACCGGCACTTACGTCTGGTATGCCGGCGACATGCAGATTGGCCATCCAATCGTGGATCCACGACGCCACGACGAGTTCTATCGTTTGAATGCCCGAAACCGGGTGTGGCTGGCTCGCCGTAACTTGCCCGTGCCGCTGCGTTGGATCTATCCAACAACCTGGATGCTCATTGAGTGCTTGCGGCTGCGACACAACAAAAGCGCTGTGTCCCAGTACATAGCCGGATGGCGGGCAGGTTGGACCGGCAGCCCCTGGTACCGTGAACCACGGCCTAAACTTAGATGGAAAACAATAGTTCGCATGACCCTCGCGGGTCGTCTGCCTATTATCTAACGACGAATACAAGTGAGCGCCACTAGCTGAGCAAGCGAAGCTATTACCTTACTTCGAAAGGGACCCATGACTAAAACTGTTTTGACGTACGGAACTTTTGACCTGTTCCATATCGGCCACCTGAATATCCTGAAGCGTCTTAAGGAGAAGGGCGACCGCCTGGTTGTTGGCGTATCCACTGACGAATTCAACGCCATCAAGGGCAAGAAGCCTGTAGTTCCTTTCGAACAGCGTCTTGAGATCGTCCAGGCCATCAAATACGTAGACCTCGCCATTCCCGAAGAGAACTGGGAACAGAAACGTACGGACATCAAGAAGTACGATGCAAAGGTCTTCGGCATCGGCGAAGACTGGATGGGCAAGTTTGACGACCTCGGTGATGAAGTCGAAGTTGTCTACCTTCCACGTACCTCCGGTATCTCGACAACTGAAATGAAACGTGTCCTGAGCGAGTTCGATGAGCGACATGTCACGTCGTTAAAGAACACATTGGACACTTTGAGCCAGATCGTGAAGGAACTGAGCTAGTAAACTCGTTTAGTTGTAAGTTGTTGTTTTCGAGATTTGAAAGTACTCATGGCTAGCGAGCACATCACAGACTCCATCAAGTCCAGCGTAAAGGGCGCCCTGCAAAAAGTGGGGCGACGTCCGGAAGCAAAACGGATATCCCGTCTGATGGGGCTAACCGGTCGTCCGTCGGCCAATGTGAATGTTGGTGTATCCAATATTCCGGTACCAGGATCTGTAGCGGTTTACTTCGGCGATGGCGCTGACAAGATCTATCAGGTGACTCAGTGGCTTCCGGTGCTTGAAGAACTCCATGAGAAAGAAGAAGTTCTGCTGGTCTTCCGTACTTTGAGTGCTTTCAAAGCGGCGGAGAAATTTACAGACCTGCCACGGATCTATGTACGCCGATTGACCGATCTCATGGATCTTTATGATGACAATGACCTGAAGCTGGTCATATACACCAACAATTCGCGCACGAATTTCCAGTCCCTGGATCACCCAAGGCTTGTTCACGTGCATGTAAACCATGGTGAGAGCGACAAACTCTCGATGGTTTCGAATAAGGCCAAGGCCTACGACAAGGTTTTTGTCGCAGGCCCTGCAGCCATCAAGCGCCACGAGGCAATGTTGATTGACTTCGAGTTCAACAAATTGGAAGTCACCGGTCGTCCGCAGCTGGATATCAACTTCGAACTTGAATTGGAACCAAGCGAGAAGTTCGATGTCATGTATGCGCCGACGTGGGAAGGGGAAAACGAAGACAACAACTACACCTCGTTGGACAAATACGGTGTTGCCATTGTCGAGTCATTGTTGGAGAACCCTTCTTGGCGCGTCGTCTACAAGCCGCACCCACGAATTCAGGAAAGCAATACTCCTGGCGTTGCTCAGGCACACGCACGCATTCTGGAAATGATCGAAGCTGCCAATGAAGCCGGCGGAGAGCACGCGATATCCGAACAGGGCAATATCTTGGCCATGTTCGAGTCGACCGATGCGCTGATTACCGATGTTTCCAGCGTAGGCCTGGACTACCTGTACCTCCACCCGGGCAATCCGTTAGTCATTTCCGACCGACGTAGTAACCGCGAAATTCTTCACCGCGATGCACCCGTTGCGCAGGCCTGCCACGTGGTAGACCAAGATAGCGTGAAGAACGTTGGAGACCTGCTCGCCGATGCACTGACTCGTGACGGACACAAGGATCAGCGCATTGAAATGCGCCAGTTCTACTTTGGCGACCTGAACCGAGGCGATTCAACTAAGCGATTCCAGGACGTCATTCAGAAGCTGATTGTTGAACGTCAAGGAAAGCTGGAGAACTTCCGGGGTTGGCACAGCTAGAGGTCCGCTGACTCCTTGGTCCCGATTCGTACCATACGAATTGGGACCAATTGCTTTAAGCGCCAGATAATGACAACGCTCCAGTCGAGGCAGACTCTATGGCCATTTGCAGGTGTCCGTGGCGGTTTCAAACTGATTTGAGCGCCCATGGGCGGTAATCTTAGACTGTGAATCACATGAAATGACGGCCACTGCCGTGTGGTGCTAGCGGCCTATTCATGTTGTACACGCGCGATTTCCAGGCTGTTCCGCTGAAAGACTGAGGCGGGGGATAACAGCTAAAACATTGAAGGACACTATTCGTGGCAGTTGAAATTCGAGCTATGCAAGACTTGGCGCAGTCAGCGATGCAGACTTTGCGTACCCAGCGGTTGAAGCGTAAGAAGTATCGCTACTACAGCGGCTACCAAGAGCTGAACCTTGCAATTCGTGATGAAGTTCTGCATCTGGACGCTAGCGTTGCCCATTCCGTGCAATCCGTTTCGGTATTACACGGTAGCCATATCGTTCTTTCTGTTGCGCCACTTACGTCTGATCTAGTCAAAAACGGTCACGATGAATCCCATCGAATCCATGCTGAGATCTCTCTGCATCCCCTTCTTGATCGGTGGCAAGACTATCGCGAACTCGCTTCCAGTGACGAAGAGCCGGAATCCAGCGTTCCTGATTCGGATGACGCAGATGACAACCACGTGACTCTAGAAAATGACCTGTACGCCGGTACGGTTCGTCTTGCACTAACCTTCAGCTCCGAATTCGATCAATTGCCTCCGGGTATCGCATGGTTGCAGCTAACTGAAGACGGCGAACTGCTCAGGCGCAAAGAGGTCCGGGAACGGATCGACGTTGGGGAACTAATCCTCAGCGGCCCTGTTATCGCCCACCGTATTCTGGGGCGGTTCTCGTCGACTACTTTTAGCCATGACACGGTCTATAATTCAGGCGAACGCAGCGTAGGACTTTATATCAATAAGAAGGCCGAAGTGGCTTTGGCCCTGAACCGCCCTCTACGCTTCAAATATCGAATTCGTACTGACATCACCCGGATCCACGACGGCATGCTGTCGTTGGGCGGAGTGCTGGAAACGCAGAGCGACCGGTTGTCCTCAGTCACTTTGCAACTGGTTGGACGAAAATCGGAATTTGCAGTGGAAGTTCCAGCGGAGCTGGTTTTCGACGAAAAGCATGCAGCAAAGCGTTTTGGACGTGCTATCTACAGCTGGTCAGCAACCCTGGATTTCAAATCTGCTGACTGGGAGGCGATCGATCGTGGAGATAATTACGATCTCTATTTGCTGGCGACTTCGAATTCCAGCGGTGAGCTTGCACGCATCCGGGTGACTCGTACCCCGTTTGCCGTGCGCAGCACGACGCGGGCGGATGCGGTGACAATCGGTGAACAGACTCTAGCGATTTCTCCGTATTTCACCTTCAAAGCAAAATCAACATCGGTGATTCTGGAAGTGTTCGACAAAGAAGCCTTTGCCGTACTTGCTAACGCTAAACAGCGTAGTTTCCCAATCAGCCAGCCATCGGATTCGAAGCCGATTTGGATCGTCGGCGAACTGTCCTACAAGGCTCAGGACAACGGGCTGCATCTGTTCAAATACCTGCGCAAAGAACGCCCAGATATTGATGCATACTATGTCATCGATGAGAAAGCTCCCGATTTGCGGAATTTCGATTCCATGGATCACGTCGTTTTCCATGGCAGCAAAGAACATTTTGAATTGGCTATTCGTGCACAACGAGTCATCGGCACGCACCATGCCGATTACTTGTACCCAACAAGGCACCATAGCTTCTCGTCGCGTTGCCGCGCTACTCGGGTGTTCTTGCAGCATGGCGTCATGGGAACCAAATGGATGGTTCCCAACTACGGCAAGAATTCACCTGGCTTTGCGACGGACCTGTTCATGGTTTCCTCTGAGCGCGAGAAGCAGTACATCGTTAAGGACTTCCTTTATTCGCCTGACGAAGTCAAGGTCACCGGGCTATCCCGGTTCGATTCCTTGCTAGCGACGGATTTGAGTGTTAACGAGAACATGCTCCTGATCATCCCAACGTGGCGTGATTGGTTGCAGAATGAGGAAGTTTTCCTTGAATCGGACTACCTCGAGCAATGGAAAAACCTGCTTAATTCGGCGGAACTTGCAGAATTAGTCCAGAGGCATGGCCTGGAAGTTGTTTTCTGCCTCCATCCCAACATGATGCAATTCAGGGATCATTTCGCTGGCACGCCCGCTCGACTAATTGTCCAAGGTGAAATTGACGTCCAGGAACTAATCAAGACCGCGGCAATCATGGTCACGGATTACTCTTCAGTGAACTTTGACTTCAGCTTCCTGCACAAGCCTGTTCACTACTACCAGTTCGATCGCTCTCGCTTCTTGGGACCGAGCGGATCGCATTTGAACTTGGACGACGAATTGCCAGGCCGCATTGCCTTTGATGCAGAAACATTGCTGCATGATCTTTCGCGTACCCTGCAACGAGGTAAAGCCATGGAAGACAAGTACCGTCAACGTGCTGACGTGTTCATGACCCACCGGGACCAAAACAATTCGCAACGCATAACGGGAGAAATAGAGCGAGCCGAGTTGCGTGGCAGACCCAACGTTGGCTGGCGTGCCGAATTGCCGGTTAAGTTGAAGAACAAGTTCCGTAGGAACAAGCGGTACTTTGACGTCATGCGCAAGCTATACAAGTTGTACAAGCTTGCTCCCATGGAAGAAGACCTCATCGTCTTCGAATCGGGTCTCGGGAATCAGTACGGCGACTCTCCTCGGTATATTTACGAGGAATTGCTGCGACAAGGTGACACACGTCGCAAGGTATGGGTTTACTCGGGAAAGCACCGCTTCTCCGATCCTTTGACGACTACCGTTAAGCGATTGTCCCCAGAATATTTCTGGCATCTCGCACGGGCAAAATACTGGGTGAATAACCAGAGCTTCCCGCACTATGTGAAGCGTCGCGCGAAGGGAGTGTTCCTGCAGACCTGGCACGGAACACCACTCAAACAGATGGCACTCGATGTTCGCGAAGTTCAAGGCCGCGATGAGGGGTATCTTGAGCGTGTTACACGAGCAACGCGCCAATGGACGCACCTCATTTCACCTTCTCGCTACACTAGCGAAATCATGCGATCCGCCTATGCATTCTCAGGCGAAGCCGTGGAGCTCGGCTATCCCCGAAACGACATCTTGACCGGTACCGACGTTGCTGAGCAAGAAAAGCGTGTACGTGATGAGCTTGCGATACCCCCAGGAATCAAGACCGTACTTTACGCGCCGACATTCCGTGACGATGCGGCTTCAAGCCGCGGTAAATTCAGATTCGACCTGCCAATGGATCTGGAGGAGTTCGACCGTCGTTTTGGCGAAGACACCATCTTGATGTTGCGCATGCATGTGCTGGTATCAAATGCCGTGTCGATTCCGGAGAGCCTGCGGCATCGCATTATCGATGTCTCGAGTCATCCAGATATTCAGGAACTGTACCTTGCTTCTGATGTATTGATTACTGATTATTCGTCGGTATTCTTCGACTACTCGCTGTTGCGACGACCAATTATCTTCTATGCATACGATCTGGAGAACTACCGGGATAATCTGCGTGGTTTCTATTTGGACTACGAGAGTGCGTTGCCTGGCCCAATTGTTGAAGAAGAGAACGACCTTTGGGATGCACTATCGTCAGCTTTGGCGGGGGCTGATCTGCCAGGGGTGAATCGAGACGAATTCATTCAACAGTTTGCCCCAAATGATGACGGGCATGCCGCGCGGCGCGTTGTTGAGCGCTTCTTCAAATAAGGAAGACACCGCAGCTTATTGAAATTGCGGTGCCGGGCCTCCTGCAGGCCCGGCACCACTATGCTGCTGAAGCTGGCTAGTGATCAGTGACGCTGTCTTCTTGCACTAGCGCCAGCGTTTCTGCAATGAAACGTTGCATGCTGGCACCGGGGGAAACGTCGCCAAAGTAGTAATTGACCAGTCCTCGTAGCTGCGGGTTATTGCCGGCCAAGGCTTCTCGCGCCAGCCGGCTGATTTCCGTTGCCGCCGCAGCTGTAAGGGCAGGCACCTGTTGCAGCGCTGGAGATTCATCAACGGTAGCCTCGGTCGACACCGGTTGCGTCACGAACATTGGTTTTCCTGTAGCTAAAAAGTCATAAGCAACTGCGGAAATGTCAGTCACGCAAAGGTCGGCAGCTGACCACTGCCAGCCCCAGTGGGCCGAGTCATCGAAAATGAATTGGGCTTTCGAAGTTTCGCTGTGCGCCCTCAGCTGTTTTCGGATTCTTTCTACGCCTTGCCCATAGGGTTTCGCACCCAGTCCAGAACGTGGATGGGGGCGAAAAATAACGTTGAATCCGCCGTCCTTGATCAAGGCGTCAATTAATTGTTCACCATGGGATAGTACGGAGCCATAATTCATGGAAGGCCGGTCGCCTTCCCAGGTTGGGGCATAGAGAAGCGTCGGTAGTTCCTTATTCAGGTCGACAGGCGACGCATAATCCACATCTATTTGCGGACGCCCAATTAACCGGCATCGCAACGAAGCGTCGAAATTGCGCAAGTGATTTACCAGGCGATCTCTAGCTGCTTCACCGGCTGAAAATACATAATCGTAGGCCTTGAGCTGGTTGGACCACATGTAGGCTTTTTCGCTTTCGCCATGGCAGATGAAGACATGATTAGGCGCATTGAACCGCATGATTTGAAAGTTCCGGATATTTTGATTCACGTAGAACACCACACGTAGATCCTGGGATTGCATGAATCGCTCAACATCTACCACGGCGGGGGCGAAGTGAATCGGTAGCGGGCATTCCTTGCGCAGCGACAGCGCAGTATCTGGACTTCGTGCGATGATTACCACCGGCACGAACTCTGCCAAGGCTAAAAGCGGTTCGTACCATTGCCTGATCTGGTAGGCGTTGGCCATCTCATCGGGAAAGTGCAGCGCTACCTTGTACCGGTCAGCGTCCACGGGCAGGTGGCGTAGTTCTGTGGCGTGGTTCTGAATGAACTTCAGGTGTCGCCGTGTCTCAAAGCGCGATTGCACTTTCTTGACGACGCTATTGACGGTTCGTAACACTTTCACGGAGAATCCCTCACCACTTAATTCGAAGCATGACCAAGCATAATTCGCTGGGCAAGCTTTCTTCGGGATGTTTGCTATAAGCCGTTTTGCGTCGCGCTCGTCCCTGGCGTTATTCCGATTCTTCTTCGAAGTCCGCGGCGCGGATTGCAAGGTCGGGAATGTTGGATTAGCAACGCGTGCAAGTAGGGATTGGCAGGTCGTCTACGATATGCTGTGGTGAGTGCAACACCGGCATCGAGCTCTGAAAACTGGTTTCAGTTTGGGAACTTGGCCTACGGCAAGCTAAGATGAAATGTCGGACTATGTTTCTATAGGAGTCATCATTAGCGAAAAGCGTTCTGATCGATCGTCACACGGCGAACTCGATCGCAACTCGCCTCTGGTTTTTTCAACCAGGGAGCTCGGCCGTTCGCCTGGCTCAATGAAAACTCTCAATGAGCAGGTTTCGGCACCCGCAGATGTGGGAAATGCACTCATCGGTATTCGTGGAGGATCTGAGCTTGACTTAGATCTTCGCTTTGAAGCCGTGCATGAAGGAATTCTGGTATCGGGTACCGCTACAGCGCAAATCGCTGGGGAATGTGGACGATGCTTGGAGCCCATCGAGTACGACTTCGAGGCTGATATTCAAGAGCTCTTCTATTATGAAGAGAGCGAAGAATTCGAAGACGATGATGATGTGGATCAGTATTGGGTGGTCGGTGACTTGATTGACATCGATCCGGTAGTACGGAGCGCAGTGGTTACCGCCCTGCCGTTCCAGCCGGTTTGCCGGGAAGATTGCTTGGGGCTCTGCAGTGAATGCGGAATCAGTCTCAACGATGACCCTCAGCATGATCATGAGATCCTGGATCCACGTTGGGCAGCGCTAGCGCAGCTGTCCGACATTGTCGCAGAGGATGCGACAAATGATAAAACGTCAGACAAGAGAGAAGAGAAGTAGTCGTGGCTGTTCCAAAGCGGAAGATGTCCCGTGCGAATACTCGTGCCCGCCGTTCTCAGTGGAAGGCTACCGCACCGAACCTGGTGAAGACCGTTGAAAACGGTCGCGTAACCTACAGCCTGCCTCACCAGGCTAAGGTTGTCACCGACTCGGCTGGTACCGAATTGTTCCTTGAGTACAAGGGTCGCAAGGTCGCAGACGTCTAAGACATGTCTTCAAAAGAAGAACTTATGAAGCGTCTCGGAATCAATATTGATTCCGAGACGTTTCGTCTTGCATTTACCCACCGCTCATATTCCTATGAGAACGGTGGCATTCCAACGAATGAACGCCTTGAATTCTTAGGTGATTCAATTCTTGGCTTCTGCGTTGCAGAATACCTATACGCAACTTTCCCGAATTTGCCAGAAGGCGATCTCGCGAAGCGGCGAGCGGCTATTGTCAGTACCCGCGCCTTGGCGATCATTGCCCGTGATTTGGAAGTGGGGGAGCACCTGCTCCTAGGACGTGGGGAAGCCCAGTCCAACGGAGCCAATAAATCCTCCATTCTGGCAGACACCATGGAAGCAATTCTTGGGGCCACCTACTTGGTTCAAGGCATGGAAGCTGCGCGCTCGTTTGTGCTTCGCTTCGTCACTCCACTGCTGGAAGATCATCGGCTGCTGGGCGCGACGACTGACTGGAAAACTGTAATCCAGGAAGAAGTAGCCTCCCAAAAGCTAGGCGAGATGCACTACCAGGTCAGTGGTTCCGGTCCTGACCACGCACGCACTTACCTTGCCGAACTCCGCATCGGAAACGAGGGATACGGCCAGGGGCATGGGCCATCCAAGAAGGAAGCTGAGCAGGAAGCGGCACACAAGACTTGGCTGTTGCTGCATCCAGGTGAGCAGCTACCTAAGGGATAGCGTTTAGTTCATGCCAGAACTGCCAGAAGTTGAAGTGGTCCGAGAAGGACTGGATAAGTGGGTTCGCACTCGAACGGTACTAACCGCTCAAGTGCTGGACCCGCGGTCCGTCCGCCGTCATACCGACGGCGTTGAAGATTTTGAACAGACATTGAGCGGTTGCTCTATCGCTTCCGTGGTTCGCCGGGGCAAGTTCCTCTGGATGGACCTCGAAGGCCTTTCAACTCCGGCAGCATTGGTTGCCCACCTCGGCATGAGCGGCCAACTTCTTGTCGAAGAACCTGATGCTCACGATGAGAAACATCTAAAAGTCAGGCTCTCACTCAGCGAGAGATCTGATTTCCCCAGCGAACTGCGTTTCGTAGACCAGCGAATCTTTGGGGGAATGTTTATCTCCCCACTGGTTGCAACAACCGATGGGTTGCCTGCCGGAGCCGGGTCGCTAAAAGCATCGATCCCACAGGCGGCTGCTCACATTGCCCGAGACGTGATGGATCCTCACCGCAAGACCGAAGACCTGTACGTCGCGCTTCGCAAAAAGACGACAGAACTCAAGAGAGCCATTCTGGACCAGGGGATCATTTCCGGAGTCGGCAACATCTATGCGGATGAAGCACTTTGGCAAGCAGGCCTTTCAGGTTTGCGCAATACTGGCACTATCAGGCGTCCAGAAGTGCAACGCCTCAATGATGCTTTGGTTGACGTGATGACACGCGCCCTCGCCGCTGGTGGTACGAGCTTTGATTCTCTATACGTGAATGTTAACGGCGCTAGCGGTTATTTCTCCAGGTCCTTGAACGCCTACGGGCGCGAAGGCAAAGCCTGTTTGCGTTGCAGAGAAAACGGCCGTGAGTCTCTGATTCGTCGTGATCCCTTCATGGGCCGTTCTTCCTATAGCTGCCCAGTGTGCCAGCCGCGACCACGCCGTGCACCGAGATAAGCTACTTTTCTGAAATTTGGTCGAATACTTGCACAAGGATTTCCTGATAGTACTCCGGCTGATAATGATACGGTGAACTACCCCATTTATGATTTTCATCGGATAGGCTGATATCCAGAGACGGTTTTATTGATCTAAAACCCAATTCTCGAAGGTACGAAAAATATGGTTCGTATAACTTATTCGCGTAATGAGCGGACCAGTTTCTGAATTTAGGAACGTTACTGCCTTGACAAGAATGATCAGTCCAAATGGTCTCAATGTATATGCTATTGCTGAATAGACCACATTCTACGAGAATATCTTTGAGGGTAAGTACTCCTTGTTTCCAAAGCTCAAAGTGTTGGCTGGTGCCAAAATGAATCTTAGCCTTGGCATACGGAAAATCATCTAAAAGACTTGATTTGGATAGTTCCGCGGAGTTCGTGATGTATCGCCCGCCCTGGAGTCGATAAACTCCTAGTCGTTCACTTAAGATGTCAAATAGGAATACTTCGACTTCATTCGATTTTTCACGCAAAGTAGAGAAGAGCGAGGACTTAATGTCTCCGACTACCATCCGGGAATTAAAGTTTGTCGATGAATTTGCTGTGTTAATTCGTGTCTCGGGTAGCGAGTTGGCGCTAATAAGCGACTGGCGAGCGATGTAACCCGTTAAATAATGTTCATCCTTGACCAGTTCATAGGCATCCCTAGAAACGCAGCCACCGTATATGAAGAAATTTACCATTGTTCCTGCGAAATAAATATTAGTAGTTATGAGAGAAAAGATTATCGGATACTGAAGATCTTAACCTAGTAAGACTATTCTTAATTACCCGAAACTGAGCCAAGACATGATCCCACCCAAACTGTAAAGATCACGAAGTTGCTTCTTGTTTAGTGAACTTGCAGTTGATAATTTACGAATGTATTCGATATCGACAGTTCCCTGTAAAGCAGTACCATTCGTTTGTTCGAGAGCGCTAGATAACAGTTCTTGTCCAGTCTCCTTGTAAACTACCTGCCAAAAATTAACTCCCAATCCGTTGGCTTCCTCCACCTTAGCTTTGCGTTGCGCGGCAGTAAGTTTGGGTTCGGTGGCATTTAGGCGTCGAAGAACGGATAGGAAAGTGCTATCAGCTTCACATTCAGGTGTGAGCCCTTTTACAAAACTAATTTTCTCGTTATTCTTTGGCCATGAACGTAATTCTCGTCGATTTCTTAGTTGCAATAGGTCTTGGCTGAACCTGTCGTAATCGAAGGGCCATGATAATAGATCAGGTTTCAGCGAGTCTAGTAAATCATGGCCAATGAGATTTGCCGATCTGACATGTTGCGTAGATCTTCTGGCTAATTCGAAACCAGCAACAGAATACAACGGGTCAAACCTAGAGCCAACACGACTCCATAATAAAGACGTCTGACCGATATGGTAGCGATTCCGATTATGCGTATAAAACGCATCGCCTATGAAACTGGCATCCTGATAAAGATGGGACAAGTGATCGAATTTTTTTGTTAGTAATGATGAAACGTTCGCGATTGCTTCTGGCGAAAAATAGGTGCTCTTGGTGTTTGCTGTGGGCAGATAGCTTGATATAAGGAGGCTGCTATCAAGTCGACCAAGTGAGTCGGTAATTTTTCTGTTTCCAAAGAATGTTCGAAGCACTTCTCCGTAGCCGCCGCCCATTGCGCTAACTGGTACAGAGATTTCTCGACCGAACGGGCCCGTATTAGTTATTCCACCACTCGCAAAGAGTGCGCCCATTAGTCGTTCTGACATGTTCGTCGTTGGTGCAGTCGTGAGCCCTGCCCCGTCTACTCGTTGTAAGCCGTATTGTCTCGTCAGGCCATCGGCGATTATTCGATCGGTGGAACCTTCAGGGCCGGAACAGAATATATTGACTCGATCTCGCAGTTCTAGGTTCAATACTGCGGAGAGAACTAGGCGTGAGTCAAAACCGCCTGTCAAGTGTGCGGTGATTTGCTGAGAATTCGTCTCTGCTATTGCTTGGACAGCGCCTTGGACGTCAGATCGGAGAATTGTAAACAAATCATAGAGCGATGCAGAGTCAAGGCTCTCGCGAATCTTGTAATTCTTTGTAAAGATTTGATTTCCGTACAATACGAAATACTGAAAAGGCTCAAGTGAATGTACACCCTTGTAACTTGCAGGTGTGAGCCCTCCGTTGCCAAGCATGAGACGCTCTACCTGAAACAATGGATCCTTTTCCAAGATGATTCCATGTGTCTCGGCTGCATGTACAATTTCTACGATGCTGGTAGAAACGAATGCTTTGCCCTGCTTATTGAGAGAGAACGCAAGTGCACCGCCCAGTGGGTCAGGAAGACAAGCGCTCCATGAATCTACTGAATCTTCAATGAATAGTGCACCAGGGTTTCGTGCACCTTTCGACCACCAATCAGCAAGTTCTTCAATACTCCACCGTTCCGCGGCTTGTGGTAGTGACGAATCGAGATCCGCAGTTCGCTTAATGCATGTTCCGTTTAGAATTACGCTTCCATCGAGCCAGAATCGTCGTGAACCACGAATAACGGGATCTTCATTCCGTTTCACAACTGTGTTTATTGGCGCCGAACTGATTGAGGTATGCGGTAACCCCGTAATCACCGGAGCATAGGTCTTAGTAGAAGCCATACGTCTAACCTTACTATGTGATGTTTGTTCAAGTCTCGGTGGGCAGTCCCCGTGACTACGAGCAACCTGAACCCAAGATGATAATCACGAATGAACGGTGACTAGAATTGGAAGTACGGGTGCCTCAACTGGCAAAATTTGATAGCCCTGCGTTCCAATTCGGAGCATGGTTAACGAGTGACTTAAGAGGTTCCATGTATTCGTTCGCAGGAGGGACTATGTGCCCCTTTCCCCAATTCTGGATCTTAAAATGAATATTTGATTGCTCACGCGTAGCAGCCTCAAAGCGCGAGAAATGATTCTCGTAATACAGTCTGTCACCAGTATTTTGTATGTATGCCACGGTATTTTCTCTTCCTTTGGCGTACCACTTTGACATGCTTGTTGGAATTTTTGCGGCAATCATTTGTGGGTTCCATCCCGGATACGCTTTTCGGGAGTAGTCGTCAAAGCGATCAGGTTTTCCAAGAAGTTCAATGCGAGGATTCATCACTAATGCAACTGACTTTGGAAAGTAGGTACTGTAATGAAGAGCCGCATATCCGCCAGCGGAGGAACCAAAAAAAATAAGATGTTTTTCTTGCCCGGGACGCTGTGTCAGGGCGATGATTGACGGGATGAACTTACCAGACGGAACTCGTTTGGTGCTTTGGTGCCAAAAAGTGAGTAGTTTTTCTGCTCCGCCACAAGCGGAGTCGGCGAAGGCGAGTAAGTTGACACCGAGCTTCTCAGCGAAACCCGATCCGGTAAAAATAGGATACTCAACGGTTTTGGGTCCAGTTGCCGCATGGAATGTGACAAGGGTCACCGGAGAATTTCGGTCTTCGAAGTAGAAATCGAAATATCGTCCGTTGGATTTGATAATGGTAAGCCCTTCAGAAAGACCTGCACGAAGTGCGCTATCAAAGTCGTCAAATATGCGTCTACCGCGGGAAGAGTGCTTCTTAATGTTCCTGGTACGATTCAGCATATCTAGGACCTTATCTGGGGCTGGATAGTTATTTTGACGGTCGATGGCTTCGCGTTATCACAACGAAATCTCATTTGACCCATTGCGGGTAAACGAGGAGCGCGCATTTTGTTTCGTGACTCCGGCTTTAGGGTAGGAGTGTCCCGCTCTTCTTCATATCGAAAACATGGGCAATTTTCGAGGGATGAACCTAGGTCGGACAGTGCGAGCTGCTTAGCGGGAAGCATTGTCAGTCTCACTGGCTTCCGTTTTTTGATGAATTCAATTTGAGTTTGCTTCTTAGAATTTTAAATCTTTGGCATTCATCGAGAGGTCCATTAATTGTTCCAAGAGGCTACCGATTAGGGTGGACGGTGGTGGTGCGTGCCCTTCGGCGAATTCCCTGACGAAGACGATGTGATTATCGTCCAGCGAATTGACCCCTTCTTGTAGTTCTTTTTGCGTCGTCATTGACCAGAGGGGCTTGAGGTGTTTGCTCCGATGCCAATCAGCACTGTTCTGAAGGTAAATAACACGTCGGGGCGCGGTAAGAGTCTGGCTTCGCAAAACGTGGGTGTGTACTTTGGAATCGGTTCTGCTCTTACAAAATTGTTTCCAATCGGGTGAGCCTAAAGTCGCAAAGGCGAAATTAAACCGACTTCTCAAGTATGCTTTTACGAAGCGTTCTGCGTATTCATATATATCCGTTTGTGGATTCCAAACCAGCGCGGTCGAGTCTCCTTTGAACCTTGAAGCGATATTTAGCGCAGCAAATCCACCTCCTGATCCACCTATGAAAATCAACTCGCGTTTAAGGCTCTCCTGAAGGACAGTTAAAGTCGCGAGTAGATTAGCTGTGAAGTTGTCGGTTGGACCACCTGTGTACCAGGCTAGGCTTAAGGAAGCGTCATCATCGAGGCTTGGGTCCGCGACGGCGATTAGTGGAAGTTTTTTATTGTTCGTCAGTCCCAGTCCGGAAAAGAATGGCCCTTTCTTATCTCCTCGAGAAGAGATGGCACCTGTGAAGAACACTGGTTGTGCTTTAAAATCTGACGCATTAATATATTCATTTACATAAATGTCAATTGGGGATTCATCTTTACCAAATTGAATGGTATGGATCCCCGGTAGCATAATCCAGCGATTTTTAAAATCTGACAAGTTGTCCCATACGTAGTGCAGAACTTGCCACTGCCTGTAGTTTTTATCAGTCATTGAAATCCTCGTTAGTTCTGGATGATAGGTGTTGAAAGGAGTGAGCTGTAATAGTGATTATGCTTAGAATAGCTGTGATTCACACTGTTTCTATATCTGTTGATCAGTCTAGCTGTTTTGATCGAAGATCAAACTAAAGGATCGTAGGCAGACTGACTCGGAATAACTAGTTATTCCGAGTAATTTTCGTGGCGACTAGAACTTGGTCATTGAACGGGGCCCAAGCGTCAACAGCCCACTGGCCAAAGCTTTTATCGGTGAGCGTCACACAGGCCAGACGATGTTTAGGGTCCACCCAGAGGAACGTACCAGACTGCCCAAAGTGTCCATAGGTGGACGCGGGATGGTTTGCACCTGTCCAGTGCGGCGCTTTGGACGATCGGATCTCAAACCCGAGTCCCCAGTCATTCGGGTTCTGCCGGCCATAGCCGGGCAGAATTCCAGCGAGGTTCTCGAAATGCACACGCGTTGCCTCGCTCAATGTTTCTTGCGCCACGATAGTTGGGTTCAAAAGTTCGGCAGCGAATTTTGCCAGGTCGGCAGCGGTGGATCGGCCATCCTTTGCGCAGCTGCCGGCAATTTCTGTATCAGCCATCCCCAGAGGAGCGAAGACCGCTTCCTGGGCATACTGGGCCATGCTGATTCCGGTCTGTTGTTCCAGATGCTCTGCGAGCTTTTCAAAGCCGTAATTCGAGTATCCGCGTTTAGTCCCTACGGCAAAGCGGATGGTTCCGGAATCAAAGTCATACCCGGCTGTGTGCGCCAATAGGTGGTGCACGGTTGAACCCTCTGGCCCTGCAGGGTCTTCGAGGGTGATGGCTTCTTCTTCCAGAGCAACCAAGAACGTGTAGGCACTGAGCAACTTGGTCACCGAAGCCAAGGGGTAAACACGGGCAGTATCACCGTGCTGGTCAACGATTGCACCATTGCCGTTCACCACCACGGATACCGCATTGTCACTTGGCCACTGGTCAATCTGCGTCAGAATGCTCATAGAATGATCTATCCCTCGATTTTCTTCCTCGGATTTTGCGAGCACAACCAGATAATCCCCAGTGCGCTTCGCTAGAATTGCGACAAGGATTGGGTTTGATTGCCCAACCTAACTTTAGCGATTTCGCCCAAACATAGGAACTTCACGCCGTGCATCTCAAGACTCTCACCGTTCGCGGATTCAAGTCTTTCGCATCGGCGACCACTTTTGAGTTTGAACCGGGCGTCACGGCTGTTGTAGGACCTAACGGTTCCGGCAAGTCCAATGTGGTTGACGCGCTGTCCTGGGTCATGGGTGAACAGGGTGCCAAGACGCTTCGCGGCGGCAAGATGGAAGACGTGATCTTTGCTGGCACTTCTGGCCGCCCACCACTGGGCCGTGCCCATGTGTCCCTGACAATCGATAACTCTGATGGCCAGCTGCCTATCGACTATGCAGAAGTCACTATCTCCCGCACGCTGTTCCGTACTGGTGGATCCGAATACGCCATTAATGGAAGTTCTTGCCGTCTTCTGGACATTCAAGAGCTGCTTTCGGATTCCGGTCTGGGTCGAGAAATGCATGTGATTGTCGGTCAGGGACAGCTGGACCGCATCTTGCACGCCACCGCTGAAGATCGGCGTGGTTTCATCGAGGAAGCGGCCGGCGTGCTCAAGCACCGACGGCGCAAGGAGAAAACCCTGCGCAAGCTGCAAGCGATGCAGGGAAATCTGGATCGTCTTGAGGATTTGAGCGCCGAGGTTCGCCGCCAATTGGCTCCGTTGGGACGGCAAGCGAAAATCGCTCGCCGTGCGCAGACGGTGCAGCTTGATGTCAGGGATGCAAAGTCCCGTCTGCTGGCAGATGATTTGGTCACACTGAACAACAAGCTGGCCCAGGATATTGATGACGAATCCAAAATCCAAGCTCAGCAAGAAGACGCTGCGGCACGCCTGGAACGCATCAAGAAGCACATCGCTGAACTGACTGCCCAGATGGAAACCATTACCCCGCGACTAGTTCAGATCCAGGAAACGTGGGTTTCGTTGAGCACGCAGGCAGAGCGTTATCGATCGCTGGCCGCGTTGGCTCGTGAACGCGGGAAATTGCTGGAAAGCAATGAAACCCATTTCGATTCCAGCCGTGATCCTGAGCGTTTGGAAGCTCAAGCTGAGCGAATGAGCGAAGAACTTGAGGAACTTGAAGAAGCTCTTGAAGACCGCCACGAGATTCTTGCTGAAGCTGTAGAGGCTAAAGAGCAGGCCGAGGAAGCATCACGCGCCGAACAGCAGCGGATGGCTGCCATGCTCCGCGCCGCGGCGGACCGTCGAGAAGGCATGTCACGGCTCGCCTCGCAGGTGGCTTCCGCACGCAGCCGTGTCGACGTGACCCGGGCCGAAATTTCCCGCCTCCAGGAAAGCGTCCAGTCCTTCGACTCGGACCTTGAACTGGATTTGCGCTCTCACGCAGAAGTTGCCGGTGATCTTGAGAAAAAATTGGCGGGCGAAGCCCAGCTGAATATAGATTTCGAGAGTTCAGATCGGGAACACGCAGCATTGTCAGAAGAGCACAATGCCGACAGTCAGCGTGAACGCGAGCTATCGGTGCGTGTTTCCGGATTGCGTGCTCGCCTTGAAGCCCTGAAGCTGAATTCCAAACCAGATGATCAGTCGTCACAGCTTCTTGGATCAACATCCGGACTGCTCCTGGGCCGTTTGGGGGAGCTGATTACGGTTAATCCGGGATATGAACAGGCCATCGCCGCGATTTTGCGTGACAGTGCCGAAGCTTTGGTAGCCAAGAACCTTGGTGATGCGTTGGATCTCATCGAGGACCTCCAACAGCAGCAGGCCAGCCAGGTATTCCTGCACGCCGAAGTTCTGCCAAGTGGTGCAAAGGCTACTGCAATGCCTAATGCCGTCAGCGCTCGTGAAGTTGTAGCTGCCGATGGCCCGCTGGACAGCTTGCTTGATCAGCTTCTTGTTGGCCATTACATCATTGAGGAAATGAGCCAAGCACCTGCGGCCTTGGTGCAGAACCCATCTGCGCTGCTCACCACCTTGGATGGCATCACTGTTTCGGCAGTCCGCAGTTCCGTGGGGGACTCAGCAGGCGCTTCCCTGATCGCGCAGCAGGCCTTAGTGGAGCAGACGGAAACTGAACTCTCCCAGTGCCAGGAAGAACTTTCCACAGTCGAGCAAAGATTGGCTCAGCGGGGACCAGAGCTTTCCATCGCTCAGCAACAGCGAGATGAAGCCCTGTCGGCGCTGGCTGAATCTGACGCCACCATTGATGAATTATCCTCGTATCTGGCACGTCTTGGACAGAAACTTCGCAGCGCGCGATCGGACAAAGCCAAGCTGGAAGAAAAGCTCGAAGCAACGCTGGAGAAGCTGGAAATCGAGCAGGAATCTCTGGAAGAGATTACCGAGCGCATGGAGCTAGCTTCAACGGATCAAGATGAAGATACTGTTGATGACGCTGCACGAGCAGCTCTTGCAGATGCTGCAGCCGCGGCACGACAGCAGGAATTAGAAGCCCGTCTTGCCTTGCGCAGTAGTGAAGAGCGCGTTTCTGCGTTGCGTTCGCGCGTTGAGGGTCTGCGCCGCACTGCGGCAGCTGAGCGCAATCACCGTGAAGTTGCAGCTCGTCGAGCGGAGCAGCGCAAGGAGCAAGCGGCCAATGCGATCCGTATTGAGCAAGCTGCTGAGCGCGTCCTGCGTTTCATTGAAGTATCCGTATCGATGGCTGGCCAAGAACGCGAAGAGCTGGCCGGAAAGAAATCCGAACTGGAATCCATGCTTGTCAGCCAACGCAAGGAAGCGGAGCAGCTCTCCGCCGAGCTGGCCCGTCTTGCTGATGCTGTGCATCGTGATGAGATGGCCCGTGCGGAACTGCGGATGCGCATTGAAAATCTTGAGACCAAGGCCCTGGGAGAACTGGGATACACCCCTGATCACCTCATCGCCAATTACGGTCCAGACCAGCTGATTCCGGAGGCCCTCGACGAAGACGACAAGTGGGGCGCGCTGCGGCAAAACGTTGATGAAGAAGGCAATCCTGTCGGCACCCGAGCATATGATCGCGTCGAGCAGGAAAAGCGGCTGAAGAAGGCCGAACGCGACCTGGCGGCCTTGGGCAAAGTCAATCCGTTGGCACTTGAAGAGTTCGCTGCCTTGGAGGAACGCCATAAGTTCCTCTCCGGCCAGCTCGAGGATTTGAAGAAGTCCAGAGGGGATTTGCAGCAGATCATTGCCGACGTTGATTCCCACGTCGAGCGGGTGTTCACCGAGGCCTACAACGACACCGCCGTTCAGTTCAGGCGGATCTTCGATCGCCTCTTCCCAGGCGGCGAGGGCCAGCTGGTGCTCACCGATCCCGAAAACATGCTCACCACAGGCATCGAGGTGGAAGCGCGTCCGGCCGGCAAGAAGATCAAGCGGCTCTCGCTGCTCTCCGGTGGCGAGCGTTCGCTGACTGCTGTCGCGTTGCTGGTCGCCATCTTCAAGGCTCGCCCGTCGCCGTTCTACGTGATGGACGAGGTGGAGGCGGCCTTGGACGATATGAATTTGGGACGCCTGATCACGATCTTCGAAGAGCTGCGCGAGTCATCGCAGCTGATTGTGATTACCCACCAGAAGAAGACCATGGAAGTAGCTGATGCCCTGTACGGCGTCACTATGCGCGGAGACGGGGTTTCTACGGTGATTAGCCAGAAAATTGACCGTAAAATGCAGAACATTTGATGCCCGAATATGCGACGCTGGTATACCGAACGCGATGGTGCTTCCTGACCCAGTCTGCAAAGCGATTCGTGAAGCGATAACTGTGTCGGCAACTGCGTGTGATTGGATACAAGAATTGGGATCCAAGGCAGTACTGCTTGTTAGCGCGACACGTCATGTTAGTCGTTGAACGCGAAAAATATGGATTCATTTCTTCAGTATTGAAGCTTCGGAAATCGCGGATTATCGTAGCAGTGCAAAACTCCGCTCACAATGAAATTACTGCAAAATTCGAGAACAATTCCATTGGGACTAGGGCGTTCACAGAATTTTCTGCCAAGTAGACGGAAGTTCGGCGCCTCAGTTTCACTGTTGGGGTCGACTGTCGTTTTCCTTTGGGTTCTGTCAACCAGCGGACGCATCGTTGGATGCATGGGCGCCATCGTAGCTGGATTGCAATGGCTAAACGATGTGTTGGTCACTCAGGAATCCGGTAAATTCGACGAGAACGGTAATCCGACGAATCCCTTGTCCGCTGGTATCTATCTCGGTGCCGTAGCGGAACAGATGAACTGCGTTACCAGCGCCTGCTTGTCATTGCGTCAGCAAGAAGAAGTTGGCGAATTCGGCGCTGACAAAAATGTTCGGATGTACCGTTATTCAGTCAAACCGAACTTTGGAGACTGCACTGGGCCACAGATGGTTGAGGCATACTCGGGTCGTCAACCATTTTCAAGTCAACCGCCCTCGCACCAGGGCTCGCATTTTGTGCAATGTGGGATCTATCTTGGGTTGGATAAATCGCCGCAATGTTGACGTGTGGGGAAGTGGCCTGACGCGCCTCTTGGCACCGAATTAAGTTGATGCAGTCAAGCGTTTATGGGTATAGAGATTCATGCGGTACGTGGAAAATGTACCCGCCTTGAACTATGAGACTCTCCTGTCTGGGAAGTACCAGAAGTCTACGATGACACAGGGCTGGTGCTGTCAGACATGATTTTTGCGCGCGAAGCCAAGCCACGCGAGGTAATTGCCATTTCACACTACGTTCATTTACCACGGATTCATCATGATGTAATCAGCAGACGTGCGATAGATGTGCGCAATGCTGTGAAGTCAGTAGAGGGGCAAATAGCTGGTTCAAAGCTGGCAGTTTCCAGTCTCCTACTCGGTTTGTTTGCGGCCCAAACAATACGGTGTCCCATGGGTTTGGAGGGACACTAGTGACCATCAGCAGGCCGCATAGAACTTCAAGTTATAGACCCTCTTCAGCCTTTTTCGGGCTGGGACACCGTCATCGGCGTGCAGATCATGAAGGAAGTACTTGCCATTATTGATTCGGAAGCATTGACCTAGCAGGCTACGTTGCCAGAACACCAGATAGATTTTACCTTGCTACGTGATGCTTTCCCGGTGGAATCTGTTCAAGGATCTTTGCGTGACGTGTAGCACGCTGGTGTTTCGGCACTTCCTTAAGGGAGGCACATAAATACTAGAAATGACGACGGTGGTCACGAGCACATGCTCGGAACCACCGCCGTCAGTATGTAGTTTCAAAATTCTGCGACTATGCGCTTATTTGGCTGCTCGTGATTACCGCAGTGGCTTCAGGGCGCGGCGCGCCCTTGTAGACGTTTTCATAGCTATTCGACAGGTGGCCAATGTCTAGAGCTCTCTTCCCGGATGCAGCGAGGCGATGAGCCAAGATGCCGCCGGCGGGACCAAGTGCCACCAGCGCTAGGTCACAATCACTGTCAGAAACCAACGCCTCAACACGGTCAATGTCATCGTACGCATCAATTGGTAATGAGTGGATGAATTCGTGACCTGCAAGATTGTCGAAAAGTTCGGGAATCAGGTCAAAACGAGATCCCTCGCCAGTCACAATGGCTACTTTCTTGCCTGCCCATACCTGACGCCACAATTCAACGGCACGATCTCCTAGGGCGGAAAAAGCTTGAGGACGGGTAATATGCGCACAGGCATAACTTCGATCCATCGCTGTCAGCTGGCTCAACTGTGGCCAGAGCTCCTGATATACACCGGACCAATGTGCATCACGGAAGAGCTGAGGGAAACCGACTAATACGTTGGCGTCTCTGCTAACGAATACCTTGCGTAGATCTTCTTGAAGTTCTGGGGAATTCTTTTGGAAACGCAGGTTGAAATCATTCAACAACATTAGGCGGAATTCACCATCGCCAAAACGAGCCATAGACACGTCAGTAGAAGCGAGCAACTCCAATGTCTCTAGTAACGTTTTGACCTGCTTGCGGTGGAAAGCCGTGACATCCTGCATGACTTCAGAAGTGACTGCGAGGCGGATGGTTTCCAGTTCCCGACGATGTGTCTTGAGTTCTGCATGAATCTGACGAAGCAGTTTCGCTTGCGTTTGATCAGGCCCAACTATGGGGTCGAGAGTTACAGCAATAGGCTTTGCGTTCACTATCCTGACGTTGAATATTCGGTTTGCAGCTTGTCGGAGTCGATCAAACACTTGGATTCCTCTTTCACCTAAGGATCTGCCGATCCTATCATTGACGCGGTCTTCTAACTGTTAGGAGCTACGGATGAATGAAGCCTTGAAACGTGAACAGGAATGGAAGGTTAAATTCAGCTTTCGTAATCATGGCGAATTGGCCAGTTAACCAGGTTACGGTCCAAGGAGTGGCTTTAGACGTCAACCATCGGTCCTTGGGAAACTAACAGATGTTTTTCTGTCCGTTCATTCGGTATGCCACAGTATCGTCGAGAACCAGTGGACCGCCAATCAGCACATTAGTCCAGCCGTCCATTGCCCGCATTGCGCTGGCTACCGAAGATGGCAGGCAGGACTTTTTAGCCAGCAGCATTGGCGCGCCATTGTAGCCTGCAGCGACGGCACCGCTCAGTCCGTCGGGGAAGCTCTTGCCGTTGGCAATGAACTGGCGCTGCGCACCATTTGGCCAGAAGGCCTTGGCGATGACAGCACTGGTGTCATAACGTGTTTCGCCGCCGTAACGAGCGATCCTGGCATTCGGAAGCGCTTTTCGGATCTCGTTTTCCGCATTTCTGGAGATTGCCAGTGGCCCGCCAGCCAAGTACACGGTGGAGGGATTCAGGCGTTTCAGCTGCTTCAAGATGGTGCTTGGCACGTACTTCTTGCTGCTCAGCAGCAATGGAGCCTTGCGGTCTGCCGCGACAGCTGCCATGGACAGGGCATCAGGGAACGAGCGTCCAGATGCCACAAACACGTTCTTGGCAGAAGACCAATTCGTAGCAATTTCTGCGCTGGTTCCATAGCGCGTATTTCCTGCTTCGCGGGATACCGGCGCATACTTCTTCAGCTGCGTGAACGTCTTGCTGCTGACTGCGGTTGGGCCACCTGCAATGATGATGCGTGATGGATTGAGCCGCTTGATTTCCGCAGCCACTGCGCTCGGCAGATAGGCCTGCTTGGTCAGTAACAGCGGGGCATTGTGGCGGTTGGCCAGCGAGGTAACTGATAGTGCGTCAGCGAAGTGCTCGCCGGAAGCCACGACAACAGTTTTGGCCCCGTAGGGGAAGGTGCGCTTGGAGATCGCAACAGGCGTTCCATAGCGGTTGGCCCCAGACATGCGCGATGGGCCCAAGCGGGTCGGCCAGACATCCATATCGCCAAAGTAGCTGGTAGTCAGCTTGTACTGCGTGCTGCGCCGGTTCTTCGCAAAGTCGCGCAGCGATGTCAGATCGCCGTTCCACACGTTGGCATCCACATTCTTCGTTGACCCCAACATATTGGAGTTGGAAGAATACTGCCAGACATTGAACGTGGTCCAGCCTTCAGGAAGTTCGCGGGGATTCTTCGCAACGTCAGCGGTGGGGAAAATCGAGACATGCAGTGGCCAAGACTTGAACGCTTCAGAATCACCCGTGCACTCATCCCACCACGACTGGGCCGTGTAGATCATCGGCAGGCGACCGGTCTTGGCCTTGACGGTATTGCCGAAGTCCTTGATCCAGGTAACCAATTGGGAAGGCGTCATGCCGTAGCACATATCGCCCTTGCCCTGCGGATAAGCGGTCTTGTTGTACGGGTTCCACTCGATATCCAGCAGTGGCGGCATGGTGTACCCGTCATTGGTCCAACCGCCGCCGTTGGCCATGAATTCCCTGGCCTGAACAGCACCGGAAGAATGGGCAGGCATGGCGAAATGGTACGCACCGCGAATCAGGCCGGCATTGCGCGACTTGGTGTAGTTCTGGCTGAACTTAGGGTCCTTGTACAAGGAAGAAGGCCACGACTGGGAGGCCTTGATGTAGGCGAAACGTGCCCCGTTTGCCTTGGCAGTGGACCAGTTCACGTCGCCCTGATGGCGGGAAACATCGATCCCAAGGGTGCCCGGTGGACGCCAGGTCCGCAACTCATCGAGGGAAGCTGGCGCGCCCACCTGGAACGGAACTGAAGCCGCAGAATCATTTGAAGGCAGCTTCGCGAGATTCGCTAGTTCGTCCATGGTAGGGATCGTCGCGTCACCGGTTTCGGCAATTCGCTTGGCACCCTGGCCCAGCTGGGCATCGAGGTGCACGAGCTCCAATTCGGCCAGCGCCTTGTCGGCTAGCTGCACGCGTTCTTTCTTGGAAAGATCATCGTCTTTGGACAGTGCCTTGGAAATTTCTTCAGCTGCTGGAGTGGCAATAGCAGCCGGCGCACTGGGTGATGGCGCCTTGGTCTCAACTTCGCTGGTGCTGGTCCCGGTGGCCTTGGCCTCGGGAGACGGCGTAGACGATGGCTCCGGCGCATCAGCCACGGTAGCAGTGGGCGAGGGAGACTGAACAGTTTGAGCGGAGGGCTCTTCTGTTGGAGAGGCGAACCCCGGACCAGCAGAAAGCGGGATGGAAAGTGCGGCTATAACCGCAATTGATAGAGCTTTGGATCGTCGCGTCCGGATAGCCGGCATGGATTCCCCTGAATAATCGAGTGCAAGTGAAATGGCGAAAGCCATTGCTAGTATATCTACCCGATGTTTCCCGGCAAGATTCCGGGAATTAATATCGGCGCGAAAGTCAGGGGAAATCTAAAACTGCGGAATTGCTTAATCGGCCAATTCCACCGGTTTTATGGTCTTGGGAACCAACAGCCAGGCAATCACTCCGACCAGGCCCACGACAGCCGAAATATTGAAGGCTAATTGGAAGCTGATCATGTCGGCCATGGCCCCGGCCAGCAGCGGGCCGATGATGGAGCCTAGATCGGTGCACATCTGGAATCCGGCCAGTGCCTTGCCACCGTTGCGGCCGGAACCAATTACGTCAGCCACGGACGCTTGCTGAGCTGGGCCCAGCAGCCCGCCGCCAATGCCGGCCAGGACCGAGAAGACGATGAAGCCAACCAGGGACGTCGAATACCCCATCGCGCCAATGGACACGAGCAGGACACTCATGCCAAGGACCACAGGGATCTTGCGTCCGATGCTGTCTGTCAGGCGACCGGAGAACACCAGCGCGCAACCATTGCCGATGGCAAACACCGTCATGGAGATTCCGGCGGCCGTGGCACCCATGGTTTGGCCGAACACGGCCAAGGCGAAAAGCGGGATCATGCTGTTGCGCACGCCGAACGCCAGCCAGCCGTAGCTGAACCCGGAGAACAATGCCGCCCGGTAGGCGGGGGAGACCAGCGCCTCGCGGGTGGTCACCACTTCAATATCGGAATGCCTTGATCGCGGGTTTGCCGCATCTGCATCCAGATCGCGGCGACGGCCCAAGGCCATGTAGACCACGCCTGCGGCAATCACCAGGGCGGTGCCGTAAATCAAGAACGGAATACGCATGCCCAGCGGGGCAAGCAAGGTTCCAAGAACCGGACCGAAGACGTTGCCCAAGAGGAACGAGCCGGCGTACAAGCCCGAGATGCGTCCACGGGATTTCTCCGGAGCCAGCCGCGCAATTAATGCCATCGCTGAAATAGTAAACATGGTCGAACCGAACCCGCCCAGTCCACGAGCAATCAATAGCTGCGTATAGTCCTGGACCACAGCGCAAAGCAAAGTCGATACCGCAACCAGCAAAACACCGGTGACGTAGATCTTGGGCTCGCCGAGCTTGCCTACCAGGACACCTGCTACCGGTGCGAAAATCAATCGGGTAAAGGCGAAAATGCTGACGATAATCGTGGCGGCCGCATTGCCGACATCAAAGCTCACTGCATACTGGGGCAAGATGGGGGCGATGAGCCCGAAACCCAATGCGATGATGAATGCCGCAACCAGCAATACGCCGATTTCTTGGGGGATGGGCGCCTTGGCAGCACGGGTGGTTTTCAATGCCATATCAATTGAACAGATGGTTCTGCCGCTCAGCGAACAGTAACCCTCAGCCTTTCTGGAACGACGAACGGGGCTAAGCAACGCACCTGCCAGTCTAGCCTTGAATGCAAAATGTGCTGATGCTGGTGCCGCCTGCCATATGATCCCTAAATCGTTGGAGATATGAGACGATTTAGAGCGTGTCTGATTCGCTTATATTAACCATCATCATTGTCGCGGTTGTTGCCGTGGTGGCCATTGGCGTCATTGCCTTCGTCACCAAGGGCCGCAAGCCCAAGACTCCGTATACGTCAGAGCGCGATGCAGACGACTTGCCAGCTGGCCAGAGTGCTGAGGGCGATACTGATGCCGCAGCGGACACTGCCGGTGCAAGCGATGCGCCTGTCGCGGTCCAAGAGCCTGCCGCACCTGCCGCACCTGCTGCGCCACAGCTCGATGTTCCAGAACCAGTGCAGGGCCGTCTGGCCCGGCTGCGTGCGCGACTGACCAAATCCAACAGTATGTTCTCCAAGGGCCTGCTGGCCCTGCTCAGCCAAGACTCAATTGACGAGGATGTCTGGGAAGAGATTGAAGAAAATCTGCTGATGGCAGACCTGGGTACCGAGCCTGCGCTTGAGCTTGTTGACGCACTGCGTGAACGAGTGAAGATTGAAGGCAGCAAGGACCCGGCTCGCGTCAAGGCAATGCTTCGCGAGGAACTGCTCAAGCTGGTGGATCCTAGCTTGGACCGCAGCTACCTGCCTGAACCGCATCCGGACCGCCCAAGCATCATCATGGTGGTCGGGGTCAACGGTGTTGGCAAGACCACCACCATCGGCAAATTGGCGCGAGTACTCGTTGCGGAAGACAAGGACGTCCTGCTGGGCGCTGCCGATACCTTCCGTGCGGCCGCCGCCGAGCAGCTGGCTACCTGGGGCGACCGCGTAGGCGTGCCTACCGTGCGTTCCGAAATCGACGGTGCCGACCCGGCCTCCGTTGCCTTTGAAGCCGTTTCCGCGGGCATCGAGCAGGAAGTCGACATTGTCATGATCGACACCGCCGGCCGCCTGCAGAACAAGGTCGGCCTGATGGACGAGCTGGGCAAGATCAAGCGAGTGGTCGAGAAGAAGGCCACCATTGACGAAGTCCTGCTGGTCCTCGATGCGACCACCGGACAGAACGGCCTGCAGCAGGCCAAGGTCTTCTCCGAGGTTGTCAATGTTTCGGGCATCGTGCTGACCAAGCTCGATGGCACTGCCAAGGGCGGCATCGTCGTGGCTATCCAGCGTCAGCTCGGTGTTCCGGTGAAGCTGGTGGGATTGGGCGAGGGCCCGGATGATCTCGCGCCTTTCAACCCGGAAGAGTTCGTGGACGCACTGCTCGAAGGCTAATCGATAATTCCATATTTTCTTGATCTCCCCGTCGTTTCCTACGGCGGGGAGATCTTGTTTAAGCGGGCGCTGCGCATCTGCAATTCCTGCACAGAGCAGTTTTGTTCCTGTTGGGCCATGGGGCGCACACAGGGGTTGGAATCAAGGAAATCTTGCAGTGAGGTCAGTCACACCACTCGACCCTGGGTCCGAAACTTTCCTTGGGGCCTCCACGGAAAAGATCTAGTCAGTGAGTGAATGGAACTTTTCCGGCGCCTTCTGGCCGCGGGTCACCCAAGGAGGCAGTGACCAGTGCTACAGAAAACGTCCAGACTACTTGGGTAAAGATGTTTTCTGGGGAAGTGTGTCCCTTCAATCTGTACGCACTGCATGAGGGATACTCCGGTTGATTCTGGGTGCCCCCGTGCGGCCAGACCAGCCGGTAAAGGATCCATCCAGAAGTGTCGTCGAACCAAGACCTGCCCATACCAGTCAAGCAGGACCCTAAGCCCACGGCTTTTCGCATGGACATCCAGGGCCTGCGCGCCATCGCCGTAGGTGTTGTTGTGCTGTACCACTTCTGGGGGCACTATCTGCCCGGCGGCTTCGTCGGAGTCGACGTGTTCTTCGTGATCTCGGGATTCCTGATCACTTCGCATCTGCTCGCCAAGCCGCCGAAGAGCATTGGCGATGTCGTCAATTTCTGGATGAGGCGAGTCAAGCGGCTGATCCCTGCCTCCTTCTTGGTGATCCTGGCCAGCGTCTTGGGCATCTGGTTCTTCGCACCGTCCACGGTGTGGCAGGACTGGGGGTTGCAAGCGATGGCCGCGACGTTCTACTTCCAGAACTGGTACCTGGCACTGACCAAAGTCGATTACCTTGCCGAAGGCGAAGCTCCAAGCCCCTTCCAGCATTTCTGGTCCCTGTCTGCAGAAGAGCAGTTCTATTTCGTATGGCCAATTCTGATCGGCCTGCTGATCATTGCTGCCGTCAAGTCCGGAATCAAGCCGGCAACCGCCGCGTTGGCCGGAATCAGCGCCGTCTTCTTGATTTCCTTCGGATACTCGCTATACGCAACCGCGACCGAACCGGGCAGCGCATACTTCTCAACCTTTACCCGAGTCTGGGAATTCTCGGCAGGCGCCTTGGTAGCGGCATTGGGAACGCGCGCGCATGCGGCCAAGAGTGATGTGATGAGCTTGATCGGGTCGTGGGGCGGAGTCCTTGCCGTCGCATTCAGCGCAGTGGCCTTTACCGGGCAGATGCCGTTCCCCGGATACATTGCAGCAATTCCCGTATTCGGCACCGCACTGATCCTGCTCTGCCATTCCACGCACAAGTACTCGCCCAACATGTTCTTGAGCAGCAAGCCGTTCCAGTTCTTCGGTGACAATTCCTATGCCATCTACCTCTGGCATTGGCCGCTATTGATCCTGATGCCGTTCATGGTGGAAGACTTCAAGTGGCCTCAGAAGATCATTGCCCTGGCCTTGACGCTGGTCTTGGCTGTTTTGACGCAGAAGCTTGTCGAGGTTCGATTCCGTAAGTTCATTGACGCCTCGGTACTGCTCACGGCGCCACGCTTCCTTGCCACGGGCAGCCTCGTCTTGGCTTTGGTTGCCGGAGCTTTCTACCTCAACACCGAACGCATTATCAATGACGCCCAAGACGTCGACAAGGCCTTGGCCCAGGTCGAAAAGGAGCTGGGCGAAGACTGCTTCGGTGCCGCGTCGCTCAGTGAATCATGCGGTGAAGCAGTGAATATCGAGACGGCCTACCAGCCGGTGGCTCCCGCCCCGGTAGTTGCGAAGACCGACAAGCCGGTTGTCTACAAGGACGATTGCTTCGCCAGCCAGGACGCCGACTACAAGGACCGCCCGGTATGCAACTACGGTGATGGCAAGATCAAGGTAGCACTGGTTGGAAACTCGCATGCAGGCCAGTGGATTCCTGCTTTGGAACCGATGGCGAAAAAGAATGGCTGGAGTATTGATACCTATCTGGCCAGCCGTTGCGCCGTCATGGGCGAACCGCAGGTCTTTGACTCCGAGGCACGGGAAAAGGGCTGCGCTGATTATGGCAGCTGGGTGACCAAGCAGATCGAAAAGGAAGACTATGATCTGGTGATCAGCTCCAACCGCCAGTCCCTTCCGGTTTCCGGATACGAAATGGAAAACACCGCTGAACCTGCCCAAAAG
The DNA here is from genome assembly GCF_044753145.1 of Glutamicibacter sp. NPDC088483. Classification (NCBI taxonomy): domain Bacteria; kingdom Bacillati; phylum Actinomycetota; class Actinomycetes; order Micrococcales; family Micrococcaceae; genus Glutamicibacter; species Glutamicibacter sp. NPDC088483. The sequence goes on from NZ_JBIVMP010000002.1 coordinate 86,647, forward strand.
GCCTACGAAAAGATTCTCCAGGACTGGGCCGGCACTGGCGCCGCTGTAGCGGTCATCCGGGACACGTCCTTCCCGGGGGAGACCGTGGAGAATGTGCCTGACTGCGTGGCCTCCAGCGATGGCGAATTCAGCGAATGCAGTGGCGAGGCGAAGCAATGGATCCCGATGGATCCGCAAGCCGACGCGGTGAAGGCCCTGGACAAGCCGAATATTATTGACGTGGACATGAATGACCAGCTGTGCGAGGACGGACGCTGCTTTGCGGTAGTCGGTGGCATTGTGGCCTATTGGGACCACTCGCACTTGACCGAAACCTTTGCCGAGTCCCTGTCCCAGACCCTGGAATCCCGGCTGAAGAAGGAACTGGATTCGAAGGAACTGTTCCCGGCAGCATAGGGCTTTGCGGCACCTTGCTCGATAGGCTCTGGCTTCAACGCAGTGAATGCGTTGGGGCCAGAGCCTATTTTTGTTTCCTAATGCCCGTGACTGCCCCGGGAGCATCGCGGCCCGGGCGAAATGCGGAAACGCTTGGCTCATCGGGCAGCCAGAATCGCCAGGGGAACTGCGGACCGCCGGCTATCCCCGCGACGCCAACGCGGGGTCCAGTGCGCAAAGCTTCCGGGAGACCACAGGCAGCACGGAGGGTAAAGGGTGCAGCGAACAGATCCAGCCCGTCATGTTCCAGTCTTGTGAGGCCCAATGCGGTGGCCAAGTTCCCCGGTCCACGGGCCAGCTGGATTTCCGGGATGGGGTTGCGGGCGTAGCGGACGGGCCGCTTCTCCAGTCTTCGTGCGTGGGCCAGGTCGGCGCCGGAAATAATTTCGCCAGAACGTATCAGCACCCCGGACGCAGCTCCTGGTGGTGAGCAGACGAAATTCAGGGCGTAGTGCATTCCATAGGTGAAGTACACGTATGCGTGCCCGGGTTCCAGGAACATGGACGCGTTGCGTTCGGTTTTCCTGTCCTTCGAGTGGCTGCCCGGATCGTAGGGCCCTGCGGTTCCCAGGCCCATGTACGCTTCGGTTTCGGTGATGCGCACGCTGACCGGTCCGTTAATGGAATCCACGGTGAGCACTGCACCGAGCAACCGGGGCGCAACGTCCAAGGCATCGGGCAAGAAGAAAGATCGGTCCATGCTTCCAGTGTGCCTGCTCCAGCTAAATTGTCCCCGGCCCCTGTAAGGATCATGGGTACTTGAAACTTGGGGGTTCAAGCAACTCGCACTTGTGAAATGGGGAATGAGCATGAAAAGGTTCTTAGTAACTGCAACCGCACTGGCCGGAAGTCTATCGCTGGCTGCCTGCGGGGTATCGGCAGAAGAGTTCGAGGCTGCGCAAGCCTCGAGCGCAGCCATAGCTGCTGAAAAGGAAGCACTGCAAGCCCAGCTGGCAGAAACCGAAACGCAATTGGCCCTGGCCGAGGAAGAAGCAGCAGAGCTTCGCGCAGCCGAGGAAGAACGCGCAGCGGCCGCAGAAGCCCAGAAGGCACGCAAGGCGAAGGAAAAGAAAGACAGGGAAGCTGAGGCCGCGGCGGAAAAAGCCAAGGCCAACAAGGCCAAGAAGGTCACCAAGCGGGCGCTGGCGCAAATCGTGAAGCAACCGGACTCGCACATCGATGAGAATGTGATTCTCTACGGCCTGGTCACCCAGTTCGACTCCGCGACCGGTCCCTGCACCTTCCGTGCCGAGCTGAGCCACGCGCAGGTGGGCAAATACGACTACGAGCACAATTCGATGTTCACTGCCGGTGACGGCCTGGCGGACTGCGAGGCGCTGGATGACATCGTGGCCGAGGACATTGTCCAAATCACCGCCACGGTGACCGGATCCCTGAGCTACGACACGACCATCGGCGGATCCACTACGGTGCCGAAGTTCCAGGTCGTGAAGATCAAGCGGCTGTAGCCGCTGCCGGCATCCGCCTCGCCAGCCCGGCATCAGCAGAAAGCACTTTCTGCTGATGCCGGGCTGTTCTTTTGACCGTCGGCCAGCAGCACCGTGAACTGTTCGAAACGGCGGCGAAACATTGCCGAGAAGCAAACGTTACCCCCGGCAGGAACTTGATACACGGCGGAAACGAAGCAGCGAGTGTTCGGAAACATCGGGCGCGTTAGATAGTCATAACACCACCGATACACCGAATACCTTGAGGGGAAGTGATCCAGATGGAGTTGGATGTAGCCAGCTTATGGATCCTGATAGCTGCCGCACTCGTATTGCTGATGACACCGGCACTGGGACTTTTCTACGGCGGCATGACTCGCGCCACCGGCGTGGTGAACATGATGCTGATGAGTTTCTCCGCCGCGGCGATCACCGCCGTTGTCTGGGTGCTCTGGGGCTACTCGTTCTCTGCCGGGGAACCAGCCATCGCCGGAATCGTCGGTAATCCAATCAGCGACTTCGCCATGCACAACACCGAGCAGTCCGAATTGCTCGCCGCCGGATTCGCCGGTACCTTCGCCATGATCTCGGTAGCCATCATCTCCGGAGCCATCGCCGACCGTGCCCGCTTTGCGCCATGGCTGTTCTTCGTCCCGCTGTGGGTCACCCTGGTGTACGCACCGGTGGCCTTCTGGGTCTGGGGTGGAGGCTTGCTCTCCGCAGACGGATTCCTGGGCAGCATCTTCGGCGAAGCCATTGACTTCGCCGGCGGCGCAGTGGTCCACACCAACGCAGGTATCGCAGCCCTGGTCCTGGCCCTGAAGCTGGGCCAGCGCCACAACTTCCACGATCGTCCGCAGCCGCACAACACCCCGCTGGTCATGCTCGGTGCCGGCCTGCTGTGGTTCGGCTGGTTCGGTTTCAACGCCGGTGCGGCGACCACCGTCGAGCAGGCTGGACTCATCTGGGTCAACACCCTGGCAGCTCCGGGTGCGGCCGTCCTTGGCTGGATCCTGGTTGAGAAGCTTCGCGGTTCCCGCCCCAGCTCGCTGGGTGTCGCCTCCGGCCTGGTGGCCGGCCTGGTCGCCATCACCCCTTCTTGCGCAGATGTGGCCCCGTGGGCCGCGATGCTGCTGGGCGTCCTGGCTGGCGCCGGTGCAGCCTGGGCAGTGAACCTGAAATGGAAGCTGGGCTACGACGACTCGCTGGATGTTGTCGGCGTGCACCTGGTCGCCGGCTTGATCGGAACCCTGTTCCTGGGCTTCTTCGCCCTGCCAACCGAGGAGAGCGCTGGCGGACTGTTCTACGGCGGAGGCGTCGCCCAGCTGATCGCCCAGGCAGCCACCCTGATTGTGGTCATGGTCTTCTCCGCGGTGATGACCTGGGTCATCGCCACGGTCATTGGAAAGTTCAGCCCATGGCGTGTCGCGGCAGATATCGAAATTGCCGGGATCGACGAGGCGGAGCACAACGAAAATGGATACCAGCTGGTTTCCAAGTAAGGAGCGGAATCTGGAAAATAACGCAACACAAGCACGAGGGGCAGGGCGTTTCTGAAACGTCCTACCAGGACCGCCGGTGGGCCATGCAGCCACCGGCGGTCCTGGCGTGTTCACGCCCGGTGCCGGGCACATGTGTAAATCATGGGAATCGCCTAGTTCGCTGGCATCAGCGGTGCACCGGCCCCTAGCGTGGCATTCACCAGCCGATTATTCCCAAGCAGCTAGGAGAGTGCCATGGCCAGCGAACCACAACAGCAAGCAAGCCCGGGAGGGGAACCGGTCTTGTCCGGCCCCGGCCAGGACAGCGAATTCCTGACCACCAACCAGGGAGCTCCCGTCAGCGATACCGACCACTCGCTGAAAGCCGGAGAGCGCGGGCCCACCTTGCTGCAGGATCACCACCTGCGCGAGAAGATCATGCATTTCGACCATGAGCGGATTCCGGAGCGCGTGGTCCACGCCCGCGGGGCTGGCGCCCACGGTTCCTTCATCAGCTACGGCAACGCCTCGGAGCTGTGCCGGGCCGATTTCCTCAAGCCGGGCAAGCAGACCCGGGTCTTCGTGCGGTTTTCCACCGTGGTCGGTTCCCGCGGCTCGATGGACACGGCCCGCGACACCCGCGGCTTTGCCACGAAGTTCTATACCGAAGAGGGCATTTTCGACCTGGTGGGCAACAACATCCCGGTGTTCTTCATCCAGGATGGCATCAAGTTCCCGGATCTGGTCCATGCCGCGAAGCCGCACCCGGATACCGAGATCCCGCAGGCGCAATCGGCCCACGATACCTTCTGGGATTTCGTCTCCCTGCATACCCCTGCTCAGGCCCACGTGATGTGGCAGATGAGCGACCGTGCGATACCCCGCTCGCTGCGCATGATGGAAGGCTTCGGCGTGCACACCTTCCGCATGGTCAACGAGGCGGGCAAAGCGTCCCTGGTGAAGTTCCATTGGAAGCCCAAGCTCGGCGTGCACTCGCTGGCCTGGGAAGAGTCCCAGCTGGCCGCCGGCGCGGATCCGGACTTCCACCGCCGCGATCTGGCCGAAGCCATTGATGCCGGAGCCTACCCCGAATGGGAACTGGGCGTGCAGATTTTCCCCGACGACGGTTCGGGGGTCTTCGAGGGCATCGACCTGCTGGATCCGACGAAATTCGTGCCAGAAGAACTGGCCCCGGTCCAGCCGCTGGGCAAGATGGTGCTGGACCGCAACCCGGAGAACTACTTCGCGCAGACCGAGCAGGTGGCCTTCCACCCCGGGCATCTGGTTCCGGGCATCGATATCAGCGACGACCCGCTGCTGCAGGCGCGGCTCTTCTCCTACCTGGACACCCAGCTGACCCGGTTGGGCGGACCGAACTTCGCGCAGATCCCGATCAACTCGCCGGACTCTCCGGTCAACGACATGTTCCGCGACGGCTTCCACCAGCACCGGGTGCCCAAAGGCATCGCGCCGTACAAGCCGAACTCGCTGGATGGCGGCTGCCCCTACATGTCGCAAGTGGTTTCCGGGCAGCAGCCTCCGCTGGACTTCCCGCAGCCGGTGCCTGAAAGCAAGAAGGTGCGTTCCGAACCGGCCAGCTTCTCGGACCACTACAGCCAGGCCCGCTTGTTCTACATCAGCCTCTCGGCCGTGGAGCGCGCCCATGTGCAGCAGGCCTACTCCTTTGAGCTGGGCAAGTGCACCGATACCGCGATCCGCCAGCGGCAGGTGGAATGCCTGGCCAAGATCGATAGCCAGCTGGCCGCCGGGGTCGCCAAGGCACTGGGCCTGCCGGCACCGGCCGCAGTGCAGCTGGATGACCCGGTGGCCAGCCCCGCGCTGTCCCAGATCGGAAAAGCCTGGCCGGTGGACGGGCGCAAGGTCGGGGTGGTGTTCAACAGCGGAAACCACCAGCACGTGCCGGCAATAGCCCAGGCGCTGGCCGAACGGGGCATGTCCCCGCTGCTCGTTTCGGCCTCCGGCGGCGAGGTGGCCCCGGACCTGCCCATTGACCGCACCTACCTGACGGCGCGCTCCATCGAATTCGATGCGCTGGTGCTCATCGGCCCGTTGCCGCCGGCCCCGGACGCCGCGGTTGCGCTGGATGCCAAGGCCGGTGCCTTGGGGGCAGGCGGGGTTCCCATCGACCCTCGCGTGGCGTTGCTGGTCGCGGAGGCCTACCGGCACAACAAGGCCATCATCACCTTGGACGGGCTCTCCGATGGCCTGCTGCAAGCGGTCGGCCTGGAGGATGATGCGCCGGGCATCGCGCTGGTGGAACTTTCGGCGGTGGCCGAAAGCGCGGAGCAGTTGCTGTCCACCCACCGCGCGTGGGAGCGTTTCCCGGTCGCCGAGTAGCAGCGTGGCCCAGCTGGCCTAGCAGGTGGCGCGGCAGGTGCATGACTCGATGCGCCTGCCGCGCCGGCCTGGCCCAGCAGCTGGGCCGGCGGCAATCAACTGGCACAGATAGCTGATGAAAAGAGGTGCAAGATGCCTTCAGGAACCGATAGCCATGCCGGGAACGGGAACGCGGCCGAAACCGCTGCCAAAGCCCGGCACGCTCCTGGACCCGATGCCGAATCCAAACCCGATTCCCCGCCGGATATGCACTCCAGGTCATGGAAATACGCGGCCAAGCGCTCCATCAGGGAATTCTCCCGGAAGAAATGCACGGATATGGCGGCCTCGCTGACCTATTTCGCGATGCTCTCCATTTTCCCGGCCCTGCTGGCGGTAGTCTCTCTGCTCGGAGTTGCCGGCCAGGCGGAGAACATGACCCGCAACATCCTCTCGCTGATCCAGGAACTGGCCAGCAAGGAAGTGGTCGAAACCCTGCGCCAGCCCATCGAGCAGCTGGCCTCGGCCCCGTCGGCAGGCCTGGCGCTGATTGCCGGTCTGCTCGGTGCGCTATGGAGCGCCTCGGGGTATGTCGGGGCGTTTGGACGGGCAATGAACCAGATCTACGAGGTGGCCGAAGGCCGGCCGTTCTACAAGCTGCGCCCGCTGATGCTGCTGCTGACACTGGTGCTTCTTGTGGCCGTGTCCGTGCTGGGGATGCTGCTGATCGTCTCCGGTCCGCTGGCCCAGGCGCTGGGCAATTCCATGGGGCTGGGCGAGGGCGCGGTGGCGATATGGAATATCGCCAAATGGCCGGTGATCGTGCTGTGCGCGATTGTGCTGGTGGCCGTGCTCTACTACGGGGCTCCCAATGTGAAGCAACCGAAGTTCCGCTGGATCAGCCTCGGCTCGGCCATCGCGCTGCTCGTGCTGGCGGTAGCGACCGTCGGCTTCTTCTTCTACGTTTCGAACTTCGGCAACTACAACAAGACCTACGGCGCCATCGGCGGGGTCATCGTGCTGCTGCTGTGGCTGTGGATCGCCAACCTGTCGCTGCTGTTCGGCGCGGTCTTCGACGCGGAAGCCGAGCGCGGGCGCCAGCTGCAGGCGGGGATTGCCGCCGAGCGCTCGGTCCAGCTTCCGCCGCGGGATACCAAGGCCAGCATGAAGCAGGAGGAAAAAGAAGAGCAGGACATCAGCGACGGGCGGCAGCTGCGTTTCGCCAGCGAGCTGGACGCCGAAGAGCAAGCGGATCCGGATTCCAGGCGGAACCCGGAAAGCTGAGCAGGAGCCGAAGCTGGCAATCGCCTGGGCGCCCCTTGGCGCGGGCCGGCACCTCGGTAGCGTGTGAAACGAACAGATCATTCCAAGACAAAGGAGCTCATCATGGCCAACGACGAAGCAAGCAAAGTCATCAGCATCATCAAGGACCTGCGGATCGCCATGGTCACAACCCACAGCGCTGGACGGCTGGCCAGCCGCCCCCTGACGCTGATTGAAGCCACCGACGAAGGAGAGCTCTGGTTCTTCTCTGCCGCCGACGCCGGGATTGTCCAGGAAATCCGGGCCCAGGGACTGGTCAATGCCGCGTTCAGCGGATCCAAGGCGTGGGTGTCGGTCAGCGGCCACGCCGAGGTGGTGCTCGATGTCGCCAAGAAGAAGGAACTGTGGAACGCCGCGGTGGAGACCTTCGCCAGCGAAGGCCCGGAATCTGCGCAGACTGTGCTGCTGCGCATCGATGCCGACTCCGCTGAATACTGGGAGAACCCCGGCGGGGCGGCGAGCCTGGTGGCCGGCTGGGTGAAGCAGAAGCTCACCGGAAAACCTGCCGAGCCCGGGGACTCGAATAGCGTCGAACTCTAGGACGCCGAAAACCGCCAACGGCCGCTGCTCCGAATTCCCGGAGCAGCGGCCGTATTGCTGTGCACATTACCTAGCGCAGAGCTATGCCCCATGGATACGCATCCATGGGGCATAGCTGGTAGTGCGGTTTAGGACAGGTCGTCCTTGACATCCTTCGCGGCGTCCTTGACGTGTTCTCCTGCTTGCTTTGCCTTGGCGGCGGCCTGGTCCTTCACGCCTTCAGCTTGCAGGCGCTCATTATCAGTGGCATCGCCGTAGGCCTCCTTGGCCTTGCCAGATGCTTCCTGGGCCTTGTTCTGGATCTTGTCTCCAATTCCCATGATTCTTACCTCCTGTGTGGATCTGGTTACTTACAATTTGAACTATAGGGCAGATTGCAAATCGGGGTCCCGAAGCTGAAAGTTTGCTTGCGGCCAACTTTGCAGATCATCACAGTGCCGCCGTCGCGGCGGCCAACCACATAAGCTGCCTCGCTGCATTGCGTGGTCCTTTGCGGTTATCAGGAGTCATTCAGCTGGGCCGGGCACGAATGGGCCGTGACCTAGACTGGCCAAAAGTTCCGAACAGAGAAGGAGAGCCGATGGACCAGCGGCCGGTGTCATTTAGTGCAGCCGAACCAGGATCCCGCCCCCGCAACAGCGAGTTATGGTGGGGCGCCGAAGAAGCGGTGCGTGCGGCCGCCGTGCGCTGCGAGGGCAACCCGGAAGCGATGCTGCGTACGCTGGAAAGTTCGGGGGAGGAACCTCCGGTGCCAGCGGCCGGACAGACCCAGCGCCTGTGGGAGCTGCTGGCCACCGTGGCCGCCACCGACCTGGTCGCAGCCAGGACGCTGGAACCGCATTTGGATGCCGCAGGAATCCTGAGCCAGGCGGGCATTTCGTGGCCGGCCGGCACTGCATGGGGCGTTTTCGCCGCGCAGCCGCCCAACGCCACCCTGGAAGCGGTTCGCCAGTCCGGCGGGGGATGGGAGCTGAACGGCACCAAGCCCTGGTGCTCGTTGGCCGCGCAGCTGACGCATGCCCTGGTCACCGCCCCCACGCCCGATGGTGGCCGGCTGTTCATGGTTTCCTTGCGGCATCCGGGCGTTGAACCGGCATCGGATGCCTGGGTCAGCCGCGGCATGGCGCAGCTGCCCAGCGGCAGCGTGAACTTCACCGGCGTGCCGGCACAACCGGTGCAGGACGCCGGCTGGTACCTGTCCCGTCCCGGGTTCGCTGTCGGGGGCGTTGGCGTGGCCGCCTGCTGGTTCGGGGCAGCGGTGGGAATCTACCGCCATCTGCTGCGCAGCGCCCAAGCGCGCCCCCCGGATCAGCTGGCCCTTGCTTGGCTCGGCGAAGCAGACCGCTTGCTGGCCGGCTGCGCGGCGCTGCTGGAACAGGCCGCCGGGCTGGCCGATGCCGGAGCGCTGGATGCCATTTCGGCCCACCGGGTCCGCGGCCAGGTGGCCGGGGCCTGCGAGCGGGTGTTGCAGCTCAGCGGCCAGTCCACCGGTCCGGGCCCGCTGACCGCCGATGAGGAGCATGCGCGGCGTGCAGCTGACCTGGGCATATATCTGCGCCAGCACCACGCGGCCCGCGATGACGCGGCGCTGGGCCAGCTGATGGTGGACCGCGCCGGCGCGGAAGGCGGCAGCGCATGGTGAACTTCACGCATGAGGACCAGGGAACCTCTGCAAGCTGCTGGCAGCAGGCTGGGCTAGAGCGGATCGCCGTACTGGATCCGGAGAAGCTCTTCCACGCAATCGCATCGGTGATTGTTCTGGCCGCCCACCCGGATGACGAGACGCTGGGAGCTGGAGGGCTGATCCGCATGGCGCTTGGCCGGGGGATCGATGTCCACGTGATCGTCTGCAGCTTCGGGGAAGCCTCGCATCCGGACTCCACAACACACTCCGCGGCCCGGTTGGCCGCGCTGCGCCAGGCCGAGCTGGCCGAGGCCATGGACACGCTGCGCGCACAAGGACCGCGCAGCGGAACGTTGCATCTGCACTGCTTGGGCCTGGGCGATGGGAAACTCGAAGCGCAGCAGGAGCCGATCCGCGCAGCCCTTGAGCAGCACGCCGGCGAGCGCTGCCTGATCGCCAGCACCTACCGCGGCGACGGGCACCCGGACCACGAAATCCTGGGCCTGCTCGCCGCGGACTGCGCCCTGGCGCACAATGCCTGCCATCTGGAATTCCCCATCTGGTTCTGGCATTGGGCGCAACCGGGCCGGCAGCCCAGCTTCAGGCATTGGCGCCGGCTGGCCCTGGATGCTTCCAGCGCCCAGGCCAAGGCCCGCGCCCTGGAGGCCCACCGTTCCCAAACGAGGCCGCTGTCCGCCCTGCCAGGAGACGAGGTCCTCCTTAGCGAAGGCTTCCTGCAGCATTTTTCCCGCGGCGCCGAGATCTTCCGCGCCACCTGGCCTGGCCACAAGGACGCCGCGTCGGCTCCGGCGGTCTTCGACGAGCTCTACGGAAAGCGCGAAGATCCGTGGGAATACCGCAGCAGCCGCTACGAGCAGCGCAAGCAGCAAATCCTGCTCGCCTCCCTGCCCCGGGAGCAGTATGCGGCGGTTCTGGAGCTGGGATGCTCCATCGGGGTGCAGAGCGCCGAACTGGCCCGCCGCAGCACCAGCCTGCTGGCGGTGGACGCCAGCGCTACCGCGCTAGCCCAGGCCCGGCGTGCCGTGGCCGGAATGGAGCATGTCAGCTTGCTGCAGGCCACGGTGCCCCAACAATTTCCGCAGCTGGAGCCGGGGAGCGTGCAGCTGGTAGTGCTCAGCGAGATCGGCTATTTCCTGGCCGCTGACGAACTGGAGCAGGTGCTCGCCGCCAGTGCTGCAGCACTGGAAGCCGGCGGAGAGCTGGTGCTCTGCCATTGGCTGCATCCCATTGAAGGCTGGCCGCTGGACGGGGAGGATGTGCACCGGATGGCGGGAGAACTGGGGTGGGAGCGCATCGTGGAGCATCGCGAGGCCGATTTCCTGCTTGAAATACTGCGCAAGCCCGCTGGTGCCCATGGGTAGGCAGCTGGCGGCCATGGCGGTCATCATCCCGGCCCATGACGAGGAAGAACGCCTGGGCCGTTGCCTGGATTCGGTGCGCGCGGCCATGGACCGGTTGGCGCGTGCCCGCCCGCAGCTGCAGGTCCGGGCCATCGTGGTTGCCGATAGCTGCACCGACGGCACGGTACAGGTTGCCCAGCGGCAGATCAGCGCAGATCAGCGGATCAGCTTGCTGCAGGCCAGCTTCGGCAATGTAGGAGCCAGCCGGGATGCCGGGGCACGCCACGCCCTGGCCAGCTTCGGCGCGGACGCGGACCCGAGCGCCATCTGGCTGGCCAGCACCGACGCGGATACCTGCGTCGCCGAGCATTGGCTGGAGGGCTTTGCCTGCCTGCACGCCGGCGGGGCCGATGCGGTGGCCGGAACCGTGGAACCGGACCGCGGCGAACTCGATGAGCATATCTTCGCCTTATGGGAGCAGGCCTACCAGCCGATCGAGGGGCATGGCCATATCCACGGAGCGAACTTCGGGGTGTGCGCTGCTGCCTACCTGGATGTTGGAGGCTTCGAGCCCTTGGCGGCCCGGGAGGATGTGGCCTTGGTCGAGGCGCTGCGCCGCGCCGGCTACCGGGTCCAGGCCACGGCCCGGCTGCAGGCGATCACCTCGGGGCGCTTGCGCGGGCGGTTGCGCGAGGGCTTCGCGGACTATCTTGCCGCGCTGGATCACCAGATGCTCCACGCCCGGTAGCGCCCAAGTAAGCGGTCCCGGTTCCTGGCATAGGAACAGCCCCCGGCGAATCTGCGCGGATGCGCGATTTCCCGAGGGGCTGTGCCCGTTGCGGCGGTGCTTGCGGTTACACGCTGCTGCCGGACTCCTGCGTGGCGTACCTGTGTCCCAGCTTGCTGGCGTCGAAAGCCGGAACCGCGTGGGCGAGCGCAGTGTATTGCCAGTACTTCACACGGAATGCAGCCATTCCGCTGTGCTCGGCCTGGCCGAACAGATCCTTGATCTTGCTGCGCGGCGCGCTGGCCTGAACCACTTCCAATACTGGAGAAGGCTCGGAAATGTGCAAGAACTTCAGTTCCTCGGTCTGCGGTTCAACCATCGCGACCAGCACCGGCCGCTTGTGCACCGAGACCAGGCCCATCACATCATCGAGCGCTTCCAAAGGCTGTGTCATGACCACTGGCATTCCTTGGGTCCAGCCATAGCTGCTCAGATGCCTTCTTCCCTCGCGTGATCCCAGCAACTCTGCTACGCGCAACGCGGTCTGGGACCTGACTAGCCTTCCTGGCATGTGAACTACCCTCCACTTCTAGACGATACTTCTCACTTCAACAATGCAGTTATCTGTCCCTCCGGACTGGGCAGCGTGGCCCTTGAAATGCGCTGTGGACCCTGCGGCCAGCGGTGGGGACTTGATAAAAAATTATCATTGGCCCACCAAGTTGTTGCGAACAGGCCGCGATTCTGAGGAAATTCCCAGACTTTATTCTCTACTAGTCAGTATCCCTATTCAGCTACCGCGGTTGCGAGGCTCAGTGCCGCCCAAGATCACGCAGCGCCCGGTGCGCCGCATGCCAGCCGGCCATGCCATGCACCCCGCCGCCCGGAGGGGTGGAGGAGGAGCACAGGTACAGTCCCGGCACGCCCAGCGAATAGGGATTCAGCGAGGGCGAGGGGCGGAAGAACTGCTGGGTGCCGGCCAGTGATCCGCCGCCGATATCCCCGCCGACCAGGTTCGGATTCCAGGCCTGCAGCTGCGCCGGGCCGGTGACTACCCGCTGCACGATCCGGTCCTTGAAGTCCGGCGCGAAGCGCTGGATTTGCGCATCGATGAGCGCCCCGGCATCCCCGTCATAGCCTTGGGGCACGTGGGCGTAGGACCAGATGACCTGGCGGCCGGCCGGGGCGCGCGAGGCATCGGCGCTCGAAGGCTGGACCACCATCACGAATGGGCGTTCGGGCATTGCCCCGGCGGCGACCTGGCGCTCGGCCCGGGCCAGCTCGGCGGCATCGCCGATCACATGCACGGTGCCGGCCTGCGCGGTGCGCGCATCCTTCCAGGGAATCGGCCCATCGAGCAGGTAGTCCACCTTGTAGGCCGCGGTGCCATAGCGCCAGCGCTCGAACCGCCGGCGCAGTCGTGCCGGGAGCTGGTCTCCGGCGAGCTGCACTACCTGGCGGGGCGTGGCATCCAGGAAGGTGAGGTCCGCATCGGGAAGCTGCGCGAGGTGACTGATCTGGTGCCCGGTATGGATCTGCACCCCCAGCGCGTCGAGCACCCGCAGCAGCGCGTCGATGATGCTGCCGGTGCCGCCGTGCGCCACCGGCCAGCCCCAGGATTGGCCCAAGGCCCCGAAGAGCGCGCCGAATCCCGAGGTGAACGGGTGGGAGAGCGGCAGCATGGAATGCGCGCTGGATCCGGCGAAGAGCGCCGCGGCCTGCCGGGTCCGGAACGCGGCGGAAGCCAGCAGCTTCGCCGGCGGCAGCGCGCGCAGCCCGAAGCGTGCCATGAGCACCGGATGCGGCGGGATGCCCAGCAGCGGGCTGGTGGCGTTGTCCAGGATCTCCTGCGGATGGCGCACCAGCTGGCCATGCAGCAGCTGCCAGATCTTCCGGTCTGCGGGGAACTGCGCCATGGTGGCTTCGAGGTCCTGGTGCAGGAAGACCGACTCGGCGTCGTCCAGCGGGTGGGCCAGCGGATAGCCGTGGAAATCCCACTGCAAACCATGTCCGGCCAGATCGAAATGCGCGAAGGCGCGGCTGCCATAGGCGAAGGGGTGGGCGGCAGCTCCCAGGTCCACAATGGTGCCTTCGCCCAGCGTGCTGCCGGAGGCCGCGGCACCGCCGGGACGGGCATTGCGCTCGAAGACCTGGACGTCGAATCCCTGCTCGGCCAGGACCGCCGCGGCGACCAGCCCGTTGGGCCCGGCGCCGACAATGTTCGCTTTCCTGCCGGTCATGGGCGGTGTTCCCCCTGCTCATCGTTCACTGGCGGGGCGAAGCGCTCGGGCCAGGTTTCGTCGCTGAGCGCCTTGAGCTGGCTGATCTGCGACTCGGCACGGTGCGACAGGTCCTGCAGCAGCGCCTGGTCCAGGCGCGGATCATGGGGCAGCATCAGCAGCAGCGTCTGCCACATGCGCAGCTTGGCATTGAGCAGCCCGGTGAGCACATCGAGCTGCACCTGCGCGGCGGCCAGCTTGCGCATGCGCAGCGGATTGAACGGGTTGACGTGCCCGGCGAGCTTGGCCACCGGAGCGAGCAGTCGGGCCATCGGCCGCTTGGTGCAGCCCAGCCGGTCCATGATCCGTTTCAGGTCATCCTGATCCGCTTGGACCTGCTGGTGCAGCGATTCGAAGCGCTGGGCATAGGCGGTGTCCGCCCAAGTGCCGTGGGCGGCCTTGAAGTGGTTCAGCCCCGATTCGGAACCCAGCAGGTGTTCGCTCAGGTACCGGTGCAAGGTCGTCTGGTCGATGGTGTTGTGCGGCATGTGCCCGTCCTTAGTTCTCGCCTGGGGTTGCAGTCTTCTGCTGGCTGAAACGCTAGGGCACCGGCCGCCGCTGGCCAATGGCCGGGCGCTGATCCGCAGGCTGCACCCAGCATCCGGCGGCTAGGGGGCCGGGAAAGGCCGGGCCTTGAGCAGCCGCGCCAGATGCGCCGCGTTGCGTGCGGCGATCTGCGTGGCGTTGGCCGTGGCCTGCGGGGTCTGGTCCAGATCCTGGTAGTCGGTGGTGTGCATGGCCTGCCCCACCCAATAGGTCGAGCCCTGGGCCGGCAGGGTGAACCCGACATCGGCCAGGCCCTGGCCCAGCTCCGCAATCACGTGGTGCGCGCCGTCCTCATTGCCCACCACTGCCACCACTCCCACCTTGCCGAAGAGGATCGGGCGGCCCTGCTCGTCGGTCTGGGACAACTCGGCATCCAGCCGTTCCAGCACCCGCTGGGCCAGGCTCGAGGGGTGGCCTACCCAAATCGGGGTGGCCAGCACCAGGATGTCCGCGGCCAGCAGCTTCTGCCGGATCCCCGGCCACTGGTCGCCGTCTCCCATGTCCTTGAGCACTCCGGGCTTCACGTCGAAATCGGCAATGCGCAGGATCTCGGAGTGGACCTGGTGCTCCGTGAATTCCGCCGCCACCTGCCGGGCCAGCAGATCGCTGCTGGAGGCTTTGGGCGAAGGGGAAAGGGTGCAGACCAGGATCAGTGCATTAATCGGTGTCTGGGCCATGGCTATCATTCCTTGTCATCGAGGGTGCTCCCGGGCAGCCGGATCAGCGCTTGATGCGTGCATCAACGCGTGCGGCCAGCTGCGCGGCGGTCTGCATCGCCCGCTCCAGCGATGCTGCGGTATCCCATAATCCGGAGTGCTGCGCGTGCGCCGGGCCGGAGGGCAGCTGGGACAGGTCGTAGCGCAGGTTGCTGCTGGCGGCCTGCAGCACTGCGCGGACCATGCCCAGCGCGGCGGCGACATCGGCCACCAATTGCGGTTTCGCGTGCTGGTCGAGCCAGCGCAGGTCATTCACGGCGGTCATGGCCAGCGCACCGAGTGCCGCCGAGGATTTCGCGGCCTGCAAGCAGGCCGCGGCGAGCTGGCGGTCGCGCTGCTCCGAGGGCGGTTGCGCGGACGCTTCCCCGAAATCCGCGGAGGCCTTGGCATCCCGGTCGGCCATGCCCAGCGCGTCGATCCGCAGCTGCTTGGCCCGGGCCTGCAGGCCGGCGAGCTCTGCCTGTGCGGGTCCGGAGGCCGAGACGTAGCCGGCGGACATGGACATCAGCGCGGCGGCAACACCGAGCATTAGTGCCGCCGCCGCTCCGCCGCCCGGATTCCCGTCCGACTCGGCCAGCTCTTCAAGCCAGGGTCCTATGCGCGCCTCGCTGATCGGACGCTGCGGGCCGCTATTCGCCATGCCCCTGGTCTTGGCTCATCGAGCCTTCACCGGGCGGGGTTTCGCCCGGCGGCACCGAACCGCCCGGCTCCAGTCCGGTAATCAGTTGCTGCTCTGGGTCGGGGTTGGATGTGGCTGCGGCTTCGCGATTGGCCTCTTGGGATTCATCCAACTGTGCGTCGGGCTGCGACGCGGAGGATTCCTGCGGGTCCATCGGCTACTCCTATCTGCATCTGGGCTGCGGGCTGGGGATCCAGCCCTTGTCCGCTCACGCTAGGCCAGGGCCCCGGCGGGCTCAACAGCACCGGGCGATTCACACGGAACGCACGGATTGCGGTGCGCTGCCTGCCGGAATTCAGCTGGCCGGAGGCAGTCCAGGCGCCAAGTGCTTGAGCACTGCGGCGTGCAGGCGCACATCGGCCAGCAAGCGGAAATGCCCCAGTGTAGGCAGCTTGATGTTGGTGGCTCCGGCCAGGTCGCAGCCGCCCGGGATATGCGGGTCGAAGCTGCTGTAGATGGAGATGATCCGGGAATTCACGCTCAGGTTGGCCGAGAGCTTGAGCAGGCCCTGGTCGTTGGGCGACAGGGAACGCAGGGAGCGGACCGGCGCATAGCGTGCATAGCGCGAACCGGAGAAGGGGGTGCCAATGGCGATCATCCGATTGATCCGGTAGCCCTGCGACGAGGCGGACATCAGGTACTTGCCGATCAGACCGCCCTTGCTGTGCGCCACTAGCACCGCATCGTCGAGCTGCGCCCGGCCCAGGTAGCTGGAGACCACCTGGGACATCTCCGGCACCGTGCCGCGGTTGAAGCCGAGCTGCGGGATCACGTGCACCGGGTGGCCGGCCTGGTGCAGCGCGTCGGCCAGCGGGAGCAGGAATTTCCAGGATTCCCAGATACCCGGAATCAGCACCACCGGTTCGGCTGCCGGATGGCTGCCGGAGAGCAGCCGGCCGGCCTCCGTACCTGGCAGCAGCGAACGCAGCTGCCAGGCACCGGCATAGAGATAATCCTGCAGCCAGGCGCGGGACAATGCCGCCCACCGCGACAGCCTGCTGGACAGGGTGCTGGTCTCCACCGGTGCTCCTTTGCTGCGTGTTGCGCTGTGGGACCGGTTGCGCCGCGGCGCGGTCCCAAGAGCATTATCACCACATGAGTAGGGCTGAGTCCGGCAGCGACATCGCCCGGCCTGGGAAATTCCGGGACTCGGGCCGCCCGCCAGACCGCTGCCGCGGCGAGCTGAAGCCCTCTTCACCGCCCATGCCAGCCCACATGCCATGTGGGGGCTTGAAATGCTTCAGCCCGAATCCGGTCCCTAACAGGTGCTGGCTGGGATGGCGAGGCATGGTGCTTTGGCGGATTCCAGGGTGCGTCGGGCCTCGCCCAGGTCCCGAAACCGCATCGAACCGGTGCTGGATTTCCACGCGCGTGGCGTGGCCGCGATGGCGCAGGGGGGAAAGCAGTGGTGCATGGAATCCTCACGCTGCTGAAGATGGCTTCAACTAGCCATGGATTAATCATCATGCCGGGGCTATTCTGAGGTTCTGTTGAGTAGTTGCAGTTTTTGGGGGACTGGCAAGTTATGAAACGACAACATCATGGTTTAAGCAGCTCTGTGCCGCGCGGCGTTTTCGGGAATGGCCGGCGGCTTCCGTATGGGGCGCTGGCCATTGCAGCGGCCTTCGCTTTAAACAGTGCATTGGCTTGGCCCGGGGCGGCCGGTGCAGTGCCAGCCAGAGCCCAATCAAGCACACTGGCCTTTCCCGCCGCGCCAGCGCCGGCGCTCGGGAGCGAGGCTGTCACCGCACCGGATCTGGGCGGAACATCCGCTATCCAAGTCCTCGGACTGAGTTCACTTGGCGGCAGGACCGGAGGGTCCGCGCCCGACCCGCTGGCACACGTGGCCGCCAATCGGGCGGCGATGACAGCAAAGACAAGCCCTGGAGCGCTGGCACAGCCCGCGCCGCTAGCTGCCAACCAGGGCATTCGTCCGGCAATGCTGAGCCCTGGTCTGCTCTTGGAGCATCCAGTGGCCACCCGCCGGATTTCCAGTCCGTACGGTTGGAGGTTCAACCCGACCGGGTTCGGCCGCCAAATCCATATCGGCCAGGATTATCCAATTTCCTGCGGTTCGCCCGTGCGCGCCAGCGAGTCGGGCCGGGTGGTCGTCGCGGGCTGGGCCGGGCATTCGGGTCAGCGCGTCACCATTGACCACGGGCATGAGGTGCAGACCGGATACAGCCACAATTCGCTCTTGCTCGTCAGAGTGGGCGAGCTTGTTGTCCAAGGCCAGATCATCGCCCTGGCCGGGACCACCGGCAACTCCACGGGGTGCCATGTGCACTTCGAGGTCATCGTCAATGGCCAATGGCATAATCCGCGCAACTACCTTCCTTCAGGCGGCGGGCAACGCCAGGCATTGTTCGCTTCGACGCAATTTGCAGTCGATGCCGGCAGTGCGATGCGCCATCAACCGGCAACAGGAAGAAGCGGGCAGTACGCCGGGGCGGCCAGGCATCACGGATCGGCCCGAACGGAACATCCAGCGCCGCCGAAGACCACGAGGCACTCCCACGCGGATCCGCTCCAGCGGCCAGCGGCGAGCAAGAAGAAACCAGCCGCGCCAGCCAAGCCGAAGGCCCAGCCGAAAAAGGAATCCGGCAAACTCCGCCCGACCCCGCGTCCCGCGCACCCGGCACCAGAGCCGAGCAAGACGCCTAAGCCGAGCAAGACACCCGAGCCGCCACAAAAGTTGAATACCGGAAGCCCGAAGGCCACGCCATCTGCATCAGCGTCACCAGCACCCGTTTCGGCCAAGCCGAGCGCGCCGAGCGTAGCGCCGACGCCCAGCACTGCACCAGTTGCTGAGCCGAGCCCGTCGACGGCGCCGACCGCGTCGCCAAGTCATTCGGCACTACCTTCCAGCGTGGCGCCATCAGCTCCGGATAGCGTCCCGGAAGCATCGGAATCGACCAACTCCACGCCAACCTCTGAACCAACCCAAGTGCCTGGACCCAGCGAGGAAACAGGCGTTGAACCCCCGGGAGGACCAGGACCCAGGCGGTAAGGATGCTCCAGCCAGCGAGGATCCCACGGACCCTGCTGCCCGCGTCGAGCGTCAAATAGGTGCAGCCCAACCCAAGACCGTGGACTTGCAAGCAGGAGAGCCGGAGAAGAAACCGCCAGTGGCCAAGGCCCTGCCACCGGCCAAGTCCACTGCTGCGAAAAAGCCGGCCGCGAAGGAAGTACCGGCTGAGAAGCCCAAGCCCAAGCCTGCTGTCGCCGCACCGGCTGCGAAAAAGCAGGCCAAGCCGCCAGCGAAGCCCAAGGCCGCGGCCCCGGCCAAGCCTAAAGTTGCAGCACCCGTGAAGCAGATCGCCAAGGCGCCGGTCGCAACCCTGCCCAAGCCGAAGCCCACGCCTGCCATTGCAGCGCCGGCAGTGCAGAAAGCTGCTCCGGCACCGGCCAAGCCGAAGGCAACGGCGGCGGTGAAGCCCGAAGCAGCTGCCCCGGCCAAGCTCCCGCAGGCGCCGGCAGCGGCCGCACCACCTGCCAGCGAGGCCAAGCCGTAGTCCTTGGCTGCCCGGTTCCTTGATGCTGCTCCCGTCCCTTTGGGCGGGAGCAGCGTGGCGCCGGGGAAGAGACAACTGGTGAAACGCTGCACAGCTGGTTAGTCCAGCGCCCGATTATTGATATTCTTGGGAGTTGAGTCCTGTGCGATTTTCCAATGCACACCACAAGACCTATCGAAAGAAGTGCCCGGCACGTGTTTAATTCACTTTCCGATCGCCTGACAGCAACCTTCAAGAACCTGCGCGGCAAGGGCCGCCTGACTGAAGCGGATATCGACGGTACCGCACGCGAGATCCGCCGCGCCCTGCTTGACGCCGACGTTGCCGTACCGGTGGTCCGCGGCTTCGTGGCCCAGGTGAAGGAACGCGCTCTGGGTGCCGAGGTCTCCGAGTCGCTGAACCCGGGCCAGCAGGTCGTCAAGATCGTCAACGAGGAACTCGTTGGCATCCTGGGCGGGGAGACCCGCCGCCTGAACCTGGCCAAGAACCCGCCGACGGTGATTATGCTCGCCGGCCTTCAGGGTGCCGGCAAGACCACCCTGGCCGGCAAGCTGGCCAAGCATCTGAAGTCCGAGGGCCACACCCCGTTGCTGGTGGCCTGCGAC
Organism: Glutamicibacter sp. NPDC088483; assembly: GCF_044753145.1. Taxonomy (NCBI): domain Bacteria; kingdom Bacillati; phylum Actinomycetota; class Actinomycetes; order Micrococcales; family Micrococcaceae; genus Glutamicibacter; species Glutamicibacter sp. NPDC088483. Next base: position 106,263 of record NZ_JBIVMP010000002.1, read on the forward strand.
CTCCAGCGCCCCAACGCCGTCAAGCAGCTGCAGATCAACGGCGAGCGTGCCGGGGTGCCGGTCTACGCACCGCACCCGGGCGTCTCCTCGGAATTCGACACCGCCACCGGCGACCCGGTAGCGGTAGCCCGCGACGGCGTGGCCGAGGCCAAGGCCAAGCTGCACGACATCGTGATTGTCGATACCGCCGGCCGCTTGGGCGTGGACACCGAGATGATGGCCCAGGCCGCGAACATCCGCGCCGCCATCAACCCGGATGAAGTCCTCTTCGTCATCGACGCGATGATCGGCCAGGACGCGGTCAACACCGCCCAGGCCTTCCACGAGGGCGTCGACTTCACCGGTGTCGTGCTCTCCAAGCTCGATGGCGATGCCCGCGGCGGTGCCGCGCTGTCGGTCGCCTCGGTCACCGGCAAGCCGGTCATGTTCGCCTCCACCGGCGAGAACCTGGACGACTTCGAGATCTTCCACCCGGACCGCATGGCTTCGCGCATCCTGGACATGGGCGATGTGATGACGCTCATCGAGCAGGCCGAGAAGAACTGGGACAAGACCGAAGCCGAGCGCATGGCGAAGAAATTCGCCGACCAGGAAGACTTCACCCTGGACGACTTCCTGGCCCAGATGGCCCAGATCAAGAAGATGGGCTCGATGAAGAAGCTGCTGGGCATGATGCCCGGCGCGCAGATCTCCCGCCAGCAGCTCGAGCAGTTCGACGAACGCCAGATCGACCGCGTTGAGGCCATCGTCCGTTCGATGACCCAGCACGAGCGTGTGGCTCCGAAGATCATCAACGGCTCGCGCCGCGCGCGAATTGCCAAGGGCTCGGGCGTTTCGGTCTCCGAGGTGAACCAGATGCTGGAGCGTTTCGCCGAAGCGCAGAAGATGATGAAGAAGATGGCTGCCGGCGGCGGCATCCCGGGCATGCCGGGGGCCGGCAAGGGTGCTGCCCGCAAGGCGAAGGCCAAGGGCAAGGGCAAGAAGCAGCAGAAGTTCGGCAACCCGGCCAAGGCCGCGCAGGCCGAGCTGGAGGCCAAGAACAAGAAGGCCGCCGCCCCGAGCGGTGCCGCCTTCGGGCAGGGCGCCAACCAGGACTTCGACCCTTCGAGCCTGAACCTGCCGGCGGGCTTCGAAAAGTACCTTGGCAACAAGTAGCAACCAGTCCTTGCAGGGCGGCGACCAGGAGCACACGCTGGTCGCCGCCCTGACTCTTTTCTTCGAAGAACCCCAGGCGCAGCAGGCCGAAGCCAAGGTCCGCGAGCTGCTGGCCGCCCGCGACGTGATCTCGCTGGTCTCCGTGCCGGTGCCCTGGAACGGGCTGGCGATGATCGAGGCCAGTCTGGCGGTGAACCACGAGGGGCTCTTGCTGCTCGCTGGCCCCGCGGGCGCCATCAGGCTGGGCCAGCAGGTCGAGGACTTCGCGCTGGCGCTGAAGCTGGGCACCGGTGCGCTGTACATCGACCAGGACGACGCCGAGGTGCAAACCGGGGAGCCCATCGAGGATCCGCGGCTCGATGCCATGCCGCCGGGGCGGACCGTGGCCATCGGCGCGCTGAACGAGCCGGACATGGGGGTGTGGGCCGCCGCGAGCAAAACCAGCTGGCAGCTCCTGCCGCCGGAATCCGCCGGCGCGGCCGTGGCCGTGCACGAAGGCTGCCTGGTGGGCGGCGTGCTGGCTGCCAGCCAGCATCCGGCGATCATGCTCAGCCGCACCGGCGCGCGCTTCACCGCGAGCTTCTGGTTCGACAAGCAGCCGGCCAAGCTCGGCGGGCACCCGGCCTGGGTGCACATCTGGCCGGTCGCGGCCAGCCCCGCCTTCTGGCCTCAGGCCTCCACACCCGCCCGGCGCGAACTGGACTGGCTGATCGCCAACCAGGACAGCGTGGATGGCCAGGAACTCGACGAGCTGGCCGGGCTTGTGGTCGGCGCCGAGCACATCGAGCGGCTCAAGCAGGCGCTGGTGGGCACCGGCAGCCTGCAGTCGGCCCAGCGGGTGCTGGAGACCTTCGGGCATCCACCGGTCCTGGCCCGCTATCTGGACGACGCCGATCTTCCCGAGGGCGCGCGATGGATCGAACCGGTGTCAATGGCCCGGGCAGTGGGCCGTGCACTGATCGCCGAATCCCGCACCTCCGGTGCCAGGCCGCGATGGTACAACACGTTGTCGTGGAAACCCGCCGCGCAGCTGGCGCTGGGGCTCATCGAGGCCCTGGTCTTCTCGCTGGTGCTTGCGGCCACCCATTGGCAGCAGCCCTGGGCGCCGCCCTGGGTAATCGTGCTGCTGCTGGTGCTCGGCTATGTTGATGCCACCGGGAATACCGTCCTCGGCGCGGTCCGCTGGTTCCGCGCCCGGCGCCGGCGCTAGCGCCAGGCCACCGCCCGGGCGCTGTCTGCCAGGACAGCACGGGTTACCGCCTATGATTGACTTATCGCCATATCCAATTAACCAAAGGGGTTACTTTTCGTGGATTCAACCGGGTTCAACTACCTCAACCTAGAGTTCATTTTCATGGGCGACAAGCCTGAATCTGCACAACTGGTACGCACCGCGCTGGCCGATCGCCGCCTGCTGGGTTTCATCGGCGGAGCTGTTGAGCGCGAGAACTCCACTGAAGTAGCCGCCGAGGTGGCCACGGTGAGCGAAGCCCGCGATGCGGTGCTCTACCGCATCGATGCCAAGGGCAAGCTGCGCGAAGGCTCGCGCGTGACCAAACTGGTCCACGAGCTGAAGAACTCCACCGGGGCCGACTACGTACTGGTGGACGGGGACGAAATTGACGGCCCCAACCCGGATGACGAGCAGCTCGGCGAGTACGGCGGCACCAACGAGCTGCTGCACGGGCCAAAGCTCAAGGGGTCCGAACTGGTGCTGGCAGCCGGCTTTGCCGAGAACGAGATCACCGTTTGGGAAAATGCATCCGGCCTGATGGCCATGCCCAAGGAACCGGTCTATGCCCCGAGCATCTCGCGCTCGAACCGCCCGTACCTGTGCTTGGACCGTACCGGCAATGCCATTACCGCAACCATCGAGGCCAAGGGCCCACGCCGGACCATGTTCGGTTCCTCGGTGTCCATGGTAGTGGACCTGGAACGCACGGCAATCCTGGAACCGGAAGCCGGCTCGCCGGCAGCGGAGCGCCTCGATGAGCTCAACAGCTTGCTCAATGGGTGGGACGAAGAAGAAATGCAGATCATCGAGCAGCTGATTTCGGATCCGGCCGACCGCGCCGAGGCCCAGCAGCTGCTGTGCAGCAGCGGGGACCTGAAGGACATGAAGCGCCTGGTCTCGCTCTTCGGCTTCGACCCGCGCAGCATCGATTACCTCACCGGCCGCCCGCTGCCCGAAGACCGCAGGGTCATTGCCACCGGCGGCCCGTTCAAGACCTTGAAGTCCGCACTGGCTGAGCAGGAGCGCGAGGCCAAGGGACTGGAACGGCTGCTGTACCGCCACAACTGGAATCCGAAAGCGCTGATGGGTTCGAGTGCCGCCGTACTGGCCTCCGGCGCGGCAGCGCACCTGGTCCTGGCCAAGAGCGGCAAGTTCGCCTGGCTGCCCAAGCCGGCGCGCCAGCTGCTGATGCTGGCCTGGTACGCCGATGGCGCCTTCTATCTGGGCAAGGGCATCGTCGATGCGCTGAAGGCCAAGAACAAGCGCTAGGCGCTCACCGCGTCCAAAGAACAGCCCGGCGGGAAGGCTGGATCCGCTTCCCGCCGGGCTGTCTTCTGCTTGTCGTTCCTAGCCGCGTTCCTTCAGCTCAGGGAAGTCGGTATCCCGGTACTCGCCGCTCGGGGTCGTGCCGGCCGCATGCTGCTCTTCCTCGGCAAGGCGCAGCTCCACGCGGCGGATCTTGCCTGAAATGGTTTTGGGCAGCGCGGTGAATTCGAGCCGCCGGATCCGCTTGTACGGAGCCAGGTGCTCGCGGCAGAAGCCGAGGATGTCCTTGGCGACCTCCGCGCCGGGCTCGACGTGCGAGGCCAGCACCACAAAGGCCTTGGGCACCGAGAGCTTCAGCGGGTCCGGCGAAGGCACCACCGCCACCTCGGCCACCGCGGGATGCTCCAGGACCACTGACTCCAGTTCGAAGGGGCTGAGCTTGTAGTCGCTGGATTTGAAGATGTCGTCGGCACGCCCCACGTAGGTCAAGACGCCTTCATCATCGCGTTCGGCGATATCTCCCGTGTGGTACACGCCGCCACGCAGCGCCTCGGCGGTTTTCTCCGGATCGGCGAAATAGCCCTTCATCAAGCCGGCAGGCCGGGGATCCAGGCGCAGGCAGATTTCCCCGATTTCGGCCAGTTGCCCGGTGGTCGGATTGCGCAGCTCCACCGCGTAGCCCGGCATCGGGCGGCCCATCGCGCCGACCTTCACCTCGGTGCCCGGCGAATTGGCAATCTGCACGGTGGTCTCGGTCTGCCCGTAGCCATCACGGATCACCTGCCCCCACGCGGTGCGCACCTGGTCGATGACCTCGGCGTTCAATGGCTCGCCGGCAGAGACCAGCTTGCGCGGGGGAGTCTGCAAGCTGCCTAAGTCCGCCTGGATCAGGTAGCGCCAGACGGTGGGCGGTGCGCAGAAGCTGGTGACCTTCTCCGTATCCATCTGGTTCATCAGCGCCAGCGGATCAAAGCGCTCGTAGTTGTAGACGAAGACCGTCGCTTCGGCGATCCACGGGCCGAAGAAATTCGACCAGGCGTGCTTGCCCCACCCGGGGGACGCCACATTCAGATGGACATCGCCTGGTTCCAGGCCGATCCAGAACATGGTTGCCAGGTGGCCGATGGTGTACGAGGTATGGGTGTGCTGGACCAGCTTCGCCAACGAGGTGGTGCCCGAGGTGAAGTAGAGCAGCATGTTCTCATCGGCCAGGGTCGGGGAGTCCAGGCGGAATTCGGCCGGTGCGTCGTGGGACTTGGCATAGTGCAAGGTCCCTTCGGCGGCCTGCCCGCGCACCTGCACGATCCGGTAGTCCCCGGGGACTGCTTCGAATTTGGCGACCTGGTCATGGCTGGTGATCACCCAGTTCGCGTTGCCGCGCTCGATGCGGTCGGCGAGGTCCGCGCTGACCAGCTGCGTGGTGGTCGGGATGATGACCGCGCCGAGCTTCATGCCGGCCAGCATCACTTCCCAGAGGGCCACCTCGTTGCCCAGCATGACGATGATGGTATCGCCGCGCTGCAGGCCCTCGTCGGAAAGCCAGCGGGCCACCTGGGTGGAGCGGCGCGAAAGTTCGGCCCAGCTGTAGCGTGCCGAGCTGCCATCGGGTTCAGTGAGGATCAGTGCCGGCTCATTGGCCCGCGCCGGGTCCTTGGCTACCTCGTCGAACCAGTCGTAGGCGAAGTTGAAATCGGTGAATTCCGGCCACGTGAACTCTGCCCGAGCCCGGTCGTAGTCATCGCGTGCTGCCAGCAGCAGATCGCGTGCTGCGCGGAACTTCTCGGTATTGCCCATGGGGGTCCTTTGCGTGATGGGCGCCTGCGCCCGACAGAATTCTTCGGTCTTCAGGATTCAATATACTTCAGTGCACAGTTCTGGCGAATTGTTGCGTCACCATGCGTGGTGCAGGTGCTGAAGTTCACGAATTTTGTCCACTAGCTTCCTGTGCGGGCATGCATAGTGACCGAATGCCCGATCCGGCTGAACCCGTTGGCGGGGATGCTGACGGTGGCGGGCTGGCCATGGATCCTGAGAGCAGTGCCGGGCAGGCAACTGGACTCGCAGATGCCGATGGTCTAGCGTCTGGACTATGCCAAAGGAAGAGACCCCCGCCAAGAAGCACAACCCCCTGTTGGTCTTGGGAAAAATCAGTTCCATCCTCGATTCCTTTTCACTGCGCCAGCCGGTGATGAACTTGGCCGATATCCGTGAAGCAACGGATTTGCCTGCCTCCACGGTGCAGCGTCTTGTCGCGAATTTGGTGGGGCAGGGTTTCTTGGACCGCGAGGATGACGGCTTCCGCATCGGGATGAAAATGGCCTACTGGGCCGCGCCGGCGACCCGGGGGCGGGAAGTGCTGGACGTCATCAGCCCGTCGTTGCGCGAACTGCGCGACTTCACCGGGGAAACAGCCTGCCTCTTCCGTGCCGAGCAGCAATTCCGCGTGTGCGTGGGCATTGCCGAAACTCGCCACGCGCTGCGCAGGGAAATGCACCTGGGTGAGCTCGCCCCATTGCATGCCGGATCTGCCGGCCGCGTGCTGCTGGCCTGGAAGCCCGAGCTCATGCAGCGGTTGCAGGAATCACAGCTGCAGCCGTTGACCGATGCCACGATTACCGGCATGGCCAGCCTGGAGAAAGCGGTTCAGCAGACCCGCGCCGATGGCTTCGCGATCACCACGGGGGAGCGTGAAAGCGGGGCCTCGGGACTGTCCGCACCGGTGTTCGATTCCGCGGCGGGCCTAGTGGCGGCGGTGACCATCAGCGGACCCACCCTGCGCATGCCGCGGGAGATCTGCCAGAGCTGGATCGAACCGTTGCTGGACACTGCTGAACGGATGACCCGGCTGATCGGCGGACGCTTCCCGGGCGAAACCCACCGGCCTTCCGCCTAGCGCCGCCCGCCCGGTCCGAGGGCCGCGGCGGCACCAGGCAGCAGCGGCACTAGAGGCTCGTTCCGCAATCCGGCGTGGCATCAGAGGGGATCACCCAGGCAAAGGCTTCTGCCTTGGAACGCGCCCCCTGGGCCGACTTGGAACGGTTCGGCTCGCCCAGCTCCTGCAGCAAGGATTCGGAGAGCCCGACGAGCCCGGCAAAGCGCTGCGGCGTGAGCCATGGCGGCTGGGTGGCGAACAGGATGTCCTCGCTGGACGTGTTCCCGCTGGCCCCGGGGGCGAAGGGACAGCCTCCCAAGCCGCCGAGCGCTCCATCAACCAGGGTGGCTCCTGCCGAAATGGCTGCCAGCGTATTGGCAACACCCAGCCCCCAGGTATCGTGGCCGTGGAACACGATGCGCCGTTGCGGGGTTTCGCCGCGCACCCTGGAAATGAGCGAGGCGACCTGTGCCGGAACTGCTTGGCCCAGGGTGTCGCAGATGACGATGTCGCAGGTGCCCTCGGCCCGTGGATCATTGGCGATCTCCAGCACGCGCTCGGCGGGGACCTGCCCCTCGAAAGGGCAGGTGAACGAGGTGGCCAGGCACAGCTGGATGCGCCCGCCGGCTTCCTGGGCATAGCGCACGGCTTCTGGCAGGGCGGCGAGGCTCGCCTCCGTGCTGCGCCCGATGTTCGCCTGGTTGTGCGCATCAGAAACAGAGAGGCAATACTGGAAGTTCCGGAGGCCCGCCTTGGCCGCCTTGGCCACATGCCCCGGGGTCGCCACCCAGATCCAGCAGCGTTCCAGCTCGTCGGGGCGCAGCCCCCGGGCAACATCGAGGGTATTGGCCATGGGCGGCACCAGGTCGGCACGCGCCATGGAGCCGAGCTCGATTTCCTGTACTCCGAGCCGGATCAACTCGCGCACGGTCCTGATTTTCTCCGGGGTGCTCAGCAGCTTCCCGGTCAGCTGCAGCCCGTCACGCAGCGTGACGTCGCGCAACGCGGCTGCGGGGGTGAATGAGTAGCTCACGCGATATTCCTTTCGCCAGCCGAGGCTTGCGCGATTTGCGCATCGGTCATTCCCAGCAATCCGCCCAATACCTGTTCGGTATGCTCCCCGAGGTCGGGGCCGAGGTTCCGAATGGGCAGCGAGGTGCCTCCCATGACCGGCACGATGCCGGGGAAGCCGACACCTTGCAAGGTTTCTTCTCCGGTGGAGACATCCAGATGCTGGATCATGTTCCGGGAGATGTATTGCGGCTCGTTGGCAATGTCCTTGGCGGTGTAGATCGGGCCGGCAGGAACTCCTGCCGCATCGAGGATGGCCAGGGCCGTGCTCGAATCCACGCCTGCGGCCCACTGGCCAATGGCGGCATCCAGCATTTCCCTTGCCTCCCAACGCTGGGCATTGCCCTGCAGCCGCGGATCGGCCCCGAGCTCCGGCCTGCCGATGGCTTCCATGTAGCGGCGGTAGATCCCGTCACCGTTTCCGGCGACCACAATGCTGGCCCCATCGGCGCAGACATAGGCATTGGATGGCGCAATGCCTTCCATGCGTCCACCGGTGCGGGTCCGGGTTTCGCCGTAGGCGCCGTGGTCAGGGAGCAAAGATTCCATCATGGAGAACATCGCCTCGTGCAGCGCCACATCGATCACGCGATGGTCCAGCCCGAGGGAGGCCTTTTCCCCGCGCGCCATCTCCCGCTGGTAGAGCGCCATCACCGCGCCGAACGCGGCGTACAGTCCGGCAATGGAATCGCCAATCGATACGCCGACACGAACCGGCGCGCGATCCGGATCGCCCACCAGATTGCGGAAGCCGCTGAAGGCCTCGGCCACGGCGGCAAAGCCTGGGCGCTCGGAGAGCGGCCCGGTCTGGCCGAAGGCCGAGATGCGGGTGATCACCAGGTCCGGATTCACGGCGCTGAGTTCTTCGGGGCCCAGGCCCCACTTCTCCAAGGTGCCCGGACGGAAGTTTTCCAGCAGCACATCGCAGTGCTTGGCCAGTTCCAGCACGGCCTCCCGGCCGGCGTCGCTGCGCAGGTCCAGGACGATGGACTTCTTGTTGCGGTTGATCGTCCGGTACAGCATCGAGACGCTGCCCTTCTTGAGCCGCCAATTTCGCAGCTCGTCCCCGGTTCCCGGGCGTTCCACCTTGATGACCTCGGCGCCGAAGTCCGCCAGGAGCCGGCCTGCAGTGGGGGCGGCAATGTAATTGCCCAATTCGAGAACGCGGACACCCTTCAATGGGGTGATGTGCTCTGACATGTTCTGCCGTTCCTTTGCTGTCGCGCTAAATGAAGAGGTTGAGGATCATGACCATTCCAAGGGCCACGATGGATGCGACCGAGACGCCTACGCTGACGGTCTTCAGCGCACCGCGCACGGTCTGCCCGAACAACGACTGCAGGAGCCAGAAGGTGTTCGAGGTGACATGGACCATGAACAGCGCTCCGGAACCTGCCGCCAACGCGATGAGCACCGGGTCGATGCCCAGGCTCGGGGCGATGGGTGCCAAGAGGCTTGCCGCAGTAATCCCGGAAAGGGTCACCGAGCCAACGGCAATGTGAAGCAGGGCCGCGATGCCCCAGACCACTACCAGTGGTGCAACGGTGCTGGCCGAGAAGAACTGGCCCATGATGTCGCCCAATCCAGCCGTGGAAACCGTGGCTGCCAAGGAGCCGCCGACACCGGTCAGCAGCAGGATCTGCCCGCTTTCCCTGAACCCGCTGGCCACGCCGCGGTCAATCGCCTTCTGGCCGATGGTGAAGCGTGCCACGGCAATCGTTCCGACCAGGCCGATGAGCAGGGCAACTACCGGATTGCCGACCAGCTGGATCCAGCTGGCCTCATAGCCGAGGATTTCGGCCAGCGCGCCGCTGGCGATGAGCAGCAAGGATGCGAGCAGCGGCAGGAAGAGCAGGAACAGGGGCGCCTCGCGGCGCTGCCCGGTCTGCACCGCGGTGGCCGCGGTGGCTGTTCCGGCGTTGCCGGTGCGTGCCGCATCCTGGCCGGTTCCTTCGCCGCGCTCCAGCTTGCGGGTTCCCGGTGTCGGCTCGTCTTGCTCCAGCAGCTGCTCATCGCTCTCGGCTTTCCAGAAGCCGCGGTCGAAGAAGAAGGACATGATGGCGACGGAAATCAAGACCGTGGGCACGACGACCAGCAGGCCGAAGATCAGCATCTTGCCCAGGGGAACTTCAAGCATGCCGGCCAAGGCGACGGCGCCGACGCCAGGGACCATGAGGACGATGCCGACCTCGCCGGCGATGGCCATGGCCGTGGCAATGCGCGCGGTTCCGTGCTTGCCGATTTTCGGCGCCATGCGCCGGGCCAAGGGGGCCGCGATGACCAGCAGCACATCGAGGAAAATGGTCTGCAGCGCGGTACTGACAGCCAACGCCATGGTGTATGGCAGCCGTTTGGGGCCGAAGGTGTTCAGCAGGTGCTCGACCAGGCGGCGGATGGCGCCGGTCTCATTGAGGATGGAACCCATCAGCACGCCGAAAGCCACCAGCAGTCCGACTTCCACCATGATGTCGCCGAAACCCTGGGTGATGGTCTCGATGGTCTTGGTGACTCCCAAGCCGGTGGATAGGCCCAGGTAGAGCGAGCCAATGACCAAGGCGATGACTGGGTTGACCTTGAATCTCACGATAAGCACCACGGCGGCAAGCACGGCCACCGCGGTATTTATCAGAATCGCGATATCGGACATGTTGGATCCGTTCTAGAGGAATCGGGGAGCAGTGTGACATAAGCCACGGCATGAGAACTCATAGTATGAGTGTCAGCTCACGATGTAAACTATTGGCTTCTTAAGCGGGAAACCTCTGGAAATAAACCCGAAGCGAGCCCGGGCGGCTTGACGCGAGGAAGGGGAGTAGCGATGGGCTGGCGGACGTTTCGAGGGAAGAGGAAAATCCAGGGCGCCTGCCGAAGCCATGTCCGGAAAGCGCCCTGGATGCTCGAGGTCTCTACCCCTTGAGATTCGGGAAGTCGGTGTCCCTGTATTCGGTGCCCGCCGGGGCGCCGGCGCGGTGCCGGTCCTCTTCGGCCTGGCGCAGCTCCACCCGGCGGATCTTGCCCGAGATCGTCTTGGGCAGGTCCGCGAATTCCAGCCGGCGGATGCGCTTGAAAGCCGAAAGGTGCTCGCGGCAGTACGCCAGGATCGATTCGGCCAATTCCGGTCCGGGCTCATGCCCGCCGGAAGCGACGATGTAGGCCTTGGGCACCGTCAGCCGCAGCTCATCCGGTGCTGGAACGACGGCCGCTTCGGCCACGCCCGGATGCTCAATCAGAACCGATTCGAGTTCGAAAGGGCTGATCTTGTAGTCGCTGGATTTGAAGACGTCATCGGCGCGCCCCACATAGGTCAGGACGCCGCGTTCGTCCCGCTCGGCGATATCCCCGGTGTGGTAGACCCCGTCCCGGAAGACCTCATTGGTCTTTTCCTCGTTCTCGAAATAGCCCTTCATCAGACCCAGCGGGCGCTGGGCGGTGACCAGGCAGATCTCGCCCACATCGCCTTCTTCCCCGGTGGCCGGATCGCGCAGCACGATCTCGTAGCCGGGCATCGGGCGTCCCATGGCGCCGATGGTGATGGGCTCCGCCGGGGGATTGGCGATCTGCACCGTGGTTTCGGTCTGCCCGAACCCGTCGCGGATCACATGCCCCCAGGCCTTGTGGACCTGGTCGATGACCTCTGCATTCAGCGGCTCGCCGGCCGAGACCAGTTTCTGCGGCGGATGCTCCAGTGCGCCGAGGTCGGCCTGGATGAGCAGGCGCCAGACGGTCGGCGGCGCGCAGAAGCTGGTGACCTGCTGGGCGTCCATCTGGGTCATCAGGGTCACTGGGTCGAAGCGGTCGTAGTTGTAGATGAAGACCGTCGCTTCGGCGATCCACGGGGTGAAGAAGTTGGACCACGCGTGCTTTGCCCAGCCCGGCGAGGCGACGTTCAGGTGGACATCGCCTGGTTCGAGGCCGATCCAGAACATCGTGCTCAAGTGCCCGACCGGATACGAGGTATGCGTATGCTCGACCAGCTTGGCCTTTGAGGTGGTGCCGGAAGTGAAATAGCGCAGCAGCGTTTCATCGGCGCGGGTCGGGGGCTCCAGGGCGAAGGCCGCTTCTGCCGAGGATGACTGGGAGTAGTCGAGGATGCCAGCCGGTGGCTGCCCGCCGATCTGGATCAGCGTGTAATCGCCCGGCACCGATTCGAACTTGGGGATTTCGCCCTCGTTGGTGACGACCCATTGGATATGGCCGCGGGCAATGCGGTCGGCCAGATCGGTGGGCGTCAGCTGCGTGGTGCAGGGGACCATGACCGCACCCAGCTTGATGCCTGCCAGCATCGATTCCCAAAGCTCGACCTGGTTGCCCAGCATGATGGCGATTGAATCCCCGCGCTTGATACCCTGGTCGCTGAGCCAGCGCGCAAGTTGGGTGGACCGGGTTGATAGTTCTGCCCAGGTCCGCTGGGTGCAGCTGCCGTCGGATTCGGCGATGACCAGTGCTGGGCGCTCGGAGCGCTGCGGATCCCGGGCGACGTGGTCGAACCAGTCGAAGCCGAAATTGAACTCGGTGAATTCCGGCCATGCGAACTCGGCGCGAGCCTGGTGGTAATCCTCCCTTAGCTCCAGGAGACGGTCACGGGCTGCTCTGAATTCTTCGGTAACGCTCACAACTAACCTTCCGTAGCTCTGGGTAAACCACCAAAACCCAAGGTGAGGTGGATCACCAGTCAATATACTTGGAAGTCCTAGCGAGTGGAAGAGGAAGCGTGCTGGTACTTGACCTGAATAAATGGACGAGCCCCGCGCAATACTGGAATGCGCGAGGCTCGGCCGGCTTTGAATTACTAGCTGTCGCTTAGCAGTCCTGATGAGCTAACCACAGGGCTTCCATGTTTTTCCCCCTGGTGCGTAGCAGCGTGGGCCATTGTAATTTTTAGGTACCGAAGGCTGTATTGGCGTACTGCGTCGTGGCGTAGTGGCCCTTGGTTGCGATGTGGCCTGTCGCTCTGCGGCTTGACGTTCGGCCGCGCGTTGCGCGGCCTGACGTTCCGCAATTTCTTCAGCTTTGCGCTTGGCTTCGGCCTCGCGTTTGGCTTTAGCTGCGGCCTCTTTTTTCTTGCGTTCTTTTTCTTCCTTGATGAGCTCATTGCGGCGCTCAGAATGCTTGTCTTCTAGCTTCTGGGTTTCTTTGATTGAGTGCTCGAGGGTGCCAACCGCGTCCTTGAATGAACTTGCGAGCAGGGCCGCCGTAACTGGGTGGGAGCTGGGAGTTATGGACTTGAGTGCCTTGCTGGTCGCGAGACCTGCTGCCACGGCGGCTGCAGCTTCTCCCGCCAAGGACTCGGCTTCGTCGATGGCCGTGGCGGCTTCGTCTGGAACCTGATTGAGCGCGTAGATTGCATTACTGGCTTGCGAGGCGATTGTGCAAGATACTTCCGGACTGAATAGGCCAGAGGTGCGTTTTTCGGCTTCGTTCTGCCCTTCGAGCACCTCGTTGTAGAATTTGGTGTTCGGCTCGTACTTCACGGCGATGCCTAGGCCAGCAGCGGCGATGGACCTGTTGATGAACTCATCGTCCTTGTAGACGGCGGCCAGTGTGCGGCCGTAGCGATCTTCTCGTTCGATGTCGTACTCCAGGTCGACTTTGTCCCCAGGCTGAAGCAATGATTCCAAATGCTCTGAAGCTTCGGGGCCCAAGCACTCTACGGCCTTATTTGGGTCTACGGTTTCCGGAGTGTCGATGTTCAGCAAGCGCACCCGCGTCTCGTTGCCGGCGATGGTCATATCTACGGTGTCACCGTCAATTACGCGCGTGACGATTCCGTGATTGTCTGAATTGTGCGTGGCCGCGACGACGGCTCCTGCAGTGACCAGCGACCCGGTGAGCGCAATGGATATCCATGCAGTTGTTTTCTTCAATTCTTATTGGTTCCTTGTTGTGCGAGTGAGGATGCCCTGAAGGCTTTGCAGGGCAGTCTAGTGATGTTCTCAAGTTATGCATTTTTATTGAATATTCAAATTCTTTGACGCATATGACTTTCGGATGCTGGTTGCAAGAACTGGCAATTGGATTGGCAACCAGCTTTTATTATGACCGCAAGTGTTTTCGCTTCGCAGGTGTCTGCCAGCATGGATTTGATTGGCCTAGATTGAGGGGCAAGGCCGGCCCGAATCTGAATCCGGTCGTTTGCTAGGAGGTAACCAGGGTGCGCCTAGCGGTTTGGCCCTTCGTTCTTCTGCGCGTCCCGCTGCTAGGGGCCAGGCTTCTCCTTGTTGGGGTTGCATGGCTAGGACTCGCGGGCAAAGTTGCCCCGCGGATGGTTCATGCGCGGGAGCTCGGCCATCGGATTCCCGCCTCCAGAATCCTCGGGCAGCTCGCGGGCTACTTCCTTTTTGGTTTTGAGTTCTTTGGCCAGGGAAGTCAGTCGCTGTTTGTGCTGGACTTCTAGGGTCGCGGTTTCATCAATCCTCGCGGATGGATTCCGTGCAGCCGGGGTTCCGGAACAGAATTCGCTGTGATCGGCTGAACATCCCAATTTCATTGAAGCATCAAGTAATTTGCGATAGGCTGTTAATCAATAAGGAATCGATGCACTTGGAAAAGGAGCTTGCCATGTCAGTACTCCAGCAAGACAAACTAGCGGCCACCACCCACATGAACGCAGTCCAGCTCAAGGTCGGCGACATGAAAATCATGAGCGAGTACTACCAGAAGGCCCTGGGCCTTGAAGTGCTGGCCGAATCAGCCGAAGGCACCCGCCTGGGCCGCGGTACCCAGGAACTGGTCAACTTGCAGAACGCGCCAGGACTGCAGCTCCCGTCGCGCAACGAAGCGGGCCTGTTCCATACCGCGCTGCTCTTCGACACCAAGGCTGATCTGGCTGCGACCGTCCTGTCGGCAGCCCAGTTCGACCAGAGCCGCTTCGTGGGCAGCTCCGATCACCTGGTATCCGAAGCGTTCTACTTCACCGACCCGGAGGGCAACGGCATCGAGCTGTACTGGGACCGCCCGCGCGATACCTGGAGCTGGAGCGGCGGCGAGGTGGCCATGGACACCATCTACCTGGATCCGAACAAGTTCCTCAATGAGCACCTGACCGAGCAGGCCATTGCCGAACAGCGCAAGGCCGCCGCGGATGTAGGCCACGTGCACCTGCAGGTGGGCGATGTCGCAACCGCCCGCCAGTTCTACGTCAGCACCCTGGGCTTTGACGAAACCACCACCCTGGGCGAGCAGGCACTGTTCGTCTCGGCCGGCGGGTACCACCACCACATGGCCATGAACGTCTGGAACTCGCGCGGAGCCGGCCCGCGCAAGGACACGCTGGGGCTGGGCGAAGTGCTGATCAACGTCCCGACCGAAGAAGAAGTGGGCAAGCTCGCCGAGCGGCTGGCCTACGCCAAGGTGGCAAACCACCACACCGGAGCCGAACTTCGCTTCCGGGACCCTTGGAACAACGAACTGCGCGTCGCCGTAGGCTAACGCGGAGACAACGCACCGAGGCTTCATTGCCCCCGGGCGCTCGCTGAAGCGGCGAGCGCCCGGGGGCACTTCCTGTCTTCACCCGGTTCCGGTGCCCAGGCCCTGCAGGTGCTCGGCAATGGTCTTGGCGGTCAAGGGCCTCGTCTGGAATGGCCGTACATTCCCTGCCTCGGCCTGCTCTAGCACCTGCTGGGCGAAGGCGGCCGGGTTGGCCACGTCCAGGTGGGTCAGGTTCTCCGGGGCGTACTGCCACCACTGCGATGCCTGGAGGGCCTGGACGGTCGGCGCATCGAAGCGGTCGCGGATCTTCTTGGCCGGCAGGCCGCCGACCACGGTGTACGGCTCGACGTCGCTGGTGACTACGGAATTCGAGGCGATGACCGCGCCGTCGCCGATGGCGACCCCATGGCCCAGCGTGACCTTTTCGCCGATCCATACATCGTTGCCGATGGAGATCTTCCCCGGCGTGTAGCCGTACTTCGTCGTCCCCAGTTCCGCGCCGTGATCAGCCGCGTAGGTGCGCATCAGCAGCCGCTGGTTGTAGAACACCGGGCTGGTCGATGCCCACTCCAGGGGGTGCTTGGCTCCCATGACCGTCACGCCCTTGGCGATCGAGGTGAACCGCCCGACGCTGATGGCCTTGTTGAGCTTTGAATGGGTGTAGGAGAACGCGCCCATGCGCGGAAGGGCTGTTCCGCTGGTTCCCCAGAAGGTGGTGTAGGGATCCAGCGCGAGGTCTTCCTGGTAGCTGATCCACGCCTCGGGATTGTAGGTGCTTCCGGTGTTCTCGAAATCCTTCATGCCCGGAACCGTCATGAGGATCCGGTGGCTTTTGAGCAGCGGCCGCAGTTGGGACATCTGAATTCGCATGCGATCGACTTTATGGGACCGGATTTGGAGAATTGTCAGCAAGTCCCGAACGCGCGCTGGATGCGACCTGCTGCCCGGCTACTGCTTAGGGCGGAAGGAGAGGTTCTTCTGCGTGGTGAAGTACGGCAGGATCATTGATTCGGGCAGACCCAGGCGCTTCATTTCCATGGCCCTGCCCACGCGCAGGCGCAGGTTCACGTCCACCGCTGCATCCTGTTCCTGGGTCTCGCCCAAGAGCTGCGGTTCCACATCGAAGACCGCCAGCTGCTCGTCCACGCTGCTGCTGGCCACGGCCGCAATTTCTTCCTTGCTGTCCCGATTGACGAAGACCAGTTCGAAGGTTGCCGGTTCGGGTAGGTCTTCGACGTGGGCCCGATGCTCCACCCGCACCTGCAATCCCTGGCCGTCAGGGAAGTCGACGCCCCGCAGTTTTGCTTCGAAATGCGGGACGCGGTTCTTCGCGCCCAGCTTCTTGAGCATCTTGGCTATGGACATGGTGTCCTCCCAAAGTGAGACTAGATCGCGAGCTTGGTACTCGCTGGCAAAAGTGCGGGCCTGCTGCGACATCCGGGCGGCCAGGGCGGGATCGTCCATGAGCTGTTGCACCCGGTCGGCCATGGCCTGGATATCGCCATGGCGGACCAGGAAGCCGTTATGCCCGTCGGTGATGCTGTCGGCTGGGCCGAAGTTGATGTCGAAGGACACCGGGATGCATCCCTGGGCCTGGGCCTCGAGGATGACCAGCGCCTGGCCCTCGTTGGTCGAGGTGAATAATTGGGCCGTGCAGGAAGCGAAGTGGCGGGGGAGCTGGTCGGAATAGCCATGGAAGATGACCGACTCGCGCAGGCCCAGCTCGGCGGCCCGTTCGGTGAGCGCGGCGTGTTCGCTGCCCTTGCCCACAATGTGCAGGGTTGGCCGCTTGCCGCGAAGGGCCAGCTCGTGGAGGACATCCAGGGCGGCGGCTACGTTCTTGTTGGGGGTCAGCGAGCCGGCAACAATGAGGTCGGTCGAGCTGCGTGCCGGCACCGGAGGTTGCACGGTGGACGGGTTCAGCGGGTTGGGAATGACGAATGCCGAGTCTGCTGCGCCGAAGCGGTCGACATAGGCCTGGCGCTGGGCGTGGGTCAGGAAGACAAAAGCATCCCAGTTGGATTGTTCTTCGATGATGGGTTCGTGGCCCTTGGAGAGCTGGCCGCTGGCAAGGTCCTGCCCCTTGGCCACATGGATGCTGTGGAACGCGAACACCTTGGGCACATGCACCGGTTTCCAGGAAGCGAGCATGGCCGCGGTGTACTTGCTGTCGATGACCACCAAGGAGTTCGGGTGGTCGACGATCTGCGACAGCCAATGGCGGTAGAAAGCCGCCGCGCTGGGGAAGCGGGCCACCAGGGTTCCGTTGCGGTCAAAAGCCTCAACGATGCGGCGGGCCTTCCCGTCGTGGAACTTCATATCGGACAAGAAGGCGGTGCCATCGGCCCGGTAGTACGTGGTCTTCTTGATCCCGCCTTCGGGGCCTGCAACGCTGTGCTCGCAGAACAAGGCGGAATCCTGGCCAGGGTGGTGGACGGACTGGCGTACCGTGAAGTCCAGGCAGGCCGGTTCGGCCTTCCGCTGGGGGATGCTGGCCTGCGGCTGCAGGTCATGCTCCGCCAGGTGGAGGTAGGGATTGAGCACCCGGACCTTGGGCGAAAGCTTGCCGCGCTCCACGAGTTCCCCAACGATCTGCGGGAGCTGTTCGTTGGGGCCGAAGGTCACCACCGCGGCAGAACCGTGCCGCTGGGCGAAAGCGGCCGCGCGCTGGGTGCAGACCGTGGTCATCCCGCCGAATTCGCGCTCAAGCTTCCACGTGACCATGTAGGCGTCCAGCTGCTGTTCCCTGATATCCACGGAGAATGATCCTTAGTTTGACCACGGCAAAGTTAATTTCGCGCGAAGATATGCAGTTCCTCGCGCCAAGTTCCAGACTACGCGGTGAAGCTAGGCGGGCGCTGGGAAGGCGCCGTCGTGTCGGTCTCGATTTCCTTGATCTGCACCGCATGACAGGCCCAGTGGCCGAAGAGGCGGCCAACGTGGATTAGAACGTATCTTCGAAAACGCCATGGCGCTCGCCGAACGCCGCGGGAGAATCGCCGGGAAGGCTCCAGCCCTTGCTCTTCGGTGCGAAAGTTCCTATGGTTCAGGTTATGGGGTACTCTCCCCACACTTGTTGGAGGCGCAGCGCGTCTCCGGTAAAGGACGGCACGTCATGTCGAGCAAATCCCCACGCAAGGGCGAAGCGAAAAAACCAGGCAAGAGCATCAAGGAAAAGCGCGCTGAGAAGCGGCTGAAGCACGCGGAGGTCGCTGTCGATCCGGTGCGCAAAGCTGCCAGATAACCACTGATTGGCACCGGCTCCCGCGCACCGAGCCGGTAAATGAATCGAGTCCCTGCCTACGGCGAATGACGCCGGGCAGGGACTCGAGTATGTTAATTGCCGGTTTTCCGGGTGCCGCTTAGGGCAGCTGCGGGTCGACCTCGAAGTGCTCGGCCACCTGGGTGATGACCTCATTGGCACCCTGCAGCGACACCGAGGAGAGGAAGATCGAGTCGTCGACCTGCATGACCTCGCCTTCCAGCTTCTCCCACAACGGGTTGGAGGTGAACTTGTCTTCCTGGGCGCGCGACGCGTCACCCTCGGCCCCTTCCGGGGCCCAGGTGGACTGGAAGATCACTTCGGCGTCGGCCTTCAGGATTTCCTCCGGCGACAGCGGAACGAAGATCGACTCGGTGGTATCCGGGGCATCCTCCGGGCGCGGAATGCCCATGTCCACCATGATCTCGCCGATGAACGAATCGGTGGCGTACAGGCGCGCGGTGTCCTCGCCGGCGAAACGCACCAGCGAGTAAGTGGTCTCGGGCTTCTTCGCCAGGATTTCCTTGCCCACCGCGGAGGCGCGGGCCTCGTAGTCAGCCACGGCCGTTTCGGCCTGCTCCTTCTTGCCCAGGGCCTCGCCCAGCAGCACCACGTTTTCCTTCCAGGTTGGTCCGGTGGACTCGGAGAAGATGGTCGGGGCGATCTTGTTCAGCTGGTCGTACATGGCGCCCTGGCGCACGTCGGCGGAGATGATCACGTCCGGCTCGGTGGCCAGCAGCTCTTCCAGATCCGGTTCGGTGATGGTGCCGACGTTCACGGCTTCGTCGGTCTGCTCGGTGATGTCGCCGAGGTACTCGGGGAAGGGGTTGTTGCCCTTCCGGTATTCGGTGTAGGCCACCAGCTCGGCTCCCAGCAGCATGGCGGCATCCACGTAGGAAGGGTCCAGTGCGGCGACGCGCAGCGGGCGTTCGGCCAGCTCGGTGGTGCCGCGGAAGTGCTTGATGGCCGCCGGGAAGCTGGAATCGGCTTCCGCGGTGGCGGCGGTTTCTGCCGGCTCGGTGCTCGGGGAGGAGCTGGCGCAGGAGGATAGGGCCAGGGTGGCCGCGGCCAGGGCGGCGCTCAGGGCGAGAATGCGGGGAGTGTGCATGCGAGTGCTTTCCATGAAGGTGATTGACTAATTAGCGCATGATGTATTTTTGCTTGCCCCACTTAGGCAAGGGTAAGCTTAGCGCGCGAGAAGAACAGTAGCATGGATCCGGCCGTCCTGGTCAAGGTCCTGCGACATCATTGCTTCGCATATCCTGCACGCACCCGCCGCGCACTCCGCGGCCCGAGAAAGGCCACCGACCATCGACCGCACCACACCGCGCATCAGCTCGCTGCTGGCCCTGGCCGCCGGCGTGGGCGCCGCCATCGGGCTCAGCCTGTGGATCGGCAGCACCACCTCCAGCTTCGCCGAGCTGCGCCACGCGCTGCTGGCCCCCGACGGCCAGGTCAGCGACATCGCCATCCGCGAGATCCGCTGGCCGCGCACCGTCACCGCGCTGGCTGCTGGCGCCGCTTTGGGGATGGCTGGCACGCTGATCCAGGGCCACACCCGCAACCCGATCGCCGAACCCGGCCTGCTGGGCATCAACCAGGGCGCGGCCCTGGCCATCGTCTCGGTCGCCGCTTTCACCGGCCCGCTGCCGGCGTGGACCCAGGCGCTGCTGGCCCTGGGCGGAGCGCTGCTGGCGGCCCTGGTGGTCTTCGGCATCGGGCGCATCGACGGGCGCGGGGGATCGCCCATCACCTTGCTGCTGGTGGGCGCTGCGGTCACCGCGCTCTGCGCCGGAGTGGTCTCGGCCATCGTGCTGCTGAGCGAAGCCGCCCTGGAAACCCTGCGCTTCTGGCAGGTCGGCTCCGTGGTCCAAGGCTACGAATCCTTCTTGTCGCTGTGGCCGCTGCTGGTGGCCGGCACCGTGCTGGCGCTGGCCAATGCCCGCGGGCTGAACGCGCTGACCCTGGGCGAGGATTCCGCCCGCAGCCTCGGGGTCACCGCCCTGCATGCCCGCGGGCTGGGGCTGGCGGCGATCGTGGCACTGTCCGGGCTGGCGGTCACCTTGGCCGGGCCGATCGCCTTCCTGGGCCTGCTGGTACCGCATATTTCCCGGCGCATCTTCGGCGCCGACTACCGCTGGGTGATTCCCGGCTCGGCCCTGTGCGGCGCGCTGCTGCTGTGCGTGGCCGATGTGCTCGGCCGCATGCTGGCCCGCCCCGGGGAACTGCCCGTGGGCGTGGTCATCGCGATGCTCGGCGCGCCCTTCTTCATCTACGTGGCCCGGCGCCGCAAGGCGGTCACCGTATGAGCGCCCCGGCGATCCGCACCCCCGCTTCCGCGGTGCGCGCCCGGCGCGCTGTGGCCACTGGCCTGGTCCTGCTGGCCGTGGCCCTCGCGGCCTTCTGCCTGCACCTGGCCATCGGGGGCACCCCGATCGCGCTGGGCGATGTAGTGGCCACGCTCTTCGGCGCGGCCCCGGATCCGCGCACCGAGCTGTCGATCATCGAGTTCCGGCTGCCGCGCAGCGTGGCTGCGGTGCTGGCCGGGGCCGGCTTCGGAGTGGCCGGGGCGCTGACCCAGAACGTGGCGCGCAACCCGCTGGCCAGCCCCGACATCCTCGGGGTGACCAACGGCGCGGCCCTGGGCGCAGTGGCCGTGCTGGCCCTGAGCGTGCACGCCGGCGGGCGTTCGGAACTGCTGGTGCACTACGGGCTGCCCATTGCCGCCACCTTGGGCGGCTTGCTGGTCTCGACCCTGGTCTTCGCGCTGGTCTGGCACAGTTCCCTGGAAAGCAACCGGCTGGTGCTGGTGGGCCTGGGCTTTTCCGGGCTGTGCGCCGCACTGACCTCCTGGATGCTGACCCTGGGAGAAATCTACAACGCCCAGCAGGCGCTGACCTGGCTGGCCGGGACCATCAACGCGATCTCCTGGGCCGACCTGGCCTTCGCGCCGGTGGTCATCGTGCTGGGACTGGCCGCGGCCGCGCTGCTGCGCAGCCAGCGTGAGGTGCTGGCGCTGGATTCGGATACCTCCCGCGCGCTGGGCATGAACCTGGGGCGCGACCGGGTCCTGATGCTCGGCATCGCCTCGCTGCTGGCCATCGCCGCGACCGTGATCGCCGGGCCGCTGGCCTTCGTTGCGCTGGCCAGCGGGCATGCCGCGCGGCTGGTGGCCCGCGGCACCATCCCGCCGGTGCCCCATGCCGCGCTGATCGGGGCGATCTTCGTGCTGCTGGCCGACCTGGTTGCGGCCCGGGCTTTCCCGGTGATCCTGCCCGCCGGGGTGGCCACCGCGGTGATTGGCGCCCCGTACCTGATCTTCCTGGTCATCCGCCAATCCAAGGTCCGCCAACGCGGCTAGCGGTTTATCCACAGTTGGCGATGGCTGCCAGCTCGGGCCTCTGGCCGTGCCCATGATGGGTCCATGGGCATCCACCAGCTAGCCGCAGCGATCCAGATCCTGCGCGAATCCATCACCGGGTCGCTCCCGCGCGGAGCGATCCAAGTGCTCCTTGAGCTGATGGCTTCCTGCTGCGCGCTGCTGGCCAAGCTCTCCTGCACCCTGCGCGAGTCCGATGACCCGCGGGTGGCGGCGGGGCATGCACGGCTGATTGAAACGCTCTACCGCTACACCCTGCGGGAGCAATTGCACTGCGCTATCCATCTCGAATCAACCGGCGCCCACCTGCTGGAAGACGATGAGCTGGCGGCCGTTTCCGCATCGCGGACCAGCTACGACCGCCCCGCCCGCCAGCATTCAGGCCGCGCCCACTACCAGAACACCGGCGACTTCCTGGCCAGCTGGCTGGGGATCAACGCCCATGAGGGGCAGCACCGGGTGAATGACGCGCACCTGCTCATCGCCCGGCGCCTCATGGATGGCAGCACCGCCGCCCCGCGCTTGTCCCAGCTGGCCAGGCTCTACGCCGAAGCGCCGGATCTGGACCCGCGGCTGATTGCCCGCACGGCCCGCGCACTGGACAAATTCGAGCCGGCTGACACGAGCTTCCAAGGCCGGCCGCTGGAATCGTCCGCCCGCAATGAACAGGGCCAGCTGCTCGATCACCAAGCCGCCGCCCTGCTGCAGGAACCTGACCGTGCCACACGCGAGACCCAGCTCGCGGCGATGCTTTCCGCCGAGCGCAGGGCCCGCAAGCAAACCAGGAACCCGGCACCCGGAATCTATCCGCGAGGCACCGTGGGCGACTGCGACAAGTACGAGCTCTACATCGCCGGGACCCAGCGCGAGGAATTCCGCTCCACCCTGGCCCAGGCCGATAACCCGCGTACCAAGGCAGGCAAAGCCGCCCGTGCCGCCAAATCCGGTTCAGGCGCTGCCCCTGATGATGGCCAGAACGCCTCAGAGGACCAGCAGGAAGCGGATCCCGGGGCAAATGCCGGGCAATCAGCCACCGACGACCTGTTCAGCAGCAAGGAACCACCACCGCCATGGGCCCAGGACGGGCACGGGGAGGAAGAATCCTTGTCCGGAGCACAGCAACAACCTGACAAGCTTGTTGATGAGCAGGAAACGCGCGGCGCAGGCGGAGCAGGCGAAGGCCTCCAAGCGTACCTGCTGCTTGGCGATGGGGAGGTTCCGGTGGCCCAGCGCCGGCTCAACGCACTATTGGCCGCGATGAGAGGGCGCACGGCAGGTGCCGCGCCCAATGGAATCATTCCAAGGATCGGCATCCATATCCAGTTGCGCGATCCGCAGGATCTTGGAGATCCGGCCAAGCTTCGCGCCACCTCCGACCACGGGGTGAAACTCGATTCCGCGGACACCGCACAGCTGATCTGCCAAGGCGAGATCTACCGGGTGGTCTTCGGACCCGATGGGCAACCGCTGGATGTAGGACGCAAGGAACGCTTCTTCACGGATGCAATGAAGCGCGCAATTTTCGCCCGCGACCGCGGATGCATCGTCCCGGGATGCACCGCACCGCCTGAAATGCTCGAATACCATCACGACAACTGGTGGGAACGTGGCGGGTGCACTTCATCGCGCAATGGCAGCTGCCTGTGCCGGAGGCACCACCATGCCATTCATGCAGGATTGCTGACCCTGGTTACCGTTGGGGGACTGGCTCACATCCTGCTGCCCAAGCACCTGGACCCGATGCAGGTACCGCGAAGAAACAGTGTTCCGGTGGCCGCCTGAGCACCCGGAGCCGCGAACTGCTGCACCTGCCGGCGTGGCCAAGATGCTATGGGCGCGAGAGCGCAACTTTCAGTCCGAACCCGATCAGCACTGTCCCGGTGATCCGGTCCATCCAGGACACCGACTTCGCTGAGCCCAGCCAGCGGCCAACGATCCGAACCCCGTATACCAAGGCCACTGCCCACACCAGGGTCAGTGCAACATGCACCGCCGATAGCCCCATGCCCATGAATAGGGCGTTGGTGCCCGCCGGGGTGAACTGCGGGATCGCGGCGATATAGAAGACGCCGATCTTCGGGTTCAGCACGTTGGTCACCAGCCCGGTCAGGTAGGTTCGATACCTGCTGTGCGATACCGGGACTCGGATCGTGGCCAACTGCTTGCCCCGCAGGCTCCGATGGATCATCTGCCCGCCCAAGAACACCAGATAGGCTGCACCGGCATAGACCAGCACCTGGTAGGCCAGAGAAGAGGCGGCCAGAATTGCCGAAGCTCCCGCGGCCGCGGCCACACCCCAAGCGAATACTCCCGTGCAGATCCCCAGCGCCGCCAGCAGCGCTTCACCGCGTCCCCGGGCAATGGCCGATCGCAGGATCAGCGCGGTATCGACACCCGGAATCAACGTCATCAGGGCGGCAACTATACTGAAACCCAGCAAGGCGGAAGCAACGGTCATGCACTCAATGCTAGAAGCTGCAGCTGGGCGCAGGCCCCAGGGTGAGCAAGCTCATGATCTTCGCCCGACGCGCGGGGCCAATTAGAGTTGGCCACCGCGCACGCTCTCTGGCATAATTGCAGGGTACTCGATTCGCAGTGGCCCCTCTCTCCGCTATGAGTCCTGTCCTTTTAGAATCCGACCAGTAAGGCCTGCCCCACAGGTGCTAAAAATTGGATTCGACCATGTTGAGAAACAGGAGACCACAAAAGTGGCCGTAAAGATTCGTCTGAAGCGCTTCGGTAAGATGCGCGCACCTTTCTACCGCGTTGTCGTCATGGACTCGCGCGCTAAGCGCGATGGCCGTGCCATCGAGGAGATCGGCAAGTACCACCCAACCGAGAACCCATCGGTTATCGAGATCGATTCGGATCGTGCACAGTACTGGCTGTCCGTTGGCGCTCAGCCAACCGAGCAGGTACACGCACTGCTGAAGATCACCGGTGACTGGCAGAAGTTCAAGGGCATCGATGGCCAGGAAGGCACCTACAAGGTTGCCGAGCCTAAGCCAGCATTCGTTGCTCCTGACAAGGGTTCGGTGATCCTCCCAGAGGCAATCACCAAGAAGGCTGAAAAGCCAGCTGCTGAAGAGGCAGAGGCCGAAGCTACCGAGGCTGAGTAACAGTGCTCGTTGACGCGCTAGACCACCTGGTACGCGGGGTTGTCGAGGAACCGGAAGACGTCAAGGTCGCCTTGAAGTCCACCCGCCGCGGCGACCTGCTCGAAGTACGTGTGAACCCTGAGGATCTCGGTCGTGTGATCGGACGCCAGGGACGCACCGCACGAGCACTGCGCACCGTAATGGCAGCGTTGGCCAAGGAGCCGGTACGTGTCGATGTAATCGACACCGACCGTCGCCGAGGCTAAGCAACTTAGAGGTCTGGCTTTTAAGTTGGCTTCGAAACGAAAGGAGTTTCCGTCCTAACTAGTGACGGAAACTCCTTTCGTGTTTACCCCTAGAATTTCCATTCCAGTCTCCCGGCACACGCCACGGAACACAGTGCAGAAAGAGCAGCAGACTATGCGATTGCAGGTTGCCCGCATCGGCAAGCCCCACGGCATCCGTGGTGAAGTCACCGCCCAGGTCATGACCGACACCCCGGAAGAGCGCTTCACCGCTGGCGAAGAACTCATCGTCGTCGACGGCCCGGTCAAGACGCTGACCATCGCCAATGCGCGCTGGAACAAGACCATCCTGCTGCTCTCCTTCAAGGAAATCGCCGACCGCAACCAGGCTGAAACCCTGCGCGGCGCGCGCCTTGAGATTGAAGTTTCCGACGAGCCGGAAGACGACTCGGATGAATGGTACGAGCATGAACTGCTGGACCTGAAGGTCATGCTCGATGGCGAGCAGGTCGGTACCATCACCGCACTGCGCACCAACCCCGCCCAGGACCTGCTGGTCTTCGAAGACGCTGACGGCCAGGAGATCTACCTCCCGTTCGTCGACGAATTCGTCCCAGAGATCGATCCGGAAGCCGGCATCGTGGTCATCACCCCGCCGGCAGGCCTGCTGACCTTGAACAGCGATGAAGACGGCAGCGACGAAGAGGGACAAAAGTAAGCCATGCGCCTTGACGTCATCTCGATTTTCCCTGAGTACCTCCAGCCGCTCTCGCTTTCGCTGATCGGCCGCGCCGCCGAAGACGGCATCCTGGATCTGAACGTCACCAACCTGCGCGACTTCACTGCCGACAAGCACCGCAAGGTCGACGACACCCCGTACGGTGGCGGCGCCGGCATGGTGATGATGCCGGAACCATGGGGACAGGCACTGGACGCGGTGCGCCCAGCCGATGCTGGCGGCACCAAGCCAACCCTGATTGTCCCTTCGCCTGCAGGCGCCGTCTTCAACCAGCAGATGGCTTACGACCTTGCCGAGGAAGAGCATCTGGTCTTCGCCTGCGGCCGCTACGAAGGCATCGATGAGCGCGTCATCGAATACGCGCACGAGAACTTCAACGTCATCCCCGTATCCATCGGCGATTACGTGCTCAACGGGGGAGAAGTGGCCGTGATGGTGATGGTGGAAGCCATCGCCCGGCTGATCCCAGGAGTCATCGGCAACCCGGAATCGCTGGTAGAAGAATCCCACTCGGATGTTCTGCTGGAATACCCGGTGTACACCAAGCCGGCCTCCTGGCGCGGCCGCGATGTCCCCGAGGTGCTGCTCGGTGGCAACCACCAGCGGGTGGGACGGTTCCGCCGCGACGAGCAGATCAAGCGCACCGCAGAGCGTCGCCCCGACCTGATCACGCAGCTGGATGCCGAGAGCCTGAACCGCAGGGACCGCGATGCCCTATGGCACAGCGGATTCGCGCTCGTTGACGGTGCCATAACCCCCAAGTCCGAATTGGACTGGGCTACCGGCGCTGGCACCGAGAGCGACTAAGAGGCCAAAATCACTCGAAAGCCATTTCGGGCAAACTCGCATCGGCTTCGCTGATACGGCATAATTGTTTCTTGGTGTGTTTTTGTTCGACTCCTGCCGCAGGGGGAAGTTCGAGCCACAGAAGACCGCCGCACCGTTTGCTAGAGGCAATCGGTGGTACAACGTTCCGGGGATTTCACTGGTTCCGACCGGTGTCGGGCCCCGCTACGAGGATTCGGTGACCTGCGGCATTGATCCTAGGAGATGCACTATGCATATTCTTGACTCTGTTAACGCAGCCTCGCTGCGCTCCGACGTTCCAGCCTTCGGCCCAGGCGACACCCTGAAGGTTCACGTCAACATCATCGAAGGCAAGAACTCCCGTGTTCAGGTCTTCCAGGGCTACGTCCTTGGTCGCCAGGGCCAGGGTGTTGGCGAGACCTTCACCGTTCGCAAGGTTTCCTTCGGCACCGGTGTTGAGCGTACCTTCCCAGTTCACTCCCCAATCATCGACAAGATTGAGGTTGTGACCAAGGGTGACGTTCGTCGTGCAAAGCTGTACTACATGCGCGATCGTCACGGCAAGGCTGCTCGCATCCGCGAGAAGCGCGACTTCAGCGCAAAGAAGTAATCTGCGTTCTTCAATGAACCGGATTGCACGCACTGAGCGGGCAACAATGAAGCGCCGGGCCTTTTCATGGGTCTGGCGCTTCGCTGTACTCGCCATCATTCTTGGTCTGCTGGCCACCATCGTCATTCGCGCCACCCTGATCGACGTCTTCCATATCGAGTCCAACTCCATGGAATCCACGCTCAATCCTGGCCAGAGCATCGCCGTAGACCGCCGCGCTTACTCGGATGCCGAACCGCAACGCGGAGACATCATCGTCTTCGATGGCCGCGGCTCGTTCCTGCCCTACGCCAAGGCCAGCTTCGCTGATGATCTGCTGGGGGCGTTCAGCCTCACCGGGAGCAGCAATAAGTATGTCAAGCGCGTCATTGGCGTTGGGGGAGACACCGTGGAATGCTGCAGCGCCGATGGGCGACTGCTCGTCAACGGCGAGCCTGCAGACGAGCAGTACATCTTCGCCGGGGATGCTCCGAGCGAACAGAAGTTTTCCGTAGAAGTGCCGGTTGGCCGCTTGTGGGTCATGGGCGATCACCGCTCCACTTCCAAGGATTCGCGGGCATTGCTGGGCGCAAGCGGCGGCGGAATGATCAGCGTCGAGCGCGTCACGGGCAAAGCGACCGAGGTGATTTGGCCGCTCGATCAGCGTTCAGTAATCAGATGACACGCCGTAGCAACCGGCGATTTTGATAGCGCCAGATGGGTAGAACTACCCATCTGGCGCTATTTTTCTAGGTTAATGGAACTAATTCGGATGGATTTCCATCCCACCCGATTTGCTGTGCAATTGGTGTGTAAATTTCGCGACAACACTCAGGATCCACCAAGCTGACTAGGGATTAGAAAGAGAAGTCCAATCTTAAACCAATACTACTGGCACGTAAGTTGTAACCAAGCTCGATGAGGGTAGAGCTATTTGACTAGGTGAAACGGGTTCTGGAATTTATATTTTTGTTGGATTCGATGGTTGAAAAGCTGTGTCGGAACCAAGTATTGTTTCATTTTGGTAACAACACCTGTGCTTACGCGCGCGCCCTTAGGTAAGGGGACGCGCGGGCACTCGCACCATAAATCTGGGAGAAGCATTAATGCCACATCCAAAAAAGAAGACTGCGCAACGCGGCATCGTTGCAGCAGCCGCGACCGCCTTGGTGGTCGGCTCTAGCTTCATGCCTGCCGCAGCGGCGCCAACGGCCTCCGAATCACCGTCTGCGTCCGCTACGGCAAGCGAGAAGCCTTTGGCCAGCGAAACCGCTCTGGACACCGAGGGGCTCGACAAGGCTATTGAGAAGGACCTCAATAAGTCCGTTGAAGAGTACGTCAAGGACGGGGAGACCAGCGACGCTGCTTCCAAGGTCCGCGACGAACTGAATGCTAAAGGCATTGACGCCACTGCCTCGGTGAAGAACGGCAAAGCCGAGATCACCGTAAGCAAGA
Source organism: Glutamicibacter sp. NPDC088483 (assembly GCF_044753145.1). Classification (NCBI taxonomy): domain Bacteria; kingdom Bacillati; phylum Actinomycetota; class Actinomycetes; order Micrococcales; family Micrococcaceae; genus Glutamicibacter; species Glutamicibacter sp. NPDC088483. The sequence goes on from NZ_JBIVMP010000002.1 coordinate 134,863, forward strand.
AGGACGCTGCCAAGGCCAAGGAAATCGTCAAGGCTAGTGCAGCTCCGGCTCCAATCGTGGTGACCGAAGTCGACTCGCAGGTCAAGACCGTAGACAAGGTCTACACCGAGCTCTTGGCCAACATCGAGCCGAAGGAACTGAAGCGCATCACCGCTATCCTTCAGACCAACGATGGCTTGAAGATCTATGCAAAGGGCTTCGACGAGAAGGAAGCTGCGGACGACCTGAAGTCCAAGTCCGCTGGCTCCCTGCCTGAGAAGCTGACCGTTGAGCAGTTCGTCAGCGAAGCTACGCACGTTGACGGTGTAGAAAGCTCGGGTGTTGCCAAGACCACCGCCGCAGAGGATATTTACGGCGCCTTGGGTTACGCAATGGACAAGTCCGGCGCACCTACTAGTAAGTCGACCGTCTGTTCGCTCGGATTCACCGCGTGGACCGCAGAGGGCGAAGATGCCATCATCTCGGCTGGGCACTGCTCGGAAGATGGCGCCACCAAGATTTTGGGCCTTGCCGAACAGTCGGTACCAGGCCAATCGCCAACGCTGGGTGCCGAGCTGGGTACCTTTGGATTCAACCAGTTCGGTGGTCCGGGTAATTCGGGCCTATCTGCCGAAGAACTGAACTCCTTGACCGAGGAAGAGTTCAATAACCTGGAACCAGGCACGGATATCTCGGTGATCGATAACATCAATCCTGCGCTGAACCTGCATGCTGCTGTGTCCGAATGGGTTGACGGCAAGGAACCTCGCGACGAAGTTATCAACGTGACTGGCACGACCAAGGCACTAGTTGGGTCGGAAGCTTGCTCTTCGGGTCGTACGACCGGTTGGAGCTGCTCCCCGATTATCGGTGAAGGCGTCTTCTTCGTTGGTGGCTCGGATAAGACCTACCGTTCAGTTGCTGGCTATGTCGCTGAAAATCCTGGCCAGAGCGTGCTTGACCAGGGTGACTCCGGTGGCCCAATGCTCGTAGGCAGCAAGGCGGCAGGCATCAACTCGGCCAACGCCGCAGGTGAAGACCTGACGGAAAACACCGCTGATGACATCGCCATGTACACCTCGCTCGATGATGTCTTCGACAAGGGCTACATTGATGGCTACACGCTGAAATTCCATATCAATACCCCTGCCATCACGGTGGAAAACGGTACTGAAGTTGAACCTGGTGAAGCAATCACCGGTACCCTTGCCAATGCTCCGGCTGGCACCATCATCCGTGTGGTCGTTGACGGCAAGCTCTACAAGAAGGTTGAGCTGGACGCTGAAGGAAACTTCTCGTTCCCTGCCCCGGAAGAACCAGGAAAGTTTGCGTTCAGCGTTGTGGCCAAGAACGGTTTCAACACCTCTGAGCGGGTCAACGCCAACGTCGTGATCGTTGCTGCGCCGACTCCGACGCCGACTCCAACCGAGCAACCGACTGAGGAGCCTACCGAGGAACCGACTGAGGAGCCTACCGAGGAACCGACTGAGGAGCCTACCGAGGAACCTACTGAGGAGCCTACCGAGGAACCTACTGAGGCGCCTACCGAGGAACCTACTGAGGAACCAACTACGGAGCCTTCCGAGAGCACCTCGCCATCGCCTTCCGAAGAAGAAAGCGACAAGCCATCGGAGAGCACCTCTCCTTCCGCTTCGGAGGACGATAAGTCGGAAGCTCCGAAGGACCAGAAGGACGACGAGCCAAGCAAGTCTGCAACTCCAAAGGAAACTCCTAAGAAGGACGATCCTTTGGCGGATACCGGTTCGAACAGCGTTCCGCTGATCGCCGCCGGTGGCGCAATGGCCCTGGCCGGTGCGGCATTCCTGCTGTTCCGCCGCAACGCACGTCGCCACGGCTAAGGGATTCTGTTCCGGCGGGACTGGGTCCTGCTGAAAATGCCCCGCTACTTGAGAACAAGTAGCGGGGCATTTTTACTTGGCACACATGTAGTTCCTTGGTTGCTCTACGATTTCGGCACTAGTCTCAAAGCTAAGATCGTTGCGGCAACGTGAATATCACCGAGGTGTAAATTATGAATTTCAACGCTAGAACTTCACGCACGCCAATCATGCTGGCCTCTACTGCCGCCATGGCTGCCCTATTGCTAACCGGCTGTGGTCAGGGAACCGATCCAGGTGCGCAGGCTAGGGCCAGCGCCACGGCATCGGAACCCTCGCAGCAAACAGAAAAATCGAGCGGGAACACCGTGGACCAAGACGCATTGCTCCAGACCAATGACCAGCTCTCCGAAGCCTTGGGCGATGAATACGTCCAGGGTTGGATCAAGGACGGGCAGCTGAATGTTTCGACGACCAGCGAAGAGCAGCTATCCGTTATTGAAGAAGCCGGGGCTATCGGGCACCTAGTCCAATTCAGCAGCGAGGAGCTTCGTTCGGCGATTTCCGAAATCATGAAGTGGCAGGGCAAGCAGGAAAACCCCGTGCGCACTGCCATCCATGCATACACGCTGAATCCTGAAACGGGCGGCATCACCCTGTCGGTGGATAAGAGCCAGCTGGACGAAGTCCAAAAGCTGATTGACGCTGAGAAGCCCATCGGCGAAATCCCCGTGGACTACAAGCAGAGCGGTGGCATCATGTCGCCTGCTGCCACCCAGTAGCCCGCAGCCCGCTTGAACGGACGCACCAATGGCCAGGCCCGGCGACGGACCTGGCCATTGGTGCGTTTCTGGGCAACTGGCCGTGGCTATGCAATGATCCGTTGCGCCTGGCAAGACACGTAAGATGGGGATTACACGCGACAATGGAAGGTACTAATCGAATCGTGAGCGCAGCATCAGCAGAGACTCCTCCAAGCAGGGGACCCCTATACAAAATATGGCGCTTCGTCCGCGAGATTGTCATCATCATCGCGATCGCGCTGTTGCTCTCGTTCGTGATCAAGACCTTCTTCTTCCGTGCCTACTACATCCCATCAGGCTCCATGGAGCATACCCTCGAGGTCAACGACCGGATTTTCGCCAACCTCATGGTTCCCGGGCCGTTCGAGCTGGAACGTGGCGACGTCGTCGTCTTCCGCGATGACCAGGAATGGCTGCCACCGCTGACCGAGTACCCCACCGCGTTCCAGAATGTGCTCTCCTTTGTCGGCGTGCTGCCAGCGGCTGATGAGCAGTACCTGGTCAAGCGCATCATCGGCATGCCCGGTGACACCGTGGAATGCTGCACCGCGGAAGGCGCCATCACGATCAACGGCGAGCCCATTGACGAGCCGTATATCTTTGACGGCGACAGCCCGTCAGACATGGAATTCAAGGCGACCGTCCCAGAAGGAAAAATCTGGGTGATGGGTGATCACCGAGGTGCCAGCGCGGATTCCCGCTTCCACGCCGATCGCCAGGGCGGTTTCGTCGACCTCGAATCCGTCCAGGGCCGCGCTTCGGTGATCTCTTGGCCAACCTCGCGCTGGGGCATCGTCGACTCGCACGAAGAAGTCTTCGCCAACGTCCCGCACGCAGTGGCGAAGTAGGGGCACCGCCCATGGCCGTTTTGAAGAGCAAGGCAACCACGCTAGAACATGAGCGCGCCTTGGCAGCCAAGCATGGGTTCCGCTATATCGCAGCGGTCGATGAGGTGGGACGCGGCGCCTTGGCTGGTCCGATTACCGTCGGCATGACGGTAATAGATATTGAGCAGGTCACGGAGTTCCCAGCGCTGCGCGACTCCAAGCTGCTGAGCCCGGAAACCCGTACGGAACTGGTCGATCCAGTTCGCCAGTGGGCCGTGGGCTATGGCGTTGGGCATGCCTCTGCGGCTGAAATCGATGAGCTGGGAGTTACTGGCGCCCTGCGCCTGGCCGGATCGCGGGCCATGGAGCTGTGCGCGGTACAGCCCGAGGCGGCGCTTCTGGATGGCAGCTACGACTGGCTGACCGCACCGGAACCGGATCTCTTCGACATCCTGGCCGATGACCGCGAACCCGTGGGCCTGCACATCCCGGTGACGACCATCATCAAAGGCGACATGACCTGCCAGGCGATCGCCGGAGCTTCCATCCTGGCCAAGGTCGAACGCGATGGCATCATGGTTGATCTGGCCACCGAGCATCCGGCCTTCGGCTGGGAGATCAACAAGGGGTATGCCACCGCTGCGCATCGTGCCGCGATCGTTGCGCAGGGTCCCTGCGACTACCACCGCAAGAGCTGGAACTTGACTTCGGGTGCTGATCAGGCCCAAGGTGAAGCCACGACAAAGAAAGCAAAGTGATGGCTGCCGACGACCTGGAAAACTACGAGTCCGACATGGAACTGCAGCTATACCGCGAGTACAAGACCGTGGTGGGGCTGTTCAATTACGTGGTCGAGACCGAGCGCCGCTTCTACCTGGCCAACCAAGTGGACGTGAAGACCCTGTCCAACGCCGGGGAAGTGTACTTCGAGTTGAACCTCACCGACGCGTGGGTCTGGGACATCTACCGCCAAGGGCGCTTCGTGAAGTCCGTCAAGGTGCTGACCTTCAAGGACGTCAACGTCGAAGAACTCAACCCTGACGAGTTCCAGATCCCGAAGGATGGGCTGGGCTCCTAGCGCGAGGCACTGTGGCATTCGATCGCCGGCTCTGTTCCTGGAACAAAGCCGGCGATCTCGCTTAAAGCGAATTGTCCACATTCCGCGGCGGGCGCCGCCGCTGTGGACCATAATTCTCCGACGATGTTTCCATTACGGATCGCAGACATCGAGGAGCAAACATGCAGACCGCGAAGCAACGCCTAGGGGCCGATGGCGAACAAGCTGCCGCCGCATTTCTCACCGGGCAGCACTACGAAATCCTCGATCGCAATTGGAGATGCCCAGCAGGGGAGCTGGACCTGGTGGCAAGAGCCGGCAACGGCCAGATCACCGCCGTCGAAGTCAAAACCAGGTCCTCGCAACGCTATGGATCGGGCTTCGAGGCGATCAGCGCGGCAAAATTCCGCCGGCTCAACAGGCTGCTGATTTCCTGGGCCCAATGCCATCGCATGTTTCTTGCCGAACTTCGCGTGGACATCGTCGAGGTCTATCTGACAGCAACAGGGTTCGAATGCCGGCTGCATGAGAACGTGCGCTCATGAGCACCGCCCGGACCAGCGCAGTGGCACTGCACGGGGTCAGCGCCTCACTGGTGGAAGTCGAGGCCGACCTCGGCAACGGCATCCCAGGATTCGTCCTGCTGGGCTTGCCCGATGCATCTTTGAGCGAGGCCCGTGAACGAATCAAAGCCGCGGCAAGGAATTCAGGGATTCCTCTGGCAAACCGGAAACTGACGGTCAATCTTTCGCCAGCCACCCTGCCCAAGTATGGATCAGCTTTCGATCTGGCCATCGTCATCGCCGCCTTGGCCGCTGATCAACAGCTGTTCGCGTCACCGAGCACGCTGTTCATGGCGGAACTCGGCTTGGATGGAACCTTGCGGCCAGTACCCGGGGTGCTGCCAGCGGTGCAGCTAGCCAAGGTCCATGGTCTCGACCGGGTGATCGTGGCCGAGGCTAACGGGGCCGAAGCGAGGCTGGTGCATGGAATCGAGGTCATGGCGCTACGCCATCTGGGACAGGTCCTCACCTGCTGCGGTGCCCCAGCCGAACATGTCACCACTTACCTGCGCCACCGGCAGCCGCAGGCGCCTACCGAATCTGCTGGCCCTGCCGCAGGAACTGCTGCCTCGGGCGATGCGGACCTGGGCCTGGTCAACGGGCAGCAGGAAGCTCGGCTCGCCTTGGAACTGGCCGCGGCCGGCGGGCACCACCTGATCATGGTCGGACCGGCCGGTGCCGGCAAAACCATGCTGGCCAAGTGCCTGCCATCGATTCTGCCGCCACTTGATGACCTGCAAGCCCTTGAAGCCACCGCGGTGCATTCCATTACTCGGGGCGGATCCGGGGAATTGGACCAGCTGCAACGCACCCCGCCTTTCGTGGCGCCGCACCACACCGCGTCCCGTTCAGCCCTGATTGGCGGCGGAACCGCCCAACTCATTCCCGGGGCCATTACCCGCGCGCACCAGGGCATTCTATTCCTCGATGAAGCAGCGCAATTCCACACCGGAGTACTTGATGCGCTTCGCCAACCGATCGAGGAAGGCTATATCAACCTCGCGCGGATACGCGGCCACCAGCGGCTGCCGGCCCGTTTCCAACTCATCATGGCCTCCAATCCGTGTCCCTGCGGAAAAAACTTCGGCACCGGTACCGGGTGCACCTGTACGCCCATGGCCCGCCGGCGCTATTTCGCCCGGCTTTCAGGACCCATCCTCGACCGTGTGGATCTGCAAGTCAGAGTCAATCCGGTAGCGCAAGCACAGCTTCTTAGCGGAGTACCAAATGAATCCAGTGCACAGGTGCGTGAACGCGTCTTGGCCACCCGGGCACGCAGCAAGGAGCGGCTGGGAAAGTTCTCCATTGCTTGCAACGCGCAAATACCAACTCAGATCCTCAGGAATGAACTGGAATACCCGGCCAAGACCCGGGCGGCGCTTGAACAACTCGCCACACGACGCGGGCTCTCTGCGCGCGCCATCCACCGCCTCCTGCGGGTCGCGTGGACGGTTGCAGACCAGCAAGGGCATGCAGCACCGACCGAGGATGATCTGGCCATCGCCGCTCACCTTCGCCAGAACTTGGAAAATAGCTAGGTAAGGCCATGACTTTCAACGATGTGAACACTGCCGGAAAAGCCTCGGCTCCAACCAGCCAGGAGCGCCGGGTCTACGCCCAATTGAACCAACTTATCGAGCCCAACGACTATGTGGCCACGGCCTTGCTGGAACTGATGAGCCCACAGGAACTGCTGCGCCTGATCCAGCGAGAGGATTTCTACCCGGCCGCGCTCAAAGCGCCGGTCGACGGAATCCTCGGATTCCACCCGCCCGGGGATGGCGCACAAGACTTGAGCGTAGCCTTGGCCCGATGGAGAAAGCGCCTGTCGCTGAGCAACCCAGCGGGAGCCTTGGATGCCGCTGCGCGCGCGGGTGGCGGATTGCTGATCCCGGACGATGCTTCGTGGCCTCGACAGCTAGCCGACCTGGAACTGGGACGTCCCCTGTGCCTGTGGTGGCGTTCAGCGAACCCGCAATTGCTCGAAGGCCAAGAGCTGGCGCGCAGCGTGTCCATCGTCGGCTCCCGCGATGCCAGTGACTACGGTGATCAAGTCACCTTCGATCTTGGCCGGACCCTGGCCCTGAACGGGTACACCATTGTCTCGGGTGGCGCTTACGGCATTGACGCCAGCGCGCACCGGGCCGCTCTGAGCGTGGACGATTGGCAGCATCCGAACCCGCCAACGATCACGGTTATGGCTGGCGGCATCGATCGGCTCTACCCTTCGGGCAACAGCAACCTGCTCAACCAGATTATTGCTCGCGGCGTGCTGATCTCAGAGGTGCCTCCCGGAACCACATCAGCACGCTTCCGCTTCCTGAACCGCAACCGGCTGATCGCGGCATTGAGCAGGCTGGTTATCGTCAGCGAAGCGCGCCACCGCTCAGGAGCGCTGAACACCGCCAGCCATGCAGTCGAGTTGGGACGCGATGTAGCGGCCGTTCCCGGAAGCGTTTTCGCGCCCAACTCCGCAGGGTGCCACCGATTGATTGCAGAAGGCAGTGCGGCCTTGCTCGCCAGCCCGCAAGATGCGCTGGGCCTGGTTGGCCACCACTGCCAAGCAGAGCCGCGGAGTGCCAAAGTTCAGCAACGCCCGACGGACATCCTGGGTAGGGACGAAGCAATGGTGTACGACATCATGTCCTTCACCAAAGGATTGCTGGTTGATGAGATCTCTGCCCGCAGCGGGGTGCCGTTGATCCAGACGCTACGCGCCATCAATCGATTGGAGACACTGCAAATGGCTGCCACCGATGGCCTGGCATGGAAGTTGGTGCGCCAAAACTGACCGGTGACGCAGCTGAGGGTATCCTCAATAGTGATGAAGCAAGAATCAACGACGCACGCCAGCAATGCGATGTCAGCAAAATTCGCTGAGCCGGTGGCAGACTACCTGGAGTACCTGCAACGCGAACGCGGCCGCAGCACTAATACCCTGCGAGCCTACGAAGTGGATTTGCGGAACCTCGGCCAGTTCTTGCTCCACCATGCGCAGGATCCGAGCCTCAAGCAGATTTCAGTTGATACGCTCCGCGATTGGTTGGCACAGCTTCATGAATCGCAGATTTCCCGCACCACCTTGGCCCGCAGGATCTCTGCGGTGAAGAGCTTCTTCGCGTGGGCGCTGAAGCATCAGCTGATCGACGCGGACCCTGCCCTGCGGCTGGCCGCGCCCAGGAAGGAACGGCGTCTTCCGCATGTTTTGCAGCCAAGCCAGATCGACCGCTTGCTCTCCGAAACAGCCCAGCCGCCTGCTGGAAATGAAGTCAGCGAGAGCAAGCCGGAACCTGCCCCCGATGCCAAGAGCCAGGCCGTAGCGGCACGCGATAAAGTCATCGCCGAGTTGCTGTACGCATCCGGCCTGCGTATCAGCGAGCTCGTGGCCTTGGACGTTGACGACATCGACTTCGAACGACGCACCGTCAGGGTTCTCGGCAAGGGCAACAAGGAACGGGTTGTTCCGTTTGGCAAGCCCGCCGAGCGCGTGATCATCGGGTGGATTCGGTCGCATCGCAAGGTCCTGGCCCGCCAGGAAGCTCAAGGCGCTTTGCTCGTAGGGGTGCGCGGTGCGCGCTTGAATGTACGCCAGGCACGAGAGGTCATTTCCAAGGCCTTGCAATCGCTGGGGGATACCGCTGCCAGCGGCCCGCATGCCTTAAGGCACACCGTAGCCACGCATCTGCTGGATGGGGGCGCAGATTTGCGTGCTGTCCAGGAATTCCTCGGGCATGCTTCGCTGGCAACGACCCAGCTATATACTCACGTTTCGGTTGACCGATTGAGGCAAAGCTACCGCCAAGCCCATCCCCGAGCCTGACTATTTGGTACCAATCTGCAAAAATAGCCTTTCTGGGTGGCGAAAGGCCTCTTCATCGGGCAAAATGGAAGTATCGGCGGCGATGGCACCGGAACGATGTTGACGTAGGGGAAGACGATCAACACCGCAACGGAGGATGGCATGTCTGCACCGATGTCCAGAGGCGTGATTTATATTCATTCCGCCCCTGCAGCGCTATGCCCACATCTGGAATGGGCAATCGGGTCCGTGCTCGGTACTCCAGTAAAAATGGAGTGGACCGAACAGCACGTCGCACCCGGATTTTGTCGCGCCGAAATCGAGTGGGTAGGTACGCAAGGTACCGGCGCTTTGCTGACCAGTGAGATGCATGGTTGGCAGCACCTTCGTTTCGAAATCACCGAAGACCCAAGCCCGGGTGCCGACGGCAGCCGTTGGTCCGTGACCCCTGATCTTGGCATCTTCCACGCCACCGTTGATTGCGCTGGCAACGTCATGGTCAGCGAAGAACGCATCCGGTGGGCCTATGAAAAGGGCGACGGAAATCCCTCGGTCTTCTACCAGGAGATGTCCATCGCTCTCGGCGAGCCCTGGGATGAAGAACTCGAACCCTTCCGTCACGCAGGCGAAGACGCGCCTGTTCGATGGCTCAACCAGGTGGTTTAGCAACTGGTTATCCAGTCCCTGAGTGACTTATCAACCGGCACTCAGATACAACCCCGATGGTGCGGGGTTGTTACCCAAAAGAAGTGGGATCCCATGCCGGGGATCCCACTTCTTGCTTTAAAAACTGCGGTTGTGGAGAAGCGCAGAAGCGCAGTGCTATGCTCGATGGCGATGAAGACCAGTCAGGCCGCATGCGGCCACTCCCGGAACGGCAAACTGGTCGTTCCCTGATCCGCGGCCCTCCCGTGCCAGATGCATTCCACCAAAGAACAGCACATCTGAACCACGAAAGGGAGACATGACCGCACAGTTCAACCACACCATCATCGCTTCACTCGACCCGCAACGCATGGCAAAGTTCTATCTTGAGCTGCTCGAAGCCCGCGCGGAATCAAGCTGGGGACCATTTACCAACATCAGCCTGGCCCACGGGGTGCTGCTTCAATTCGCTGCACCACCGATGGACTTCCCAGCGCAGCACTATGCCTACCTGCTCGATGACGAGCATTTCGACCGCGCCTACGCGACTATCCGCGAGGGGAAAATGGAGCATTGGGCCGATCCCCAACGGCAGCTGCCAGGGCAGATTAATCATGAACACGGCGGCCGGGGAGTCTATCTGCTTGATCCTTCCGGGCACTACCTGGAATTGATCACCCGGCCTTACCTGCCCGCAGCCAGCTAGGACCAGCTAGCGCTGAACCTTGAACACGTTCTTCTGGATGCCGTTGGAGTAGACCTGCGAATCAATGAGGGCCAGCTTCTGCGCGTCCAGGCTCGCGTCGCTGAAAAGGCGCTTGCCTGCACCAAGCAAAACCGGGAAGACCAGCAGGTTGTACTGGTCGATGAGCTGATGTTCTTGCAGCGAGTGGACCATCGTTGCCGATCCATGGATACTGATCGGGCCGCCGTCGCCGGCTCGAAGCCGCGCCACATCGGCGACCGAGCGCAAGATCGCAGTCTCGCCCCAGTTCCCGGCCAAGTCCTTCTCCCGCAAGGTAGTGGAGAGCACGTACTTGGGCATCGCGTTGTACTGCGGGAACTGCTCGGTCATCGAGGGCCACACCGCGCAGAAGGCCTCGTAGCTGTGCCGGCCCAAGAGCATGGCGCTGGCTTCTTCTTGCTCGGCGCCCTTCAGTTCGTAGGCGGCGGGGTCGAACTCGACCGAGTTCATCGTCCAGCCTGAATTGCGGTAGCCGGGTTCGCCGCCCGGGGCTTGGACGACACCGTCCAAGGAGACGAAGGAAGTGGCGATCAGGGTGCGCATGGGAAGGGATCCTTTGCTCGTGGCAAGTACCGTCAGTTGCCTCCGACATGAGGCGGTACTTGAGCTTAACGAACATGTCAGGACCGAAGCAATGGCTCTGAGCCAATTCTTTCGGGGTTAAAGACCACTGGGCTGGTTGAAGAGTAATCTTCAACCAGCCCAATGGCGCGCTCGCCTGCAGCTGCCGGAACGGCTAGACGCTGCGGATGGCGACCACGGCGTTATGGCCGCCGAAGCCGAAGGAGTTATTCAGCGCAACGATGGAGCCCTCTGCAGGCAGCTGCGCAGGCTGGCCGGTGACGACCTTCAACGGGATCTCTGGATCCTGGTTGTCCAGGTTAATGGTCACCGGGGCCTTGCGGTTGTAGATGGCCAGTGCGCACAGCACGGACTCCACGGCACCGGAGGCGCCTAGCAGGTGGCCCATCTGCGACTTGGTCGCGGATACCCACACGTTCTCGAGGTGATCGCCCAGGGCGTTCTTCAGCGCAGCGTATTCCGGCTTGTCGCCAACTGGGGTGGAGGTTGCGTGGGCGTTCACATGGACTACGTCCTCTGGCTGGATGCGGCCATCGAACATGGCAGCCTTCAGCGCACGGGTTGCACCCATGCCTTCTGGATCCGGTGCGGTGATGTGGTGCGCATCGGAGGTGACCGAGGAGCCTGCCAGCTCGGCGTAGATGCGTGCGCCGCGGGCGATTGCATGCTCTTCGGCTTCCAGTACCAGCGCGCCAGCGCCCTCGCCCATGACAAAGCCATCACGGTCGGTGTCGTAGGGGCGCGAAGCCTTGGCCGGATCATCGTTGCGGCGTGAGAGTGCATGCATGGACGCGAAGGCGGCCATCGGCATGGGGTGGATCGCGGCTTCTGCGCCACCGACCATGACCACATCGGCCTTGCCCGAACGGATCAGCTCCAGGCCAACGTGCATCGCTTCGGTACCCGAAGCGCAAGCCGAAACCGGGGTATGCGCGCCACCGGCGGCACCCAGGTCCAGCGACACGGCAGCTGCTGGGCCGTTAGGCATCAGCATTGGCACGGTCATGGGCAGGACGCGGCGTGGGCCCTTTTCGCGCAGGGTGTCCCAGGCGTTGAGCAGGGTCCAGACGCCGCCGATGCCGGTAGCGAAGGCAACGGCCAGCTTGTTCTGGTCCATCTCTTCCTTGACCAGGCCTGAGTCGGCCCAGGCTTCACGGGCCGCAACCACAGCGAACTGGGTCGATGGGTCCATGCGCTTGGTCTCCGGGCGGGAGAGTACCTCGGTCGGCTGCACAGCAGCGCGGGCGGCGAAGGTGACCGGCAGGTCGTATTCCTTAACCCAGTCATCTTCCAGGGTTACGGCGCCGGAGACGCCCTTGAGGGCGTTTTCCCATAGGGTGGGGACATCCCCGCCGATTGGGGTGGTGGCTCCGAGACCGGTGATCACTACTTTGCGCGCCATCATCAAACTCTCTACTGTGCGAATAAGAACTGTGCTTGGAAATTCAGGGGGCCGGCTTGACGTACCGGCCGGTGTGCGCGGCTTGCCCGCACAACGGTGTGGCGAAAAACGCCGGGAAGCTTAGGCCTGTGCCGCAGCGATGAAGTTGACGGCGTCGCCGACGGTCTTCAGGTTCTTGACCTCTTCGTCAGGGATCTTGACCTCGAACTTTTCCTCAGCCTCAACGACGATGGTCATCATCGAGATCGAGTCGATGTCCAGGTCCTCGGTGAAGGACTTGTCCATCTGCACGTCTGCTTCGTCCAGGCCGGTCTCGGAGTTGACGATTTCGGCGAGGCCCGCCAGGATTTCTTCGTTGCTAGCCATGGATGGCTCCTTTTCTTCTTAGCCGGAGGACTCCGGTCATTTTTGTGGCTGGGTGCAGATCCTGTTTCCAGGAACCGGTTCCAGCCGGCTTAATGAAACTTTGGTGGCGCATCAAGAATGCGCGGCACGTTTCGTCGGTTTAAAGCTTAGGCCAGAGACGCGCTCGGCGGACGCAACATGACGTTCCCGGCGTGCACAATCTGTGAACGGCGCAAAAGCCTAGTTGGCGGTGTGCTCGGCGATGAACGTCTTGGCAGCTTCCAGATCCGCTGGACTCTTCACCGCCAGGGTCTTCACGCCCTTGAGCCCGCGGCGGGCCAATCCCACCAGGGTTCCGGCCGGTGCCAGTTCCAGCACACCGGTCACGCCAGCTTCGGCCAGCGTCTGCATGCACAGGTCCCAGCGGACCGGACGCGATACCTGGGCGACCAGCGAATCGAGGTTCGCCTGGCCATCGGCTACGGCCTTGCCGTCGAAGTTCGAGAGCAGGGTTTCCGCTGGTTCCTTCGGGGTGATGGTTCCGGCCAGTTCCTCCAGGATGCCAACTGCGGGCTGCATGTGCGCGGTATGGAATGCGCCGGCAACCTTCAGGGGGATCACGCGAGCCTTGGCCGGCGGGTTCTCGCCCAGGGCCGCGAGCTGCTCCATGGTTCCTGCGGCCACAATCTGGCCGCCGCCATTGGCGTTGGCCGGGGTCAGGCCCAGTTCGTCGAGCTTGACCAGGACCTCATCCGGGTCGCCGCCGAGCACTGCTGCCATGCCGGTCGGAGCCGCCGCAGCGGCTTCGGCCATGGCGTTGGCGCGGACCTTCACGAAATTCATGGCGTCAGCTTCGTCCAGCGCGCCGGCCAGGGCCGACGCGGTGATCTCGCCAACCGAGTGGCCGGCCACAACGGCGCCTGCCGGCAGCGAGCTGCCAAAGAGCGCACGGGCGGTGACCAGGCCGGCAGCGACGATCAGCGGCTGGGCGACGGCGGTGTCCTTGATGGTCTCTTCATCGGAGGTGGTGCCGTGGGCGGTGAGGTCGCGCTCGGTGATCGAGCTGAGCGCCTGCAAATGCTCGGCCACGCCATCGACGTCGAGCCATTCGGTGAGGAAACCTGGGGTCTGGGAGCCCTGTCCGGGGCAAACGATTGCTAACACTCTTACAGCTTTCCAAATGTTGGGAGCTTTTGGCGCTTCATTTGAGTACCAAGCTCGTGGTGACTGTTTGTAGGATCTCTACAAAAGCCTAGCGTATCCAGAAGCTGAATTCTGCTGTAATGCGCGATCAACTCGGAATTATCGGTGTCGGGAGCTCGACGCTCTTTGGTTGAAGCCTACAAGTTCGATTCGTGGAGCCGTCCAAAAAGCAGCGCGGTTTGCAGGACGAAGGCATCCCGGGGAACCAGTGGATCCCAACCGGTGACTTCGCTGACCCGCTTGAGCCGGTAGCGCACCGTGTTTGCATGGACAAACAGTTCCCGGGCGGTGCCTTCGAGCGAGTGGCCGAGCGCCAAGTAGCTGGAGAGCGTTTCAGCCAGGCCATTGGAGGCCTGCTGCAGCGGAATGTAAACCTGGTCCACCAGCGCCGTGCGGGCCAATTCATCGCCGTTGCAGGCGCGTTCTGGCCACAGGTCATCGGCACCGACCGGATTCGGCGCTTGCGGCCAGGCCTTGGCAGCGCTGAATCCCGCCACGGCTGCCACCGCGGCGTGGTGCATTTCCTTCACCGTCGGAGCCATGGGGGAGTAGACCAGCGGGCCGGGACCGAAGAACCGGGTCAGCCGGCTCAGATCCGCTTCTTCGAATTCGGTGTCCGAAAGCATCAGCACCGAGCGGTCGCCGAGCACGCCCACCAGCGAATCGCGCGAGTAGCGGATGGCAATACGGCGCAGGGCCGAGACAAAGGTCGCCGGGTTGGACGAAGGGGTGGTGCCCACCAGGATGCGGATATTCTTCTGCGACTTCCAGCCAATGGCCGCAATGCGCGAGGAGAGCGAGTCGTGGGCCTCGCCGTGCAGCACCGCGTCGACCACGTGGGCCTCCAAGCGCGAGTCCCAGGCGCCGCGGGTTTCGGCGGCGCGGGCATAGACATCGGCGGCGGCGAAAGCGACCTCGCGCGAATAGCGCAGCACCGCTTCGCGCAGGGCTGCCTGCTCATGCTCGGCGGCGATGTCGGGCACCTGGGATTCGACCACTTCCACGATGGTGCGCAACAGGCCCAAGGCCTTCTGCAGGGAGATGGATCGGGTCAGCTCCGTGGGAGCGGCGCCGAAGACGTCGGTCACCACCCAGGACGGGGTGGAGGAGGGATCCTCGTACCAGGTAACGAAGGTGGAGATGCCCTTCTGGGCGATCAGTCCCAAGGCGGCGCGCTCATTGGGCGCCAGCGATCGGTACCAGGGCAGTTGCTGGTCCAGGTATTTCAGCGCGGTGGTGGACAGGACGCCAATATGGCTTTTGAGTCGCTTGAGCGTTTCATTGCTGGGTGCCTGGGATCGGCTGGGACGGTTCTTCGGAGCTGCGGCGGCATCCATTTCAGGACTCATGGGTTCCAGCTTAGTTTCTTTTCTTCCCCCGCGCCCGGCACAGCAGGTAAAGGTGAGATTAAATGAGCCAGCTGCCCGGCAACGAGGAAAACCTCGTCATCGGGCAGCTGCTCAATGCGGCGCCGGAGCAAGCTCCGGGCACCTGGACCCTGGGGCCTAGGCGTCGCCGCCAGCGTTGCCGGACTGGCCGGCGTTAGCGTTATTCAGGTCGTACTTGGCGTGCGCCTTCACTGCGGTGTCCGCAGGGATTTCGCCGCGCTCAACCAGCGACTGCAAGGTCTGCACGACCAGCGAGTGCGCATCGATCTTGAAGAAGCGGCGGGCCGCGGCACGGGTGTCCGAGAAGCCGAAGCCGTCCGCGCCCAGGGTGTGGAATTCACCTGGCACGTACGGGCGCAGCTGCTCGGGCACGGCGCGCATGTAGTCGGTGGTCGCGATGACTGGGCCCGGGGTGGACTCCAGCTTCGAGGTCACGTACGGGGTGCGGCGCGGCTTCGATGGATCCACGAGCACGTCGGCGTCGGCGCGCTGGCCGTCGCGGGCCAGTTCGTTCCACGAGGTGACCGACCAGACATCAGCCGAAACGCCCCACTCCTCGGCCAGGATGGCCTGGGCTTCCAGCGCCCATGGCACGGCCACGCCCGAGGCCAGCAGCTGTGCGCGCGGGCCGTCGGTGGTAGCTTCCTTGAGCAGGTGGATGCCCTTGATGATGCCTTCGATGTCAACGTTCTCCGGCTCAGCTGGCTGGCTGATCGGCTCGTTGTACACGGTCAGGTAGTACATCACGTTCGGATCGGCGTGGGTTCCGCCGTACATGCGTTCCAGGCCGGAGCGCATGATGTGGCCGATTTCGTAGCCGTAGGCCGGATCGTAGGTGATCACAGCAGGGTTGGTCGAGGCCAGAATTGGCGAGTGGCCATCTGCGTGCTGCAGGCCTTCACCGGTCAGGGTGGTGCGGCCGGCGGTAGCGCCGATGATGAAGCCACGGGTCATCTGGTCCCCGGCTGCCCAGAACTGGTCGCCGGTGCGCTGGAAGCCGAACATCGAGTAGAACACGTAGATCGGGATCAGCGGTTCATCGTGGGTCGAGTAGCTGGTGCCGGCAGCGGTGAAGGCTGCGACAGCGCCGGCCTCGTTGATGCCCGGGTGGATCAGCTGGCCCTGAGGGGATTCCTTGTAGGCCAGGACCAGGTCGCGGTCCACGGACAGGTAGTTCTGGCCGCCCGGGTTGTAGATCTTCGCGGTCGGGAAGAACGAGTCCATGCCGAAGGTACGGGACTCATCTGGCACGATCGGCACGATGCGGTGGCCGAATTCCTTGTCGCGCATCAGGTCCTTGAGCAGGCGCACGAAGGCCATGGTGGTGGCCGCCTGCTGCTTGCCCGAACCGCGCTTGGCGATCGCGTAGGTCTTCTCGCCTGGCAGGGCCAGCTTCTTCGAAGCTTCCTGGCGGCGGGTAGGCACCGAACCGCCCAGGGCCTCGCGGCGCTCCATCATGTACTTGTACTCAGCCGAATCCTCGGTTGGGCGGTAGTACGGAGGAGTGTAGAGGTCCGCTTCGAGCTGCTCGTCGGTGATAGGGATGCGCAGGTGATCACGGAACTTCTTCAAGTCCTCCATGGTCAGCTTCTTCATCTGGTGGGTCGCGTTGCGAGCCTCGAAGTGCGAACCCAGGCCGTAGCCCTTGACGGTCTTGGCCAAGATAACGGTCGGCTTGCCCTTGAACTCCGCAGCAGCCTTGTAGGCGGCGTAGACCTTGTGGTAATCGTGGCCGCCACGCTTCAGGTTCCAGATCTCGTCGTCGCTCATGTCGGCAACCAATTCCTTGGTTTCCGGACGCTGGCCGAAGAAGTGCTCGCGAACGAATGCGCCGGACTCAGCCTTGTAGGTCTGGTAGTCGCCATCCGGGGTCTGGTTCATGATGTCAACCAGCGCGTTGGTCTTGTCTGCTTCGAGCAGAGCATCCCACTCGCGGCCCCAAGCAACCTTGATGACATTCCAGCCGGCACCGCGGAAGAAGGCTTCCAGTTCCTGCATGATCTTGCCATTGCCGCGAACCGGGCCGTCAAGGCGCTGCAGGTTGCAGTTGATGACGAAGTTCAGGTTGTCCAGCTTTTCGTTGGCGGCCAGCTGCAGGAAGCCGCGCGACTCCGGCTCGTCCATTTCGCCGTCGCCCAGGAAGGCCCAGACCTGCTGGTCCGAGGTGTCCTTGATGCCGCGGTTCTGCAGGTAGCGGTTCAGCTGCGCCTGGTAGATGGCGTTAGCTGGGCCGATGCCCATCGAGACGGTTGGGAATTCCCAGAAGTCAGGCAGGGAACGCGGGTGAGGGTAGGAAGGAAGCGCGTGGCCTTCCTTTGACTTTTCCTGGCGGAAGCCGTCCATGTCCTCTTCGGACAGGCGGCCTTCGAGGAACGCGCGGGCGTACATGCCTGGCGAGGCGTGGCCCTGGAAGAAGACCTGGTCGCCGCCGCCTGGGTGGTTCTTGCCGCGGAAGAAGTGGTTGAAACCTACTTCATACAGGGTCGCTGCACCGGCGTAGGTGGAGATGTGCCCGCCAACGCCGATATGAGGGTTCTGGGCGCGGTGCACCATGATGGCGGCATTCCAGCGCATGAAGGCGCGGTAGCGGCGCTCGATGGCCTCATCGCCCGGGAATTCTGGTTCCTGGTCCACAGGAATGGTGTTCACGTAGTCGGTGGTGGTCACGTGAGGCACGCCCACGGACTTGGCACCTGCACGCTGCAGCAGCGAGCGGATAATGAACTGGGCACGCTCGGTGCCCTGGGTCTCTACGAGGGAGTCAAACGAGTCCATCCATTCCTGAGTTTCCTCAGGATCCCGATCGGACAGCTGGTAAGTCAACCCGCTACGGATCTGGGAGATGTGTTCCTCTACAGCCACGGAAGCTCCTTGATTGAATTGCGGCTCCGGCGCTGTGCAGTTTTGCGCTGCGGTGCGTCGGTATTGGGACAACGGGTGCAGTAGCACTGGAATGATGTGCACTGCCGGTTCATATGCAACTCTAGTGTTAAACGATCCAGTTTTGTGTCGCGTTTTCCAGCAGAAACCGTTTTAAATCAGATATTTGAAGTGACTTGCGCAACCAGGTACGGGAGCTAACTTCCTCATGGCCATGTCAATATGATGCGGGTCACTGGAATGTGGGTTATATTTGTTCGGCGTGTTATCGCTGTAGCGCTTGAACGGAGCGGCAAAACCGTGTTTCGTTGGTAGTAACGCTTTGCACCAGCAGGAGGAATGAAGTGAGCGACGCCGTATCGGCAAACTTGGAGCCCGCCAAAAAATTGGGCTTCGCTAATGAAGACCTTATTCAGGAACTGGGTTACGACGATGACGTGGACTACGATCTGCGCGAATCGATCGAGGACCTGATTGGTTCAGAGCTGCTCACCGAAGAGGACCATGACGTTGTCGACGCAGTCATTTTCTGGTGGCGCGACGGCGATGGAGATCTAGTTGACGCATTGATGGACGCGCTGAACTGCTTGGACGAGAGTGGCATCGTTTGGCTGCTTACTCCTAAGCAGGGCCGCGAGGGACATGTATCCCCAGCACTTATCCAGCAGGAGGCGCCAACCGCTGGCCTGCATGTAACTACTAGTGAAGGCGTTTCGGAGGATTGGTCCGCAATCCGCCTCGCCCCGCGTAAGAAGAACTAATGATTCAAACAGGTTCACGCCTGTTCGACTTCTCGCTGGAAAATCAGTACGGCGAAACGATAACCAGTACCGGGCTGTCTAGCGGCCGGGTGCTGGTTGTCTTTTATCCCTGGGCATTTTCGCGGGTATGCGGGTCGGAACTGGCAACACTCCAAGAGCACTACGAATTCTTCACGCAGCACCAGGTGCGCATCGTGGCCATTTCGGTGGACCATAAATTCACCCTGCGCAACTATGCGCAGTCGCTTGGCTTGGACTTCGAGCTGCTGGCCGATTTTTGGCCTCATGGGGCGGTGGCGCAACAGGCCGACGCCTTTGACCCTGAGCGTGGGGTCGCTGCCAGATTGACGCTGTACCTGGTTGACGGTGAAGTGCGCGATATTTTCCGCAGCGAGATGACGCAGCCAAGAAGCATTGATGATTACAAGGCGGCAGTGGAACGCGCCGTTTAGCGTGCCGATATGGGCTGTGCTCCAGTTCACGAAAAAAGTCGGCTCACCGATTTGCCCGGACGCAGAAACCTGTGTAGAGTTATTCCTCGTTGGCTTGCAAAAGCGAACATGGTAAGGGCCTTTAGCTCAGCTGGTAGAGCGTCACGTTTACACCGTGAATGTCATCGGTTCGATCCCGGTAGGGCCCACCAAATAAGAATCCTCGATCCATTCGGATCGGGGATTTTTTGTCTCCTTGAGGCGATTTTTCCACTCGGGCATGTCCTGCGGTGCCCATAGTGCCGGCTTCATGGAATATTTGATCCTCGATGACGCTGGACTCCTGGCATTGTCGTCCGAAGCCAGCGTGGCTGAGCCGGTGGCCCTTGCGCGGGACCGGAGGGTGCTTCGAATCTGCGAACCCGGTACAGCGATCTGGCATCGCTGTTTTCCAATGCCCCGTGGAGGGTGGCGGCGTCGTCTTCGATCACCGTTTCCTGGTACGTGCTATCGCTCATCGAGCTGCTTCGCTTCCACCTGCGGGGCAAGTCCGCAGATCCAGGCGCCTCGTGTTCTTCCGCGCTGGACTGAGCTCGCGCCTCGATGGTGCTGGTCCCAGTGGTGCAGCGTGGAATAAGCAGGTGTGGGGGCGATGCTGGCGATTGCGGATTACCCGTGCATGCGAACAGCCTCGAACTTGCCGGCAACGCCACTGGAGAGTAGGTTCCAAGATCAGGCGATGTGGTGACGCTCGGCACTCTTTTATGAAAACCTCCATTTCAATTTGCCAAGTCAGTTCGGGATGCATTAGATTATTACTTGTTGCAGCGAAGGACTGAAGGAAAGAAACTTCCCGATTTCACACACTGCAGGAGGGCCTTTAGCTCAGCTGGTAGAGCGTCACGTTTACACCGTGAATGTCATCGGTTCGATCCCGGTAGGGCCCACCAAAAAGAAGACCGCTTCAATCACTCTGGAAAGAGTGATTGAAGCGGTCTTCTTCGTATTCCCCGCCGGCGCCAGCCAATCGCCGAATGCCAGCGAAAGTGCGAAACTGGATGCATGACTGCACCAGAAGAAAACCTTTGGCTCGCCACCGTTCGCAAGAACCCGGACCACTCGCAGAATTTTGCCCAGCGCTGGCGCACGCTTGCCGCCGAAGGCCAGGATATTTTCGGGGAAGCTCGCGCCGTTGACGCGATGGTTGCCCGGGGCAGCAGAATTCTTGATGCCGGATGCGGGACCGGGCGGATCGGCGGCTGGCTTTCCGAGCAAGGGCACCAAGTGGTTGGCGTGGACCTCGACCCGCATCTAATCGATGTTGCCCGGGCAGATTACCCCAAAGCCCAATGGCAGGTCGGCAATCTGGCTGACTTCACCATCGCTGACGCAGCGGGGGAGAACCAGGAATTCGACCTGATAGTTTCTGCCGGCAATGTCGTCACCTTCCTCTCCGAGTCCGAACGCCGCCCGGCGCTGCAGCAACTGCGCGGGCATCTGGCGGCAGACGGGCGCATGATCATCGGCTTCGGCTCGGGACGCGGCTACGGGTTCGATGACTTCGAGGCCGACGCTTTGGAGGCGGGGCTGGCACTGCAGCAACGCTATTCGACCTGGAACTTCCATTTGCCTGCCGCCGATTTCCTGGTGGCCGTGCTCGGGCGCAAATAGCGCCAAGCGCAAACCGAGCGCTGCAGGAAAAATCCACTTCGCTTCCATGCGACGTGCAATTGCTCTTGAAAGGCCTCTGGCCTGCTGCTTCTGCCGTGGGTCGAAAACGGCGGGGTGCGATTAGGCGCAGCTGCCAGAATGCGCCTCTTGCGGTAAGCCGTCGTTAGCGCTATCTTGAACTTTGTAATGCAAAGTGGTTTTCATCACGTACTGCTTTGCGGCTCGGAGGCGGTGATCGCCGAAGGAGGCAGTGCGCCATGGACAACACGAACAGCAATGACATCGACCCGGCTCGCATTCTGCGTGGAATCGAATCGGATGCACAGCAAGCCCGCGAGGGCATGAGCCCGAACCAGCAACTGCTGTTCTCCATCTGGGGCGGTGCCTGGATCATTGCCTTCCTCGGGCTCTACTTGGCACTCGCGCCGCAGGGCTCGCCGCTGCTGCCGCCGGCGGTTGGCATCGGCACCGCAGTTGCCTCATTCCTCATTGCGATCGTGATTTCCGCCGTGCATTCGGCCAAGCGCGGTTCGGGGACCAAAGGTCCGTCGATGGCGCAAGGAGCGATCTACGGCAACACCTTCAGCCTGGGCATGATCATCACCGCCTTGCTCGGTTGGCGGCTGCATGTCGAGGGGCTGAGCTCAATGGGCATGGCGACTTTTGCCCTCACCGGCCTGTGCCTGGTGATCGGCGTGCTCGTGGTTGCCGGCTCGGTGCTCTTCAACGACCGGGCCCAGCTGGTCTTCGGGTCCTGGATCTTGGCTATTGCCCTGCTCTCACTGGCCGTGCCGGCACCGCTGAACCTCTTGGCCGGTGCCGTTGGCGGGCTGGGATTCATCGTGCTGGGCCTGCTGCACGGCAGCAAGCCGGAACTGGTCTCAGGAGCGTTGATCCGGGGTGGGCATGCAGGAGCTTGACCCGCTGATCCACGCCCAGGCACGGCTGAGGACCGTCACGGTCCTGGACACCTTGCGGGCCGGAGACAGCATCTCGTTTCCCAAGCTGCAGGGCCTGCTGTCGATGACCTCGGGTAATCTGGCAACGCATTTGCGCAAGCTGGAAGACGGTGACTACGTGAAGGTGGACAAGATCCTGGAGGGGCGCAGCCCAGTGACCTACATTGCCTTGACCCGCGCTGGGCGAACCGCCTTCGAAGAGTACAAGGAACAGCTTCGCGCACTGCTGGATGCGGTGTGATCGCCGGAAGAACGTGTAAGGATACACGCAATTGCGCAGCCGGGGAGGAACCGGGAAAATCTGCCAGCTAATGCAGAGGCCCGGGACAGGTGAATCATCTGCGCGGCCCATTAGGCTGGAGAAGGTACGCTGTCGAATCAACTGCAGAAGGAGATTTTCCAATGGGCCTAGGCGATAAGATCCAGAATAAGGCGCAAGAAGTTTCGGGCAAGGCCAAGAAATCCGTAGGCGATGCGACCGGCAATGAACGCCTGCAGGCTGAAGGCGTTAAGGACCAAGCCGCTGCGAAAGCCAAGCAGGCCGGCGAGTCAGTCAAGGATGCGGCCAAGGACGTACGCGACGGCCTGGACAAATAGCAACAGGCACGCAGGAGCTTAAACGGCAAAGGTGCCCGCGAATTCCGCGGGCACCTTTGCCGTTTCTGCATGGAACGCACTCGGGGCTACTTGGCCTTGAGCCTCCACAATGAAGTGACTTCCTTCGAACGGGCCGAATGCAGCACGTCCTGGGCATCCTGTGCGCGGTGGTGCCTTGGCGCGGTGTCGATCTTGTCGATGACTTCAAGGCCTGCCGCCTCGATGGCCTCCAGCAGCAGCGCGCGGGTACGCAAGCCCAGCAGCTCGGCGAGATCCGAGATGATCAGCCATCCTTCGCCGTTCTCGGTCAGGTGACCGGGCAATCCGCGCAGGAACTGCATCAGCATCTTGCTCTCGGGATCGTAAATAGCCGCATCCAGGGTGCTCGGCGCGCTGCCCGGAAGCCACGGGGGATTGCACACGACCAGCGGGGCGCGGCCTTCGGGGAACATGCTGGTCAGTTGCGCACGGGCGGCGCCGGAAATACCCAAGCGCGCGAAGTTGTCGTTGGCGCAGTCCACCGCGCGCTGGTGGATGTCGGTGCCGATGACCTGCTTGACTCCGCGGCGGGCCAGCACTGCCGAGAGCACTCCGGTTCCGGTGCCGATGTCGAAAGCCAGCGAGAGGTCCTCCAGCGGAGCCACCGCCACCAGATCCACATATTCCTGACGGGTGGGCATGAACGTCCCGTAGGCCGGGTGGATTTTCGCTCCCAGTGCCGGAACGTCCACACCCTTCAGGAACCACTGGTGGGCACTGAGCATGCCAGCTAGTTCCTGCAGGCTGGCCACAGCCAGGTGTCCAGCCAGGTCCGCGGCCTGCTCGTAGCCGAATGCCACCGCCGGACCGACGATCGGCGCCCGGGGCAAGTCCAGGACGGCCAGGCCGTCCTCGGCGTGGAAATCCAAGGGAATCAGGATCAGCGACAGCATCCGCGAACGCTGGGCCCGGGCCTGCCGGATGGCGTAGAACTTCTGCGCATCATCCAGGACCTTTTTCTTGGCCTTCGCGCTGCTGGCCTTGGCCGCGTTGGCGGCCGCCATGCGCCGGTCCATGGCGGCAAGCAGTTGCTTGGCGTTGTGGAAGTCGCCGGTCCACAGTATGGCCGTGCCGCGGGCCGCGTGGCGCATGGCCGCATCCGCGCTCAAGCGGTCATCGGCCACCACGATGTGTGCTGGTGCCCGGCGGGAATTGACGGACAGCCAGATGGCTGTGGTGCTGGTTCCTTCGTGGTCCCAGGAAACGGTCACAGGGGCGGTGGCGGAATGGGAAGCGATGGGATGGCCCTGTCGATCAGCGTTGCTCAAGCGCATGGCAACCGCGCATGAGCTGTTCTGTTGCGAGGGGCTGGAGTTCCAATTCTACCGGTCCCGGCCAGGCTAGCTGGGCCGGTGCCTGGCGCCCAGCTGTTCGAGGATCCTTATTACTGGAATCGAGCTGTCCGTTTCGGCTGCCAGCTGCCGGGCAATTCGCCGGGCGCCATCGGCCAGGTCCTCATTGGCCAGGACTCCGGTAATTGAGGACGCGAGCCGCTGCGCAGTCAAGTGCTTGTAGGCAATGGGCTCGGCAGCCGCGCCGAGCCGGTGGATGCGCTGGGCCCAGAACGGCTGGTCGGTGAAGACTGGAACCGGAACTGCGGGGACGCCTGCCCGCAGGCCAGCGGCCGTGGTGCCGGCCCCGGCATGGTGCACGACGGCTGCCATCTGCGGAAACAGCCAGTGGTGCGGTACCGCGCCGATGCCCAGGATGCCAGGTTCGTCGATTTCCGGTTCCCCTTGCACGATAGTCCGTCTTCCGGTGCGCCGGGCAACATCCGTGATGAAGTCCGGTTCCAGCGCCTGCGTGCTGCCGAAGCCAATGAAGATTGGAGCCGGCCCCTTGTCGATGAAGTCGAGCAGCCGCTGCGACGGTGTCCATGCCGGATCGGCTGGCGGCCACCAGTACCCGCAATTGACGATCCCCTCATGCCAATCAGCGGACCGTGGAACGATAACTGAACTGAAGCCGTGGAGAATGGGGCCCCGGTGCTGGCGGCGAAGGCGTTCGGAGGCAATACGGCTGCGCGCGGGCAATCCCAGGGATTCGCGTACCCGCTTTGCTGGGAGGTCGTAGGGCGCCTTGGAAGCGGCGAAGAGCTGGCCGAGCAGCTTGTTGCCCAGTGGCCCGAAGCTGCGCGATGCACCCAAAACCATGGGCGAGTACGCTGCACTGGGTTCAATGGGTTGCAGGTGCGCGCCGATCGCGGGGATGCCCACGGCCTCGGCCACGTCGTAGGCATAGGGTGCTACCGCATTGGTCATGATGATATCGGCACCTCGCTCGGCTGCGGCCATCGTTCCGGTAGCTGCCAGTTCGAAATAGTCCCGGAGCTCCCGGAGGTACCGGCGCAGATCCTTGGGGCTGGCCTTAGCGCCCGGAGCTGCCGACTTGACCAAGGCGCTCATGTCGCCGGGGAGCTCCCGGAATCGGCAGCCTGCGGAAACGGCAAGGTCCTTGTATGCCGGGTTTGCCGCAATGGATACATCGATACCATGGAGCGCCAGCTTCTGGCCGAGGCCGGCCATCGGCGCGACATCGCCTCGTGTTCCCGGTGCGATCATCAGCAAGCGCATGGTTCCTCCTGTAGAGTTAAATGCGAACAGTGTTTGCGGTTAACTATACAGCCAGAGCACGGCGCGCGACGCGCCCTGCGGGAAAGGACAAGCGATGACCGGCAACCAGCCTCGCACCGGGCCCAGGCCCCGGCACTCCCGGGCCAAGATCGCCCAGGCGGCGATCGCGCTGGCCGATGAAGAAGGCATGGGAGCGGTATCCATCAGAGCCGTAGCCGCAAAGATCGGAGCAGGAGCCGCCTCCCTGTACCGTTACGTTGAGTCCCATGAGGAGCTCACCGGCCTCATGGTTGAGCAGATCAGCGCGGAATATGAACTGGAATCGCTGGCCGGTTCGGCTGCCCAGCAGCTGCTCGGCCTGGCCACCCAGGGCCTGCAGATCATGCGCAGGCATCCCTGGGCGCCCTCGCTGGCCATGGGCAAGTCGTCCATGGGGCCGAACGCCTTGGCCTACCTGGAACGCGGATTAGCGGCCCTGAAAGGCAGCGGGCTGGAGGCAGGGGCCAAGCTGCATTGCCTGGCGATGCTCAACGCCATGACCGCAGCATTTGCGCTCAATGAGCAAAGCCAGCAGCGGCCCGAAGACCCGGCGGCGCTGTTAGCGCAGCTGGAAACAGGCCGCTACCCCCACCTGTCGGCCGCGCTGGGCCAAGCGGCAAGGCCCGTGGACCAGCAGGAGGCCTTCGAGAACGCGATCCTGCACTATCTGCGTGGTGCCGGCGTTATTCCCGACTAGCCAGAGGCCATTCTTTGACATCTTCTAGGTGGTGCGGGAGCAATGTGGAAGCATGAATCCATAGCATCATCGCCTAGATCCAGGAGCTGAAATGCCCGCGCCCAGCGAAGCAAGTATGAAAGAAATCCACGAGCTCATCGCCGTGGACACCACCAGCCGCGACAGCAACCTTGCGCTGATCGGGAATATCGTGAAGAAGCTGGACGCCTATGGCATCAGTTCCCAGCTGATCCACAACGAAGAGGGCACCAAGGCCAACCTGCTGGCCACCATCCCCGCCGCCGATGGAACCCGCACCGGCGGCATTGTGCTTTCCGGGCACACCGACGTGGTGCCAGTGGACGGGCAGAAATGGAGCAGCGATCCATTCGATGCCCAGGTGCGCGCAGACAAGCTCTATGGCCGCGGCACCTGCGACATGAAGGGCTTCCTCGGGGTGATCCTGGCCAAGCTGGACCAGTTCACCGGCGCAGAACTTGCCGAACCAATCCACCTGGCGCTGTCCTACGACGAAGAAGTCGGCTGCGTCGGCGCGGTGTCCCTGGTGCAGAGAATTGTTGACGAGAAGCTGGCGCCTCGCGGATGCTTCGTGGGGGAGCCATCGAGCATGCGGGCGATCCGCGGCCATAAGTCGATGAACGTTTTCCGCGCCGAATTCAACGGTGTCGCAGCGCACTCCTCGCTGCCTTCCGAGGGAGTCAACGCCATTTCCTATGCGCTGCGCTTCGCGAATTTCGTCGAGGAGGTTTCAGCCGAGCTGCGCAACCATGGCCCGCGCGATGAAGCGTTCATCGAACCGACCACCACCATGAACGTGAACAAGTTCGACGGCGGCATCGCGGTGAACACCATTCCCTCGCAGGCGGTGGTGTTCTTCGAGTACCGCTCGCTCGCGGTGGTGGACCGCGAGGCGCTGACCGCGCGCTTGCGCGAAGAAGCGGCCAAGCTGGAAGCCCAGATGCGCGAGCAGAACCCGAGCTGCTCCGTGGAGTTCTCCCAGCAGGCGGGCGCTCCAGGACTGGATACCGCTGCGGAGGAAGGGATCGTGTCCTTCGCGGCCGCCTGCGGCGCCATTGCCACCGCTGAAAAGGTCACCTATGGCACGGAGGCCGGGTTGTTCGCCGCGGCCGGCATCCCCACCGTGGTGTGCGGTCCTGGCGATATCGCCCAGGCCCACGCTCCGGACGAATACATCGAGCTGGAGCAGATCGTGGCGTGCGAGAACTTCATCGATTCGCTGATTGCGCAGGTCAGCTCGTGAGCGCAGAGGTGAAGGCGACACCCGAGCAGATCGTCAAAGCCCGCAAGGCGGTCATTTCCAGTTCCATTGGCGCGGCGCTGGAATGGTTCGACATCATTGTCTATGCCACCTTCGCGACCACCATTGCCAAGGTGTTCTATCCGGAATCGGACGGCACGTTCGCCCTGATTCTCACCTTCGCCACCTTCGCGATTTCCTACCTGATCCGCCCCCTGGGCGGCATGGTGCTGGGCAGCTACGCCGACCGCAAGGGACGCAAGAACGCACTGACCCTTACGCTGGGCCTGATGATGCTCGGTACGCTGATCATGGCCGTGGCGCCGCCCTACGAGGTGGCGGGCGTAGCCGGTGCCTTGATCATCCTGCTCTCGCGCATGATCCAGGGCTTCTCTGCCGGTGGCGAGTTCGGCACGGCCACTGCATTCCTGATCGAAACCGCACCGCACAAGAAGGCGTTCTACTCTTCGTGGCAGGTCGCCAGCCAGGGTGCATCCATGCTGCTGGCTTCTGCCTTCGGCTACTTCCTGACCACCGGCCTGAGCCAGGAAGCCCTGGAAAGCTGGGGCTGGCGCGTGCCGTTCTTCGTCGGCCTGCTGATCGGGCCGGTGGGCCTGTATATCCGCGCCAAGCTGGATGAGACCGACGAGTTCGTTTCCGCCGCCAAGGAGAAATCGCCACTGGGCACGCTGTTCACCCAGCACTACGGCCGCCTGCTGGCCGCGGCGGCTACCATTGGCGTGGCCACGATTTCGGTGTACATGATCCTGTACATGCCGACCTTCGCCGTCACGAACCTGAAGATCCCTGCCGACGCGGCCTTCCTGGGCGGCATCTCGGCGGGCATCATCACGTTGTGCGGCGTCCCGCTGGTGGGCCATCTGGCCGACCGCATTGGCCCGGCCCGGGTGATGACCTACGCGGCGGTCGCGGCGTTCGTGCTGGCCTATCCGCTGTTCAAGCTGATGACGTCGAACCCGAGCGTGATCGTGATGGTGATCGTGATCGCGGTTCTCGGCGTGATCATGTCCTTCTACTTCGGTCCGCTGCCGGCGTTGCTCTCCAACCTCTTCCCGGCTGCCATCCGTGGTTCGGGCCTGTCGGTGGCCTACAACGTGGGCGTGACCCTTTTGGGCGGAATTGCCCCGCTGGTACTGACTTGGTTGCTGGACCTGACCGGGTCGCTGGATGCACCGAGCCTGTACTACATGGCAATCGCCGTGATTTCGCTGATCGGCCTTGTGGTCGTGCGAAAGCGCTACGGCCAGCGCTAGTCCGGCCTGGGATTCAGCCAATGATCGCCGCAAGCTTCCTCGTGGAGCTTGCGGCGATCGCTTTTTCCAGTGGGTTCGCGCGCTTATAGGGCCACCAGAAGCACAGCCGTCCAGTGGCACAGGAAGGCCATGACGGTGCAGGCATGGAAGAGCTCGTGGAATCCGAAAATGCTCGGCAGCGGATTTGGCCGCTTCGTGGCGTAGAAAACCGCGCCGATCGTGTAGGCCAAGCCGCCAGCGAGAATCAGGATCATCACCGCGGGGTTCGCGGCCCAGAACGCTGGCAACTGCATCAATGCGCCCCACCCGAGCAGGATGTAGAGGCTGACTCCAACCCAGCGGGGTGCCGCGGGCCAGAATGACTTGATGGCAATGCCGGCCAGTGCACCGGCCCAGATGACGGACAGCACGATGATCGCCTGCGGACCGGGCAAGGTCAATGCCGCTACCGGAGTGTAGGTGCCGGCAATGAGCAGGAAGATGTTCGCATGGTCGGCCCGGCGGAAGAGCCCCATGACCTTGTCGGTCCAGTTGCCACGATGGTAAAGCGCCGAGGTGCCAAAGAGCAGGATCGAGCAGAGCGCGAAGACCGCGGTGGTCCATTCCGCCAAGCGTCCGTTGGCCAGTACGACCAGCACCAGGCTCATGATGATAATGCCCGGGGTGGACCAGGCATGGATCAGCCCGCGCCAGCGAGTACGCTCGGTGCCGATGTGCGCGAAGGTTCGCCCGGCTCGGCCTTTGCCTGCAGATGGTAGCGGTGCGGTAGCCATGGGTCTCCTTAACGTCGTGCGCGGGCACTGGGCCCATCATCGAACTATACGATAATCGGCTGTCAGCGTGCTGTGGGGTCATCGCGATTAATCCCGATTAGGATTCGAATATGGCAGATGACCAAGAAATCACCGAACACCTGAAGACTATTGCTCAACTCAATGAGCCCGGAGAAGTGCTGGCCAATGATTCACCGTTCATCTCCGTGCGCAACCCTGACTGGTTCGAAGAAGTGGCCCCGGGCTCGTGGAAGGCGATCGGGGAACGCGACCAGTTGCATCGGCGGTTGATCGACCAGGAACTGCGGGCAGCGGGCGGCGCCCAAGCGCAGCGCCAAGCTGTTGTGCTTGCCGGAGCTCCGGGAGCCGGCAAGAGCAGCCTGCTGCGCGAACTGCTTGGCGGTCATGAAGATGACTATGTGGTGATCGATGCCGATGAATTCAAGGCGAATCTGATGCGCGAAGCGCAAGAAGACGGAACCTACGAAGGATTCTTCAAGCCTCGGGAAGTCAAAGAGCGCGAGCAGCGCGGTGAGCAGTTCTTCCCGATGGACATGGCGAGCCTGGTGCATGAGGAATCTTCCATGCTCAGCGAGAACCTGCGTGCCGCATGCTTCGAGCAAGGGCTGAATGTCGTCATTGACAAGGTCCTTGCGTCCGAGGATTCAGCACAGAAGCTGGCAGCTCAGCTGCAGGAGGCCGGATACGAGATTCAGATCGTGGAGGCGTACGCGCCGCAAGATGTCTCGGAAGAACGGATCGTTGAACGCTGGGAAAAGCAGCAGGAAGCTTCCCTGGATGGCGACGACAACCTTGGTGCACGCTGGGTTCCCGAAGGATTTACCGATATGGTCTTCGACGCCCCGGGCCAGCGGTCCCGGCCTGCTGCCGTGGCCCAGATGTTCGCACGCAACTGCCCAGCGGTACTGAGCTTCAAGGTGTTCCATACCGCACTTGGGGAAGCCTCGGACACGGAGGGGAGCCTTCTGCTTTTCGAATTGCGCAGGGAAGCCGTGGGCTCTGAGCTGCTGCGGGTGAAGTAGCCAACACAAGAGAAAAACCCGCCGAGCAGCAGTTGGTACTGCTGCTCGGCGGGAATTCAAGATCCGCGGGACAATGGTCCCTCGGGAGGAGCGTTATGCCCGTCGTTTGGTGATGAAGCCCCAAATGACCAAGACGATCAGGGCGCCACCGATGGCAAGAAGCCAACTTGAGATCGAGAAGAACTCATCCACGCCCTCACCGAAGATAGCACTTCCGATCCAGCCTCCGAGTAGGGCGCCTACGACGCCGAGAATCAGGGTAGCGATCCAGCCGCCACCTTGCTTGCCGGGCAGAATGGCCTTTGCGATCGCTCCGGCAATCAAGCCCAAAACTATCCATCCAATGAATCCCATGATTCGCTCCAATGGTCAGACTGTGCAGTGGTCGGGTTCGATCCACCTAAAAACCGAGAGTACATGGCATTGAGCTGGGGTTCTACAGTGACATCGCAGAAATTCAGCATTTTCTAAGGCTGGGTTCAAGCCATGCTTGAACCTAGGGCCAATTGAGTCGGGAATTCCCTCTCTGGTCACATGTTTTGCAGAATCGTCCGCAATGGACCAGGTGCGACCTGTTGACAGCATCGGCCGCCACTCTTACTCTAGTTAAATCATACTTTATGACTTTGGATACAGCATAAGTCATATATTAGGTTCACGTACGACGGAGTAAATGGATGAGTGAACAGGTCCCGCCCCTTGTTGTAATGGGTGTCTCGGGCAGCGGCAAAACCACCATCGGAAAGATGCTGGCTGACCAGCTGCATCATGAGTTCATCGATGGCGACAGCCTGCACCCCAAGGCCAACAAGGAAAAAATGGCCAGCGGTCAGTCTCTGAATGACGCTGACCGCGAGCCGTGGCTGCAGCTGATCGGCACCAAGCTGTCCGAAAGCAAGCAAAGCCAGGCGCCGCTGGTGATCGCCTGTTCCGCACTCAAGCGCAGCTACCGGGATCTCATCCTCAGCTTGGAGCCAGCGACGATCTTCGTCCACCTCACCGGTGTCCCGACCCTGATTCGCGATCGGATGAACGCGCGCTCGCACGAGTACATGCCCACCAGCCTGCTAGACAGCCAGCTGGCCACGCTGGAGGCCCCAGCTGCGGACGAGCCTGTGCTCAGCGCCGACATTGCCGATAGCCCCGAGGACATCGTTCGACAGCTGATCGCCAAACTGTCCTAGCGCAGTGCGCTGGCAGCAATCCACAGACCACCCATGGCATAAGCCTCCCATTGATCAAGGAAGACAATGACAACTGAGCTTGAACTGAACTGGACGTTAAGTACGCCCGGGCTCCTGATGCTGGCGGTCGGTGCGGTAGCGCTGCTGCTGGTGCTGATTATCCGCTTCCGCGTCCACGCGTTCCTCGCACTAGTGCTCACCAGCTTGCTGACCGCGGTGGCCTCCGGCATCCCTGCTGAATCGGTCATTACGACGCTGACCAGCGGCTTCGGATCCACCTTGGCCAGTGTGGCCTTGCTGGTCGGCCTTGGCGCAATGCTCGGACGCATGCTGGAAACCAGTGGCGGCGCCGATGTGATGACCAGCTGGCTGATCTCCAAGTTCGGCGAGAAGCGCGCACCGCTGGCCTTGTCGGTTGCGTCGTTGCTCTTCGGCTTCCCGATCTTCTTCGATGCCGGGCTGGTAGTCATGCTGCCGATCATCTTCACCGTGGCCCGCCGCTTGGGCGGCTCGCTGCTGCTCTACGCCATCCCATCGGCCACCGCATTCTCGGTGATGCATGTCTTCGTTCCGCCGCACCCGGGCCCTGTGGCCGCCTCCGGCCTGCTGGAAGCCAACGTCGGGCTCGTGCTGGTGCTCGGCCTGGTCGTCGCGATTCCAACGTGGTTCGTTGCAGGCCATCTCTTTGGAAAGTTTGTCGGCAAGAAGTTCAACATCCCGGTACCGAATATCCTGGATACGGCACTGGGCAACGGCGCATCTAAGGACGAGTTCAAGTCCTCTCCTTCCGTGGGCACGGTGTTCAGCCTGCTGCTGCTCCCGCTGCTGCTGATCTTCATGAACACGGGGCTGAATATGCTCGGCTCAGCCGGCGTCGTGGACCCGGAAACCTCCTGGGTGCGCTGGCTGCGTCTGCTGGGTGAAACTCCGGTGGCCCTGCTGATCACCGTGCTGCTGGGAATGTTCCTTCTTGGCTTCCGCAAGGGCAAGGATAAGACCCTGACCGAGACCATCGTGGACTCCGCGTTGGGCCCGGTCTGCTCGATCATCCTGATCACCGGCGCTGGTGGCATGTTCGGTGGCGTGCTGCGTGCCAGCGGCATCGGCAACGCCATTGCCACCTCGCTTGAATCGGTGGGCATGCCGCTGATTGTCGCCGGCTTCCTGATCGCGGCCATCGTCCGACTGGCCCAGGGCTCGGCAACAGTAGCGCTGACCACTGCGGCCGCCATTGTCCAGCCGGCGGTGCTGGCGGATGCCTCGCTGACCGCTTTCCAGGTCGCCGCCATGGTGCTGGCGCTGGCAGCAGGCTCGGTCTTCGCCGGCCACGTCAACGACTCCGGCTTCTGGCTGATCTCGCGCTTCCTGGACATCGATGTGCCAACCACCTTGAAGGTCTGGACTGTTGGCCAGGCGCTGGTATCGGTGGTCGGCTTCGCCTGCGTCATGGTGCTCTACGGCCTGGCGACCGCGCTGGCCTAACTAAGGGCAGCGAGCAGGACAAAAAATCCGCCGGGGCAGCGATCTGCATCGCTGCCCCGGCGGATTCGCATTTAAGAAGGGAATGCCGGGTTACTGGGCGCTCTTGGCCGGGTCCACGAACAAGCGCGGCGCGCCGTCCCAGAGGCTGCAGATCTCGTTGTGCGTCCGGCGCATGATGCTTTCCATGTTCTTCCGCGCGCTGGCGGAGTCCGAATTGGAGATGGCATCGGCGACCGACTGGTGCCAGAGCAGGGCTTCCTCGTGCGGGCGTTCAGGCATCAGGCCCAATTCGGTGCGGCCGCGCAAAATCGCTCCGATCGGGGTGGAGAGGTTCGCAAACATCTCATTGCCGGAGGCGGCCAGCACCACAGCGTGGAATCGGATATCCAGTTCCAGGAAACGTCGCAAATCGCCTTGGCGCCCGTAATGGTTCATCTGCGCCGAGAGCATCATCAGCTCCTTGCGCATCGTTTCGGGGGCGAACTCGGCAGCCAGTTCCGCGGCCATCGGCTCTACGGAAATGCGCAGCTCGGTCAGCGAGCGCAGCTGTGCGCCCTTCTGGTCGCTGGCCAGCCGCCAGCGGATGACATGATCGTCGTAGGGGTTCCAGCGTTCGGCCCCCAGCACGCGGATGCCCACGCGCTTGGTGCTGGTGACTAGGCCGCATTGGGCCAGAACGCGGATGGCTTCACGGATCACCGAACGCGAGACCTGGAGCTTCTGCTCGAGGTCGGCGGCGAGGATAATGGAGCCGCGCGGAATTTGCCCGCTGATAATGCGAGAGCCGAGGTGCTCAACCACATGAGCGTGCAGACTAGTTGCCATGGGGTCAGTTTAGCCAATGACTTGCGCCAAATCGGACTATGGCGAGTCGATCCGCGAAATAAATATGCTTTAATTTACGCGATCCTCTGTAAAACACGGGCGTCGCCCTTGTAGGATGGAAAGGTCACGTGGCCGTGAACAGGGATCGTGACTCATCCGGTCTCTGCTTGGCGGTTTAACTCCCCGTAATCGATGGAGACTTATTTTTATGCCTGCACAGATTGGTGTCACAGGTCTGGCCGTCATGGGCGCAAACCTTGCCCGTAACTTCGCTCGCAACGGATACACCGTCGCCCTGCACAACCGCTCGGTCGGCAAGACCGATGCGCTGCTTGAAGCTCATGGCGATGAGGGCGATTTCATTCGCACCGAAAGCCTGGAAGAGCTGGTAGCAAACCTCGAAACCCCGCGCCGCGTGCTGATCATGGTCAAGGCCGGCGGTCCAGTGGACTCGGTCATCGACCAGCTGGTGCCGCTGCTCGAAGAGGGCGACGTGGTCATCGACGCCGGCAACTCGCACTACACCGACACCCGCCGCCGCGAAGCTGCCCTGGCAGAAAAGGGCCTGCACTTCGTGGGCATCGGCGTTTCCGGTGGCGAAGAGGGCGCGCTGCTCGGCCCATCGATCATGCCCGGCGGTTCCGCTGAATCCTACAAGTCGCTGGGACCGATGCTGGAGAAGATCTCCGCCAAGGCCGACGACGGCGCACCGTGCTGCGCTTGGATCTCCACCGACGGCGCCGGCCACTTCGTGAAGATGGTCCACAACGGCATCGAATACGCCGACATGCAGGTCATCGGCGAAGCCTACGATCTGATGCGCAGCGCTGCCGGCATCGAGCCAGCCAAGCAGTCGGAGATCTTCAACGAATGGAACCAGGGCGAACTGTCCAGCTTCCTGATCGAGATCACCGCTGAAGTGCTCGGCCACGTCGATGCTTCCACCGGCAAGCCGCTGGTCGACGTCATCCAGGACTCCGCAGGCCAGAAGGGCACCGGCCGCTGGACCGTGCAGTCCGGCCTGGATATGGGCTCGCCTGTTTCGGCCATCGCCGAGTCGGTCTTCGCCCGTTCCCTTTCCTCGCAGCGCGATATCCGCGCCGTGGGCCAGAAGGTGCTGACCGGCGAAACCGCCGAGGTCACCTTGCCGGAGAACTTCGTCGAGGACGTGCGCCAGGCGCTGTTCGCTTCGAAGCTCGTCTCCTACGCGCAGGGCCTCGACATGCTCACTTCGGCTGCCGGCGAATACAACTGGGACCTGAAGCTCGACGAGATCGCTGGCCTGTGGCGTGAAGGCTGCATCATCCGTGCAGCCCTGCTCAAGGACATCACCGCTGCCTACTCGGCAGGCGAGAAGCCTTCGAACCTGCTGTTCGCTCCGGCATTCGCTGAAGCCATCAACAAGGCAGTTCCAGCATGGCGCCGCGTGGTTTCCGTTGCTGTCCAGCTGGGCATCCCTGCACCAGTGTTCTCCTCGTCGCTGGCTTACTACGATGGCCTGCGCCGCGACCGTCTGCCAGCAGCCCTGACCCAGGGCCTGCGCGACTACTTCGGTGCGCACACCTACCGCCGCACCGACAAGGAAGGCACCTTCCACACGCAGTGGAGCGGTGACCGTACCGAGATCGCTGCCGAGGACACCCACTAAGCGGAGCGATTTGACGCTAGCAGCTGCTGGCTGATCCGAAGCCCACCAGTTCAATTCGATTGAACTGGTGGGCTTCTGCCTTTTGAGCCCTTCTGCACGCTGTCCCGCTTCGCTGGAACTGGCAGCCGTGGGGCGTGCTCAGCAGAATGCTGGGTGGGATAGGCGCAGATCCCGGCCAGTGCCATGCGCTCATGGAGGAACTGATCCCAGAGGTGCGGAAAATCGGTGCGGCAGCCAAAGCCAGTTGGATTTTCTGTGGCAAGCGCGACGAATAAGGCCCCCCTGCGTGCGAACTCATCTGCCAAGCATGCGCCGGTGATTGCAGAACGATCTGCCGCTGGCAGCAGTCGGCGGAGCCCCCGCGCATCGAGCCGGCAGTCCTCTGCGGTGCATTCACTGAATTGATCCGTGGATCAGTGCCTGGCTAGAAACAATCCGGAAAAAGGTGCCCCCGGGGCTTGCGCCTTAAATCCGGAAAGGAGTAGGGGCAGAAGGCCGGTACTAGTCTTCTAGCAAGTTCTCGGCGCATTGCAACAAGCGAACAGCTTGGCTGGGGGAGATGCGCACCAGTGCGAAGGCCGCTACCACCAGACCGGTAATGGTGTCGCTCAGCAGGGCATGGCGTTCGACTGAAAGATCCGGACGAAGGGCATGCAAGCCACGGCCCATGGCTTCATCAAGTTCTTCCCGGTACGCGGAAATGATGGCGGCGATTTCGTTCTCTGCTGCAATCGGTGCGCTGGCGGTGTTGATCAGCAGGCACCCATGGGCTGCAGGCAGGGACTCCGGCTTCGCGAAAACGGAAGCAAGCCCACGCAGATAGTCTCCCAACGCCTGTGAAGGTACTGGGTCCTGGAGCAGCGGACGCAACCGCGGGCGGACAATTTCCTTGAGGTAGCTGTTCACTGCGGCGTCGAACAGTCCGCGCTTGGAGCCGAAGGAGTTGTAAATGCTTGAACGGCTCAGGCCCGTGGCATATTCAAGTTCGGGAATGGACGTGGCCTCGAAGCCTTTGGACCAGAACACCGAGCGGGCGTTCTGGATAGCCGTTTCCTTGTCGAATGCAGATGTACGCGCCATCACACCCACCTCCTCTTTTCGTAACGACCATTCCAGTATATATTGAAATGGTCGTTACAGAATAGTTGCCTTCCCAACACCAAGGACAAGCCATGATCATCGCCGCGCAGATCTTCGCAACCGCCGCTGCCCTGCTCCACATCTACATCTTCTCGATGGAGTCCATCACCTGGACCACTGGAAAAACCCGCGCTTTGTTCAAGACCAGCGAGGCTGAAGCAGAAGCAACGCGCGAAATGGCCTTCAATCAGGGGTTCTACAACCTCTTCTTGGCAGTTGCCGCACTTGCCGGGGTGATTGCCTTGGGCATGGGCCACTTGGCTGTGGGCGCCACCTTGGTCTTCGCCGGAGCCGGCTCCATGCTGGCCGCTGCGTTGGTGCTGGCACTGGGGAGCCCGGGCAAAGCCAAGCTGGCCGTCAAGCAGGGGATTTTCCCGCTGCTGTCAGTTGCGCTGCTGGTCCTCGGCCTGGCGCTGGGCAACTAGAACGACACCGAGAGTTTCCAATATCACCGAGAATTGAAAGAACTGGTAACCATGACTGAAGCAACCAGCACGCAGATCCTGCTCGCCTCCCGTCCGTCCGGTTGGCCAACGCAGGAGAACTTCACCGTCCAGACCGTTGAGCTGCCGGAGCTGAAGACCGGTGAAATCCGGGTGCGCAACGAGTTCATTTCCGTGGACCCGTACATGCGCGGACGCATGAATGACACCCGTTCCTACATCCCGCCATTCAAGATTGGCGAGCAGATCCTCGGAGGCGCAATCGGCCGTGTCATCGAGACCGCGGACGAAGCGTTCCCGGCAGGTACCCTGGTCCAGCATCAGCTGGGCTGGTCTGACACCGTGCAGGCTGACTCTGCCAATTTCAAGTCCGCACCTGATCTGCCCGGCGTTTCCTCGTCGCTGCGCCTGCACATCTTGGGAATGACCGGCTTGACCGCCTATGTAGGCCTGAGCGCAGTCGCCAATCTTGCCGAGGGCGAGACCGTCTTCGTCTCCGGCGCTGCAGGTGCCGTGGGTACGGCTGCCGGGCAGATCGCCAAGCTCATGGGTGCCAAGCGCGTCATCGGCTCGGCCGGCAGTGCAGAGAAGGTTGAACTGCTGACCAGCAAGTACGGCTACGATGCCGCCTTCAACTACAAGGATGGCGATGTCCGCGGGCAGCTGGCCGCCGCAGCCCCGGAAGGCATCGATGTCTTCTTCGACAACGTGGGCGGAGACCACCTTGAAGCCGCCCTGGCAGCGTTCAACGATGGCGGTCGTGCTGCGCTGTGCGGCGCTATCGCCAGCTACAACACCACCGAGTCGACTCCGGGCCCGAAGAACATGGCCAACCTGATCACCCGCGGCCTGAAACTGCAGGGATTCACCCTCTCCAGCTACCTTGACCTCGCCCCCGAGTTCGGCGAGCGCATGGGCAAGTGGTTCTCCGAAGGCAAGATCGCCTACGACGAGACGATCGTGGATGGCATCGAGAATACCGTGGACGCCTTCCTTGGCATGATGCGCGGTGCGAACACCGGCAAGATGCTGGTGCGCATCTAGTTCTTCCAACCCGAGGATTGCTCCGGTCCGACCCCGATTCAGGGGCTAGGATCGGAGCATGAACGGTTATGGTGGTAGCTGGGACGCGGGGCTGGGGATCCTGCTCTCGCTCGTCCCGCTTTTGACAGTGCTCATCGCGGCCGTAGGCGTTGTTCTGGCCTTGCGGACACTGCAGCTGCGCTCGGAGCTGGATACCGCCGGGCAATGGTGGCTGCGTGTCCAGTACGCCATCGACCGGTGCCTGTCCCAAGACATCACCGAGCAGAACGTCGGTACCTCGATGCTCGACCACCTGCAAGGCGTCGGCGAGCTGCCCGAAGGCTTGGAGGGGGCGCGGCGCAAATCCTGGCTTCGTGGCCATAGGGATAGCTGGGCGGTGCAGCCAGAGGATTTGGCCTTGATCCGTGATGTGCTCAAGGAGCTGGCCATGGACAAATCGCGCCAACTCAGCGCCACGGGAATCCGTGCGACCCCCGATCCTGGCCCCGAATACGGCACGCTGATTCGCCAGGCTCAGCTGGTGCTGAAAATCGACGCGAAACTGGGTCGTGGGAGCGACCCGGACATCGTCGGGATTCTCTCCGCTTGCTAGCTACCGGATCATTCTTGCGTCGGTAATTTGCGGAGCAGCCGGGTCGTCCTCGCTCACGCCGTCGAAGGCGAATCCGTTGCGTTCGTAGAATCGGATGGCACGCGGATTCTGGGCCGCCACCCACAGCACGGCTCGCTCATCGCCAAGGACTGCATCCAGCAGCGCCTGCCCTGTTCCGTCGCCATGGAAGTCCTTGAGCACATACAGGTTGTACAGCTGGCGAGAAACGTTCTCCGGTATCCCGTCGGTATTGCCGGTGGGAGGTGCGCTGAGGGCGAAGCCGACAAGCTTCCCGTCCTCATTTTCCGCCACCGAAATCCTGAAGAGCGGATTCGGGCCCTCCAGAACCCTGTCCCACATGCGCAGCCGCTGCTCACTGTGGGCAGGGTCGAAAAAACCATCCGGCAGCAGCTGCGTGTAGGTTTCTTTCCAGCATTCGACATGCAACCTGGCAAGCTCCTGCGCGTCGGCAGGCAGCGGTTTCCTGAGCTTCTTTGCCATTCCTATCCCTTGATGTAGTCGGACAGATGAACTCCGGTCAGCGTGCCGGAGGCGGCAAGGTCAGCCGGGGTCCCTTCGAAGACAATGCTTCCTCCCTCGTGCCCTGCCCCGGGACCCAAGTCAATGACCCAATCGCAGTGGGCAACCACCGCCAGATGATGCTCGATGACCACGACGGTATTGCCTTCATCGACCATCTCGTCCAGCAGGCGCAGCAGGTTCTGCACGTCAGCCATGTGCAATCCTGTGGTTGGCTCGTCCAGGATGTAGGTACCGGCGCCCTGGCCCAAATGGATAGCCAGCTTGATTCGCTGCCGTTCGCCGCCAGAAAGCGTGTTCAGCCGCTGTCCCAGTTTCAGGTATCCCAGACCCACCTGGTTCAGCCGCGCAAGCACGGCCTTCGCCTTGGGCACTTTGAGCTGCTCCAATGCTTCTTCCATGCTCAAGTCCAGGACTTCGGCAATGTTCAACCCATCCAGGGTGTATTCCAGCACATCAGCGGTGAATCGCTTGCCGCCGCACTGCTCGCAAGGCAAGGCCACTCCAGCCATGGAAGCCAAATCCGTATAG
Source organism: Glutamicibacter sp. NPDC088483 (assembly GCF_044753145.1). Taxonomy (NCBI): domain Bacteria; kingdom Bacillati; phylum Actinomycetota; class Actinomycetes; order Micrococcales; family Micrococcaceae; genus Glutamicibacter; species Glutamicibacter sp. NPDC088483. Next base: position 174,463 of record NZ_JBIVMP010000002.1, read on the forward strand.
GTGTACCCGACACCGCTGCACCCCGGGCACGCTCCGGCCGAATTGGCGCTGAACAGGGCAGGCTTCACGCCGTTGGCTTTAGCAAACGCCGCACGGATCGGATCCATGATCCCGCTATAGGTGGCCGGGTTCGAACGCCGGGAGCCTCGGATGGCGGTTTGGTCCACCACCGCCACGTCATCACGTTTGGCGATTGTCGACCGGATCAGCGTGGATTTACCGGAACCGGCGACACCGGTGATTGCGCACATCACGCCGGTAGGGATATCCACGGAAACATTCTTCAGGTTGTGCAAGGAGGCACTGCGCACTTGCATGGACCCCTGTGCCTCGCGCGGGTTCGCATTGAGCGCAGCACGCATGGTGAAGTGCTTTCCGGTCAGCGTATCGCTGGACAGCAGGCCGTCCACTGGACCGCTGTAGCAAATGGTGCCGCCATGGGTACCAGCGCCCGGGCCCAAGTCGATCACGTGGTCCGCGATGCCAATGACCTCTGGCTTGTGCTCCACCACCAGCACGGTATTGCCCTTGTCCCGAAGGCTAGCCAGCAACCCGTTCATCCGCTGGATGTCATGGGGATGCAATCCAACGGTGGGCTCGTCGAAGACATACGTGACATCACTGAGCGATGATCCAAGATGCCGGATCATCTTCACGCGCTGGGCTTCGCCGCCCGAAAGCGTCCCAGCCGGACGGTCGAGCGAAAGGTATCCCAACCCCAAATCCACCATGGATTTGAGTACTGCTTTCAAATTGGTGGTCAGTGGCGCGGCATCCGGGATCTGGATCTTCTCCAGGGTTTCGAGCAGCTCGGAAACCTGCAGGGCAGTCATGTCCGCAATTCCCAAGGAATTGATCTTCGAAGCGCGAGCGGCCTGGCTGAGCCGTGATCCGGCGCAGGCAGAGCACGGTGCGGTGGTGGAGATGCGTTCGATCCAGGCACGAATATGGGCTTGCTTGATCTCCCTGCCCGAATGGATGTAATTGGACTTGATGCGCGTGACCAGACCGGAGTAGCTCATGTTGGCCCCATTGAGTTTGACTTTGCCTGCTTCTTCGTGGAGCAAGCGGTCAAGCATGGCACTGGGCATGTCCCTGAGCTTCATGTCCAGATCTGCCTGCGTGCCGGCAGTCAGCGTCTGCCACAGCCAGGAATCCGGGGCAAAGTTCGGCGCCTTGATGGCTCCCTCGTTCAGTGTCTTGTCCCAATCCAGCAGCTCATCAAGGTCGATGCTCGCCTCGGTGCCGAAACCCTCGCACACCGGGCACGCGCCCTGGCCGAGATTAAACGAGTACGCGCCAGCGCCGCCGGCGCTCGGAGTGGAATAACGCGAATACAGAACGCGCAAGAGCGAATAGGCATCGGTCGCCGTGCCCACGGTAGAACGCGAATTCGCACCCATGCGTTCCTGGTCGACCACGATGGCCGTCGAGAGGTTTTCCAGCACTTCTACGTCAGGCCGGGGCATCGAGGGCATGAAGCTCTGGATGAAGGTCGTATACGTTTCATTGATCAGGCGCTGGGACTCTGCGGCAATCGTGCCGAACACCAGGGAGGACTTGCCCGAACCGGAAACACCGGTAAACGCGGTAATGCGCCGTTTTGGAATATCGACGTCAACACCTCGCAAGTTGTTTTCCCGGGCTTGGCGTACTCGAATGGTGTCATGGCTATCGGCAGGGTGCTGGCTCATGCCCCTAGCCTACTGAGAAATGCCCCAACCGACACCTGCCATAGGACAGCGGACTTGCAAACGCTGCCGATTCCGGTGGAGTATCGAACCCACAAGGAATCAGCGACCCCCTGCGAGAGCGGAGAAATCCATGCCGGACGCACCTAGGAAACTACTCAAGCTCAGTTCGGTGGCGGCGCTGGCCGGGTGCCTTGCGCTCGCCGGTTGCGGCAGCACGGCAGGTGGCACCGCAAGCCAGGAGCCGTCAACTCCTGAAGCCAGCCCAACGCAGTCCGCATCGCCAACGGCATCCTCTCCCGGGGATGCCGGGGAGTCGGAGCAATCTGGAACTGTCGGAGGCCAAGAGCTGGGCAAGCTCCCATCGAGCGCTACCGAGTATGCAGATGCCCTGGTCGTCGCTTGGGGCAATGGAAATGAAGCGCAGATGCAACAGCTGGCCACCGATCAGGTGGTCGCCTTGCTCACCGGGCATTCGGCGGCGGGCGGACCGAACTGGTCGCAAACGGGCAGCGATGCCGGAGCCGGTTCGGTCTTCGTGAGTTATGAAAATGCCGATGACGGATCCGTGCTCAACCTCCGCGTACAAAGCCAGGTGGTGGGCCAGGGCCAAGAACAAGGCGTGGTCGAAGCGAACTTCGAATAATCAATGAATCCAAGCCAGGGCGGGACTGCTTAATGGGGCAGACCCGCCCTGCTGCCGTTAAAATCGCCGAATATTCAACTCACGAACCCCTGCTGCACCAGAGATCGAACCTGATTGAGCGTGTTGCGATTTACGGTAGAGAATATTCGGCAGAAGGGCGTATTCTCGTAACACTCAATCCATTCACAGGATTTCGGTGTAACAAAAATTACGTCTATCATGATTGAGGCGTGCGCCACGACACACTTGTGGCCCGTCCAACAGTGCGCTCCGATCCCTAACCGTTTAAAGGACATTCATGAAGCTGCTGAAATCTATCCCACTGCTTGGCTGGGTGCTCGTTGCCATCCTGCTGGGTATTCTGCTTGGCCCGGTTATGCCGGTGTGGCTAGGAAGCGTATTCCTGACCTACAACTCGATCTTCTCCGGATTCCTTGGGTTCATCGTGCCGTTGATCATCTTCGGCTTGGTGGCACCGGCTATCGCTGAACTCGGCAAGGGCGCAGGAAAGTGGTTGGGCATCACCGCGGTTATCGCCTACGCCTCCACCCTGTGCGCGGGACTGCTCGCGTACTTCGTGAGCCGTTGGCTATTCACCAAGTCGCTTTCCGGCGGTGGCGTCGAGGAAGTTGGCGCAGGCGAAGGATCAGGTTTCGAACCGTATATTTCCCTGGTCGGCAGTGCGGGCGAAGCGGCAACCGAAATCGTGCTGACTCCGCTGATGGGCGTCATGACTGCACTGGTACTGGCATTCATGCTGGGCCTGGGCCTGACGGCCTTCCGATCCACCGTGATCTTCCGTGGGACAGTGGAGTTCCGCAGCATTATCGAGATGGTGATCCGCCGTGTGATTGTTCCAGCGTTGCCGCTGTTCATCTTCGGAATCTTCCTGGATCTGTCCGCTGCCGGGGACGCCGTCACCGTGGTGCAGAAGTTCCTCTTCGTCGCCGTGGTCTCCTTCGCACTGACCCTGGTTGTCCTGCTGGTGCAGTACTCCATCGCTGGGGCGATGAACAAGCGCAACCCGCTGGCTGCACTGTGGGGCATGCGCAATGCCTACTTCACCGCCTTGGGTACCTCATCCTCGGCTGCAACCATTCCGGTGACGCTGGAATCAGCCAAGAAGAATGGTGTTTCCGACACGGTAGCCGGCTTCGTCGTTCCGCTGTGCGCCACCATCCACCTTTCAGGCTCGATGGTCAAGATCACCTGCTTCTCCATCGCGGTGCTGCTGCTGACCGGTGGCGACGTTTCCTTCGGCGCCTACTTCCCATTCATCCTGATGCTCGGCGTCATGATGATTGCGGCACCAGGCGTGCCAGGTGGCGCTATCGCCGCCGCTGCCGGACTGCTCGCACAGATGCTGGGCTTCGGCGAGGTCGAAGTCGGCCTGATGTTCGCAGCCTACATTGCCCTGGATAGCTTCGGCACCGCAACCAACGTGACCGGTGACGGCGCGCTGGCCATGATCATGCACAAGCTGACCCGTGGCAAGCTCGGCGCCCAGCCCCAGGATCCTGAGGACGAGGTCGTAGAGCTTGCCGATGGCACCGAAGCTGCGGACCACAAGCTGGCCTAAACGGCTTCCATCACTCGCATAGGCATCGATGCCCGGTACCAGACTCGCAGTGGTACCGGGCATCGATGTTTTGCTTTGCCCGCAAGGATCGGGGCGAAAGCGAAAACCCGCCCAGCAGGCGGACCGTGGCCGATCCGTGTGCTGGGCGGGTTTGCTTTGCCGCAGTGGCAGGAGAAATAGAACTAGATCCACATGGCCGGGTCGATGTACTCGGCCGGGTCTACTGCAGGCTTGCGTTCTTCGGGCCTGCGCGGACGGTTCTGTGCGGGGATTCCGGTGACAATCGAGCCTTCGGGGGCATCCTTGACGACCACGGCGTTCGCGCCGATGGCGGAATCCGCGCCGATCACGATCGGGCCGAGCACCTTGGCCCCGGCACCGATGACCACGCGGTCACCGATGGTCGGGTGGCGCTTGACCTTGGCCAGTGAACGGCCGCCGAGGGTCACCCCGTGGTACAGCATGACGTCATCGCCGATTTCGGCAGTCTCGCCAATGACGATGCCCATGCCGTGGTCGATGAAGAAGCGGCGCCCAATGGTGGCGCCGGGATGGATCTCGATCCCGGTCAGGGCGCGGTTCGCCTGGGATAGCAAACGCGCTGGCCACTTCAGCGAGGGGTTCTGCCACATCTTGTGGGCCAACCGGTGCAGCCAGATCGCGTGCAGTCCGGAATACACGAAGAAGTTTTCAGGATCGCTTCGCGCTGCCGGATCGTGCTGGCGTGCGTTGGCCAAATCCTCACGCAGGCGGGAGAAAAAACTCATGAATACTACCTTAGGGGTTGCGGTTCGCTCGGGGACAATCCGCAGATGTCGCACAGCAAATCGGCGCGAGCTGCACCGATACAGGTCTCTCTATAGACCCAACAGTGGCTCGCGCCGATTTATTCTGCTTCTGCAAATTTACTTAGCCGCGGATGTCGTCGAAGAGCAGGGTGGAGATGTAGCGTTCACCAAAGTCAGGGATGATCGCAACGATCTGCTTGCCGGCGTTTTCTTCACGCGCGGCGATCTGTACCGCACCCCAAACGGCTGCGCCAGCAGAGATGCCGCCGAGGATACCTTCCTTGACGCCCAGCGCGCGAGCGGTCGATACCGAATCCTCGATGCTGGCATCCAGGACTTCGTCGTAGAGCTCGGTGTCGAGCACCTCGGGGATGAAATTCGCTCCCAATCCCTGGATCTTGTGAGGGCCGGGCTTTCCGCCATTGAGGATCGGGGAATCCTTGGGCTCAACGGCCACGATCTTCAGGTTTGGGTTCTTTTCCTTCAGGTAGCGGCCTGCACCGGTGATAGTGCCACCGGTACCGATGCCGGCAACCAGGACATCGATCTTGCCTTCGGTATCAGACCAGATCTCCGGACCGGTGGTCTCTGCGTGGACCTGCGGGTTCGCGGTGTTGGCGAACTGCTGCGCCCAGATAGCGTTCTCGGAAGTCGCAACAATTTCCTTGGCCTTCTCCACGGCCCCGCGCATGCCGTCGGCGCCCGGGGTCAGCACGATCTCGGCGCCGAAAGCGCGCAGCATCACACGGCGCTCGGTGGACATGGTTTCAGGCATGGTCAAGATGACCTTGTAGCCGCGGGCCGCACCGACCATCGCCAGTGCGATGCCGGTGTTGCCCGAAGTGCCCTCAACGATGGTGCCGCCTGGCTTCAACGCACCAGAGGCCTCGGCTGCATCAACGATGGCCACGCCGATGCGGTCCTTGACGGAGTTCGCCGGGTTGTAGAATTCCAGCTTCACAGCGATGTTCCCTGGCAGGCCCTCGCCGACGCGGTTCAGCTTCACCAGCGGGGTGTTGCCGACGACTTCGGTGACGTTGTTGTAGATCTTGCCCATCTTGTATGCAATCCTTACGTGACTCTATGCGGCCGCAGTTGGTTGCGGCGAAATAATTGCCGGAATCTGGCGTAACCGCCGGAGACCTATGAGGTTCACAACTAACCCTAGTAGGCCAAAAGCGCGACTAGGCTTCGTTTAGCCATTGAGCGTAATATTTCCTGACTTTTGCGATCTTTGGATCGATAATCACGCGGCAATAGCCGACTTCCTGGTTTTCGGAGTAATAATCCTGGTGGATTTGCTCGGCAGGATAGAAATCTTTGGACTCTTCGAGCGTAGTGACGATCGGATTGGGGTATACGCGCGAGAACTTCTCGATGGCGTCCTGGAAGAGGCCACGCTGCTGGTCATCGAGCGGGAACATCGCCGAGCGGTACTGCGTACCGACGTCGTAGCCCTGGCGGTTCAGCGTGGTCGGGTCGTGCACGGTAAAGAACATGTCCAAGATGACTTCGGCCGGAACCACTTGCGGATCAAAGATCACGGCGACACCTTCGGCATGGCCGGTGGTGCCGCTGCAGACTTCGCGGTAGGTCGGATCCTTGGTGTGGCCACCGATGTATCCGGAAATCACGGCGTGGACGCCACGCGTTCGCTGGTACACGGCATCCAAGCACCAGAAGCAACCGCCGGCTAGTACGAAGGTGCTCAACTTGGTGTCCTGGACGTCCAGGAACGGGCTGAATTGATGAGGGGACTGAAGGCTGGGAATACTCACACAGTTCACAACGTTGCGGCGTTGCATTCTGTTCCATCCCCATGCCCACCGCGTAGGGTGGTGGGTATGCAGAGCAAGGCAGATAACTCGCAAGACCTGGGGAAGAGCAGCGATTCCCTGGATGCCTCGACGCTCAAGCCCGTTACCGGAGAAACGCCTGAGCAACCGGTGGAAGACACCTCGGTTCCGCAGACCACCTTGGGTAACGTCCTTGAAGCAGCTGAGGAACTTTGGCCAAAATCATTGGCCGAAGATTGGGACGCCGTTGGCTTGGTGACCGGACGTACCAGCCAGCAGATTTCCAAGATCGTGATGGCTGTTGATCCAACGCTGGAGGTGATCGAGGATGCAATCGAGCGTGGGGCCGATCTGCTGATCACTCACCACCCGTTGCTCCTGCGCGGAGTCACCCAGGTTGCCGGCACCAATTTCAAGGGCGAAGCCATTCACCGCCTGATCGAATCCGGAACCGCATTGCTTACGGCGCACACCAATGCCGACAGCGCCATCGGGGGAGTCAACGATGCTCTCGCCGATGCCTTCGGGCTGAAGGACTGCGTGCCGTTGATCGAGTCCAAGGACGGACTGCCAGAAGAAGGCTTGGGGCGGGTGGGCTTCTTGGAGAAGCCGATGAAGCTCGAGGATTTCGCTGAACGCGTTTACACCGTGCTCCCAGCGGTGGCTGGCGGTGTACGTGTCGCCGGAGATCGAACGGGCATCATCCGGAAGGTCGCCCTCTGCGGCGGTGCCGGCGATTCCCTGTTTGACGCGGTGCGCTCGCACCAGGCCGATGTCTACGTGACTGCTGATCTGCGCCACCACCCGGCAAGCGAGGCACGCGAAGCTGCCAGCGGCGGGTTCCCTTACCTGATCGATGTCTCCCACTTCGCTTCGGAATGGGTCTGGCTGTCGGCTGGTGCCCGCGCCTTGGGCAACGTGCTCAACGATCTTGGGCACACCGTGGAGATCGAGGTTTCCCAAGTTAATTCCGATCCATGGGACTTCGTGCTGACTCCGTAGTCAGTGAGTTCCATGCTGCATCATCTGGAAATATGGGTTGAGGATTTGGCAGCCAGTACAGCTTCCCTGGGCTGGCTGCTCACTCGCCTTGGCTATGTGGTGGATTCCCAATGGGCTGATGGCGTCAGCTATGCCCGCGACGGATTCTATATAGTCCTGGAATCCGGACCGGATGCCAAAAGGCAACGGCATGACCGCCTGACTCCCGGGCTGAATCATTTGGCTTTCCATGCTGGCACCAGGCAGGCGGTGGAAACGTTGGCTTCCCAGGCGCTGGATCACGGATTCACCCTGATGTTCCCGGAGCTGCACCCGTACGCCGGGGGACCAAAGCACTACGCGGCGTACTTGGAAGATGCTGCCGGATTCGAGATTGAACTAGTCGCAGCGCTTTGACGAAGCCGCATTAGCCATGCCAGCACGCTTCATCGGCAGGGCACCAGCCGCCTTCGGCGACTTGCCCAAGGACGCTAATTCACTGTGGTGAACTGGTGGTCCTCCGGCAGCAGGATGTTCAGCGCCAAGCCCTTCTTGTCTTCGACGAGGGACGCTTCCCACTTGGTCTGGACCAGCTCGAGCAATTCTCCAGGGTTTTCCGGTGCGACCGGTTGCTGGACCAGGAAACCGGTGACCTCTCCGCGGGTGTGCTTGGCAAAGTGCGAGACCACCTTCGGGACCCCATTGCGCATCTGGAAGACGTTGACCGCAACGGTGTTGCCATTGGCCGGCTTGTAGGCGGCCGCATAGGTGCTCGATCGCGCGTCCACGATCAGCTGGTCGCCGGCCACCGCATCCAGCACCGGAGCCAGGCGCTTCTTCCACCAGGTGGCCAGCTTGCCCAGCGGCTCGAGCTTGACCGACATGGATAAGCGGTAGGGCGGAATGCGATCGCCAAAACGCACGGCACCCCACAGGGCGGAGACCACGATGATGGATTCATCGGCGCGCCGCTGCGCTGCTTCATCCAGGTTCGCGTAGTCCAGGGCCTCGAAGAGCACCCCCGAGTAGATATCGTGCGCCTTGGCTGCGGGCTCGGTGTGCAGATTGATATTCCGCGCTACTTCCTTGGCCAGCGAGGCTCCGACTCCCAGCAGGTCCATGGCATCTTCGCGGGCTGAGACTTCAGCAAGGGCGTCAAGCACCAGGCGGCGTTCCCCGGAAAGCTCCGGAAAAGACAGGTCCTCGATTTCGAACGGAGAACCTTCGGCGTGGGCGGTCTTGCCTTCGGAAGGCGGCAACAAAATAAGCACGCGTTCCAGCTTATCGGAGTTCACCTGATCTTCTGCCCAGGGCATGTACCCGCAGCGCAGATCTGGCTAGGCTGAACCCACGACCCAGCAGCGCTTCACGCAGAGCAAGGACAGAGGATGCCCCAGCAGAACTCGAGAACTAGCCAAACTGCCTCCGGGCAGCACTGCGATTTCGACGTGATCGTGATCGGCGCCGGGCCGGCCGGGGAGAACGCCGCCGACTATGCCACCCGGCAGGGCCTGAAGGCGGCCATCGTCGAATCCGAGCTGGTGGGCGGGGAATGCTCGTACTGGGCATGCATGCCTTCCAAGGCCCTGTTGCGCAGCGGCGATGCGCTGCGCGCGGCACGCCGGGTTCCCGGGGCCCGCGAAGCGGTGACTGGTGCGCTGGATCCCGAGGCGGTGCTCGCGCGGAGGGACGCCTTCACCAGCAACTGGGATGATGCCGGGCAGGAACGGTGGCTGCGTTCGGCCGGCATCGAGTTGATCCGCGGCCGGGCGCGGCTTTCCGGGCGCGGCCTGGTGCAGGTGGCGGATCGCGAGTACTCGGCCCGGGCCGTAGTCCTGGCCACCGGATCCACTCCGGTTCTGCCTGGGATCGAGGGTTTGGCTAAAGCCAGGCCGTGGGGCACCCGGGAGGCCACTGCGGCCAAGGCGATTCCGCCGAGGCTGGCCATCATCGGTGGCGGAGTTGCCGGGGTGGAGCTGGCCTTCGCTTTCGCCTCCCTCGGATCCAAGGTCACCATCCTTGCCCGCGGGTCGCTGCTGGGCCGCGAAGAGCCGTTCGCCGGCGAGCTGGTGGCCCAGTCGCTGGCCGAGGCCGGGGTAGTGGTGCACCAGGACACCACGCCGTTGCAGGTCCACCGCGATGAGCACGGGATAGCCGGCCTCCAGCTGCCCGGAGGATCCCTCGTGGAAGCCGAGGAAGTGCTGGTCTCCACCGGGCGGCGGCCGGAGATCGGGAACCTGGGACTCGAAGCTCTCGGGGTGGACCCGTCCCGGCGGCTGCAGGTCGATGACACGATGCTCGTGGCGGGCACCAACTGGCTCTACGCCGTAGGAGATGCCAGCGGGCGCAGCCCGCTGACCCACCAGGGCAAGTACCAGGCCCGGGCCGCGGGCGAGGCCATTGCCGCGAGGATCAATGGAACCGGGGTTCTCGATGCGCCCTGGGGCAGGCATGCGGCCACGGCGGACCACCATGCGGTGCCGCGCGTGGTCTTCAGCGATCCGCAGATCGCCGCGGTCGGACCCACCGAACGCCAGGCCCTCGACGCCGGCCTGCAGATTTCGGTTATCGAGCACGATCTGGGTGCGGTGGCCGGGGCGAGCCTGCACGCCGACGGGTATTCAGGGCGGGCCAAGCTGGTGATAGACCAGGCGCGTTCGGTGATCGTCGGCGCCACTTTCGCTGGCCAGGATGCCGCGGAACTGCTGCATGCGGCCACCATTGCGATCGTCGGCGAGGTCAGCCTGGACCGGCTGTGGCATGCGGTCCCCGCCTATCCGACGATCAGCGAAATCTGGTTGCGGTTGCTTGAGGCGCAGCGGTTCGGGTGAAGCCGGCTGTGATCGAATCAGCGTTCGGAAGTGGTCTGCAGCCCACGCCCAACGCATTAGACTGGTAGTGAATGGGATGGCCAGACGGTCGCGTGGCAAGCAATTGCCCCGAGGAACGTCCGGGCTCCGCAGAACAGGGTGGTGGGTAACGCCCACTCGGGGTAACCCGCAGGCTAGTGCCACAGAAAATAGACCGCCAGGATTTCCTGGTAAGGGTGAAACGGTGGTGTAAGAGACCACCAGCACCCCAAGTGATTGGGGTGGCTAGGTAAACCCCACTCGGAGCAAGGTCAGACAGACTGCGTTATGAGGGCTGTTCGCCCCATGCAGTCGGGTGGACCGCTAGAGGCTGCCGGCAACGGCAGTCGTAGATAGATGACCGTCCCGCTTCGGCGCGACAAAACCCGGCGTATCGGCCATCCCATTCACGCTCTTCCTTCCTGCGATTGCGCCGGCATCAGCCCTTAGTGCGCTGGTGAGATGATTCACAGTCCCCGATCCTCAGTTTTTCTGCGCACGGTCTAGAATGGATCATGTACTTACGAGGATGATCCTGTTACCTCGTGCCACCGCAAAAGCAATGGTGCTTCCCACGGTGCCAACCGACTTTATGGATCTGCGAGTCGGCTGAATTGGAAGGATTTTCTGTGACCCAGCAGTCTGTCGTTGCCCAGCAAGAATGGAGCGGGCGCGAAGAGCTCGCCGAGGCCATGATCCCACTGATCGGACGTCTGTACCGCAAGAACAATGTGGTGACCTCCGTCTACGGCCGCAAGCTGATCAACCAGTCCGCCATCGACATCATCAAGGCCCACCGCGTAGTGCGCCGCATCGATGGCGAAGAGCTCGACCTGAACGACACCAAGGCCATCCTGGATGCCATCGAGGCCCTGAACGTCGGTTCGGTAGCAATTGACCTCGGCCGCGTGAACAAGAAGTTCAAGGAATCCGGTTCCGCTGATCTGAACGCCTTCCTGGCCGATGAATTGGGCGAGAAGGTTGGCCAGGCCGGCGCAACCGACGCTGAACCCCAGGACGTTGTCCTCTACGGCTTCGGCCGCATCGGACGCCTGCTGGCCCGCATCCTGATCGAGCGTGGCGGCTACGGCCTGCGCCTGCGCGCCATCGTGGTCCGCAAGGGCTCGGATGACGACATCGTCAAGCGCGCTTCGCTGCTGCGCCGCGACTCGGTGCACGGCCGCTTCGAAGGCTCGATCACGGTCGACGAGGAAAACAGCACGATCCTCGCCAACGGCACCCTGATCAAGGTCATCTACTCGAATGATCCGACCACCGTCGACTACACCGAGCACGGCATCGACAACGCCATCGTGGTGGACAACACCGGCCGCTGGCGCGATGAGGCAGGACTGTCCCAGCACTTGGCTGCCAAGGGCGTTTCCCGCGTTCTGCTGACCGCACCGGGCAAGGGCGATCTGAAGAACATCGTCCACGGCATCAACGATTCGTGGATCACCGCAGAAGACAAGATCGTTACCGCTGCATCGTGCACCACCAACGCCATCACCCCAGTGCTCAAGGCCCTGAACGACAAGTTCGGTGTTACCCACGGGCACGTCGAGACCGTTCACTCGTTCACCAACGACCAGAACCTGATCGACAACTTCCACAAGGGCGAGCGCCGCGGCCGTTCGGCAGCGCTGAACATGGTGATCACCGAAACCGGTGCCGCCAAGGCAGTGGCCAAGGCCCTGCCGGAGTTCGAAGGCAAGCTGACCGGCAACGCCATCCGCGTACCGACCCCGGATGTCTCCATGGCGATCTTGAACCTGAACCTGGAGAACGGGACCACCAAGGAAGAGCTCAACGCCTACCTGCGTGAAACCTCGCTGACCTCCAGCTTGCACAAGCAGATCGACTACATTGATTCGCCTGAGGTTGTCTCCACCGACTTCGTCGGCTCGCGCCGCGCCGGCATCGTTGACGGCCTGGCCACTATCGTGTCCGGCAAGAACGCTGTCGTCTACGTTTGGTACGACAACGAGTTCGGCTACTCCTGCCAAGTTGTTCGCGTCATCGAATCGATGGCCGGCACCCACCCGGCTGCAGTGCCTGCAGTGAAGGCTGAAGCCGTCACCGCCTAGGACCCCGCTGCTTGCAGCTGAAGGGACCATCCCAACGCATTGCGCGCTGGGATGGTCCCGTCTGCTATTCCATCCGGGCGGCACGACGCCCTCCAAAAGGGCCTCCCGGGTCCAGCGCACCAACGAGAACCAGCACCTGGCCAGCACCTCTCCAGCAAAGTCCAGGCAGGTCTCGACCTTTGCGCGCATCCGGGCTTGGAGGTCCGTTTCCACCTGCGCCGCCCCTGCGTCAACGGCGACTGCAGGTGCGCCGCTTCGCGGGCACCTCTGGACCCCCGCACTGCTAGGCTTTAGGCCATCAAGCATTGGATCGAGGTTGGTTAATAGACAGTACCCGGACGCTGGCGGCGCGCATGGCGAGCCAGCTGCTACTGGAGCCGGCAGAATCCGTACTGCAGGCCGCAGAACACATGCTCGCGTTCCAAGTCCCAGGACTTCGCTGCAGGACGCTACGCGCTGGCTCAGCGCTCCGCAGCGCAAGAATCCCGCCAGCAAGTCGATGCGCTCTTCAGCGAAGGACGGCTCATGCGGTCATGGACCATGCGGGGCACGCTGCATATCTGCTTGGCCGAAGATGCGCGCTGGATGACTCGCGCAACACGTGAACGCACCTTGCGCTCCTCGGCCACAAGGATGCGGGGACTGCAGATCGGCACCCAGGACATTGACCAGGCAGCTGGCATCATCAGCGCGCATCTGCAGGAGCACGGGCAAGCCAGCCGCTCCGCGCTCTTCAAGGCACTGAACCAGAATGGAGTGGAGACGGGCCAGCAGCGAAGACTGGTTATCCTGCAGGTCCTCGTCCTGGACGGGTTGATCTGCCAGGGGCCCATTCCACAAGACGCGAAACTCATCGCGCAGGACTTCGTGCTCGTGGATGAATGGATTGCAAGTCACCGGGAACCAGAAGATCCGTTGGCGCAACTCTTGCGCCGGTACCTGCACTCGCATGGGCCAGCTACCCTTCGCGACGCAGCCTGGTACACGGGACAGACGCTGACCACCATGAGAGCCGCCGCAGAAGCACTCGGCGGCTTGCTGGCGGACGCAGGCAACGATGAGCGCGGAGAGGGCTACTGGGTCATCGCCGGCAGCCGCGCCCACCGGGAGCTTGAAGCGATGGAGCCCGCCGGGCTGCCACTGCGCCTGCTTGGTCCCTTTGACGAGTACTACCTGGGCTACGCGAATCGCACGCTGGTAGCCGACGAGCAGATGGCTGCGCAGATCCTGCCCGGCAAGAACGGCATGTTCCTGCCCTTCTGGCTAGAACAAGGCAGGGCTTCGAAGGTCTGGAACGCAGAAACAGCGCCCACCGGCAAAATCGGTGCGGCGCTGCATCAGCGGTATCTGGACTTCAAGACTGCCCGGTAGGCGGCGGGAAGCCTAGTGGCCGAATGGATCCTCATCGGTACCCGGCAACCAGGTATTGCCAGGCACGCCCCAACCCAGAGCCTTCTTGGCCTTCTTCCACTTCTTCTCCCAGCGTGGCTGCAACTTGTCCACGTAGAGGTAGCCATCAAGGTGGTCGTACTCGTGCTGCATGATGCGCGCGAACCAGCCGTGCGCTTCGAAAGAGATCGGATTGCCGAACTCGTCGAAACCTTCCACCTTCGCATAGTCAGCACGCTGCAGAGGGTAGTTCAACCCGGGCACGGACAAGCAGCCCTCGGAGTCGTCATCAGCATCCGCAGGAGCCTGCGACACCTTTGAAAGGGTCAGCTTGGGGTTGATCACTACGCCCCGCTCGGGAGCATCGTCCTGGTCAGCGAAGACGTAGGTGAACATGCGCAGGCCCAAACCGATCTGCGGAGCCGCCAGGCCCACGCCATGCGCTTCATCCATGGTGAGGTGCATATCGGCAACGAGCTCGCGCAAGGCGCCATCAAACTCGGTGACCTCCACCGCACGCTTGTGAAGTACAGGTTCTCCGTAAACAGTGATCTGCCGAATAGGCACGTGATCGGTTCCTTTCAAAAGTGCTTAGAGTGCTCGTCCAATAGTTTCACGCATGATCTCGCTTGTGCCACCGAAGATGGTCAGCAAGCGGGAGGCAGTGAAGGACTGGGCAATCGGGTACTCCATGATGTAGCCATAGCCGCCATGCAGCTGCAATGCCTGATCGGAAAGCTTTTTAGCGCTCTCACTAGCCCAAAGCTTGACCTCGGCAGCCTCGGAAGGATCCAGCTCGCCGTCGTTGAATGCCAGGACGGCCCGGTCCACGAAGCTTTGGGTGACATGCGCCTCAGTCTTCAGGTTAGCCAGCTCGAAACGGGTGTTCTGGTACTCGGTCAGCGCCTGGCCAAAGGTAGAGCGGTTCTTCGCATGCTCCAGCGCCTGCTCGAAAGACGCGGTGCAGATCGCCGAGGCAGCCACGGCAATAGCCAGACGGGCCTGGGGAAGCTGCGCCTTGACATAGGCCAGGCCCTGTCCAGCCTCGCCAACAAGATCCGCAGACGAGACGCGGACATCGTCGAAGAACAGCTCAGCGGTATCAGAAGCCCGCAGCCCAATCTTGTCGAAGGGGCTGCCGTTGGTGTACCCCTCGGAACGCTCGACCATGAACAGCGAGAATGACTGCTCGCCCGCACGTCCGCTCTCGCCATCGGTGCGCGCAAGCACCAGAGCGGCATCGCCAAACGCAGCATTGCCGATGAAAGTCTTCTGGCCGCTAATCAGCCAGTCATCCCCATCGCGGACCGCCTTGGTGCGCACCGCACGCAGGTCGGACCCCGCTCCAGGCTCGGTAAACGCGCAGGAGGTAATGGTGGAGCCATCGACCATGCGTGGAAGCCACTTGGCCTTGAGCTCGGCAGAGCCGTAGGAGAGCAGGTACGGCAGCACCAGGTCGTCGTGCAGGTGGAAGGCCAAGGCTACGGACAGATGCCCCGAACGCACGAGCTGCTCATCAAGCACTACACGGAAGCGGTAATCATCGATGCCCATGCCACCGAACTGCTCAGGCACTGCAAGACCCAGCAGGCCGTTTTCACCGGCAGACTGCCACACCTCGCGGGGGATCTGATGATCCTTTTCCCACTGAGCGTATTTACCGGAAATCTCCCGGGCGTTGAATTCCGTAGCCAGTTCACGGAACTGCTCGTGGTCCTCTTCAAAGAGCGCGCGTTTCACAGGGGGAGTACCTTTCGGTGGATGGAACGAAGGCATAAAGCTCACTGGCTTGCCGAAGTACATCATCCATTATGGTTGCTCAAGCCAATTCGTGCCTACTCGCCAGGGCAAACAACGATTCAAGTCACTAGATAACGCAAAAAGTCTCGAAAAACACGGGGATAGACCCCAAAACACAACCCATTCGAACATAGTTTCGAATCCGTGTTCCTAGCCACCGAAATATGACTTAACACCGCATCAGGGCAGCCCTGCGCTCGCCGGTAGGTTCGAACCGCATGTTCAACCGGTCCTGTCGGCGACGAATCCGCAGCTCGAATCCGCGCGTAATGGCGTTGGCTTCACCGGAACCAACGATAATTCGGACCGGGGCCTAGTGGAGGCAAACGGCCCGTTGTGCAGGGGCGCGCAGTGCCAATGATGCAACCCTGGAGCCGTCCCGCGGGTTGCGGATCGCTCCACGCGAAATCGACCCGGTTGTCGCATGATGGAATCCGCTTGTTTCGGCGTCGGCAGGGTGCCTGGGCATCTGGTGGTTCCATGCGGTGGCCATTGCCGGCGGTGAAGGCGGGTTGGCGGCTAGCGGCGCGATGCTGAACGCCGAGGAGGATTCGCTGGCGTGGACTGGCGGTGTGTGCCTCTGGATTCCGGGTGTTCGGTCTGGAATCAACGAGGCCCGGTGCCTTGCCGATTGCGCTTCAAGGCGTCGAAAACGAGAAAAGACCTGGTTCGGAATTTTCATTCCGAACCAGGTCTTTCGATCTGGGGTGAGTAACGGGGTTTGAACCCGCGACCTTCTGGACCACAACCAGACGCTCTACCGACTGAGCTATACCCACCATGTCTACTTCGTTACTAGTCAGAAGCTGTAGTGCTCATGATTTCGTACCGGGCAACGAGAAATACTATACACGTATCCAGGCCGGAAATACCAATTCGCATGGCGCCATCTCCGGGATTGTGACGGGATGCTCATTATTCATGGCCGTGGGGCTGTTGCTCGCCGCTGAGCTGCCTCATGAGATGAATCCCTGTGCCGTGATCATCCCTTTGCTTGCAGTACCTGAGGGAAAGGCTTTGCCGCGGGTCCAGGGGCGATATGGTTCGAGCCACTGTGAAGAATGGATAATGAGGGAATTCTTGGATATTGGTGATCTTTGAGAAGCCTTGCACGCCGGCCAGGGAATTACCGCCGGTTCGCAGCTGCATGCGCTCATGCATCGCACTAGCCAAGACGAGCTGCGCATTTGCGCGGAGCCGGCCAACGGCTACCGCAGCCCAGGGCAAGTACGGGATTTGCTGCGGCAGTTGACCGGCATGGACGTTGACGAGTCAGTGGTGCTATTCGAGCCGTTCAACCCGGAATTTGGACGCAATATCGAACTGGGGACGAGCGTCTTCATCAATGCTGGCCGCAAATTCCATGACCAAGGCGGTACCCGTAGCGGGGATGAGTGCTTGATCGGGCACAACGTTGTTGTGGCTGCACTCAAACACGATCATGATCCTGCTCGGTGGGCGGATACTATTCCGGCTCCAGTGATCTTAGGGCGCAACGTCTGGATTGGCGCGAACGCGACCCTGCTTTCCGGCGTCACGATCGGAGAGAACGCAGTTGTCGCTGCCTCCGCGGTCGTAACGAAAAACGTACCTGCCGGTGCCAGGCGTGCGGGTAAAGCAAAAGACTCGATCCGGAACTTTCGTTCTGGATCGAGTCTTTGTCTCTGGGGTGAGTAACGGGGTTTGAACCCGCGACCTTCTGGACCACAACCAGACGCTCTACCGACTGAGCTATACCCACCATGTTTGCTTCGTTACTAGTCAGAACGCTTTTGCGAACCAATTCCGTATCTGGCAACGAGAAATACTATACACACAATTCCGCGCTTGATGCCAATCGGAAGGCCCCTGGGGTACTGTGCAGTGCATCACCAATGCGCCGGGGCCTTCGTTTGGCGGCTAGCCGGCGCTTTGGGTGATCCCTGCGGCGATCTTCCTGGCCTCATCGGAGGTTGGTCCCGGCGCCGGAACCATGATGGCGTCGCGGTAGTAGCGAAGCTCGTTGATCGAATCCTGGATGTCGCCCAGTGCGCGATGGTTGCCGGTCTTGGCTGGAGCGCCGTAGTGCGCCTTCGGGAACCAGCGGCGGCTCAACTCCTTCAAGGTCGACACGTCGATAATGCGGTAGTGCAGGTGCTCGATGACCTCGGGCATATCGCGTGCCAAGAAGTTCTTGTCGGTGCCCACCGAGTTGCCGCCCAGCAACGCCTTGTTCGGCTCCGGAACGTGCTTCTTGATGTAGTCGACCACCAGGCGCTGGGCTTCCTCCATGGGAATGCCGTTCGCCAGCTCGGGCAGCAGGCCGCTAACCACATGCATATTGCGAACGAAATCATCCATCTGCGCCAGAGCTGCCGGCTCGGGCTTGATGACTACCTGGATGCCCTCGTCGACGATCTCCAGATCGGAGTCGGTAATGAGCACTGCTACTTCGATCAATGCGTCGTTAACCAGATCCAAGCCGGTCATTTCGCAATCGATCCATACAATTTTTTCTGAGTTACTAGCCACGTAACCAATCTACACTTCAAGAAGCGCTGTGGGGGAGCGCACCCTCGTCGCAGGGCGGAGGGACAGTGTTTCAACCGGCTTGGACGCGTGCTCGATGCTAAAATCGTCTGAGATTTCCGGCTGTTGAATTGCCTGCTTGCAAGGGCACGGCACATGCGACGCTGGCTTAATTACTCTCGAACTCATGTCCGTTACAGCCCGAGGTGTCAGTGTGTCAGCCAGCAAGCCAGCAGCAGTGAGCTCCCCGCCCTACGCTGGAGTGAATAGGACCCTTCTCAGCGGCGTCATCGGTTCCTCCCTGATCCTTTTCGGATCCTTCGGTACCGGGTGGCTGGCCAGCGTATCCCCGCTGAACCGCGACCCGTTCTTCATCATGCTGCGCACCGAACCGGCCGGCGTGATCACCTGCGTGATCCTGCTGGCCCTGGGTTGCTGGGTCCTCTTCCGTTCCTGGTGGCGCCTGGGCCAGAAGCTCAAGGGCTGGGGCGAAGGTTCGTTGAAGGTGGTCCGTCGCGCGGTCTGGCTGTGGAGCATCCCGATGTTCGTCACCCTGCCGATCATGAGCCGGGACGTGTTCGCCTACATCGGCCAAGGCCGGCTGGTGGATGCCGGGCAGGATCCTTATGTTGACGGAATATCCTCGCTGAATAACTGGTTCCAGCTCGGTGCCGACACCATGTGGGCGCAGGACGGCACCCCCTACGGCCCGCTCTACCTGAGCATCGAATTCCTCGTGGTCAAGCTGACCGGCCCTTCGACCGACGCGGCGATCCTGGCCTTCCGCGCCATTGCATTCATCGGCGTGCTGCTCTGCCTGCGCTACGTGCCCAAGCTTGCCGAACTGCACGGTGTCTCCGGGGCCAAAGCCGCCTGGATGACCGTGGCGAACCCGCTGTTCCTGGTGAACTTTGTGGCCAGTGCGCACAACGATGCCCTGATGACCGGCCTGTCGGTCTGGGCCGTCTACCTGGCATGCAAGCGCTACGGCTTCTGGGCCATCGTGGTGCTGGCGGCCTCGGTCGGGGTCAAACCGATTACCCTGGTACTGCTGCCGTTTATCGGCCTGCTCTGGGCAGGGCCTAATGCTGCCTGGCCGCGCCGCATCCTCTACTGGTTCTACACCGGCATGATCTTCCTGGCTCTGATGACCGTGGTTGGGTGGCTCAACGGCTACTGGTTCGGTTGGCTGAAGGTCATGCTCTTCACCGGTACCGGATACTCCATCTTCTCCCCGGTAGGCATTGCGGTCATCGCGCTGAGCGGGCTGGTCTCCGCCTTCGGGCTGTCCACCGAGTGGATCCTGCCCGCGGCCAAGCTCTTCGGCCGCCTGGTCGGCGTAGCCATCGCCTTCGTCTTGATCTTCCGCGGAAAGCACTCGCATCTGGTGCAGCGCATGGCCATCGCCTTCGCGGCGATTGTCGTGCTCTCCCCGGTGATCCAGCCGTGGTACCTCCTGTGGCTGCTGCCGTTCTTCGCCGTTACCGGCCTGCGCGATGACTGGCAGATGCTCTGGCTGCACCTGACCACCATCTTCTTCCTGGCCTACCAGGCCGCTGACCAGATCTTCGTTTGGCAGTTCCTGCAGGATTCCCTGGTTCCACGCGTCCAATTGATTTCCTGGGGCATCTCCATCGCCTGCGCCCTGTACCTTGTCTTCTTCGATCCGAAGACCAAGAACATCTGCGCTGATCTGCTCAGCTCGACCAACTGGCTGAAGAAGAGCAAGAAAGCCTAGTGGCAGTGGAGCAGCCGAAGCTGGCACCGCAGCGCGCTAGCCTGCGGTCACTATCATGGCAAGGGTTCACCGCCTCGGCCATGATCACCGTCGCCTCCTGGGGGATCGGCTGGTTCCCGCGCAACCAGCTGTCCCCGCTGGCACGCAGCGGCTTCTTCATAGAATTCCGAACCGAAGTGCCAGGTGTCATCAGCTGCATCGTGCTGATGGCCGTGGGAATTGTCTGGTTGACCCGAACCTGGATCCTGGCCCGGCCATGGGTCCAGGCTGCCGGCGAGATCACCGGGCGGGAACTGGCCCGCGTGCTGGCCATGTGGTCTGCTCCGCTGATGCTCAGCTTCCCGATCCTCAGCCGCGACGTCTACTCCTACCTGGCCCAGGGCCGCATGCTGCACGCCGGCAAATCCCCGTATGCCGAAGGCGTGTCCGCCCTTCCGGGCTGGTTCGATGGCGGATCCGACAGCCTGTGGGCGCAATCGCCCTCGCCCTATGGCCCGTTCTTCCTCGTGCTCGCCCGCATCATCTACTTCGCCTCCAACGGCATTCCCGAAATCGGCGTGGGCCTGCTGCGCATCGTTGCCGTGCTCGGTGTCTGGGGCTGCTATCACTTCACTGCGAAGCTGGCGCAGAAAATGGGGCAGAGCGCCAACTGGGCCAACTGGGCCAACTGGGCCATCGTGGGCAATCCGCTGTTCCTGCTGACCATGATCGGCGGCGTCCACAATGACGCGCTGATGATCGCAGGTGTCTTCAGCGCCTTCGCCTATGCCTACGACCGCCGCCCCATGGCCGCCACGATGGCGCTGGCCATAGCCGTGTCGGTCAAGCCGATCGTGCTGCTGGCGCTGCCTTTTATCGGCTTGGTCCTGCTGGGCAGGAGCCCGTCGATGCGCGAGAGGTGGAAAATCTGGGCCAAGGTCGCAGCACTCTCGCTGACCTGGCTGCTTTTGATCGGTGCGGTCACCAACCTCTGGTTCGGCTGGCTGCTTGCCATGTTCACCGCGGGCGATGCGGCGTTCCCGTACGCTCCCGTGGGACTGATCGGCTGGTCCCTGAGCAATCTCGCTGGCATATTCGGCGCCGATATCTCCTTGGTGAATGCCATCGTGGTGGGCGTGTTCCAGGTCATCGCGCTGGCCATTGTGGCGCGCCTGGCGCTGGCCAAGGACACCTCCAGCCCGGTCCGCCTAGCGGCGTGGGCGCTTTCGGCGGTGGTGCTGCTGGCTCCGATTATCCAGCCTTGGTACATCCTGTGGTTGATGGCGCTGTTCGCCATTTCGCACAAGGTGTCCTGGGGATCGGAAAAGCTGATGATCTATGCATCCAGCCTGATCCTGGTGGCGGTTTTCGTCGACCAGCTCTCCATCGAGCAGTGGCACTCGGCCTGGGTGATGAAGACCCTGGCTGGCGTGCTCGTAGCGGGCTTGTTCATCGGCCTCTTCACTGCCGATGCCAGAACCAGGCAAGTGCTGCGCGGGCCGAAAGCATAGCCAAGGTCACATTCTGCAGCCCAGCTTTCTCCCGGAATATTCCGCTTAGATAGAAATATGCAAACAATGTTCTGGCCAGCGGCAATCGCCATTCTCGGCGGCGCCCTCTTCTTGGCGTCCGCCGGCGTTTTCCTGCTGGCCGTGCAATACCGCCGGCATGGACGGTTGTCCTGGCGCCGCACCATCACCACCACAACCGCAGCCGTCTACGGATTCGGCCTGTTCAGCTACACCATGCTTCCGCTGCCGTCCACGCGCGACGAATTCTGCCGTCCCGGGGTGGCCATCCCGCAACTGGTGCCCGGCCGTTTCGTCGATGATTTCAGGCTGGCCATCGTGGAACGCGGGCTGAGCGGATTCGCCACCAGCTTCACCCTGTGGCAGGTGCTGTTCAACATCATCTTGTTCATGCCCCTGGGCATCTTGGCCGTGCGCTGGCTGCGCGGCAACATCTTCACCGGTGTCCTGCTCGGCTTCGCGGCCTCGCTGGCCATCGAGCTGACCCAGTACACCGCTATTTGGGGGTTGTACACCTGCGCCTACCGCGTGGCCGACGTCGATGACCTGATCACCAACACTGCCGGCGCGCTGCTGGGCGCGATGATCGCCTACCTGCCGATGTTCCGCTTCCTGTCCGGCCCGGTGGAAGCGGACGCGGCCAATGCGCCGGCGCGGCCGGTGACCCGCGCCCGCCGTGCACTGGCCAACATCTTCGATGCAGGCTTCACCGCCGGAGCGCTCCTTGTCATCGGTGCTGCCCTGGAACTGCTGGAGCGTTTGGGTGCTCCGGAGTTCGGCCAACAGTGGATGAACTTCTGGCTTCCGCTGTTCGTGGTCTTCTGCGTCTTCTGGCTGCCGAGCCTGGCGCCGGGACGGGCCACCCTCGGCCAGCGCTGCGCCTGGCTGATGCTCACCGACGGGCAGGGGCAACCGGCTCCGGCCGGCCGGGCCTTGCTGCGCAGCCTGCTCGGATTTGGCGGGATTAACTTCCTCTTCCAGATTTCCACCAGCATGGTCGACTTCACGCCCTACCCGCTGCTGAACATGCTCGTTGTGATCTATATCGCGATCAGCGCCTTCTACTTCATCTTCGAGGCGAATCACCGGGGACTGGCCGGAAAAATCAGCGGTACCGGTTTCATCGACCGTCGCGCCCTTTGAGCCAAGGCACCCCAGCACCGCAAGGCGCACGCTAAAATGGAACGCGGTGGTCTGCGCCTCGGGTGCGGTCCAGCAAACTCGCGTTTGAAGACATACCGATAATTCCCAAAAAGTTAGGTCTGCTCAGCAGCATGGAAGATAATAAACCAGAGGTCCCGGCCGAACCGCACCGCGCCGTCCTAGGCACGGCCGTAGGCGCGACGGTCCTCATTGCCATCGGCGCATTCGTGCTCTCGTTCGCTGCATTGACCGACCTGGCCGAGCGCTCGGGCATCAGCCCGCGCCTGGCCTGGATCTGGCCAATCATCATTGACGGCATGATCGTGGCCGCCACCGTGGCCATCGTGGCCCTGAACGGCTTCCATCGCAAGGCCATGATCTACCCGTGGTCGCTGCTGTTCTTCGGTGCGATCGTTTCCACCGCGGCGAACTCCACCCACGCAATCTTGACCGTGGACTCGATCGAAAACGGAGTGCCGCCGCTGGTTTCCGCGCTGGTTGCCGCCATGCCGCCAATCGTCTTGCTGGCCATCACCCACCTGACCGTGCACATGTACCAGAAGAAGTCCGAAGCCGCGAAGCTGCGCGCTGAGCTGGAATACAACGAAGAGCGGGAAAACGCCGAGAAGTACGGCGTCGCTTATGATGATGGCTACAACGCTGCGCTGACCGACACCAAGACCGCCGAGGAAGAACGCCTATCGGTCCTGGAACAGGATCACCAGGACGCGCTGGCCCGAGCCCGCGCCGAAGGCATCGCGGCAGGCCGATCGGACTCGAAGGTCACCCCGATCAAGCAGAACGCGCAGCCAGCCAAGGAAACCAAGCCTGCAGCGCAGAAGAAGACCGAGGACAAGGCGCCATTGTTCGACGACATGGCTAAGCGCCTTTCCCGCCCATAAGGGCCGTCGCCGCACCCGGCTGGCGCCAGGGCATGAGCATGAGGACAGCATTTTCAGGAACGCTTTAGCATCCAGGAGGCATCAATGATGGATCCGGCGCAGGGCCAGGCGAACGACGAGTTCTCCGAACAGATTGCGGCCGCCGTTGAGCAGTACAAGTCTGTGACCGGCGAACTCAATACCGTCATGTCGGCCATGAAGGCGAAGATCCGCCGGTTGTTCGCGAATTCCGAGGTGCAACCGCTGTTCATTACCGGCCGGGTGAAATCGCCGCAGTCCTTCGCGGCCAAGGCCTCGCGCCGGCTGCAGGAAAGTTCCGAGACCGCCCCGGTGCTGGAATTCCCCAACCCGCTGCGCGAAATCCACGACATGGTGGGCATCCGCATCATCGTGATGCTGCCCCATGAAATCCAGCAGGTGGCCAGCCTGATCAAGTCGCACCGCGACTCCTTCGACTGCCGCAGCGACCGGGAGAAGGACATCGGCTCGGTGGAGTCCGGCACCTACGGCTACTCCTCGCGCCACCTGCTGCTCAAGACCCGCAGCGAGCCGATCGTACGCAAATTCCAGGAGGCTTTGGGCAAGCCGGTGGTAGCCAGCGGCAACTTCGTTTTCGAAGTGCAGATCCGCACCGTGCTGCAGCATGCCTGGTCCGAAATGGAGCACGACATCCGCTTCAAGCATCCCGGCGAGGCCGCCTGGAATCCGCAGATCGACCGCCACTTCACCGCCACCGCGGCGATGCTGGAAACCGTGGAGGACTACTTCACGGACATCGACGAGCTGTACCACCGCCTGAACGGCTACCACGACCAGCAGGGCGCCGGATCCGAGCCGTTGACCGGCGAGAAGATCGGCGAAATATGGCAGACGCTGTTGCCGCACGTGGACCGCAAGCGCGATGACGATTGGTCCTGGGCCGCCGAGCTGCTCGGCTCCCACGGCATAGACCAGACCTGGCAGCTGGCGCAGCTGCTGGATGCGAATGTGGTCACCGATGTGCGTGCGGCGCTGGACCACCGGTACTCGCCGGGTCCGGACCGCTTGCTGGACGACGTGCTGCTCTGGCGCTTCGGCAAGGACCACATCGACAAGACCAGCGGCGGGGACCTGCGCCGCGAAGCCTCCTTGCGCCGCCGCCTGATCCAGATGATGGATTACCGATCGCAACCCAGCGACAAGGAATAATTTCGATTCGAAGCCCGGATTTCCAATGCGGTGGAAGTGCGGGCTTCGATTCTTTAGCCAGCTCAACCCCAAACTGTTAGTTTGTGCACGTTCCGCCGGCCACGGCGTGGTTGGCCGGTAGAATAGTCAAGTTGCCCAATTTGTGGGCCGCACAATTCTTGTACCCGCATGAAAGGGCCACACCATATGATTTCCGTAGCCAACCTTGAGCTACGCGTCGGCGCCCGCTTGCTGATGGACGAAGTGAACTTCCGCATCGACAAGGGCGACAAGATCGGACTGGTGGGACGCAACGGTGCCGGCAAGACGACGATGACCAAGGTCCTCGCCGGCGAGACCCAGCCAGCCTCGGGTGAGGTCACCTTCAAGGGCTCCATCGGCTACCTGCCGCAGGACCCCAAGACCCCTGACATGGAGCAGCTGGCGCGCAATCGCATCCTTGGCGCCCGCGGCCTGGACGTGGTGGTCACCAAGCTGGCCCAGAACCGCGAGGACATGGCCAGCGAGGACGCTGCCGTCTCCGCCAAGGCCATGCGCCAGTACGACCGGTTGGAAGCAGAATTCATCGCTGCCGGTGGCTACGCTGCCGAATCCGAAGCGGCCGCCATCTGCGCCAACCTGGATCTGCCGGACCGCATCCTGGACCAGCCGCTGCGCACCCTGTCCGGTGGACAGCGCCGCCGCGTCGAGCTGGCCCGCATCCTCTACTCGGACGCCGAGACCCTGCTGCTCGATGAGCCGACCAACCACCTGGACGTCGATTCGATCATGTGGCTGCGCGACTTCATCAAGAACTACCCCGGCGGCGTGCTGATGATCAGCCACGATACCGGCCTGATGGAATCCACCGTGAACAAGGTGCTGAACCTCGACGCGAACCGCGGCGTGGTGGATGTCTACAACATGAACTGGAAGCGCTACAAGATCCAGCGCGAAACCGATGAGCGTGCCCGCAAGCGCGAGCGCGCCAACATCGAGAAGAAGGCTTCGGTCCTGCTGACCCAGGCGAACAAGATGAAGGCCCGCGCCTCCGGCGCCTCGGCGGCGCAGTCCATGCTCAAGCGCGTGGATCGCATGCTTTCCGGGCTGCAGGAAGAGCGTGCCTCCGACAAGGTTGCAGCCCTGCGCTTCCCGGATCCGGCTCCCTGCGGCAAGACCCCGCTCATGGCCGAAGGCCTGTCCAAGGCCTATGGCTCGCTGGAGATCTTCAACGATGTCTCGCTGGCCATCGACCGCGGCTCGAAGGTTGTCATCCTGGGCCTGAACGGTGCCGGCAAGACCACCTTGCTGCGCATGCTCGCCGGTGTCTCCGAACCCGATACCGGAAAGATCATTCCGGGCCACGGCCTGAAGATCGGCTACTTCGCCCAGGAGCATGACACCTTGGATCCGGAAGCCAGCGTGCTGGAGAACATGCGCCGCAACGCGCCTGACCACCTGAACGATGCCGACGTCCGCTCGATCCTCGGCTCGTTCCTGTTCGTCGGCGACGACGTGACCAAGCCGGCCGGCGTGCTCTCCGGCGGCGAGAAGACCCGTCTGGCACTGGCCACCATCGTGGCTTCCAGCGCCAATGTGCTGCTGCTCGATGAGCCGACCAACAACCTCGACCCTGCCTCGCGCGCCGAGGTGCTGGGCGCGCTGTCCACCTTCCCGGGTGCCGTGGTCATGGTGTCCCACGATGAGGGCGCAGTGATGTCGTTGCAGCCTGAGCGCGTGGTCATCCTGCCTGATGGCGATGAGGACCTCTTCAACGAGGATTACCTGGAATTGGTTTCGCTGACTTAACTCCTGACAACCCGTAATAGCTCTCGTAGGCTTGGCAGATCACCATCTTCAAAGGGAGCTGCCAAGCCATGAGTGTTTTTGGACGCAAATTACCGCGGATCGCAGGCGCTGGGCTGCTGCTTGCCAGCGCGCTGGCCGGCTGCGCCGCACAGGTTCACGATGAGGTCAACGCCCAGTGGACGCTGCTGGACCCTGCCGGGGTGAACGCGTCGAGCACCAGCCTCGACCTCGGGGTCATGCGGCTTGCCTGTTCCTCCGGGGTGACCGGCGAGGTGACCGCCACCCAGGTGGAGCTGTCCAATGACCAGATCGCCATCGGGATCGTGGTTGAACCGCTGGAAGGCGAAGCGCATGCCTGCCAAGGCAACGAGACCGCGCCCTACACGCTGGAACTGCAGGAGCCGGTGGGGGACCGCACCCTCATCGATGCCTCCTGCCTCGAAGGCGAGGGGCACAAGACTCCTGGGTGCAGCGACAGCGGGATCCGCTGGACTCCGCCGGCCAACGGCAGCTGAAAGAAAACTGCATTAAGCAGAGAACCGCGCGGCAACTGGAATATTCCAGCTACCGCGCGGTTTCCTTGTTTTCCGCAGCTACTTCGGGAGGCCCCCTGGCGTGTGGTCGGCCTGGTCGAGCAGCGCATCCTCGATGGCTTCATCGGTCGGCGTGCCGTCACGGCGGAACTTCTTATCCGGCTTGGCGCGAATCTTGCGCACCTTGTGCAGCGGCTCGTCCAGGCCCAGCGCCTCGGCTTCGGCTTGCTCGGCGGCATCCTCGGCGTTCAGCTTCTTCTGCTGGCGAGCGGCATACCAGAAGCCGATGAAGGCCAGCACGCCAAAGATGTACCACTGGATCTCGTAGGAAAGATGCGGACCTTCATCCATATCCGGAGCGTCCAGCTGCAGTGGCGCAGTGGCCGGGGCCGGATCCTCTTCATACATCAGGCCGTAGGCGCCCTGGGCGATCTCGTAGTCCAGGAGCTTGGCGTAGTCTTCGAGCTGGATCGAAGCCAATTGGCCCTCCGGGGCGCCGCGGTCCAAGCGGATTTCCGATGGTTTCAAACGCACATCCACAGTGACTTCTCCGGCAGGTGGCGCTGGAACAACATCCGGGTGGCCGTCTTCCTGGTTGCCGATCGGCAGGTAGCCGCGGTTCACGACGACAGTTCCGCCCTCGTTGGTCCTGAACGGCACCAGCACCTCGTAGCCGGGGCTGCCGGCCTTGATGCGGTTGCGCACGATCATGGTATCCGCGGGCAGATATTGGCCGGTGAGCTGCGCGGTCATCCAGGTCTTGTCCTCGTCCAGGTCCTGGAAATTCTCCAGGGCCTGCGTGCCGGTGACCGGCTCTGCGAAGTAGTTGCGGTTGACCCGTTCGATGCCCTCGAGGACTTCGGCACGGCGGTCGGCTTGCCAATTGCCCAAGCCAATGCAGGCGGCGGCGAAGATCGCCACCAGAATGAGCCAGCCGACCCACCGGGTACTGGCCAGAAAACGATACATCTACTTGCTTTCTCCTTCATTGCCCGGCATCGGCAGCGTTTCCTTGTAGAGCAGGCGTTCCTCCAGATACGTTTCGAGCCAGTCGCGGTGCTCTTCGCAGGCCAGCCAGATTTTGCGCCGGTCCGGGGTGTGGATCTTCGGATTATTCCACAGCAGCTGGTGGCTGGCGGCGTTGCGGCAGCCCTTTCGCGAGCACAGGATTTCGGCGGCGGCAGGGGAGCCGCCGAGCGAACCTAGCAGATCCACTAGTCCTCCTTGGGAGCAGTTGTTGGCTGTTGCACCGGATCAGCTTCTTCGGCGAAGCTTCCGTCGATCACTTCTGGTTCCGGTGCCTGCTGCGCGGCCGGCGCGGTTTCGTCCGGTGCGGCGATAGCCTGGGCGCCGGGAGCCTTGTAGAACTCGGCGGGCGGTTCGCGTTTGGTCAGATCCGCACCGCCGTTGGCGATCACCACTGCGATATAGGGAAGGATAATTGCGCCCGCGAGCAAGACCCAGCGCAGCCAGCCATCGAAGAAGAAAGCGAGAACGAAGCAGATCAGGCGCACGGTCATGGAAATCGTGTATTTGCGCACACGTGAATCGCGCTCGGTGGTATGGGACTCGCGCGCTTCGGTAATGCGGTGAACTTCCGGTTGGCTGGAACCGTGATTCGTGGGCTGTGGGGACATGTAAAAGACTTCGCTTCGCAGTACGGGATCTGCTCCCATTGTCTCACCTGCGGCACGAAGAGTGTAATTTCTACGCGCTGTCGAAGCGGTAAAACTGGGTAGTAACTAATAGGATTGTTCACGGAGTAGCTACTTAACTAGGCAAAGTGCGCTTTTCGGCTGGCCCTTGGAGAGATTTACCATGCCAGGACAGCGAGCGCATGAACGGAGAAATACATTGACTACGGAACCAACCACTGGCCGCAGTGTGCTCGTGACCGGCGGCAACCGCGGCATCGGACTTGCTATTGCGCGCGCATTCGAAGCCAACGGCGACAAAGTGGCCATTACCTACCGCAGCGGCGAGGTTCCCGCCGGACTGCTCGGCGTCAAGGCCGATGTCACCGACGGCGAATCGATCGACGCGGCCTTCAAAGAAGTTGAAGCGGCCCACGGTCCGGTAGAAGTCCTCGTCGCCAATGCCGGGGTCACCAAGGACACCCTGCTGCTGCGCATGAGCGAAGACGACTTCACCTCGGTGATCGACACCAACCTCACCGGCGCCTTCCGCGTGATCAAGCGCGCGTCCAAGGGCATGATCCGGCTCAAGCGCGGCCGTGTCGTGCTGATCTCCTCGGTCGTCGGCCTTTACGGCTCGCCAGGGCAGATCAACTACGCGGCGTCCAAGGCCGGCCTGGTGGGCATCGCCCGCTCGCTGACCCGTGAACTGGGCTCACGCGGCATCACCGCCAACGTTGTGGCTCCGGGCTTCATCAACACCGAGATGACCGCTGTGCTGCCAGAGGACACCCAGAAGGAATACCTCTCCAGCATCCCTGCCAACCGCTTTGCTGAGCCTGAAGAGGTTGCCAACGTGGTCCGCTGGATCGCCAGCGACGAAGCAGGCTACATCTCCGGTGCCGTGATCCCGGTTGATGGCGGCCTGGGCATGGGCCACTAGAAGATTTAAGCAAGAAATCCAAAGGAGTACCACCATGAGTGAATTCAAAGGTGCCGTTGTAACCGGTTCCTCGCGCGGCATCGGTGCGGTGACCGCGCAGCTGCTGGCCGAGCAGGGCGTTGGCGTAGTGGTCAACTACCGCGCCAAGGCCCCGCGCGCCAACAAGATTGTTGCCGCTATTGAAGAAAAGGGCGGCAAGGCCGTTGCCGTGGGCGCCGACCTGACCACCGTTGAGGGTCCGCAGGCTCTGGTTGACGCGGCTGTTGAGAACTTCGGCTCGCTGGATGTCGTCGTGCTCAACGCTTCGGGCGGCATGGAAACCTCCATGGGCGAAAACTATGCGCTGCGCCTGAACCGCGACGCGCAGGTGGCCATGCTGGAAGCCGCGCTGCCCCAGCTGAGCGAGGGCGGCCGCGTGGTCTTCGTTACCAGCCACCAGGCGCACTTCATCAACGAAGTAACCACCATGGATGCCTACGACGCTGTGGCCAAGTCCAAGCGCGCCGGCGAAGATGCACTGCGTGAAATGATCCCGAAGCTGGCCGAGAAGAACATCACCTTCGTGGTGGTCTCCGGTGACATGATCGAAGGCACCATCACCGCAACCCTGCTCAACCGCATGGAGCCAGGTGCTATCGACGCCCGCCGCGAAGCTGCCGGCAAGCTGTACTCCGTCGAGGAGTTCGGCGCCGAGGTAGCCAAGATGGTCTTCGCCGACGTCGAGACCGGCCACACCGAGCTGGTTGGCGGCGCAGGCGACTTCCTGGAGCAGTCGGGCAAGTAAGCCCCCGCAGCAGCGCGCATCAGCTGGCGGCAGTTACCCCGTGCAGGGGTTCCGACCGCCAGCTTTTCCGTGCCTGGGGCAAAATGCGCAGGGTTAAGCGAAATCGCCGGGCACCTCCGAAAGGGAGGCGCCCGGCGATTTCGCTTGGATCAGTCCTTGGGCTTGTCGCCGCAGACGATCTTGTGCCATGGGCTGTAGGTCCAGCTCTTGGTTTCAGCTGGCAGCTTCTTGGATCCATCGAAGGCTTCCCGGTAGCGGGTGATATCGATGCTGAAGCCCTTCTTGCCACCAGATTCCGAGACGCACTTCTCGGCCGGGTTGTACTTGGTTTCGGGGTTGGTCTGGTTGTACTTGCCCGAGCTCTTCTGCGAGACATCCCAGTACTTGGTGGACCACAGGCGGGTATTGACCTTGTCGCCCGAAACCCAGGCCTGGATCATCACGCCGTAGGGGGTGTTGTTCTCCCAGATCATGTCGATCTGGCCTTCCCACAAGGTGGCTTCGCGTCCCGCGGGGTAGCGCTCGAACCATCGCGAATGCGGCTTGTGGGTGATGTCGTCGTATCCGGCCAGGAAGCCGACGTTGTACATCTGGGTGGAGATCTGCGAGAGTCCGCCGCCTACGGCTTCGGTGCTGAAGCCGCTTTCCACGACCCCGGAGCTGTAATAGCCGTTGGCCACGGTGATCGGGCCCAAGGCCTGCAGCAGCGAGAAGCGTTCGCCGGGCTTGATGATATCGCCATTGACGCGCGCCGAACCGGCATGCAGGTTCTTGGTGCGTACGGTATCGGAAGCCGGGTAGGGAGTGGAGAAGGTGACGATCGGTTCCTTGATGCCGAGCTTCTTCGCATCTGCGGTGGTGAAGTCGGCTTCCTTCTCGGTCATCTCAACTTCGGCAGTGCGGTTCTTGGCAGCGGTGGCGGCCAGGACCTTGGCGCCCAGGCCCTTGGTCTCCAGCGAGATGCCCTTGGAGGACTTGATGATGGACGGCTTGCCGTCCTTCAAGACGATCTGCGCATCCTTGGCAGTGCTGGAAAGATCTGAATTCTTCGTCGCAGCCTTGTAGAGCTTCTCGTCATCCAATGCGATCGCTGGGGCGCCATCCTTGGGCGCGTACTTTGCCGCCGCGGCAATAGACGCGGCCGAGATGGACGCCTTCTTGTCATCCGATGCCAGGATGACCTCGTCCTTCAGCAGCGCCTTGACGTCCTTGTCGTAGAACGCCTGCAGGGTGTCGGCAGAGATCGCCGGCTTGCTGACTTCGGCAGGAAGGTCGATCGCCGCGCCGGCAATTTCCCATTCCTCGCTGATCAGTGTGGCGGCTTCTTCGGTCTTCAGCGCTACGCCGTCAACGGGCTTGGTCAGCTTCGAGGTGCCATCCTTGAAGTCGATAGTTCCTTCGGCGACCTCGGCATTGGCCTTCTTGGCCAGCGCTTCAAGCTGCGCGCCCAGTTTTTCCTGATCTACGTCGACCGCTGGGGTGACGTGGAATTCGCCGGTGAGCCGCTCGTAGAGCTTGGCCGGGTTGATTTCGTAGGAAGTCAGTTCGTTGATGGTTTCATCAACGTTCAGTTCCAGGCCGGCCTTGGCCGGATCCAGGGTGTACTTTTCACCGTTGACGGTGACATCCATTGGCTTTTCAGCCAGGGGGAGTACCTCGCGTTCCAATTCGGCGCGAGCCTGGTCCTTGTTCATGGATCCTATGTTCACGCCCGCAATTGACGCGTTGGCTGGAACCTGGGAACTGACATAGGCGGCTCCGCCGAAATATGCTGCGGCTACGGCTGCGACACAAGAACCGGTAATGATCCAAGGCTTGGCCTTGCTCTTCGGCTTCTTCTTGTCTTGTGCGGAGTGCGTAGGCGTAGTTGAGGAACTGTCCGGGGAGGGGGTCTGCACTGGTCTGGTAGCTCTTTCGAAAGCGATAGGGGCTACGCGCGCGGCTAGGACTTATGCCGCCAGCCGTTAAACGCGTCAATAGAAATACTAACCGCTGGAACAACCGATCAAGTTACCGAAAGCCGCTATCGGCAGAATTGTTATGCAGTTGTTGGATTCCGCTAAGCCAAATCATTGAGTACTAGGTCGGCGATGACGTCCAGGCGCGAGAAGTCCAGGCGCACGACCGCCTCATCGCGCAGGGCAGGCTTCGCATTGAAAGCCACGCCCAAACCCGCGGCAGCAACCATGGCCAGATCATTGGCGCCATCACCGGCGGCGACGGTTGCCGTCATCGGGATCTGATGTTCCTCGGCCCAGGCGCGCAGCATCGTTTCCTTCATGCCGCGATCGACGATCTGGCCGTGAACGGTTCCGTCAAGAATTCCCTCGGAAATGCCCAGGGTGTTAGCCAGCGCATGGTCCAGGCCCAGATGGGCAGCCAACGGATCCAAGATCTGCTGGAACCCGCCGGAAACTACGCCGACCTTGTGCCCAGCAGCGTGGAACCGTTTGACCAGGGCTTCGGCGCCGTCCGAGAGGACAATGCGCTGGCCTACCTCGGCAAGGACAGTATCTGGCAGATCCTTCAAGGTAGCTACGCGCTGGATCAAGGACTGGGCGAAATCCAGTTCACCGCGCATCGCGGCTTCGGTCACCGCAGCCACTTCTTCTTCCCGTCCAGCGTGAGCGGCGAGCAGTTCGATGACTTCCTGCTTGATCAAGGTGGAATCGACATCCATCAGCAAGAGCAGCTGCGGAGCATCGACGAGTTCGGCCGGTACCACCGCTACGCACATGTCCGCGTATTCCAGTGCGCCGTCGGCGACCTGCGCATCGACGAATGCCGCAGCAGCCTGCTGCAGCTTCGCCTGATCGGCCTGTTCAAGGCGGAACTTGGCGACCAGCCGCTCTTCGCTGGCTTTGATCTGGCTCTCGTCCGCGGCGGGAATGAGCCCGGCGGCGGCCGCTTGCTGCAATACAGCGTTGAAGTCGGTGCGGGAGAAAGCGGGGCGGGATGCGAAAACCAATGATGAAGCCATGCAACCATTTTTCATTGCTTCGGTGTTTACGACCAAACATGACGTGTTGGCGCAAAGCTGCTGACCAGGCCCAGGGGAGCGAACTAGTATTGCCGTTGGACGCAATACAGGTCAATCCGGCGATCTCAGGCCCCGTTCGGCATTTCCAATTAGTGAAACAGGGGCGAAAAGTCTAATCTTGAATACCATGAGCGAAGTGCTAACTTTCAAAGATGTCAGCGTTGTACGCGGGCGAAAAGACCTGCTCAAGGACGTGTCCTGGGAAGTCAAAGAAGGACAGCGGTGGATTGTGATCGGCCCCAATGGCGCCGGCAAGTCGACCTTGATGAACGTTGCGGCCACCCGGCTGCACCCAACCCGCGGTACCGCGGATATCCTTGGCGAACGTTTGGGCAAGGTGTCGGTCTTCGATCTGCGTCCGTTGATCGGCCTGAGCTCAGCCCTGGTTGCCAACTCCATTCCAGCCAACGAAACCGCGCTGAACGTAGTACTCACCGCGGCTTACGGCATGACCGGTCGCTGGCGCGAGAAGTACGAGAAGCTCGATGAGCGCCGTGCTTTCCATCTGCTGCACAACTGGGGCATGTCCACCTTCATGAACCAGCCTTTCGGCAAGCTTTCCGAAGGCGAGCGCAAGCGCGTGCTGATCGCCCGTGCCTTGATGACCGATCCCGAACTGCTGATCCTCGATGAGCCTGCAGCAGGCTTGGACCTTGCCGGGCGCGAAGACCTGGTTGGCAAGCTGGCGGAACTGGCAGCCGACGAGGATGCCCCGGCGCTGGTTCTGGTAACCCACCACCTTGAAGAGGTGCCAGCGGGATTCACCCACATCTTGATGATGCGCGACGGCGAAGTTGTCGCTGCCGGCGAGATCGAATCCACGCTGAACGAAGCGAACCTGGAAGCAACCTACGGCATGCCGCTGAGCCTGCGCCGTGAAGGTGGACGCTACTCTGCTTTTGCACGCAGCTAACAGCAATAACTAAAGGGGAAAATTCCACGTGATCGAATTTTGGCGCGAAGCCCTGGTCTTCATTGGCGGACTGTGGGCCGGAACTATCAACACCGTCGTCGGTTCGGGCACGTTGGTCACTTTCCCCATTCTCGTGGCGTTGGGCATGGCTCCGGTGAATGCCGTCGTCTCCAACGCCATGGGTCTGGTTGCTGGTGGCTTCTCCGGTGCCTGGGGGTACCGTCGAGAAGCTGCCAGCGTCAAGAAGACGCTGCTCAAACTCGTGCCGGTTTCACTGGTCGGCGGGTTGATCGGTTCCTTGCTCCTCCTGAACCTGCCGGAGTCCGTCTTCGGCATCGTTGCGCCGGTGCTGCTGGTTTGCGCGCTGGTGCTGGTGATCTTCCAGCCCCGTCTTGCCAAGTGGGCGAAGACCCGGCAGGCCGCTTCCGGCGGCACCGACCCGGATGATGCCGATCGCGCCCAGATTCCAATGGTCCTCTACATCCTGGTGTTCATCATCGGTGTCTACGGCGGCTACTTCACCGCCGCGCAGGGAGTCCTGCTG
Source organism: Glutamicibacter sp. NPDC088483 (assembly GCF_044753145.1). Classification (NCBI taxonomy): domain Bacteria; kingdom Bacillati; phylum Actinomycetota; class Actinomycetes; order Micrococcales; family Micrococcaceae; genus Glutamicibacter; species Glutamicibacter sp. NPDC088483. The sequence continues at coordinate 209,235 of NZ_JBIVMP010000002.1, forward strand.
ATGGCGGTATTCGGCGTGTTCTTGCAAGCATCCCTGCAGCAGTCCAATGCAATCAAGGTCATCCTCTCCCTGATCGTGAATCTCGTGGCGGCCGCGATGTACCTGATCATTGCGCCGGAACGCATCAATTGGCTCGTCGTCCTGCTTATCGCTGTCGGCTCGCTGATCGGCGGATTTGCCGGCGCCAAGATTGGCCGCAAGCTCTCGCCTGGGCTGCTGCGCCTGGTCATCGTCATCCTGGGCCTGGTTGCCTTGGGCAACATGCTCTACAAGTTGGTGTAGCTTCGTGGCTGAAATTCTCAACCCTGAACGGATCCTGCCGGTCGCGGATCTGGCCGATTCCCGCCTCGACGAGTACCTCCGGCTCTCCGAAGCGAACCTGCGTATGCGCACTGACGTGGAAAACGGGCTCTACATTGCCGAGAGCACCAAAGTGGTGCAGCGTGCGATCAACGCGGGCCACGTGCCGCGCAGCTTCTTGCTCGCCGAAAAGCATTTGGACCAGCTAACCGAGGAGTTCAACCGTTTCCCAGACGCGCCGATTTTCATTGGGGATGATCGGCAGCTCCAGGATCTGGTCGGCTTCCACTTGCACCGCGGCGCCATGGCAGCGATGAATCGTCCCGAACCGCTGGATCTGGACGAAGTGCTTGAAGCCAGTTCGCGCGTTGCCATCTTGGAAGACATCGCCGACCATACTAACCTCGGCGCAATTATCCGTTCGGCTTCAGGGCTTGGCGTTGACGCCGTGCTGCTCACCCCCAAATGCGTGGACCCCTGGTACCGTCGCAGCGCCCGCGTCTCAATGGGGACGGTCTTCGACCTTCCTTGGGTACGCATGCTGTCGTGGCCAGAGGACATCCAGACCTTGAAGAGGCATGGCTACGAGATGCTCGCCATGGAACTGACCGAGGACGCGATCCCGCTAAACGAAGTAGAGATCAAGTCTGGCCAGAAGGTCGCCATGATCTTGGGCAACGAAGGCAGGGGAGTTACCGATGAAGCTCTGGCCGCCGTTGACCGGACCGTGATCATCCCTATGTACCGCGAAGTGGATTCCCTGAATGTTGGTGCCGCTAGCGCAATTGCATTCTGGCATTTGTGCTCCGCGCCACGCTAAGAAGGTTTCTGCCGCCGCCGCTTTTGCGATAGGATGGACTGTCTGTGCATTGAGGTCTCTTCATGGAGCCCTGAATGCGGGACACAATTTCCGAGTAAGTAGCTACTGGCAAAATCCAGTGGCCATAAACAAAAAAGGTGTATAGCTATGAAGGCTGATATCCATCCACAGTACGGCCCAGTTGTCTTCAACGACCTGGCATCCGGCGAGAAGATCCTGACCCGTTCGACCGCTAAGTCGGACAAGACCATCGAATGGGAAGATGGCAACACCTACCCAGTAATCGACGTCGAAATCTCGGCAGCTTCGCACCCGTTCTACACCGGCAAGCAGCGCATCATGGACACCGCTGGTCGTGTCGAGCGCTTCAACGCCCGCTTCAAGGGCTTCGGCGGCAAGAAGTAATACTTCGTACCTAGCAAGCTTTCGCGGCGTGTTTCCAGTATTTGGAAACACGCCGCTGCTGCTTTAACAGCACACCTGTCCATCAGTGACTGAAAAATGTTTTCACGGAACCGTCTAAGAGGATTCGTTTTTCGCGCCACGATGCGCATCGCGGCATCTTGGCAGTTTCCTGGATGCGCCAGTGACTGAAAAATATTGTCAGCAGCGTCCGCCCCAGCGTCGTTCGGCGCAATAGCCGTCGGGGCAGCCGGGGATGACTGAAAAATATTGTCAGGAGCGTTTGCCCAGAGCTTTTCGGTGCTATAGCCGTCGGGGTTTCCAGTGGCGGCTGAATAAGGATTCGCTGACTCGTCGAAGCAGACGTCTTGGCCGCACTGCTCCGAGCAACTGGCTCCATCGCCGTTGCGTGAATGGTGTTATTGGTGGTGTGGAGGTGCTGGTGACTGAAAAATTCTGTCACCCAAAAACCGGTCAATCGGGATAGCGTCCTCAGCCTGTTTCCTTCTGGCCGTCATCTGGCGGCGATTCAGGACCGGGATCCTCGTCTGGAATGTCGACGCGAGGCTTGAGCCCAAGTACCCTGCGTACTTCTGCCGTGAGTCGAATATGCGGCAAAGGAATGACCTTAGGGCGCTCTGGGCAATGATCATTTACATGATCGAATTGGTCCACACGCTTGACGCTTTCCGGAATAACGAGTGCGCTCAGCCCGTGTGGAGTCACCCACATCTTGGATCCGTCAGGACGCGGAACGACTTTCCAACCCAATGCATGCTTGAACATTTGATGCTGCTTGCACAGCAGATGCGTATTGTCCCTGGTCGTATGCCCTCCGTGAGCCCAGCCATTTATATGGTCAATCTCGGAGCGGTCAGCTGGACGGCGACAGCCGGGGAAGCAGCAATGCTCATCGCGGTGCCGTAACAGATCCTTGAGACTCTGCGAGGGCCGGTAGCGCCTGCGCTCGACATCTATCGCGGCGCCAGTCCATGGATCGGTCAGCACGCGCTGGAACGAAGGCGCATCCTTTGCCAACGCCAATGCGACCCCCAGTGGGATGGGGCCGTAGCCTTCCAGGTCAGCCACGGTCCTTGTGGGATCCGCCAGCATTTCCACCGCGGGAATCGTGATGGATACCCGTGGCTTGAGGGGCGTGCCTTCCCGGTCCGGCCAGCCGTTGAGGATGATGTCTGCAAAGGCGTCCGCTTCTATTTGCTCCCGGGTACGGGGATCCTGCGGATCGTTATGCTGATCAGCTAGCCACTTCACGGAGTTCTTGATGGAATGAATCACTGCGGCACTGTTGTAGTACTTGAGGGTGGACATGCCATTTTCGTTATCCCATAGCGTGAGCTTGCGATTCTTTTCAGACTTCTTGTGCCTTTGTTCGGCGGCCTCCGGGCACATCCTGTCATGGAACCGGCGTGCGCGTTGGTATATCGCGTCATCAGACGCAGTCTTCGCCATGGGCAACAGCACGCGTTGCATCTGCATGATTTGTTCGGGGAGCAAGTCCTGCGAATACTTCACGATGTCATGCGCTGCCTTGGGCGTGATCTCTCCTGCAGCCAGAGCCGTGAGGGTTTCCTTGCAGGCGTAGCGAAGACCCTTGGCATAGAACATCCGCTTGCCTACCATGCGAGGGGTCTCACTCAGCGCGACAGCCGCTTCTGCGATGAAGTTGGAGTTGATGACCTGGTCACTGCCGCGGTCAACGCCATAGTATTGAGCACTTTTCCGAGCCTCGCGTTCCTCCTCCTCGGTAGTGGTCCCCGCGGTGGCGATCATATCGGCAAATGATTCACTGACTTGTTCTACTGAATCGGCCAGCAGCACAGATGTCATTGCATCGAGGATGCTCTGGATGCGCTGGATTTTCTTCAGCCGTTCGAGGGCGTCGCCGGGGCCATTGAGCGGGCCCGCGTCGAAGAGCTCATCTGCCAATTGCTTCAGCGGACCATGGAACAGGTGATGTTCGAGATGGTCGCTGAATAACGAATCCTTGTGGGATTCCGTGCGAGTGCCAGTTGGGGGCAACGGTAGACGATGTTCATCATCGTCGTCATGGATGAAATCGGGTATAGCCATAGTTAATTATCCTGCTGGCAACAGACAGTTTGGCCCGGAAATCCGCGGAATGTGGAAGTATTCTCGAATATTTATTCGATTGTTATCCGGCGTCGAATGTTGCCACTGCGAACCACCGAATCCGGGGGCGCGTGGATTCGACTAGTGGGCAGCCGGGGATAGAATGAAACCATGAAGCATCATGGTGAATACAAGGTAGTCGGTGGCAAATTAGTCGTTGTAGATCTGGATACTTCCGATGGCGTGATCACCGAAGTGTCATTGAATGGCGACTTCTTCCTGGAACCAGATGATGCACTCGATGACTTGAATGATGCGCTACGCGGTTTGCCAGCGGACGCCAGCCACAGCACCATACGCAATGCGGTAACCGACAATCTGCGTGAAGGCGTAGTGATGTTCGGTTTTGACGAAGACGCCATCGCGCGCGTCGTCCGCCGGGCGCTGGGACACGCCACCAAGTGGGAAGACCACGAGTGGGAAGTCCTGGGCCCGGAGATCATTCCAATCACCGAGCAAGTGGCGCTGGATGAGGTGCTGACCCGGCAAATCGCCAAGGGGGCCCGCAAGCCGACCATCCGCTTCTGGGACTGGAGCGAAGGCGCCGTCGTGATCGGCTCCTTCCAGTCGCTGAAGAACGAAGTGGACATGGAGCAAGCCGAAAAGCACGGCATCCAGGTGGTTCGCCGCATTTCCGGAGGCGGCGCGATGTTCATGGAAGCTGGCAACTGCATTACCTACTCGCTCTACGCTCCTGAATCCCTGGTGGACGGCATGAGCTTTGCCGATTCCTACCCGTACCTGGACGCCTGGGTGATGGAAGCGCTGGAAAGCATCGGCCTGGAAGCGTACTACAAGCCGCTGAACGACATCGCGACCCCTGCCGGCAAGATCGGCGGCGCAGCGCAAAAGCGCCTGGCCAACGGTGCGATGCTGCACCACGTCACCATGAGCTACGACATCGACGCGGAGAAGATGACCCAGGTGCTGCGCATTGGCCGGGAGAAGATCTCCGACAAGGGCATCACCTCAGCGGTCAAGCGTGTGGATCCGCTGAAGTCGCAGACAAAGCTGGATCGCATGGAGATCATCAACGTCATGATGGACACCTTCGCCAAGCGCACCGGGGCCAAGCCGGCGCAGCTGGATGCCGAATCCCGTCTGGCGGCGAAGGAATTGGCCGAGGCCAAATTCGCTACCGCGCAGTGGACCGCGCGGGTTCCGTAGCGAGCCAAGATCCAAGGGCCTGTTCTCGATCAAGTTCGAGGCCAGGCCCTTGTTTCGCTTGAGGCCATGGTTGCTGTGGCCCTGCCATCTCCGCTGGGCCGGCCGGGTTCGGCCGCAGGGCAGACCCGCACTGGAACCGGTTGCGCCACCGGCAACGGCCTGCGGCTCTTGGCCGGCCCGCTGCGTGGATAAGCAGCGGGCCGGCCTTCGGAGGGCCAGCGCCTAGCGGCTGGTGCGGCTGTAGGCCTGGGCCTTCAGCGAGCGTTCCAGTTCTGCGCGTTCCTCAAGCAGGATGCGCTTGAGGGCGGCCGGTGCGCTCTCATGGCGTTCCAGCCAGCTGGTCGCGGTAGCCAGTGCATGGTTCTGCTCGATGGCGCCCTGGAGATCCTGGTGCCCTGGATACAGCCCCTCGATCACGCGCGTGGCGAATTCCATGCCCATGGTCTCGAAGACCGGCAGGATCGCGGCCCAGTAGCGTTCCTCGAACGGTGCCAGCAGGGCGGAGGAACCCATGGTGAAGCCCAGCGCGGTGGCCGAGAGGGCATCGTTGGACAGCTCCCCGTGTTCATCGCGCGCCATCAGCACGGTGTCGAAAGCGGTGTCCTTGGCCTGCGGATCCGGGCGCGCCGCCAGCGCGGTGCGAACCGAATTCTGCGCCACGCTGGTGGGGTTGGCCTTGGCCGCTTCGTGCATGGATGCCTCGGCGGCCTCGTCGAGCCGGCCGGAAGCGGCCAGCGCGATGTAGGAACCCCACAGCAGCTGCTCATCGACGGTGACCTGGTAGGCATTGGGCTGCTCGCCCAGGAAGGCGTCGAGCACCTCCGGAGCCACGCCGGCACGGGCCAGGCGAACCAGGGTGCGCGCGGTGGTGGTCTGCTGGTCTCCGCCGGCCTCGAACCGGGTGAGCCACCCGGTGAGGGTTGCGGCGGCCTTCTGGCGCAGCTCCGCGCGCAGCTCGGGGGCAACGTACTTGGAAATCGAGGTGGCCAACTGGTCGGTAAGCACCCCGAAGACGCCCGCGTCGGTGACGGCGTGCGCGTGATCGAGGATCGCCTGCACGTAGCTTTGCGCATCCAAGGTGGCCGAACGCACCGCATCCCACAGCGACGCCCAGCAGGTGGCGCGGGGCAGCGAGTCGCCCAGGCCCGAGAGGTGGCCGAGCAAGGTGGCACGCGAAACCGGGTCGAATTCGATCAGCGCATAGGTCTCATCGCCGTCGTTGGGCAGCAGCAGATCCGGGATCCGGCGTCCAACCAGGAAGTCCAGGGCCGCCGATTCGCCGGAGAGCTCCACGTCCACCGAGTCGGTGCGCACCAGCTGGCTCCCGTCCAGCTGGTAGGCGCCGACCGAGAGCACGTGCGGGCGGGCGATCTTCTGCCCGGTGACCGGATCGGTGCCCGACTGGATCAGCGATGCCGCGGTGATGGTGCCGCCGGCATCGGTGGTGTATTCGACGTGCAGCTTCGGCACGCCGCTGGTCTTCAGCCAGGCATCCGCCCACTGGCCCATATCGCGGCCGCTGGCCGCTTCGAGCGCTTCGAGGAAGTCATCCAGCGAGGTATTGCCGTAGGCGTGCTTGCGGAAGTAGGCGCGGGCGGCGTCGCGGAAGGCCTCGGCGCCGACAAAGGCGGCCAGCTGCTTGAGCACGCTGGCGCCCTTGGCATAGGTGATGCCATCGAAATTCTGGTCCGCGGCCAGCAGGTCCGGGATGTCGGCCACGATGGGGTGGGTGGTGGGCATCTGGTCGGCCACGTAGGCCCAGGCCTTGCGGCGCGCCGCGAAGGTGGTCCACGCGGTGGTGAAATCGGTGGCTTCGTCGTTGGCCAGGGTGCCGATGTAGTCGGCGAAGGATTCCTTGAGCCACAGGTCATCCCACCACTTCATGGTGACCAGGTCGCCGAACCACATGTGCGCCATTTCGTGCATCAGGGTGTTGCCGCGCTGCTCGTACTGCCCTTCGGTGGCGTGCGAGGTGAAGACGTAGCGTTCGGTGAAGGTGACCAGGCCCGGGTTTTCCATGGCGCCGAGGTTGTACTCCGGCACGAACGCCGAGTCGTACTTGCCCCACGGGTAGGGGTAGTCGAACAGCTGGTGGTAGTAGTCCAGGCCCTGGCTGGTCAGCTTGATGATCTCGTCGCCGTCGAAGTGCCCGGCCAGCGAGGCGCGGCAGGTGGCGGCCATCTCGATGCTCAGCTCTTCGCCGTCATCCAGCCGCTGGAGGTGCTCGCCGTGCACCACGTGGTACGGTCCGGCCAGCACCGCGGTGATGTAGCTGGAGATCGGGGGAGTCGGGGCGCAGGCCACGGTCTTGGTGCCGTCATCGTGCAGTACCTCATCGACGATCGGCTGGTTGCTGGCCAGATGCCAGGCTGCCGGGCCGGTGAGGGTGAAGCGGTAGCTGGTCTTCAGGTCGGGCTGCTCGAAGCAGGCGAAGACCCGGCGCGCCTCGGAAGGCTCGAACTGGGTGTAGAGGTAGGTTTGCCCATCCTGCGGATCCACGAAGCGGTGCAGGCCCTCGCCCGAGCGCGAGTAGATCGCCCGCCCGCTGATCTTCACGGTGTTCGGCACGTCGGTGCGCAGCTGATCGAGGTAGATGCGTGCATCGAGCACTGCGGATTCCAGGTCGATCGCGGTGCCGTTGACCAGTACCTCGTCCACGGATTCGTGGATGAAGTCGATGAAGGCTGCCGGATCCTTGGAGCTGAAGTTCAGCGTGGTGATCGAGCTGAAGCTGGTGGCTGTGCGATCGGTGGCATTGGAAAGATCGAGCTGGACCTCGGCGAAGTGCCATTCGATATTCCGTGCGCGCCAGGCCGCTTCGTCGCGCCTGAGGTTTTCATTGGGTGCATAGCGTTGAAGTGTGTCCACCACCCCAGCTTAGCTGTGAAAGGAATGCTTTAGGGTTCTTTTTGCTAAACTTCCCGGCTCGCCAGCAGGGCGCGAATGCCGTGGAAGTGCTCGGAGATCAGCTGCCGGGCGGTTTCCACGTCCTTGGCGCGTACCGCGTCGAGGATATCGCGGTGGTCCTGGGCGGTCTTGGCCGGCTGGGTGATTTCCAGATCGGAGTCGATCGCATCGTAGATGGTGCGGTAGACATCCCAGAACACTCCGAGCAGGTTGGTCAGCAGCTGGTTGCCCAGCGGCTCGAAGAGGATGCGGTGGAAGGCCTTGTCCTGCTCGACGAAGGTCTCCTCGCGCGCCGCGTGCTGCTCCATCTGGCTTACGCACTGCTCCAAGGCCTCCAGATGCTCGTCGGTGACCGCGCGGATGGCCAGGCCGATCAGGCCGGTTTCCAGTGCCTGGCGGACATCGACCAGCTCACTGGCCTCATGGCCATGGTGGCGCAGCGACATCTGCCCGCGGAAGGCGAGGGAGTCATGCAGGGCGTTGAGGTTTTCCTGGGCCACGAACATGCCGAAACCGTGGCGGGTGTCGATGATGCCCAGGGCCTGGAGCACCTTGATCGCCTCGCGCAGGGAGTTGCGCCCCACGCCCAGCTCGGCCATGAGTTCCTGCTCGGTGGGCAGCGGGTCCCCGGGCAGCAGTCCGCGTTCCAGGATCAGCGCGGTGATGTCATTGGTCAGCGCGCGCAGGCGGGCACGGGCATCTGATCGGCGGGCTGGCATCGTGCTCAACGGATCCTGCTTTCCTCGGCGGGCGGAGAAGTTCATGTGACGCAGTTGACCATGCGGCGTGACGTCCACTACAGTCTAGACCATAGATCGGACATCCTACGTCCTACAACACTCACTCATTTTCCCGGAGGTGGCAAGAATGGCTTTGAACGAAGTAGCCAACAAGCCCTTTGCACGACGAGATTTCCTGAAGATCACCGGCATGGTTGGCGCTGCTGCGGCATTCTCGGCCAGCCTGGCCGCCTGCTCCCCAGGAGCCAGCGGCGGCGCGGCCAGCACCGCAGCTGCCGGCACGGGCACCATCGAGGCAGGCATTTCCTACGCCCTGTCCACCGGTTTCGACCCGATGACCTCCTCCGGCGCGACCCCGTTCGCCGCCAACATGCACATCTTCGAAGGCCTGGTGGACCTGCACCCGGCCACTCGTGAACCGTACCTGGCGCTGGCCGCGGCAGAACCGAAGCAGATTGACGACACCAGCTGGGAAATCACCCTGCGCGACGGGGCCACCTTCCACAACGGGGAAGCGGTCACCATCCAGGACGTCGTCTACTCCTTCGAGCGGGTGCTGGACACCGGCAACGCCTCGCTGTTCGCCCAGTTCATCCCCTTCATCAAGTCGGTGAAGGCCAAGGACGAGAAGACCGTCGCGTTCACGCTGAACTACGCCTTCCCGCTGTTCCCGACCCGCATCTCGGTGGTCAAGATCGTGCCGAAGGCCGTGGCTTCCAAGGACCAGGCCGGCTTCGACGCCGCGCCGATCGGCACCGGCCCGTACAAGCTGGTCTCGGCCACCAAGGATGACAAGATCGTCTTCGAGAAGTTCGAGGGCTACAACGGCAAGTACCCGGCGACCGCCACCGGCATGACCTGGTTCCTGCTCTCCGATGCGGCCGCCCGCGTGACCGCCATGGAATCGGGCCGCGTGCAGGCCATCGAGGACGTGCCGTACCTCGATATGGACCGCCTGGCCTCGAAGGCCACCGTGAAGAGCGCCGATTCCTTCGGCCTGCTGTTCCTGATGTTCAACTGCGCCAAGAAGCCATTCGACAACGCCCTGGTCCGCCAGGCATTGCACTACGGCCTGGACACCGAGTCGATCATCAGCACCGCGCTGCTGGGCAACGCCAAGGCGGCCAGCTCCTATGTGCAAGAAAGCCACCCGCAGTACATCAAGGCGGACACGGTCTACGGCTACGACGCGGCGAAGGCCGCGGCGCTGCTGGCCGAAGCCGGCGTGGACAAGCTGGAATTCGAGCTGCTGACCACCGACACCTCGTGGGTCAAGGACATCGCCCCGCTGATCCTCGAATCCTGGAACAAGATCCCGGGCGTGAAGGTCACCATGAAGAACCTGCAGTCCGGCGCGCTGTACACCGACAACGTGGACAGCGGCACCTTCTCGGTGGTGGCCGCCCCGGGCGACCCATCGGTCTTCGGCAACGACCTGGACCTGCTGATGAGCTGGTTCTACCGAGGCGATGTCTGGCCGAAGAACCGCTTCCGCTGGAACGATACACCCGAATACAAGGAGCTGCAGAAGCAGCTGGACGCGGCCATCCAGACCGATGATTCGAACAAGGCCATGGCGGCGTGGGGCAAGGCGATCAACATCGTCGCCGACCAGGCCCCGCTCTACCCGGTGCTGCACCGCCAGCTGCCATCGGCCTGGGACGAAAACGCGCTGGAAGGCTTCGCGCCGCTGCCAACCACCGGCATCTCCTTTGTCGGCGTGAACCGCAAGGCCTAGCTGGCCCCGGCCCCGCGCAGCAGGCCGGGAGGCACGGCACCCACGCCGTGCCGCCCGGCCCGCACAGCGCAATGACCTGCACACTTCGATACTCGACGGAGCTACTCCATGGGGAATTTCCTCAACCTGCTCTTACGCCGCCTGGCCGCGCTGCCGGTGATGGTCCTTGGCATCTCCGCCATGGTCTTCATCATCATGAAGCTGGCCCCGGGCGATGAAGCCACCTCCGCGCTGGGCGAGGGCGCCTCCGAGGCCGCCAAAGAGGCCTACCGCGAGGAACGCGGCCTGAACGACGCGCTGGTGGTCCAGTACATCAGCTTCATCGGCCGGCTCATCCGCCTGGACTTCGGCCTGACCACCCCGCCAGCCCAATCGGTCTCCCAGATGATCGCCGGCGCATTCCCGCTGACCTTGCAGCTGACCTTCCTGGGCGTGGTCATCGCCGTGGTCATCTCGCTGGCCTTCGGCCTGCTCGGTGCACTGTACCGCGATGGCTGGCCGGACCAGCTGGTCCGCATCTTCTCCATCGCGGCGATCGCCACCCCGTCCTTCTGGCTGGGCATCCTGCTCATCCAGTGGTTCGCCCTGGGTTCCAGCCCGCTGTTCCCCTCCGGAGGAGCGGCCCCCGAAGGATCGGGCCCGGGCACCTGGCTGCTGCATATGGCACTGCCGGCCCTGGCCCTGGCCATCCCGGTCTCCGCCTCGCTCACCCGCGTGGTGCGCACCTCGATGGTCGAGGAACTGGACCGCGACTACGTGCGCACCGCCATCGGCAACGGCGTGCCGCGCGGCGAAGTGATCTCCAAGAACGTGCTGCGCAACGCCCTGGTCACCCCGGTGACCGTGCTCGGGCTGCGCATCGGCTACCTGCTGGGCGGTGCAGTGGTCATCGAGATGATCTTCTCCCTGCCCGGCATGGGACAGCTGATCATGAACGGCATTACCAACAAGGACACCAACCTGGTCCAGGGCGTCACGCTGACCATCGCGATCACCTTCGTGCTCGTGAACATCATCGTCGACTTGCTCTACCTGCTGATCAACCCGCGAATTAGGACGGTGTAGGGATGAGCATCATGGCCCCACGCAACAATCTCGTGAACCGCCTTTCCGAGTCCGGCGCCCGCTTCAAGGCGCTGCCGGCAGGCTCCAAAATCGCCTTGGCCTTCCTGCTGGCCATTGCCGCGGTGGCCCTCTTCGCCCCGCTGATCGCCCCGCACGACCCGCTGGCCACCGGAATCCCGGCGCAGAAGCCGAGCGCCGAGCACTTCTTCGGCACCGACCGGCTGGGCCGCGACATCTACTCGCGCCTGCTCTTCGGCGCCCAAGCCTCGCTGCTGGTCGGCCTGGGGTCGGTGGCGCTGGCACTGGTCATGGGCGGGCTGCTCGGTGCGTTGGCCGCCACCAGCGCCAAATGGGCCAATGAGACGATCATGCGCATCATGGACATGGTGATGGCCTTCCCGGGCATCGCCCTGGCCGCCGCGCTGCTGGCTTCGCTGGGCAACACCTTGCCGGTGATCATCTTGTCCATCGCGATCATCTACACCCCGCAGATCGCCCGGGTGGTCCGTGCCAACGTGCTGGCCCAATGGGGCGAGGACTATGTGCGCGCCGAACGCGTGATCGGCGCCGGGCGCTTCTACATCCTGGGCACCCACGTGCTGCGCAACTGCGCGGCCCCGGTGATGGTCTTCGCCACCGTGATGGTGGCCGACGCGATCATCCTCGAAGCATCCCTGTCCTTCCTCGGTGCAGGCATCCAGGACCCGGCCCCGAGCTGGGGCAACGTGATCTCCTACGGCCGCACCCTGGTGCTCAACGGCGCGTGGTGGGCGACCACCTTCGCCGGCCTGGTGATCCTGCTGACCGTGCTGGCGCTGAACATGCTGGCCGAAGGCATGACCGATGCGCTGGTGAACACCAAGGGCTCGGCCAGGAAGCAGGCGAAGAAGAACGGCGAACCTGCGCTGGCCAAGGCCAAGGCGGCCGCGGACCCGCAGGCCGCCGAGCGGCTGCGCGGGGAACTGGACCTGCTGGCAGCGGCCGAGGCCCAGCGCACCGACCGCCTGGTGCTCGATACCTCCCAGGGCGCGCCGCGCACCATCCTGGAGGTCAAGAACCTGACCATCCGCTTCCCGGAGCGCTACGGGGACACCCCGATCGTGCAGGATGTCTCCTTCGCGGTGCGCGAGGGCGAAACCATGGCGCTGGTGGGCGAATCCGGCTGCGGCAAGTCCATCACCTCGCTGGCCATCATGGGGCTGCTGCCGGGGAGCGCCCAGCTCTCCGGTTCCATCACCTTCGAGGGCCGGGAACTGCTGCCGGCCACCTCCGATGGCGGCACCCGGGCCGGGGACGACAAGGTCTACAAGGGCCTGCGCGGCGAGCAGATCGCGATGGTCTACCAGGACGCGCTGTCCAGCCTGAACCCCTCGATGCTCATCGGCGACCAGTTGCGCCAGCTCACCCGCCGCGGCGGACGCAAGACCCCCGAGGAATTGCTCGCCCTGGTCAAGCTGGACGCCAAGCGCACCCTGCGCTCCTACCCGCATGAGCTCTCCGGCGGCCAGCGCCAGCGCGTGCTGATCGCCATGGCCCTCTCGCGCAGCCCCAAGCTGGTGGTCTGCGACGAGCCGACCACCGCGCTGGATGTCACCGTGCAGAAGCAGGTGGTCGACCTGCTCAACGAGCTGCGCGAGCAGCTGGGCTTCGCGATGGTCTTCGTCTCCCACGACCTGGCACTGGTGGCCTCGCTGGCCCACCGGGTCACCGTGATGTACGCCGGCCAGGTGGTGGAGTCCGGTCCGATCAGCGAGGTGCTCTCTGACCCGCATCACGAATACACCCAGGGCCTGCTCGGCGCGGTGCTCTCCATCGAGTCGAAGGCGCAACGCCTGCACCAGATCCCGGGCACCGTCCCCAGCCCGTACGATTTCGCCGCCGGCGACCGCTTCGCCGAGCGTTCGCAGCGTGCCGGCGCCGACCCGGACCAGCACCTGTCCTTCGTCCCGGTGGACGCCGGCAGCGAGCACCGCTGGGCCAGCCACCAGGGCAATGGCAGCCACCTTCAAGGAGCCAGCAAATGAGCAACGCGATCATCGAGCTGCAGGATATCCACGTGCACCACAAGATCCGCGGCGGCAAGCTGTTCTCCCCGCGCCTGATCAAGGCCGTCAACGGGGTGGACTTCGCGGTGCGCCGCGGGCAGACCGTGGGCATCGTGGGCGAATCCGGTTGCGGCAAGTCCACCCTGGCCTCGGTGCTGGTGGGACTGCAGGAACCCACCAGCGGGCAGGTGCTGTTCAACGGCAAGCCGGTGGGCAAGCGCAACGCCGCAGGCCGCAAGGAGTTCGGGCGCAGCGTGGGCGTGGTCTTCCAGGACCCGGCCACCGCGCTGAATCCGCGCATGTCGATCATGGACACGCTCACCGACCCGCTGCGCGTGCATGGCATCGGCAGCGATGCTTCGCGCAAGGCCAAGGCGCTGGAACTGCTTGAGGTGGTGGGCCTGCCGGCTTCGGCGGCCTCGGCCCTGCCCAGCCAGGTCTCCGGCGGCCAGCGCCAGCGCGTGGCCATCGCCAGGGCGCTGGCCCTGGAACCTGCGGTGATCGTGGCCGATGAGCCCACCAGCGCGCTGGATGTCTCGGTGCGGGCGCAGGTGCTGAACCTGCTCACCGACCTGAAATCCGAGCTGAACCTGGGCATGGTGTTCATCTCCCACGATATCCAGACCGTGCGCTATGTTTCGGACACCATCTGCGTGATGAACTCCGGGCAAATCGTCGAGCGAGGCGATGCCGCACAGGTATTCGACGCGCCCACCAATGACTACACCCGCACCCTGTTGGGTGCTGCCCCGGCACTGCTGGAGCACTAACCAATCGCCGCAATTGCGGCACCTAGAGAAAGACCGAATCCCCGTGGCTTACACGAACAACCCGAAGTACTCCGGCGTCATCCCGCCGGTCATCACCCCGCGCACCGCCGATGGCGCCATTGACGCCGCCGGCCTGGACGCCGTGGTGGAACACCTGATCGACGGGGGAGTGGCCGGCCTGTTCGTGCTCGGTTCCTCCGGCGAGGTGCCTTACCTGGCCAATACCGAACGCGACGCGGTACTCGCCCGGATCGTGGCCGCCAACGCTGGCCGCGTGCCGGTGCTGGTCGGTGCCAGCGAGCAGACCACCGCCCGCGTCATCGACGAGGGCCAGCGCCTGATCGCCCTGGGCGCCGACGCGCTGGTGGTCACCACCCCGTTCTATGCCATCTCCAACGGCCCGGAGATCGAAGCGCACTTCACCGCCATCCACGACACCCTGCAGGTCGACATCTTCGCCTACGACGTGCCGGTGCGCACCCACCACAAGCTGCCGCTGGATGTGGCCATCCGGCTGGCGCAGTCCGGCGCCATCGTGGGCGTGAAGGACTCCTCGGGCGACGACGTGTCCTTCCGCCAGCTGCTGCTGGCCACCAAGGACATCGAGGGCTTCTCGGTGTTCACCGGCCATGAGGTCGTCGTCGACGGGGCACTGCTGGGCGGAGCCCACGGCGTGGTCCCGGGCCTGGGCAACGTGGACCCAGCCGGCTACCGCCGCCTGTTCGAGAAGGCAGTGGCCGGCGACTGGACCGGCGCCGCGGCCGAGCAGGACCGCCTGGCCCGCGTCTTCGACATCGTCTACACCCCGGATGCTTCCCGGGTGTCGCCAGGGGCTGCAGGCCTGGGCGCCTTCAAGACCGCCCTGGTGGAACTGGGCATCATCGCCAATAACGCCATGAGCGCCCCGATGGCGTCGCTGGATGCCTCCGAGGCCGCCGCGATCCGCGGGATCCTGGCCGAAACCGGCCTGCTGCCGGTGGCCGCCAAGTAGGCCCTGGCCCAGTGCAAGAACAACTAGCAGGCGCCGGCGAGGTGCTCGCCCTGGATCTGGGCGGCACCAAGATCGCCGGCGCCGTAGTGCGCCGCGATGGCACCATCACCGCGCGCAGCCAAGCACCCACACCGGCCCGCGAAGGCTCCGCCGCGATCATCGCGGCCATGGCCGGCGTGGTGCAGCAGCTGCGCGGTGCATGCTCGGCGCAGCCGGCCGGATTGGGTATCGGCGCCGCCGGGGTCATCGACCCGGAAACCGCGAGGGTGGTTTCGGCCACCGATACCCTGGCGGGCTGGGCCGGCACCGACATGGCGGCCGAGCTGGGACGGCTCACCGGTTTAGCGGTGCGCGCGGTCAATGACGTGCACGCCCACGGTTTGGGCGAGGCCCGCTTCGGCGCGGGCCGGGGAACCGGCCAGATGATGCTGTTGGCCATCGGCACCGGAATCGGCGGAGCCTACCTGCACGGCGGCCAGCTGGTCACCGGCTTCCACCACGTGGCCGGGCATATGGGGCACATCGATTCGGCCTACGCCACCGGGCTGGAATGCTCCTGCGGACGCACCGGTCATGTGGAGGCGATCGCCGCCGGGCCGGCGATCCACCGGCACTACCAGCGATTGGCCGGCAACCCGAAGGTGCGCGACACCCAGGCGGTCACCGCGCTGGCCGAAGCCGGCGACGCCTTGGCCTATCGGGCAGTGCATACCGGAGGCTTGGCCGCAGGCGCCGCCGCCGGATCGCTGGCCAACGTGCTGGACCCGCAGAAAATCGTCATTGCCGGCGGGATGGCCGGGGCGGGGAAGATCTGGTGGGAGGGTCTGCGCGAGGGCTTCGCCGCCAGCGCCATCGACCTGGTGCGGGGCACCGCGCTGGAACCTGCCCGTTTGGGAACCGATGCCGCCCTGATCGGGGCGGCCAGCCTATTCTGGCCACAAGACTAAGAGGAGAAAGACATGTTGCTTTCGGCAGCAGCACTGCAAGCCCTGCGCGGGCGGCTGATCGTTTCGGCGCAAGCCTATCCGGGGGAGCCGATGCGCCACCCGCAGACCATGGCGCAGGTGGCGGCCTCGGCGGTGATCGGCGGCGCCGGCGCGGTGCGCGTGCAGGGTATCGCGGATATCCAATTCACCCGTTCCGCCGTCGAGGTGCCGGTCATCGGGCTGTTCAAGGACGGCCATGAGGGCGTGTTCATCACCCCCACCATCCACCACGCCTTGGCGGTGGCCAACGCCGGGGCGCACATCGTGGCCCTGGACGGCACGCGCCGCGAACGGCCCGACGGCAAGAGCCTGGAACAAACCATTAGCGCGGTCCACGAACGGTCTGCCGCCTTGGTAATGGCCGACTGCGGGTCGCTGGACGACGCGCTGGCTGCCGCGCAGGCCGGGGCCGATCTGATCGGCACCACGCTGGCCGGCTACACCGGGGAACGGGACAAGACCGAGGGGCCGGACCTTGAGCTGCTGGAGCAGATCGCAGCAGCGGGCCTGGAGCCGCCATTGATTGCCGAGGGCCGGATCCACACCCCGGCGCAGGCCAAAGCCGCGCTGGATGCCGGCGCGTTCGCCGTGGTGGTGGGCACCGCGATCACCCATCCGGCGAGCATTACCGGATGGTTCGACGCCGCCCTGCGAGGCTAGGCGTTTTCTTCGTGGCTGGCAACTGGCCTACGCTTAAGCGCAGAACCTAATTCCTGCAGATTCGGAGAATCACCCCGTGGACGTCTTTATCAAGGGCCCTTCCAAGCGCGATGTAGCCGGCATGAAAGCGGCCTTCGGCGAGGTGGAAGCCGGGGACGTGATCTCGGTGCTCTACAAGACCGCCCGCTTCGGCAACTTCCTGATCACCGGTGCCGCGCACGCCACGGTGCTCGACGACGTCATGGTCGGCGGGCTGAACGCGGCCGCTGCCAAGAAGAAAGCCAAAGACGCCGACGGCGGCGAAACCATGGCCCGCCAGCCTGATAAGGACGTGCGCTCATTCCCCGCAGTCTTCGAAGGCGAGTTCGCCCCGGAAGACGTTGAAGTTTCCGAGCTGTCCCACGGCGATTTGGTTGCCGCATCCTTCAGCCAGGAACCCTACGGTGATTTCGTGATTACCGGCGTGGTCACCGAGGCCGAAAATGATCGCGGCTACCTGATGGTCGGTCCGTGGATCCTGCAAACCGCCGACGGCGCGCCGCCGCGGTTGCTGTCGGTTCAGCGCGTGGCGGCCAACGGCACGCACGTGGCCCCGGTGCCTACGCGCCGCGGCCTGGTCGAGGTAGACGGACTGTAGCCAGCAAAGAGTTCAACAGGCCCCGGTGGATGAAATTATTTTTCATTCACCGGGGCCTGTGCCCTTATTTGGGTCGTTGGGGTGCAGCGAACTGATTATTGCTTTCAAAACCTACGAGGCGCGCGCATGATTATGACTAACTTAGCCAAGTGAATCGGCCCGTGTTTCGTGCCGCTTGTATCTTGGGCTGTCCAGACGGACTCAGGATGTGTCTTATTTGTCCTTCCTCATCGCTACGATCCGAATATGGATAAGTTTATGGACTCAATCGGGCAGCTGCGTTTGAGCCGGAAGTTCAACTGGTTTAACGCCACCGAGCTTGATGCCTTCTTGGAGGATGAAGTGGCTCCGGAGGAAATCTGGTGGGGCACCAGCCGGCATGACGAGCTGCATAAGCTCGAATCGGTGGCCCAGATTTCCTCAATATTGCGCATGGTGCGTGAATGGGGAGAAAACTATTCCTTTGAAAACAATCCGATGACCAAGTATGCCCAAGGCACCAAGCTTTCTGATGGGAACTACACTTTGGAGCTCGCTGTCGTTGGCCATCAGGCATGCAACATCAGGGTCGGCTACGGTGCCGACCCGGACTCTCTGTCGAGCCATCCTGATACGGACATGGAATTCGAAGGCCCACAATCCTTGAACATCGCCCAGGTCACCGAAGTGCTCGGCCAGTGGTTGCTAGGCCGAGGTCTTCCCGCCGGGTATGGCGGCAGCATCCATATCTACGGGTAGCCCACAACGCTGAAAACGGTACTGGGAAGCCTTCTGGCATCCTGAGTACGAGGACCATGCCGCGACGCTGGCAAATGCCTTGCCGGTCGAAACGGAGTTGATGATCGCAGGCACTGTCCTCGACCAACGGACCTCGCAGCCCTACGAAGACCAGGTATGTTGGTTAGCCCTCCGCATTGGACCTAGCCGTGCAGCACCTGGCCGATGATCTCCACTCCCTGGCTGAAGGCTCCGGGATTCGGACCGGCAAAGTTCAACCGCAAAAAGCGTCCAGTCGGCTCGGCTGGGAACCAGCTGTCGCCGGCCGCGATCGCTACACCGCGTAGCTCGCAGTCGCGCACCAGCTGTGCCGGATTAGCTGTATCGGGCAGCCGTACCCAGAGGTTCAGCCCGCCTCGGGGGATCTGTTCAACCTGGGCTTCGGGCAGATGCTGCGCCAAAGCATCCAGGACCAGGTCCCTGCGGGTTGCCAGCTGCTGGCGCACAGAGCGCAAATGGGTGCGCCACCCGGGTTGCGTGACCACATCCAATGCGACCGCTTGCAGAGGACCGCTGACATACATCGATTGCGCTTGGTTGTCGGCCAGGATCCGTTCACGTGCCGGGCCCCTGGCAATTACCCCGGCCACGCGCACTGCAGGGGAAACGCTCTTGGTCAGGGATCGCAGATACACCACATGGCCGCTGTCATCACGGGCGGCGACCGGTGAAGAATCAACGTCGATCCCGAAATCCTTGGCCCAGTCATCTTCCACCAGGAACGCGCCGCGATGCTTCAGGATCTCCAGTACCCGCAGCGAAACCTCGGGCGACCAGCGGGCGCCGGTGGGGTTGGCGAAATTCGGGTGCGCGTAGAAAGCGCGAGCCCCGGTTTGCTCGAAAGCACGGTCCAATACCTCGGTGTCCGGACCGTGCGGCCCAGCGGGAATGGGGATGAGCTGCACGCCGACCTGCGCGGCAGCCAGGATGGCGCCCCAGTAGGTGGGGGATTCGATGAGCATCGGCTTTCCGGATCCAACCAGCGACCGGAAGATCGACCCCAGTCCGCTTTGGCTGCCCGGCAGCACGACAACATCGCTGGCCGCCGGGGCGCATAGTCCCGGCGCGGTGATCGCCCCGAGTTCGCTGGCGAACCAGCTTTGCAGCTCCGGCAATCCCGCGGCTTCGGTGCGCTGGAGCACGGCGTCGCTGCGTGCAACTCGGGCGAAGGCGCTGCGCACCAGGCGTTCAGGCAGCAGCTCGCGATCCGGGTATCCAGAATGCAAGGAGATGACGTCATTGGGTGTCGCCCGCTGGGCGGCGGCCAACTCCGGCAACGGGCGATGGACGACCCCCAGCGCGGCGGTTTGCCAGGCGTAGTCGTGCGCCCGGGCTACCGGTTGCTTGCGGATGAAGGTGCCGATACCGGGGCGTGACTCAACGACGCCTTGGCCGATGAGCGTGCGCAAAGCCTTTTGCACCGTGACCGGGCTGACTTCGTGTTCCGCCACCAGAGCACGCGTGGAGGGCAACTGGCTCCCGGCAGGGGCTGCCGCAATCCACTCTTGGAGTTTCGCAACCACACGCTCACTGCTACTGTTAAACATGAAGCTACATAGTACCGCTACTGTCAATAATCGACAACCGCTATCCACCCCGGGTGCCGGACTGCTCTGGGGGCTACTGGGCGTTCTCGCTTTCTCCTTCACCGTGCCCTTCACCCGCATCGCCGTAGAGCACGGCCACCTGCATCCGCTGTTTGCCGGTGCAGGGCGATCGGTGATCGCCGCAGCGCTAGCCATCGCCGCACTCTGGTTGACCGGCCAGAAATTTCCTACTCGGCCGCAATGCTGGCGGCTGCTTGTCGTCGCCGGGGGAGTCGTCGCCGGGTTTCCGCTGCTGACCTCTTTTGCAATGACCTCGGCTCCGGCCAGCCACGGTGCGGTAGTCATCGCCATCTTGCCTGCGGCGACGGCAGTTGCCGCAGTGCTGCGCACCAAGGAACGCCCGGGCACCAGGTTCTGGATTGCGGCAGCTGCCGGGGCACTGGCCGCCCTGGCTTTTGCGGCTGTGCAAGGTGGCGGGCTGGGCGGGCTGCACGGAGCAGACCTGCTGCTTTTCGGCGCCGTACTGGCTTGCGCTATCGGCTACGCGGAAGGCGGCCTGCTCTCGCGCGAGCTCGGCTCGTGGCAAACCATCTCCTGGGCGCTGGTTCTCGCATCTCCGGTGATGCTGACGCTCGCCACCGTCTCAGCGGTCCAGCACCCGCCCACGGCGACACCCGGCGAGTGGGCTGCGTTTGCCTATCTCGGTGTCGTGAGCATGTTCCTGGGCTTCATCGCGTGGTACCGGGGATTGGCCATCGGGCCGATGGCGCAGGTGAGCCAGGTGCAATTGGCGCAACCGGTGATGACCATCTGCTGGGCGGGCTTGCTGCTGCACGAATCCATCGGTTGGCCCACCGTTGTGGGCGGATGCGCGGTCATCCTCTGCGCACTGCTCGCCGTAAGATCGAGGAACCAGCGCATCATTAAGGAGAACGGATCATGAGCTTGGCAGCGAAGAATAACGCGGCGCCGGCAACTGCGTGGACCGGGCTCAGTGCCTTCCCGCTCACGCCCTTGCGCGATGACCGGCTCGACGAGCCGGCATTCATTGGCCTGGTGCAGCGGCTAGTGCGGGCCGAGGTGGATTCGATCACCGTGCTGGGCTCAACTGGCTCGTATATGTACCTGGATCGCGCCGAGCGCCGGCGCGTCATCGAGCTGGCCGTGCAGCACGCGGACCGGATCCCCGTGCTTGCTGGCGTGGGTGCACTGCGCACTTCCCGCGTCCTGGAACATATTGGCGATGCCCGGGACGCCGGTGCCGTCGGCGTGCTGCTCGCCCCGGTGGGCTATCAGCAGCTGAATGACGATGAGGTCTTCGCTTTGTTCAAGGCGGCCAGTGAACACAGCGAGCTGCCGGTCATTGTCTACGACAATCCCCGAACCACCCACTTCGCCTTCAGCAACCGGCTCTACGGGCGTATCGCGCAGCTGCCCGGGATCGTGTCAATCAAGATTCCCGGGGTTCCGGCCGATCCGGTGCAGGCCAAGGAGCATGTGGCCGCAATTCGTGCGGTGCTGCCCGAACACGTGGGTATCGGCGTATCGGGCGACGCTTTAGGGGCAGCTGGCCTGATCGCAGGATGCAACGCGTGGTTTACCGCGGTGGGCGGAACCGTTTCGGCTCCGATGGTGGCAATAACCCGTGCCGTGCAGGCAGGAGACCCGCAAAAGGCGTTGGCGATCTCAGCGAGACTGGAGCCGCTGTGGGAGCTGATGGCACACTGCGGGGGGAGCCTTAGGGTCAGTGCCGCCATCGCCGAGCATTTCGGCTGGGTAGCTGAAGATTGCTTGCCGCTGCCGGTTCAGGCGGTGAGCCCGAAAGAGCGGGAGCTGGTAGCCAAGGTGGTGGACGAGCTTTCACTGGGGGCTAGCTAGTTTGCCGGTGCCAAAAGGCAGCGGCGATCTGGTTCGCCGCCGTCCATCGGGGTAGGCTGTGGCGTACCTTCGAGCGAAAGCGAACCGATTCCCATGCCGCGACCCATTCGATTCGACCATGTAGGCATCACCGTTGCCGACCTCGAGATGGTGACCGGCTTCTTTGTCAGCCTGGGGCTGGAAGTGGAAGGCCGGGCGAACGGGCTTGAAGGCGAGTTCCTGGAGACCGTCTGCGCTGTGCCCGACTCGCGCACGAATATCGTGATGCTCAAGGCTCCCGGATCCAATGTGGGAATCGAGCTGTCGAGTTTCGAAAGACCAGCGCACCTGCCGGGAAACCGTGCGGCGATGGCCAATGAATTGGGACTGCG
This sequence comes from Glutamicibacter sp. NPDC088483, assembly GCF_044753145.1. NCBI lineage: Bacteria > Bacillati > Actinomycetota > Actinomycetes > Micrococcales > Micrococcaceae > Glutamicibacter > Glutamicibacter sp. NPDC088483. The sequence continues at coordinate 231,187 of NZ_JBIVMP010000002.1, forward strand.
TTCGATCGCTTTCGAGCTCGATGACCTGCAGGCCACGGTGGATGACTTGAACCAGCACGGCTATCCGCTGATCGGCGGCATCGGACACTATGAAGGCGTGTGGAAAATGGCATACATTCGCGGACCTGAGGGGATCATTGTGGCGCTGGCCCAGCGCTTGAACGGTTAACCACCCGATGCCCGCACCCAGAATGCTTTGGGATACGGGCATCGGCGTGGCTACGGGTTAGCCCTTGGCTTTCTGCAGCGACTTTTCGCTGACCGGCGCGTCATCGCTGGCGCGCAGCTTGCGGAAGTACTCCATGGCCTCGTCCTGGCGCTCGGCTTCGCCGCCCGAGGAGATGTCCGCGCGCAGGTGGTCCTGGGTGTAGGCGAAGGCCTCGACCAGGTCCTGTGCGTGCGGGCGCAGGCGGGCGAGCAGGCGGTTGAGGTAGCCGGGCAGGGTGCGGGCACGCTGCATGGAGAGCAAGCCGTGGGACAGGTACCAGCCCAGGTCGTCTTCGACCAGGCTCAGGGCGAAGACATCGCGCAGCCAGGTCAGCACCTCCTTGGTGGCAGCATCGCCGGTCTGCTCCAACGCGGCGGTGAACGCTTCCCAGCGCAAGAGCTGGCCGTGGTCGCGTGCCGCGGAGATCAGCAGGTCCTGGTTCTCGTTGAATGCCGCGGCGCCCTTGGCCTTGTCCTTGCCGGCAGCACGCAGGGCGCCGGCAACTTCGGCCACCTTGGTGTTGATGCGGTCGGTGAGCAGGGCACGCTGGTTCTCCGGGTCCTTGAAGAAGTTGGCGCTCTTGCGCTCATCGGAGATATCGGCGAAAGCCTGGCCGACGCTGCGCAGGCCCGAACGGTGCAGCGCAGTGGTGCCCACCTGCTTGGCCACGTACAGAGCCATCGCGCCGGTGTCCAGCTTGCGGAATTCGGCGGCGTAGTCGGTGAGCAGGCGCTTGCCCACCAGTTGCAGCAGCACGTTGTTATCGCCCTCGAAAGTCACGTAGACATCGAGGTCAGCGTAGAGCTGGGTGAAGCGATTCTTGGCGATGTACCCGGCGCCACCGCAGGCCTCGCGGGCCTCCTGCAAGGTGTCCAGCGCATCCCAGGTGCTCAGCGGCTTCAATGCAGCGGCCAGGGTTTCCAAATCCTGGCGGTCCGTGTCGGTGTCTTCGCGGCCGGAGAAGACCGCGTCGAACTTCTCCAGCAGGCCATCGTGGGCGAAGGAGGCAGCGTAGGTGCGGGCCAGGCGGGTGATCAACCGGCGCTGGTGGCGCTGGTAGTCCAGCAAGGTGGTTTCCTCGGTGTCCGAGGTGGAGTTGAACTGGCGGCGCTGGTTGCCGTAGGTGATCGCGATCTGCAGGGCGATCTTCGAGGCGTTGGTGGCGGCGCCATCAAGCGATACGCGGCCCTGGACCAGGGTGCCGAGCATGGTGAAGAAGCGGCGTCCCGGGGAGGGAATCGGCGAGGAATAGGTGCCGGTTTCATCCACGTTGCCGTAGCGGTTGAGCAGGTTGGTGCGCGGCACGCGGACGTTGGTGAAGTGCAGACGGCCGTTATCGATGCCGTTCAGCCCGCCCTTCAGCCCGTCATCTTCGCCTCCGATGCCTTCAAGGAAGTTGCCTGCTTCATCGCGGATCGGCACGTAGAAGCAGTGCACGCCGTGGTTCACGCCCTTGGTGATCAGCTGCGCGAAGACTGTGGCGGCCTTGCCGTGCAGGGCGGCGTTGCCCAGGAATTCCTTCCAGGCGGCCTTGAACGGAGTATGGATGACGAACTCATCGGTGGCTTCGTCGTAGGTAGCGGTGGTGGCCACCGCGGCCACATCGGAGCCGTGGCCGATTTCGGTCATGGCGAAGGCGCCGGGGGTGTCCAGGTTCATCGCGCCGGGCAGCCATGCCTTGTGGTGCTCTTCGGTGCCCAGGTGCAGGATCGCCCCGGCAAACAGGCCCCACTGCACGCCGGCCTTGATCTGCAGCGACGGGTCCGCGGCGACCAGTTCCTCGAAGGCGGCGATGGATCCGCCGTGGTCGTTCTTGCCGCCGAATTCGGTGGGGAAGGCGCGCTGGACGGCTTCCTGCTGCACCAGGATGCCCAGCTGGCCCAGAACGCGTTCGCGGTGCTCATCCATGCCCAGCAGCGGGTCGCGCTGCAGCTGCGGATCGGCGGCGCGGGCGCGCGAGGCCTTGCGGATCTGGGCGTAAGGGCCGAAGAGCTGTTCGGACAGGGCGTTGACGTTGATGCGGTTCACGCTCATGACGTACCTTTCATTTCGGTGGTGTCTCGGTTTGGGGTTGCACCTGGGTGCTTCAGCAGGTTTTCGGTTTCCGGGTGGAGGCGATGCCGTAGGCCAGCCAATTGGTCAGCTCCGTGGCCAGCGACTGCAGGGTCGGCTTGTCTTCGGAGTCCGGTTGGCGCAGCCATTGCTCTCCGGCGGCGCGGACCATGCCCAGTGCCGCGCGCGGCCACAACTCCAGGGTCGCGGAAGTGGCGCGCCGGTCATAGAGCTTAAGCAGGCGTTCGCTCATCAAGCTGGATGCTTCCTCGAAGAAAGTGCTCAGGGCGCCGGCCGATTCATCGTCGGCGCAGCGCGGGGCCGAGGTCACGAAGAAGTAGAGGTTGGGGCTGTTGTCGGCCAGCTCCAGGTAGGAGGAAACCATGGCGTGCAGGGCGCTGATTTCATCTTCCTTGGCCAGTCCCGCGGCGATGACGCGTTTGCGGAAGTCGTTGATCACCATGGCGCTCAGCGCCTGGCGCAGGCCTTCCTTGTCACCGAAGTACCGGTAGTAGACCGGCTTGGAGGTGCGTGCGTGCCCAGCAATATCTTCCATCGAGACCTGCGGGCCGAGCTTGTGCACGGCCTTGCGCGCCAGCTTGAGCAGTTCTTCGTGGCGCGCGGTGCGATGCGCTTCCCAGCGAGCTGCTCGGCCGTCGGTCTCGCGGTCGATTTCCCCAGTGATCTTGTTCACGTAACTCACAGTATCATGTACTCTTGGTTACAGTAATACTTGTCACACCAGAATATTTGTAGGAGTTCAACGAACATGAGCCAGCCCTCTGTGCGCAATGCCGTGATCATCGGTGGCAACCGCATTCCCTTCGCCCGTTCCAACACCGCCTACGCGAATGCGTCCAACCAGGACATGTTCACTGCAGCACTCGAGGGCCTGGTCGCCCGCTTCGGCCTGCAGGGACAGCGCATCGGCGCCGTCGCCGGCGGCGCGGTGCTCAAGCATTCCAAGAACTTCAACCTGATCCGCGAATCGGTGCTCGGCTCCTCGCTGGATCACGCCACCCCGGCCTATGACGTGCAGATGGCTTGCGCCACCGGCATGGAAGCCATCGGCTCGCTGGCCAACAAGATCAAGCTGGGCCAGCTAGATTCCGCCATCGGCGGCGGCGTGGACACCACCTCCGACGCGCCGATCGCCGTCTCGGATGCGCTGCGCGGCATCCTGATGGAGCTTTCCCGCGCCCGCAGCACCAAGGCCAAGCTCGCCGCGCTGGCCAAGCTGCGCCCAGGCCATCTGGCCCCCGCAGCCCCCGGCACCGGCGAACCGCGCACCGGCCTGTCCATGGGCGACCACCAGGCAATCACCACCAAGAAGTGGGGCATCACCCGCGAGGCCCAGGATGAACTGGCCCTGGCCAGCCACCAGAACCTGGCCGCCGCCTACGACCGCGGCTTCTTCAACGACCTGGTCACCCCGTTCAACGGCCTGTCCAAGGACAACAACCTGCGCGCCGACTCCACCATGGAAAAGCTGGGCAAGCTCAAGCCCGCCTTCGGCAAGAACCTGGGCGATGCGGCGACCATGACCGCTGGAAACTCCACCCCGCTGACCGACGGCGCCTCGGCCGTGCTGCTGGGCAGCGAAGAGTACGCGCAAGCCAACGACCTGCCAATGCTGGCCAATTTCGTGGACTTCGAAGCGGCAGCAGTGGACTTCGTGCACGGTGCCGAGGGCCTGCTGATGGCTCCGGCCTACGCCACCGCCCGGATGCTGGAGCGCAACAACCTCACCTTGCAGGACTTCGATTTCTACGAGATCCACGAGGCCTTCGCAGGCACCGTGCTCTCGACGCTCAAGGCGTGGGAGGACGAGGAATTCTGCCGCGAGAAGCTGGGGCTGGATGCCCCGCTGGGCGCCATCGACCGGTCGAAGCTGAACGTGAACGGCTCCTCGCTGGCCGCAGGGCACCCCTTCGCCGCCACCGGCGGGCGCATCATTGCCAGCACCGCGAAAATGCTGCATGAAAAGGGCTCGGGCCGCGCGCTGATTTCGGTCTGCGCCGCAGGTGGCCAGGGCGTCGTCGCAATTCTGGAGGCTCGCAGCTAATGGCGGACAAGTACATGGAACTGGTTAATTCCGGGATCACCAAGAAGCTGGCCACCCTGCTGGGCTTGCCGCGTCCTCCGCGCTTGCGCCGCTACAGCCCCGATGCGCCACTGCTGCCCGGCCCGGTGCTGGTGCTCGGTGCCTCGTCCAAGGCCCAGGACCTGAGCGACACCCTGGTCGCCTGGGGGCTGGATGTGCGCCGGCACGACGCCGGCGATGCCAAGCTCGGCGGGCTGGTGCTGCTGCTCGATGAACTCGAGCACCCCACCGAGCTGTCGCCGCTGATGCTGGCGGCCGGCCAGGCGTTGCGCAAGCTGCTGCCAGGTGGCCGCGTGGTGGCCTTCTCCCGTCCCGCCAGCGATGACGATGCGCCGGAGCTTTCCGCCGTGCGCCAGGGGATCGACGGTATCGTGCGCTCGATGGGCCGCGAAATGCGCGGGGGAGCCACCGCCAACGGCATCGTACTTGCCCAAGGCACCAGCGTTGCCAGCCCTAGTGCGCTGGCCGCGCTGCGCTTCTTCTTCTCCGGGCGCAGCGCCTACGTGGACGGCCAGTTCCTTTCTGTGCGCACCAATGACGGCGTGCTGCCAGCCGACTTCGCCAAGCCGCTGGCCGGCAAGGTCGCGGTGGTGACCGGTGCCGCTCGCGGCATCGGCGCGGCCATCGCCAAGACGCTGTCCCGCGACGGCGCGCAGGTGGTCGTGGTGGATATGCCTGCTGCCGGCGAATCGCTAGCCAAGGTCGCCAACTCCATCGGCGCTACCGCCTTGCAGTTGGATGTCACCGCCCAGGATGCCGCCCAGCAGATCATGGATCATGCGATCGGCCGCCATGGCTCGCTGGATCTGGTGATCCACAATGCCGGTATCACCCGGGACAAGCTGCTGGCCAATATGGATGCCGGCCGCTGGGACTCGGTGATTGCCGTGAACATCGCTTCGCAGCTGCGCATGAATGAAGCCTTCCTGGCAGCCAAGCTGCCCGGTTTGCGCATCGTTTCGCTGGCTTCCACCTCCGGCATTGCCGGCAACCGCGGCCAGACCAACTATGCAGCCTCCAAGGGCGGGGTGATCGGCATGGTGCACGCCAGCGCCAAGCTGTTTGCAGAAAATGGCGGCTCCATCGCCGCTGTGGCTCCCGGGTTCATCGAGACCGAGATGACCGCGAAGATCCCGCTGGGTACCCGCACCGTTGCCCGCATGGTTCTGCCTTCGCTGATGCAAGGCGGTCTGCCGGTAGACGTTGCCGAGGCGATTAGCTTCCTCGGGTCGGATGCCGCAGCCGGGTTGAACGGCCAGGTGCTGCGGGTCTGCGGCCAATCGCTGGTAGGTGCCTAGATGGGTGCGCACATCGTCACCGGGATTCCCTCGATGGCCGCGGTCTATGCCAAGGCCGTGAAGACCCTGAAGCGGAAGCCGAAGAACCCGGTGCTGCCCGAAACCGTCCTGGTCTTCCAGGGCGCCAAGGCCGATCCGGTGAAACTCGCCGAGTTCCGCCAGGCCGTAGGCGCGCCGATGAACGGCGTGCTGCCCAGCCTCTACCTGCACTCGCTGGCTTTCCCGCTGGCTATGTCCTTGATGGTGCAAGATGATTTCCCCTTGCCGCTGCTGGGCATGATCCACCTGTCCAACCAGGTCGACGTGGACCAGCCGCTGGGGGAGCACGAAGCATTCGATATCGAGGTGCACAGCGAGAACCTTTCGGCCCATCCCCATGGGGCCACCTCCGACTTGGTGATGCGCCTCGTGGTTGACGGGCAGGACCGGGTGCTGCTGCGCAGCACGTTCTTGGCCAAGGGGGTGCGGCTCGAGGGCCGCACACTGGAGAAGAGCGCGCATCCGGCCTTTGCCGCACCGCAGCGTACCGCGAGCTGGAAACTGGATCAGGGAACGGGACGTCGTTGGGCCGCAGTAGCCGGCGACTACAACCCGATTCACCTGTCCGCGCTCAGCGCCAAGGCGTTGGGCATGCCAGCGGCTATTGCCCATGGCATCTACCTGGCAGCCCGGGCATTGGCGGGGATCGAACCAGCCAACGGAACGTACCACTGGAGCATCGAGTTCAAGACCCCGGTAGTGCTTCCGGCATCGGTTGACCTGGCCTTCCAGCCGCAAGCCGATGGGTACAAGGTCCACGCGTGGAATGCACGCAAGTCCAAGCCCCACTTCGAGCTGGATCTGGTGCGCAGCTAGGCTCCACCAATAGTGCCTTGGCCTTCAATGGAAATCCAGTGAAGGCCAAGGCACTATTGCATTCAACGTACTTGGCGCTCGGACTGGGCGACACGGTAGCTGGCCAGGGTGGCCACGGCCGCGCGTTCCCAGGTGAAGAGGGCCGAATGTTCCAGCGCCCCATGTCCGGCAGCGGTAATCTGTTCAGGATCCCTGGCTAGTTCAAGCAGCTTAGCGGCCCAAAGCTGGGCATCAGGCTCGGTCATGAGCCAACCGGATTCCCCGTCATTGACGGCGTAGGCCAATCCTCCCACCGCATTGGCCAACACCGGCGTGCCGCAGGCCTGCGCTTCGGCCGCCACCAACCCGAAAGTCTCGGAAAGGGACGGCACCGCAACGACGTCGGCATTGGCGAAGACGAGCGCCAGCTTCTCGGGGGAGAGCGGATCGAAGAACCGGACGACGTCCTCCAGGCCGTGGCGTTGGACTTGCGCTGGCAGGTCGTAGTCCGTTGCCCCGGACAGCGCGCCGAACAGCGATGCGGTAATGCGCAGGGCTGGATCCTCGCGACGCGCGATGCCCATGGCTTCGAGCAGAAGATGGGCTCCCTTCAGCGGTTGCATGCGCCCGGCGTAGACCAGGTGCAAGTCATCATCGCCCAGAGGCCGGCGCAGCTTGTCCTGATCCGGGTGGAAGATGCGGTGGTTGACGCCCGGCAGGACGATGTCGAGCTTGTTCGAGTCCACGGCGTAGAAGCGCTGCAGCTGTTTCGCCTCGACGGGCGTGTTCGCGATGATGCGCGCGCAGGCGGCGAGCAGCTGCTTCTCTGCTTCCTTTCGCTTCCCCGGCTCGGGGAGACCTGATTCGTGTTCCTTGGCCGCAGCCGAGGTGTGCATCGAGACCAGCAAGGGAGCGGACCAGCGCTGCGCCAGTTGCAGCCCCACCATTCCGGAGAGCCAATAGTGCCCGTGGACGACATCGAACTTCACTCCGTGCAAGTGCGTTGCGATTTCCTCCGCGGCCTCGTCGATGATCGCCGGGAGCTGTTCCTTGGCAAGGTTCCGATGGGCAGCGATCTGCACCTGATGCATCCATACGCCCTCGCTGACCTGGAGCGACTCGGATTCGTTGGCGGTGCGCGTGAGCATGTGGACTTCGTGGCCCAGGGCGCCCAGCGCATAGGAAAGGTTCTGGATGTACACGTTCATGCCACCTGCATCGCCGGAGCCCGGCTGCTGCATCGGTGAGGTATGCAGGGAAAGCATGGCTATGCGCATGTTCAGTACTCCAGTAGTGCTGTGCTAGTGACGGAATTTTTCGTTCAAAACTCCGCCTCTGATGCTATCAAGAAGCCAGGTCCAGCATGTTCGCGTTCGCCGACGTCCAGTGATCGACCATTTCTGCTCCGCCGTGGCCATCGGTCTCGCAGATAACCAGTGAGGAAGCTGGCCAGAGCTGGTGAAGTTTCCATGCCGTCATTGACGGTCCGGAAACATCGGCTCGTCCGTGGATCAAAACGGCCGGCAGGTTCCGGATCCCAGCCATATTCTCGATGATCGGCGGCTTGCAGAAACCATTATGGGCCCAGAAATGAGTGGTCAGCCGTGACATCGAATGCCGGAAGCGGCGGTCGTGCCAGCGCGGATCGCGGATTACCTTCTCCGATCCGAGGGAAATGTGGGTATCCTCCCACAGCGCCCATTCGCGGGACGCCGCATCGCGAAGTTCCAGATCGGTGGAGCCGAGCAGTTGCGCGTAGGCCTCGACCAGTCGCAGTTCACCCGCCGCGTAGGCCGGAATGCGGCTGCTGGCGAATCGCGAGAAGCGGTCCCATGCTTCCGGGAAAAGCGCTCCAACAGTTTCGGTGATCCATTGGACTTCTTCACGGCTCGTTGTCGTGACGGCGAAAAGCACCATGCCGACGACGCGTTCGGGATGGGCCTGTGCGTAGGCGAGAGCCAAGGTCGAGCCCCAGGACACGCCATTGATAATCCATTTCTGGATACCCAGCCCGACACGCAGCGTTTCGATATCGGCTATCAGCCGCTGGGTAGTGAATTCTCCCATGTCCGTATCCGCAGCGGCTGCCGAGGGGAGAGAACGTCCGCAACCGCGCTGTTCAAAACCAATGAGGCGAGTACGGGACAGATCCCAGCGGTTCCGGTAGCCGCTCGCGCCGAGTGTTCCTCCTGGTCCACCGTGCAGGTGCAGTGCCGGGATTCCCTCGGGACTGCCGAACTCTTCCCAGTACAGCTGGTGGCCATCATCAGTTGGCATGAGCCCCTGCTGGGCGGGGATGTTGCCCGGGGAAGAGTCAGTCATATAAGCACTTTACGGCAGCGCACGTGCAAGCGCGGCGGAGGCATGCGCCGCATCCTCAATCGAGGGCTGGGATCCGTTCGGATTAAATAAAGAAATCCCCGGTTGACCGAAGTCAACCGGGGATTCTACCTGTGCGCGAAAGGGGACTTGAACCCCTACCCTCTTGCGAGGACTAGCACCTCAAGCTAGCGCGTCTACCTATTCCGCCACCCGCGCAGGTTGTCTGTTGTTCGCGTTGTTATCGCTGGCAACGAAGTAAAACTTTACCACCCCCAGCAGGGGATTTCCAATCGGGAAACTCCCCGCAACTGGAGGGTGAAAACCCCGGAATTCCGCGGGAAAACCGGGATTGAGTAGAGGTTTAAGGTAAAAAATCAGAAAATCAGTGTCGAGCGTCACAGGAATATGATGCGATCTGCCTAGTGAAACGCGGGTTTAGCGGTTCTACTGCGAAGATGGGCCGAGCCTGGCGGACAGCGTTGCCGCATCGAGAACTTCGTTGAAGATCGCGCCACCGGGTTCCAAGCCGCGGCCCGCGGCCAAGTTGGGCAGGAGGACCGGAGAGAAACCCAGGGCGACGGTTAGTTCCGAAACCGTCTGGGCATCCTGCTTGTTATCCGAGGCGACGCCCAAGGCGCGTTGCGCGGATTGCTTGGTTGCCCGATCCGCGTCCATGTCCCAATGGCTGATGTGATTGAGGGCTTTGACCACGCGAGAGCTCTTGAAATGGGTTGCAATGCCTTCGGAGCTGGACAAGCCAGCGTCAAGTGATGTTTCCAGCCAGTCGGGAAGCGGCTCGTCTTCCCAGCGATTGGTCGCATCCACCAGCAAGATGCCAGCCAGGGATGGGACATCAATGTCGTCGAGTTCCTCTTGGGGCACCATGAGCACCACCAAATCGGCATCCTCGGCAATGTCTTCGGCCAGTACGGCGGTGGCATGCGATGCGTACTGTGCCAGGTGGTACTTCATCATCCGTGGAGGCCTGGAACCTGCGATGCGTACGTCGATTCTGGCCGATGCTGCTGCGCGGGCGAGGGCTGTACCGGCTCGTCCCGCTCCGAGGATTCCAATCCGCTTGATGCTCATAACCTCCAGCCTAAACGCGAAAGCCATGGCGGCATGCAATTCAATGCATGCCGCCATGACTTCTGGACCTAGTGAAAGGCCATCAGCTCCAGAGCGGAGCCAGGGACTTGTACAGCTGCTGTACACCCAAGATGATGAACAGTACTGCGGTAATCGCCAACGCGGTGTTGGTGTGCCAGCGGTTGGCCCATTCCTTGGGGATGCGCTTGCCATTGAGCAGGCCCAGGAGGGTGACCGCCAGGAATGGCATGAACAGCGCACCGAGGACGCCGTAGGCCAGGATCAGGGCAATTGGCTTGTCCAGCAAGAAGAGCACCATTGGCGGGAAGGTCAGCCACAGCACATAGAACTTGAAGTACTTGCCACCGGTCAGCGTATCCGGGTGGTTTGCCGGCTTCTTGCGCATATGGCCCCAGAAGTCGGCGAACATCAGCGAAACGCCATTCCATACGCCGATGATCGACGAGAAGGACGCGGCCCAGAAGCCAATGAGGAAGCCGTTGCCTACGACATCGCCATATTCGGCTTTCAGCACGTCGCCCAGTTCCAGCAGGCCCTTGTCGCCACCGGAGATGGTCACGCCGGCGGCGCGAACAACTTCCGCGCCCACGATCAGCATGGCCAGCACGAAGACGCCGGTCATGACGTAAGCCATGGAGTTGTCGATGCGCATGACCCGCATCCACTTAGGGGTGTACCAGCCTTTCTCGCGCAGCCAGTAGCCGTAAGCGGCCAAGGTGATGGTACCGCCGACGCCGCCAGCCAACGCCAGGGTGTAGACCACGCCGCCTTCCGGAATCATCGGGATCAAGCCCTTGAGCATTTCCGGAATGTTTGGCACAGCGATGAAAGCCAAGCCCACCACGGTCACGAACATGATGCCCACCAGTACAGCGGTGATCTTCTCGAAGAAGCTGTACTTTCCGAACCAGACCATCGCGAAGCCCAGCAGGCCCATGAGCACTGCCCAGATCTTCAGATCCACTGCCGGCATCAAGGCGGCCAGCGGCAATGCAGCGGAACTCATCGCTGTAGCGCCGTAAACGAAGCCCCAGATGATGATGTAGGGACCGAAGTACCAGGTGGTCCACTTGCCCAGGGTCTTCCAACCCTCGAAAATGGTTTTGCCAGTTGCCAGGGTGTAGCGGCCGGCGCCTTCAACCAGAACAATCTTCAGGATTACGCCGACAATCACTGCCCAGAGCAGCGCATAGCCGTACTGGCTGCCTGCTACTAGTGTGGCAACCATGTCGGCTGCGCCAACGCCGGTCGCCGCAACGACCAGTCCCGGGCCAATGACTTTCCAGCGCGGTGGGCCGCCACCGTCTAGGTCGGCGCGTTGCGCCTGGATGTTTTCGCTCATTTGATTTTCCTTTTGCCACAGTGCGATGCCGCCGCGGAGTCGCATCGGCAGTGACGCGGACCACGGGGGTGTGAGATCGTATTCAATCTTGGTAGTGATCTTTCTTACTGGCAAACTCTCAGTCAAGTACTAACACTTTCTTAGGAATGCAGTGACGTGGAGAACACGGCGTGTTCCGAATTGCTAGAATTGATCAGTTACCCATGGGCGCCGAGCCCGGATCTGAACGTCGAGGATGATGCCGTGCAGCTGTTGATCGTCGAAGACGACCACGCCGTCGCCCGCGCCCTGATCGATGCCGTGAGCGCCGCAGGACATCAGGCCGAGCATGTCAGCCGCGGTGCTGACGCGCTGTTGAAGCACCACAGTGCCCAGATGATCCTGCTGGATCTGGGCCTGCCGGATATGGATGGACTGGAAGTCCTGCGCAAACTGCGCCAAATCAGTGAAGTCCCCGTGGTCATCCTCTCGGCGCGCAATGACGAGCGGAGCGTTGTCCGGGGACTGCGCCAGGGCGCCGACGATTTCCTGGTCAAGCCCATCGGGCTGGCGGTCCTTCTGGCCCGCATCGATGCGGTGGCCCGCCGCGCCAAGGTCCAATCCAATGACAACGGCGGTGTGCTCATCGCCGGCGGATTGCGTGTGGACACCGGGAAGCACGAAGCAATTCTGAATGGACGGCACCTCCAGCTGACCGCCAAGGAATTCGAGCTGCTGGCATTGCTGGCCCAGCATGACGGAGCGGTGGTAACCCGGGAGCAGATTCTTGATCGCTTGTGGGGCGACGCGTTCGTGGCGGTGTCGCGCTCCTTGGATGTCCACCTCACCGGTTTGCGTTCCAAGCTTGCTGCACCCGGGATGATCGTGAACGTTCGCGGAGTTGGTTACCGGCTAGAGACGCCAAACCCGTGAGGCTGCGCGTACTGGGCATCCTGGGCACGCTGCTGCTTGCAATCGTCGCCATCGTCAGCGCGATGCTGTTGCAGAGCGTCAGCCGTGATGCCACCGCTGAAGTCCAGTTGAACCGGTTGTCGGCATTGAACCGCTTTGTCCAGCTTGCCACCCATGCTGATCTGGCAAATGACATGTCGCTGCTCCAGCTGGAGATGGACACCTATAGCGACCTCTATGGCGAAGGGCTGCTGATCAATCTGGGCCAGCGGCAATTGGTCTCGGGCAGTATCGATCCTGCGGATCCCGAGGTCGCTGGCACCGTGCGCAATTCAGAGCTGAATCTGGGACTGGTCCAGATCCCGCCGATCGATCCTCTCTCGGATGCCACCGCCTTGCTCTCGCAGCCGTTCGGCAATTCTGCTCAAGTGCTCGGCTCTGTCACGATGCAAGTGAACTTGGAAACTGCACGCGCCAAGGTGCTGGAAAAGTCCAGCCTGCTGTGGCTTGTTGTCATTTCCATTGGCGCTGGACTCCTGCTCTTGGCCGACCGCCTGACCTTCTGGGTGCTCCGTCCGGTGCACCGGCTCAATGATGCCGTCAATGACATTGCGCGGCATCAGGCACCAGTTCTCCTCGAAGAGCAAGGCCCACCGGAACTGCGCCGGCTATCGCGGTCGCTGGGCAGCATGGCCCGAACTATGGCCGAGAGCCTGAAGCAGCAGCAGGAGCTCATTGCTGAAACATCCCATCAGCTCCGGAACCCCGTTGCCGCCTTGCGGTTGCGCGTGGATCTTTTGAAGATGCGCATGGGCGACCAAGCGGATCCCGTCGGAGTGCACGCGGTGGAAAACGAACTGCATCGGGTGGAAACCCTGCTGGACGGCGTCATGCGCTTGGCCAGCGCCGAGCATCGGCTAGCCGAGCAAAATGCGGGGGAGTCCTTGCCCGAGACAGCCGTGCACGGCCAACAAGTCGACGTCGGGCAGATGCTCGCCGAGGAAGTCGAACGCCAATCCGAGGTTGCCCGGCAACGGGGAAACCAGCTGGTGCTCGATGGCAGCGCCACCTCGGGGCAGACCGCCATGGTGTGGTGCAACGGATTCGATTTGCAGCAGATGCTCGCGGAACTACTGGAAAACGCCTTCAAGTACGCCCCTGGCAGCAAGATCGTCCTGGGCCTGCGGCTCAACCCGGGAACTGCCAGCATCCAAATACAGGATCACGGAGCCGGCATGAACGCTGCTGAACTCGCGAATGCAGGCGAGCGGTTCTGGCGTGCAGAACGTGTGCGGCACAGTCCGGGAACAGGTTTGGGACTGGCTATCGTGGATCGCTTGGCGCGCGCGAATGCCGGTGAGCTCACGCTTGAATCGGCTCCGGGCGAAGGGTTCAAAGCAACGATCAGCCTGCCCCTGCATGGCAGCAAGCCCGAGGTGCCCGATGAATCCTGAGCCCATGCCGTCCCGGCGGAACTTGCTTCGATATCTCCTGGCAGCCCCAGTCGCCGCCGGACTGCCAGCGCTGAGTTCCTGCAGCTCGTTGCCCATTGCGCATCGATTGGATATCGCCTCCGGTGAAGACGGGGGCATGTACTTCCAATTTGCCTCCTTGCTCTCCAACGCCTTGGTGGACCACGGCGTCGCCGAGCATTCAGCAGCCCTCAATACCCAGGCCAGCGCCCAGAATCTGGCGATGCTCGCAGAAAATAAGGCCGGGCTGGCTCTTGCCCTGGCCGATACGGTGGACCAGTACCGGAAGGACAGCGCTCCACAGGCGCAGCCGATGGCCCTGGGCCGCGTCTACCAGAACTATTTCCATTGCATCATCCGCACAGCAGCCGGGATTAGCTCGCTGCAGGATCTGGCAGGACGCACCATCGGCACCGGTGCGCCAGGGTCAGGTACGTGGGTGACCGGCCAGCGCATATTGCGTGCAGCGGAGCTGAAGAATCGCGGGATCGCGCCCAAGGAGCTGCAGTACGGGTACGTGGCAGGGCTGGAGGCGCTGGGCAAGGGAAGCATTGACGCGCTATTCCTTTTCGGCGGCCTGCCGGTTGCTTCGCTGAGCCGGCTCGCTTCAACCATGGACTTGGGCCTGCTCGATGTTTCAGCGGTGCTGCCGCAGCTGCGCGAGCGGTACCCGGATCTCTACGATCGGGTAGTCATCCCGGAGGGAACCTACCGCGGAATCAAGTCCGTGGAGACGATCGGGGTTGGCAACCTCTTGATGGCGCGCGCGGACATGCCCGAGGAGCTGGCCGGAGCCGTCGTCAAGCTCCTGGTCGCCCACGCTGATCAGCTGGTGCCAGAATCCAGCGCCGGCATCCAGTTCTTGACCCCCGAAACCTTGGTCAGCACCGGAGGCCAGCCCCTGCACCCGGGCGCGAGGAAGGCCTACCAGGAACTTCACGGCTAGAAATTGCGCACGTTCGCACACGACGGTGAGGGCTTTGCCCACTAGTGTGTATTGCAAAGCACTGCTACGAGAGGATCATTGGCGATGTCCACTGCTGGCGACATTCCACTCATGGAAAATGAAGCCGTAGAGATCTGCAGGAAACTGATTCAGATCGACACGACGAACTATGGAGGCAACAAGGGCGCGGGGGAGCTTGAAGCCGCCCGCTATGTCGCTGGGCTGCTCGAGGACGTCGGCCTGGATGCCACGATCTATGAATCCGCTCCCGGGCGGGCCAACGTGGTCACCCGCATCCCGGGGGCCGATCGGGCATTGCCGGCCCTGGTCGTGCACGGCCACCTGGATGTCGTGCCGGCCATCGCCGAAGACTGGAGCGTGGATCCTTTCGGGGCCCGGATCATCGATGGGATGATCTGGGGACGCGGAGCGGTGGACATGAAGAACATGGACGCGATGATTATCGCCGCCATCCGGCACCTGCAACGCGAGAACATCACCCCGCGGCGCGATCTGGTCATCGCCTTCTTCGCCGATGAGGAAGCTGGCGGGGACTATGGTTCCGGCTGGATGGTGCAGAACCATCCCGAACTCTTCGCCGGGGCGGCCGAGGCCATTAGCGAAGTCGGCGGGTTCTCGGTCGAAATCAACGGCCGCCGGGCCTACATGCTGCAGACTGCGGAAAAGGGCATCGCCTGGCTGAAGCTGGAATCCAAGGGCATGGCCGGCCACGGCTCGCAGCTCAACACCGATAATGCGGTCACCCATCTGGCAGGAGCCGTCCATCGCATCGGTGAGCATCAATGGCCGCTGTCCTACACCAAAACCACTCGCGCATTGCTTGAGCAGGTGGCCGAGCTGTCCGGACTGGACTTCGATGAAGCCGATCCGGCCCCGCTGCTCTCGGCCATGGGCAATGTCTCGCGCTTCGTCGGGGCTACCTTGCAGAACACCGCGAATCCCTCCGCCCTGGAGGCAGGCTACAAGCACAACGTCATTCCCGGGCAGGCCGCAGCGCTGATCGACTGCCGCACCCTGCCCGAGCAGCACGAAGCCACCTTGGAGACCCTGCGTGAACTGGCCGGGGAACACGTTGAGCTGTCCATGGTGCATGAGCAGGAATCCCTGGAGGTGCCCTTCGCCGGTGCGCTGGTGGATTCCATGATCGCGTCGTTGCTGGCTGAAGACCCGGATGCCGTGGTTCTGCCCTATATGCTTTCTGGCGGAACCGATAACAAATGGCTGGCCAAACTGGGGATCACCGGCTACGGATTCGCGCCGCTGCAACTTCCTGCCGAGCTGGATTTCACCGGAATGTTCCATGGCGTCGACGAACGCGTGCCGGTGGACTCCATCAAGTTCGGCGTGCGGGTGCTCCAAAACCTCTTGCAGGAATACTAGAACCAGCGTTGGCCCAGCCAGCACAACAGAATCCAGGAGCAGAATCCTTGACCATCGAATCCATACTGAGCGACGAGCTGCTTGAGCGTTTCCGGGACCGGGCCGCCGGCTATGACGAGTCGAACTCGTTCGCCATCGAAGACTTCAACGAACTGGTGGAACTGGGCTACCTCAAGGCGCTGGTGCCGGCAGAGCGCGGGGGACTGGGGTGGAACTTCCAGACCCTGGCCCTGGCCCAGCGCCGCCTGGCCACCGCGGCACCCGGCACGGCCCTGGCGATCAACATGCACCAGGTGTGGGCGGGCGTCGCGTATTTGCTGCAGGCCCGCGGGGACCGGCGCCTGGATATGGTGGCCGATTGGATTGCCGAGGGCGAAGTCATGGCGTTCGGGATTTCGGAGCCCGGCAACGACGCGGTGCTCTTCGACTCGAAGACCAGGGCGAGAACTGCTGCCGATGGCTCGGTGGAGTTCAATGGCGTGAAGATCTTCACCTCGCTGGCACCGGCGTTCACCCGATTGGGGGTGTTCGGCAAGGATGAGGAATCCGGGGAACTGGTTCACGGCTTCGTAGCCAGGGGCGAGGGCGTGCATTCCCTGAACGACTGGAACACCCTGGGCATGCGGGCCAGCCAGTCGCACACCACGAAGCTGGAAAATGCGGTGGCTCCGCGCGAATCGGTGCATAGCCGGCTGCCGGCCGGTCCAAATCAGGACCCGCTGGTCTTCGGCATCTTCGCATCCTTCCTGACCCTGACCGCAAGCGTCTACGTGGGCATCGCAGATCGTGCGGTGACCCTGGCCCAGGAGGCCCTGGGACAGCGGGTGCACCAGGATGGGACCCGGTATGCGCAGGATGTGCGCGCCCGCGGGCTCTTGGCCGAGGCGGCGATGCGCCTGCTGGCCCTGGATGCCCTGCAACGCTCGGTGGCCGGTGACCTGGAGGCCAAGGCGGATCACCAGGGCGCGTGGTTCCCCAAGCTGGTGACGCTGCGCACCCTGGCCGGGGACACTGCACGGGAGAACATCCAGTTGGCCGGACAGCTGCTGGGCGGTGGCGGATATTTCCGGGGGTCGGAGTTCGAACGGCTCTACCGCGACGTGCAGGCCAGCTGGTACCACCCGTCCAATGCCGCTTCGGCAGCCAATACGGTGGCCTCGTGGCTGGTAGGCCCGCTCGACAGCTGAGGCAAGGACCCGCGATTGCTGTGAGGGCCAATCGCGGGCA
Organism: Glutamicibacter sp. NPDC088483; assembly: GCF_044753145.1. NCBI lineage: Bacteria > Bacillati > Actinomycetota > Actinomycetes > Micrococcales > Micrococcaceae > Glutamicibacter > Glutamicibacter sp. NPDC088483. The sequence continues at coordinate 248,394 of NZ_JBIVMP010000002.1, forward strand.
CGGAGCCATGTGCCCAGTTGCCGGTTCAGGGAGCCAGGGTGCTGCGAATGCGCATCACCCGGCGGCGCAGCCAGTATTTTTGGGCGCCGCCTTCATAGCGGCAGGTGCGCATGAGCTCCCATTTGCCGTTATCGGCGTGCTCCCGCAGGGCGGCGCGGGCGACATGCTTTGGTTCGCCCGGGAAAGAAGTTATGACCAGGTATTCAAAGCGCTGGTCATCGGGATGATGCAGCGGTGGCTTAATTCTTTCTTCGAGCATCCTGCCCCCTATCTAAAGAACGCCGTGCGTTGTAGCCTCATGCTATGAGTACTGAACCGAGTTTTGCACTGCAAGCATTTATTGCACGCCTGGAGCAGCACCTGGCAATTGTGTCGCAGAGCCGCGGTGCTGGCGAGGCATCCGTCGACGCGGCTTTTGGCGCGCTGGCCGATGCCTTCGAAGACTATGAAGACGCCCTCTACGATCAGTATTCCGAGTTATTGCCCTTCACCATACCCTCGGATGATGCGTGAGTACGACCACGGAGTGAATTTTTCCTATTCCGTGTTTCTGAGTCCAGATAGTCGCAATCGGTGAAGTAATGTCGAGGGGTGAATTGGTTTGAAGCAGCTTTCCTAGGATTGATCCAGGGCCTGACCGAGTTCCTCCCGATCTCGTCCTCAGCCCACTTGCGTATCGTTGGCGAACTCCTGCCCAACGCCCAAGACCCCGGAGCGGCATTTACCGCCATTACCCAGCTGGGTACCGAAACCGCAGTGATCGTCTTCTTCTGGCGTGACATCGTGCGGATCATCGGCGCCTGGTGCAAGGCGCTGGCCGGCAAGATCCCGCATTCGGATCCGGATGCCAAGATGGGCTGGCTGATCATTATCGGCTCCCTGCCGATCGCGATCCTGGGCCTGCTGCTGGAAGACTACATCGATACGAACTTCCGTTCGCTGTGGATTGTTGCGACCACACTGGTGGTCTTCGGCCTGATCCTGGCCATCGCCGACCACTACGGCAAGCAGCAGCGCACCTTGGACAAGCTGACCGTCAAGCACGGCATCTTCTACGGCTTCGCCCAGGCCATGGCCTTGATTCCGGGCGTCTCGCGTTCGGGCGGCACCATCACCGCTGGTTTGCTCATGGGGTACACCCGTGAAGCCGCAGCCCGCTACTCGTTCCTGCTGGCGATCCCGGCGGTGTTCGCCTCGGGCCTGTACAAGCTGGTGAAGTCCTTCGACGAACCAGGTGTCTACACCCTGGCGCAGACCGGTGTCGCTACCGTCGTGGCCTTCGTCGTCGGCTTCCTGATTGTGGGCTGGTTCCTGAAGTTCGTTTCCACCCACTCCTACCGCTTCTTCGTCTGGTACCGCATCCTGCTGGGCCTGGCGCTGTTCGTCGCTCTGGGATTGGGCTGGATGGCCGCCTGATCCAGGTTTTCCAAGATGTCCGTGGACTGCTTCACGGGCATCTTGCAGTTAACGGGAATAAACCTCGCCTTGCTTCACTTGGAGTTAAAGGAAGAAATACGTCGCATCTGCGAAAGGATGTCCATAAGTGCACGCGTGGAATAACCCTGAGGTACCTCAGGTGGCTGGTTCAGCACCAACACTGGAACTTTTCAATACCGCCACCGGAGCCCGACAGGCCACTGCGCCAGCGGATGAGGCTATTGCGCCGGCCAGCATGTACGTTTGCGGTATCACCCCCTATGACGCCACCCATATGGGCCACGCCGCCACATATGTCACCTTCGACCTGGTGCAGCGCACCTGGCGCGATGCCGGTCGCACCGTGGCCTACACCCAGAACATCACCGACGTGGACGACCCGCTGCTCGAACGCGCCGCAGCAACCAACGTCGATTGGCGCGAACTGGCCGAGTCGCAGATCCAGCTCTTCCGCGACGACATGGAAGCCCTGAACGTCATTCCGCCGCAGAACTACATCGGCGCGGTGGAATCCATCCACTGGCTGGTCCCGGTCGTCGAGCAGCTGCTCGATGCGGATCTGGCCTACCGTGTGCCGGCTGGTGCCGATGGGGTGGAAGGCGACGTGTACTTCGACACCCTGGCCGCCCAGAACGATGCCTGGAAACTGGGCGCCGTTTCGAACTACGACCGCCAGACCATGCTCGGCTTCTTCGCCGAACGCGGCGGGGATCCGGATCGTGCCGGCAAGCGCGATGCGCTGGACCCGCTGCTGTGGCGTGCCGCCCGCGAGGGCGAGCCGTCATGGGATGGCGGCAAGCTCGGTGCCGGCCGCCCGGGCTGGCACATCGAATGCTCGGTGATTGCCCGCGAGACCCTGCCGGCCCCCTTCACTGTCCAGGGTGGCGGCTCGGACCTGATCTTCCCGCACCACGAATTCTCCGCGGCCCACGCAGCTGCTGGCGATAACGCGGAACTCGCGCAGACCTACGTGCACACCGGCATGGTGGGCCTGGACGGCGAAAAGATGAGCAAGTCCCTGGGCAACCTGGTGCTGGTTTCCAAACTGCGCGAAGCCGGCGTCGAGCCGGTAGCGATCCGCGCCGTACTGCTCTCCCAGCACTACCGCAGCGACTGGTTCTGGACCGAGCAATTGCTGGCCGCAGCCCAGCAGCGGGTGGCTGCCTGGCGCCAGGCCTTGGCCACCACCAGCAACGAGGACGCAGCCAAGGTAGTGGAAAGCATCCGCAAGCACATGGCCGATGACATCGATGCGCCCTCCGCGCTGGAGGCACTCGACCGGTGGGCGGCGCAGCCGGCCGGCTCGAATGGCGACGGCGCCGAAGCGTTGCGCCACGGCATCGACGCGCTGCTGGGGCTCAAGCTCTAGGCAGCACCGCGCCAAGCATCCCGGGGTCCGGCTTCAGATATCGAAGTCGGACCCCGGGCTGTCTTTGCGGTACTTTCCCCGGCGGCGCAGATAGCGCTCGAATTCCCGGGCAATGGACTCGCCGCTGGCCTCGGGAAGCTCGCTGGTGTCCGTTGCCTGCTCCAGCTGTTCAACGTACTTGGCCACATCCGGATCCGCTGCCGCGAGCTCATCGACCCCGTGCTTCCAGGCCAGCGCATCCTCGCGCAGTTTCTGGTCCGGCACGGAGACCGGGATGACTTCCTCCAGCAGCTCGATGATGGCCAGTTGCACCCGCGGGCTGGGGGACTGCGCAACATAGTGGGAGAGCTGCGCCCACAGCGACAGGCTCGGGATCCCGTACCGTTCGAACTCCACGCCGAGCACCGAGGGGATTCCGGTGGGCCCCTCGTAGGTGGAGGCGCTGATCCTCAGGTGCTCCTGGAACCGCGGATCATCGCTGGCCAGCGAGGTCGGCACCGGCCGGGTATGCGGCACATCAGCCAGCAAGGCGCCCAGGGTGAGCACGGCATGGGCATTGTGGGATTGGGCCACCTTGATGATCCGCGAGCAGAAGGTCTGCCATTTGAACGTCGGCTCGACACCCAGCACCACCAGCAGGTCGGCGGCCGCCTGGGGCAAATGGATCTTGAAGATCTCGGTGCACGGCCAGTCCACTACGCGCCCGGTCCCGGTGCGCCGGGTCTTGGGCCGGGTGAACTGGTAGTCGTAGAAATCGTCCTCGCCCACGGTGGCCACATGCTCATGGGCGTTGGACTCGAGCAGCAGGCGGACGGCGTCCGTGGCCGCCGAACCGGCGTCGTTCCACCCCTCGAAGGCAGCCAAGACGATGGTGGGGCGAATCTCATGCTGGGTCTTGGCAATATAGCTATTCAGCGTCGGGGCGTGGTATTCCTCGTTCATTGAAGACTCCTTGGCAGCACTCGATGCTCTCGGCGTGGCTCGCCGAAGCGGCTTAGCCCCACTCTTCCATCTAGAATGGACTCATGCCAAGCACCAGTTTTGACTTTGCCGCCGGAACCGAGCCCGCAACCCCGCAAGCTGTCCTGTGGGATATGGACGGTACGCTGATCGACACCGAACCCTATTGGCTGGCTGCCGAAGCTGAGCTGGTGGCTTCCCATGGCGGCTCGTGGAGCCATGAACAAGGCCTGGCCCTGGTCGGCAACGCCTTGCCAGATGGCGCCCGGGCCCTGCAGCAGGCCGGGGTCAAGCTGGAGATCCGCGAGATCATCGACTGGCTCTCTGCCCGGGTGGTTGCCGGCATCCGCCGCGAGATCCCCTGGCGGCCAGGAGCCCGCGAATTGCTCGCGGCGTGCAAGCAGGCAGGCATCCCGCAGGCCCTGGTGACCATGTCCGAGCGCAGCATTGTCGATGAACTGATGCTCAGCATCCCCGAAGGCACCTTCCAGGCCAGCGTTACCGGTGAAGAGGTCGCCAACGGCAAGCCGCACCCGGAACCTTATCTGGCTGGACTGCAGCTGCTTGGCCAGTGCACCGGGAAAGAACTGGAAGCAGCCAGGTGCATTGGTTTCGAGGATTCCGTGCCGGGCATCGCCTCGGCGTCCGCGGCCGGGCTGCATGCGGTGCTGGTTCCCAACGCCACCGACCCGGGAGAAGGCAATTGGCGCCGGATCGACAGCTTGGCATCCGTGGATGTACATGAAATGACTCGATGGTTGGTGCAGGTTAGCGCGTGAGCGACACTCAGGAAAAGTCCCCTGGAATCAAGCTGGGGCGTATCGGGGGCGTCCCGGTCTACCTCTCCAGCTCGTGGTTCATCATCACCGCGGTCATCACCTTCAGCGTTGGCATCCAGCTTTCGCGCGGCGGAATCATCCCGCCGCTGAACGCCTACCTGATGGGCCTGGCCTGCGCGGTGGCTATTGCCGTGGCCGTGCTGATCCATGAGGTCGCGCACGCGATGACCGCGCGCGCCTTCAAGTGGCCCGATGCGCACATCGTGTTGACGCTGATGGGCGGGCACACCCAGTTCGGTTCCTTCAAGGCCAAGCCCGGCGCCTCGCTCTGGGTGGCACTCTCCGGACCGCTGTCGAACTTCCTGCTGGCCGGAATCGGCTGGCTGGTGATCGAGAACGCGGCCATGGGCGTGTACCCGAACCTGCTGCTGGACTTCTTCGTCTATGCCAACCTGCTGCTCGGCGCCTTCAACGCGCTGCCCGGGCTTCCGCTCGATGGCGGGCGGCTGGTCGAATCGATCGTCTGGAAGGCCACCGGATCCCAGTTCAAGGGCACCATCGCCTCGAGCTGGGTGGGCCGGGCAATCGCCGTGGGCCTGGTCTTCTACTTCGTGATCTATCCTCTGGTACGCGGCGAGCAGCCCCAGATCATCACGGTGGTGGTCGGCATCATGGTGGCGATGTTCATGTGGCAAGCCACCACGCAGCTGATTGCGCACTCCAAGATGATGCTGAACCTGCCCACCGTGATCGCCACCGACTTGATGCGCCCGGCTTCGGCCATGGTTTCGCACGCAACCGTAGCCGACGTGCTCTCCCGCCAGAACGTTCGCGGGGGAGAGATCATCCTGGTCGACCCGAAAGGGATGCCGGTCGGGGTCATCGATGCGCAGGCACTGTCCCGGGTGGACCCGAACCAGGCGGCCCAGGTTCCGGCCTTGGCCGTGTCCCGTGCCCTGGGCCAGGGCGCGATCGTGGCCGAGGATTCCGATGGCCGCGCACTGATCGACTACCTGGCCAGCGTGGACAGCGCCGAATACGCGGTGATCAGCGCCACCGGGCAGGTGGTGGGCCTGCTGCACCAGCGGCAGATCGTCAACGCCGTCACCGGACGCCGCAAGTAAACTCTATACAGACTGAAAAGCACCAAGAAAAGGATCACATCAGTGAGCGAAGCTAAGAGCCAGGCGCCGCACGGCGCGGCAGCCCGTCGCGGCCCCTTCCGTGTCGGCGACCGCGTGCAGCTGACCGACGAGAAACGCCGGATCAACACCATCACCCTGCAGCACGGTGGAGAGTTCCACACGCACAAGGGCGTGCTGCCGCACGAGGCCATCATCGGCCTGCCCGAAGGCTCGGTCATCGAGAATATCGACGGCTTCCGCTACCAGGCCCTGCGCCCGCTGGCCAAGGATTTCGTGCTCTCCATGCCGCGCGGCGCCACCGTGGTCTACCCGAAGGATGCCGCGCAGATCGTGCAGTTCGGCGACATCTTCCCGGGCGCGCGCGTCGTCGAAGCCGGTGTCGGTTCCGGCGCGCTGTCCATCTCGCTGCTGCGCGCGGTCGGCGATGAGGGCTTCCTGCACTCCTTCGAGCGACGCGAGGAATTCGCCGATATCGCCCGCGGCAACATCTCCACCGTCTTCGGTGGCGAGCACCCATCGTGGCAGATCTCCATCGGCGACTTCCAGGACAAGGTCGTCGAGCTGGAAGAACCGGGCAGCATCGACCGCGTGGTCCTGGACATGCTCAGCCCCTGGGAATGCCTGGATGCGGTAGCTACGGTGCTGGCGCCGGGCGGCGTGTGGACCAACTATGTGTCCTCGGTGACCCAGATGTCCCGCGTGGTCGAGGCCATCCGTGCTTCGGGCCAGTTCACCGAGCCAGAGTGCTTCGAAACCCTGGTGCGCGGCTGGCACGTCGACGGCCTGGCTGTCCGCCCGGATCACCGGATGGTGGCGCACACCGCATTCCTGATCACCTGCCGCCGTCTGGCCGATTCCGCCGATGGCATCCCGAAAGCCAAGCGCATCAAGGAGCACTCGTACTCCGATGAGGACCTGAGCGCATGGACGCGCGATCACGCCGACGGCGAGTGGACCCCTGAAGCACTGGGCGAGCGCGGCTTGTCGGATAAGAAGCTGCGCCGGGCCGCCCGCGATGCCAACCAGTCCGTGCGCGTGCGTGCCGCTGAAGAAGGCGCCGAAGGCGCTGGCGGCGAAGCCTGAGCTGCAACCATATATTGAGACATTGCGTCTCATTATGTGACATTAGGCCCCGAGTGTTCTGCACTCGGGGCCTTCAGTTCCTAGGATGGAAGCAAGACGGTGCGCCAAGCACCGGAAAAAACCTCATCAGGGCGCACGAACCGCCCCGGTGACGTTGGATGTTGGAGGTTGGAACGTGAACGATAATCGCGAGGCAGAACAATTGGCCGAGCGGCTGCAGATGACCGAACGCCAGGTCAACGTGCTGCGCGACAAGAATCGCAACCTCGACAAGCAACTCGCCGGGATCAGCGGCAATAACAAGCGCCTGGTGGCCCTGCTGGAAACCACCCGCGAGCAGATCATCAACCTGAAGTCGGCGCTGGAAAAAGACGGGGACACTCCCTTCAGCCACGGCACCATCGTGGCCAAGCACCCGCGCAAGCACCCCGAGCCCGGGCTCGGCATCGAATCCACCGGCGCCCAGTCCGCAGATGTCATCTACTCCGGGCGCAAGATGCGCGTGGCCGTCAGCCCGCTGATGGATTTCGACAAGCTGGTCATCGGCCAGCAGGTGCTGCTCAATGAAGCACTGGTGATCGTCGCGGGCCTGGGATTCGAAGAGACCGGTGAACTGGTCACGGTCAAGGAACTGCTGGAAAATCACCACGCCGTAGTCATGGCCCGTGCCGATGACCAGCGCGTCGTTGAACTCGCTGGCCCGCTGCGCGAGATGCACCTGCGCGTGGGCGACCAGCTGGCCATCGATTCGCGTTCGGGCATGGCGGTATCCCGCGTCCAGCTCACCGACATGCAGTCCCTGGTGCTCGAGGAAGTCCCGGACATTGCCTACTCGGACATTGGCGGGCTGAACTCGCAGATCGAAGCCATCAAGGACTCGGTGGAGCTGCCCTTCACCCACCCTGAGCTGTACCGCGAACACGGGTTGAGCGCGCCAAAGGGGATCCTGCTCTACGGCCCTCCGGGCTGCGGCAAGACCCTGATCGCCAAGGCGGTGGCGCACTCCCTGGCCCAGCGCGTCGTCGAGCGCAAGGAAGGGGCCAGCAACCGCAGCTACTTCCTGAACATCAAGGGTCCGGAGCTGCTGGACAAGTACGTGGGCGAAACCGAGCGGCACATCCGCCTGATCTTCGCCCGCGCCCGGGAGAAGGCGCTGCATGGAGATCCGGTGGTGGTGTTCTTCGACGAGATGGAAGCGCTGTTCCGTACCCGCGGCACCGGTGTCTCCTCGGATGTGGAAACCACCATCGTGCCGCAGCTGCTGGCCGAAATTGACGGCGTCGAGCGCCTGGATAACGTGATTGTCATCGGCGCGTCCAACCGCGAGGACATGATCGACCCGGCGATCCTGCGTCCGGGACGCCTGGACGTCAAGATCAAGATCCGCCGCCCCGATGCCGAGGGTGCCACAGAAATCTTCAGCAAGTACCTGACGACCGAACTGCCGCTGCACGCCGATGAGCTCGATGCCGATGCCGGGGATGCCGGCGCCACCATAGCGCGCATGATCCGCGGAGCCGTCCAGGCAATGTACTCCACCGAGCGGATCAACGAATTCCTCGAAGTCACCTATGTTACCGGTGCCACCGAAGTGCTCTACTTCAAGGACTTCGCCTCGGGCGCGGTCATCCACAACATCGTGGACCGCGCCAAGAAGCATGCCATCAAGGCGCTGATTACGCAGAACGAACGCGGACTGAAAATGGAGTACCTGCTGCGTGCGGTGCGCGAGGAGTTCGCCGAGCACGAGGACATGCCCAACACCACCAACCCCGATGATTGGGCCCGAATTTCCGGCCGCAAGGGCGAGCGGATCAGCAACATCCGTTCCCTGGTCCAGCAGCAGGCCGGCAAATGAGCGCACGTCGGCTGGTCGGCCTGGAAACCGAATACGGAATTATCCGCCCGAACATGCCCAAGGCCAACGCCACGGTGCTTTCGGCGCAGATCGTTGACGCCTACGCGCAATTGGTCGCCGAGCAGGATTCGGCGGCCAAGGCAGCACGCTGGGACTACAGCGACGAATCCCCGCTGCAAGATGCGCGCGGATTCGCCATGGACCGGGCCCAAGCGCATCCGAGCCAGCTGACCGACCTGGAGCCGGGGCTGGACGACGAGGGCATCTGGACCGCCGAATCCATTGCGCTGGATGGCAACGACGCGCATCTGGGTTCAACGCTCTACCAGGAGAAGGAATCCACGGATGTCGTGATGAACATGGTCCTGGGCAACGGCGCACGCCTGTACGTCGACCACGCCCACCCGGAATACTCCAGCCCCGAATCGATGACCCCGCGTGATGCGGTGCTCTGGGACCAAGCCGGCGATGAAGTGATGCGCCGCGCCGCGGCCGCCGCCCAGCGCCTGGGCAGCGGGGAACTGCTGCTGTACAAGAACAACACCGATAACAAGTCGGTCTCCTACGGCTCGCATGAGAACTACCTGATGCCGCGCGGCATCGAGTTCTCTTCGATTGTCCGCGGGCTCACCCCGTTCTTTGCCAGCAGGCAGATCTTCTGCGGTGCCGGCCGGGTGGGCCAGGGCATGCTCAACGAGCGCGCCGCCTTCCAGGTCTCCCAGCGTGCCGACTTCTTCGAGGCGGAAGTGGGCCTGGAAACCACGATCAACCGCCCGATCATCAACACCCGCGATGAACCGCACGCGAACTGGGACAAGTACCGCCGCCTGCACGTGATCATCGGGGATGCGAACCTCGGGCAGATCTCCACCCTGCTGCGCGTGGGCACCACCAACTTGGTACTCTCGCTGATCGAAGCGGGGATGGCCCCGCAGCTGGAACTGGTCGAGCCGGTCCTGGCCTTGCAGCAAATCAGCCACGACCCCACCCTGAAGGCCAAGGTGCGGTTGCGCGGCGGGGTCCAGCTCACCGCCATTGAAATCCAGCGCCATTACCTGCATGCGGCAGAAAACTACTGTGCGGCACGCGGCATTGATGATCCGGACACCACCGAGATCCTCAGCCGTTGGGCGCAGATCCTGGAGTTGCTCGAGTGCGACCCGATGGACGCGGCAGACCAGATTGACTGGATCGCCAAATACCAGCTGGTCAACGGCTTCGCCCAGCGCCACCAGCTTGAGCTGTCCGATCCACGCGTGGCGATGCTGGACCTGCAATGGGCTGATTTGCGGACCGATAAGGGCTTGTACTACCGCATGGCCGAACGCGGGGCCATCCAGAGGATCTTCAGCCAGCAGGAGATCAACCAAGCCGTGGCCAGCCCGCCGGAAGATACCCGGGCCTACCTGCGCGGCATGACCCTGCAGCGCTATGCGCCCTACGTGGTCGCAGCGAACTGGGATGCGTTGTCCTTCGCCGTCCCCGGGGCGCGCAAGATCAGCCGCTTCCACATGCCCGAACCGCTGGGCGGAACCCGTGCGCAGGTTGGCGAGCTGTTCGACACGCAGCTGGAGATTGCGGAATTTATCGACGAATTGGCCAGGCGTCGCTAATCGGCGCAGAATAGGTATGAGTCTCGGCGCGTAATTCCGGGATTCACGACGACTTAGGAGAAAACGATGACTCAGGAAAGCTTCTCGGCCCGCCGCAGCACCCAGAACCAGCAGGCCGAAACGGAACAGGTCCAGGTGAACACCACCGGCCAGTCCGCCGGCGTGGATGACCTGCTGGACGAGATCGACTCGGTGCTGGAATCCAACGCTGAAGAGTTCGTCCGCGGATTCGTGCAAAAGGGCGGCCAGTAAGCCCCAACGGGCACACAGCTTTGGAAGTCGTGTTCTGACCAATGTGGCGGAACCGCAGTTGAGGGGAAGTAGCTTCGCGTGGATCGCAGAATCTTTGGTCTGGAAACCGAATTCGGGCTGAATTATGTCCCGTCGGATGGGCGCCGGCTCACCCCGGAGGATGCCGCACGGCACCTGTTCAAGCCGGTAGTCGGCTGGGGGCGCAGTTCGAATGTGTTCCTGGAGAACGGCTCGCGCCTCTACCTGGATGTGGGCTCGCACCCGGAGTACGCCACCGCGGAATGCGACCAGCTCAAGCAGCTGATCGCCCACGACCGCGCAGGGGAGGCGTTCATGCTGGACCTCGTTGACCAGGCAGAGGACCAGCTGGCCGAGGAAGGCCACGAAGGCCGGATCTACATGTTCAAGAACAATGTGGACTCCGCCGGGAACTCCTATGGCTGCCACGAGAACTACCTGATTCCACGCAAAATCGAGTTCAAGCGCCTCGCTGACATGCTCATCCCTTTCCTCGTCACCCGCCAGCTATTGTGCGGTGCCGGGCATCTGATCACCGATGAAGAGCAGACCAAGTACGTCTTCTCCCAGCGCGCCGATCACATGTGGGAGGGGGTCTCCTCGGCCACAACGCGCTCGCGTCCGATCATCAATACCCGCGATGAGCCGCACGCCGATGCCGAGTACCACCGCCGGCTGCATGTCATAGTGGGCGACTCGTCGATGAGCGAAACCACCCAGCTGCTGAAGATCGGCGCCACCGACCTGGTGCTGCGCCTGATCGAATCCGGCGAAATCTACCACGATCTGCGACTGGAAAACCCGATTCGCTCCATCCGCCAGATCTCCCACGATTTCACTGGCCAGACCGTGGTGCGGCTCATGGGCGGCGACGAACCGACCGCACTGCAGATCCAGTGGATCCTCTTCGAATCCGTCAAGGAATTCATCGCCCGCCACGGCGCGCACCACGACCAGGTGGATACCGTCCTGGAATTGTGGGAACGCACGCTGAACGCAGTGGAAAGCCAGGACTTCTCGCTGATCGACCGGGACATCGACTGGGCGATCAAGCACAAGCTGCTCACGGGCTATGCCCAGAAGAACTCCCTGGAGCTCTCGGCGCCACGGATCGCGCAGCTGAACCTGACTTACCATGACATCGACCCGCAGCGCGGCCTGTTCCACCTGCTCAAGCGCCGCGGCCTGGCCAGCGCAGTCGTCTCCGACGCTGAAATCAATCAGGCTGTGAACAACCCGCCAGCCACGACACGCGCGGCACTGCGAAGCAAATTCATTCGCGCCGCCCGCGCCAATGGGCGACGCTATAGCGCCGATTGGGTCCACATGAAGTATGAGGATGGCCCGGGCGGAATTGTGCTGTGCAAGGACCCGTTCGCAACCACCAATTCACAGATTGACGAGCTCATTGAGCTGATGGGCCAGCAGCTTTAGCTAGCTGGAAACAAGTATTTACACAGCAAAAACCTCTAAGCTGGACGCAGATCATTACGGGCCTTGCCCTGTGCAAGCCCGCAATGCATGACCAGCTAGTCCAACCGGAAAGAAGATTCGTGCGAAAAGTTTTGGCAGTATGCGCCACCGCGTCCATCCTTGCCCTGGCGTCCTGCGGTTCGGGTTCGTCATCCCTGAGCGGCATCGACGTCAAGCCAGCAGAAGATAGCAAAACCGCACCTGAGGTCAAATTCGATGCGCCGCTCCTGACCGAAAAGTCAGAAGCAGTCACCGTGGTGGAGGGCGAGGGTTCCGACATCAAGGAAGGCGACACCATCCAGATCCAGTCGGGCCTGTACAAGACCATCGACGGCCTGCTGACCAATGAGAACTTCACTGCTGATCCGGCTCCCATGAAGGTTGACGAGACGCTCAAGGAGCAGATGCCCGAGCTCTACGAAACCCTGCTGAAGTCCCAGATTGGCGACTGGATCGCCTACGCAGCCATCGAAGGCGTTCAGCAGCCGGACGGGTCCATCGCCGAACCGGCCGAAGGCTCGCGTGCCGAACGGCTGATCGTGATCAAGATTGCGGACTCCAAGAGCCCTAGCCAGACGATGGGCAAGGAAGAAGTCCAGCAGCTCAAGGACGACGGCAAGCTCCCCACCGTGAAGACCGGCAAGGGCGATCCGCAGATCACCATCCCCAAGGACACCGAAGCCCCGGCAGGCCTGGCAGTGGACGTCCTTGAAGAAGGCGACGGCCCAGCCGTTGGCCAAACGTCCAAGGTCACTGCCCACTACCACGGCGTGCGCTGGGAAGATGGCAAGAAATTCGACGGCAACTTCGGCAACGAAGAAGGCTTCGAAGCCGATATGGCCGGCGGAGTCATCCAGGGCTGGCTGCAGGGCTTCCAGGGCCTGAAGGAAGGCAGCAAGGTCTTGCTGACTGTCCCAACGGACTTGGCCTACGGCGACACCGCTGAAGCCCAGGGGCGTCCTGCAGGACCACTGGTCTTCTACGTAGAATTAGACAAGGTAAGCGAAAGCAAGTAACAGAAAGGCCGTGACTATGTCGTTCGGAGAACGCAACTACGACCGCACCAAGCCTGAGATCGATTTCCCGGGCACCGACGCTCCTGAAGAACTGGTCATCACCGACCTGGTCGAGGGAACCGGCGCCGAGGTCACCCCAGGCACCACCGTTGAAGCGCACTATGTAGGCGTTGCCTGGTCCACCGGCGAAGAGTTCGACTCTTCCTGGGGCCGCGGGCAGACCCTCGACTTCCCAGTGGGTGTCGGAATGGTTATCCAGGGCTGGGACCAGGGCCTGCTGGGCATGAAGGTCGGCGGCCGTCGCCGACTGGATATCCCATCGCACCTGGCCTACGGCGAGCGTGGCGCCCCAGGCGCCATTGCGCCTAACGAAGCACTGATTTTCGTTGTGGATCTGATGGGCACCAAGTAATTCCAAGTGCTGGCAATGGCCTCGATTAAATAATCGGGGCCATTGCTGTCCCAGAAGTCATCCTTATCGGCGAAAGTTGGTTAGTCTAGGCACGTGAGCACAAAGCAATCCCCGGGACCCAGCAAGGCAGAACGCCTGACCAGCCTCATCTATGCGCTGGCAACTAAATCACGGAAGTTCAACGCCGACCGCATTGGATCCTATTTGGTGCCAGGCGGTACCAAGGAGACCCGAGAGAAGGCGCTGGATCGCCTCAAGGACGATATCCGCAATGACTTCGGGTTGCAGCTGGACAAAGAAGTAATCGACGATGTTACGTACTACAGCATCGACACGACCGAGTGGTTCTTGCCGCCGGTGGAATTCAGCCCCGCAGAAGCCGGCCTGGTCGCATTGGCCGCGAGCCTTTGGAAAGACACCAAGCTCCAGTCATTGGGGCTCAATGCCGCGGCCCGAGTCACCGGCCATGATGGCGTGGCCTCGCCGGTCGCTCGGTTGGCCGGCTCATTGGTCCCACGCCTTTCCATGGATGAACCGAACTTCCGCGAATGCGCCCTGGCGGTCTTCAACCGCAACACGCTCAAGTTCGCCTATACGTCCTCTGGCGGCGCACAGAGCGAACGAATTGTTGATGTGTGGGGGATCGGGCAGCGCTACGGCAACTGGTACTTCACCGGCTATGACCACACGCGGAAAGATACCCGTGTCTTCCGCCTCTCGCGGGTTCAGGGCAAGTTCACGAATTACCGGCATGGCGGCGCTAACGCCAACGGGCAGTACCACGCCCGCCCCCAGGATTTCGACATGACCCAGGTCTTGCAGGATTTCGACCTGCAGAATCCGGGACTGGTGGCAACGGTGCGGCTCTTGGGCGATGAAGCAATCCCGCTGCGCGCCCAGGCAGTAAATGGCCGCAGCGATCAGGATGAGCTGCAGATCGGCTATGCGGATCCGCATTCATTTGCCCAGCAGCTGGCAGCTTATGGTCCGGCCGTGAAAGTCCTGGGACCCTCCGAACTGGTGGCCCAGGTGCGCCGGATTCTGCGCGACGCGCGCAGCTCCCAGACCAGCCAGGGCAACCAGGATGCCTACGCAGAGGTGAAGTTCCGTCCGCATCGCGCCACCGGCCGTGGCACCACCACAACTCAGGTTATGCGAAATATCGACATGATCCAGTATGTGCACGCCCATGGTGCCGTAGAAATCGAAGCGCTGGCAGAACGCTACTCCATGAGCGTTGCCAAGGTTCGTGAAGAGCTGGCCATGATCATGATGTGCGGTGTCCCGTACGGCCAGCATGACGAACTGATCAACGTCAATGACGGCGACGTTGAATCCGATACCGTTACGATCTCCAATGCAGCCCTGCTGGCCGAGCCGCAGAAGCTGGCGCCGCTGGAAGCAGTAGCCGTGCTCGGCGGGCTCAACGCCCTGGCAAGCATTCCCGAGTTCGAGCACCAGCAGGTGCTCGACGCGGCACTGGCCAAGGTGAATTCCGCGGTGGCCCGTTTTGACGGCTGGAGCGGGGCGCTGGGCTTCGCACTGTCCAAGGCGCGCGAGAACGATATTCCGCAGCAGCTGATTCAGGCGATTCGTTCCCAAGACGTCGTGCGCATCGATTACTACTCGGCCCGTTCGCGAACTCACCAGGTTCGCGATGTGGAACCGATCCGGCTCATTGAAGACGGAGCGGTGCAGTACCTGCGGGCTTGGTGCCGAAAGCGCCAGAGCCTATTAACTTTCCGGGTGGACCGGATGTTAAGTGTGGAAACTGCCGGTGAACAATTCGAGCTGGCGGCTCGGCATGAAGACCAGCAAGATGTCCAGATCCGGTATGCCTCCAACGACGATGACTTAGAGGTCATGGTCTATGTAGACGCCGAGATCTTACCGGTTATCGAAGCTTTCCATCCTCTTTCCTGGTCCACGGGAAAGGTCGGTACGGGGTATCTGGCCAACGTCCGGTTCTCGGATCACCAGGTAGCTGCGCCGCTCGTGGCTCGCCATAGCGGTAAACTGACTGTGGTCTCTCCTGACGCTACGCGCGAACAGGTAGTGAACTGGTTGGACGAGGCTATCGCAATGTATGAGGATTAATAGATGCTTCCTTGGTGGTTTTGGGTACTTTTGTGGACTGTGCTCGTTTTGGCGACAATACTTGTTGCGGCACTTGCCGGCTTCCGTTTGTTCAAACGGGGAATGGCGGTCGTCGAGGGCCTGGGCGACGCTGCGGATCACATCAGCGCCGGTTTAAGCCAGGAGGGCACCGTCGTCGAGTACGCTGCGAACCCTCGTCGCTACCCGCACGGAACCGATGCCACGCACGCGGATCCGGAGAAGATCAAAAAGCTTCGCGATAAGGGCAAAGCTGAAAGAATCGAGGCGCGTCGAGTTCGCCGCGTTGCACGTCGCGCACAGCGCGGCCAAGCTCAGAACATGCGCGATCTTGGCTTGTTCTGACGTAGACTTTAGATAGAGAGAAGGGAATCCACATGGGTGGCTTACAGGGATGGCATTTGGTCATCATTATCGTGCTTGCACTGCTGCTTTTCGGCGCTCCAAAGCTTCCAGGCTTGGCTCGCTCGATGGGCCAGTCGCTGCGCATTTTCAAGTCCGAGGTTCGCCAGATGAAGGATGATGATCCTAAATCTGAAACCGTTGATGGCACCATCAATGATCCGAACCCCAACGAAAAGAACAACTCGTAGACCTCTTCAGTGGCAACAAATAAAGACAAGAACCCGCGCAGCAAGAAGAAGCGGGCCAAGGACGCAGAAGGTCGGATGGCTCTCAAAGAGCATCTGATTGAAGCACGGAACCGGTTATTCAAGTCGCTCATCGCGCTGACCTTGGGCACGGTAGCCGGTTTCTTCGTATACGACTGGCTGCTTGCCTTGCTGATCGCGCCTGTGAAAGCTGCCGGCGGCTCGGTAGTGTTCACCGCGGTGATGTCACCCTTCGACATCATGATCAAGGTGGCGCTGTTCGTCGGCCTGATCGTTTCCTCGCCGGTGTGGCTCTACCAGCTGTGGGCATTCATCGTGCCGGGACTGAAAAAGAACGAGCGCCGTTTGAGCTACAGCTTCGTAGCAG
Source organism: Glutamicibacter sp. NPDC088483 (assembly GCF_044753145.1). Classification (NCBI taxonomy): domain Bacteria; kingdom Bacillati; phylum Actinomycetota; class Actinomycetes; order Micrococcales; family Micrococcaceae; genus Glutamicibacter; species Glutamicibacter sp. NPDC088483. Next base: position 264,902 of record NZ_JBIVMP010000002.1, read on the forward strand.
CCGCGGTTCCGCTGTTCCTTGGCGGCGTGGCGATGGCCTACTTCGTTCTTCCGTTTGCGCTGGAATTCTTCATTAGCCTGTCGCCGGAGAACTCGGATAACCTGCTGAACATTTCCGAGTACCTGCCGTTTATCTTCCGCCTGCTCCTGGCATTCGGCTTGGCCATGCTGGTACCGGTACTGATGGTTGGCCTGAACATGGTTGGCGTCCTGCCAGCCAAGCTCATCTTGAAGAACTGGCGTATCACCGTCTTCCTCATCGCCCTGGTTGCCGCTATGGCAGCACCAGGCGGCGATGCAATCACCATGTTCGCGTTGGCTGGACCGTTGTTCCTCACCTTCGCCGTTGCCACCTTGATCTGCCACTTCAACGACAAGAAGCGCGCAAAGAAGCTGGCGGCACGGGAAGCCGAGAATGAACGCCTAGCAGCTGGTGAAACTTCTGGCATTGAAACCCCTAGCTCGATTGACGAACCTAAATCCCAGCTCTGAACCAGGGCAAGAAAGTGAACGACCACAAGTGACTTCACCCGCGGAACGCTACGCGAATTCCAAGGCACGGCAGGTCGAAAACGGCACTGCACTTCCTGGATTCCGGTCAAGCATCTCCTTCGACCTGGATCCATTCCAGGCCGAAGCTTGCCAGAAGGTCGCAGAAGGGCACAGCGTACTGGTCGCTGCGCCCACCGGCGCCGGAAAAACTGTTGTTGGCGAATACGCCATCTACCAGGCTCTAGGCGAGAACCGCAAGGCTTTTTACACCACGCCCATCAAGGCGCTGAGCAACCAGAAGTATTCGGAACTGGTCAATCGCTATGGAGCGCAGAAGGTCGGGTTGCTGACCGGCGACACCTCCATCAACTCCGAAGCGCAGATCGTCGTCATGACCACCGAAGTGCTGCGCAATATGCTGTACGCGGATTCCCAAACCCTCGACGGCTTGGGCTACGTGATCATGGATGAGGTCCACTACCTCGCCGATAAATTCCGTGGTGCCGTATGGGAAGAAGTCATCATCCATCTCCCGTCCAACGTGCAGATCATTTCACTCTCGGCAACCGTGTCCAACGCCGAGGAATTCGGTGGCTGGCTGGATACCGTCCGGGGCCAGACCGATGTCATCGTCTCCGAGCATCGCCCGGTGCCGCTCTTCCAGCACGTCATGGTCGGCCCTAACGTGGTGGACCTGTTTGCCGAAGACGTAGCCTTCGACAAGGTGGCTGAAGACGATTCAAAGGCCTCGGTCAACCCCGAACTGCGAAAACTCGTACGCTCCCACAGCCCTGGCGGCCGAGTGCAGCGCGGCCGGGGTCGCGGCCCCCAGCGCAGTTCAGGCATGGGGCACCGCATCAACCGTCCAGCGGTTATCGGGAAGCTTGACCGGGCTGCTCTGCTGCCAGCTATCTTCTTCATTTTCTCCCGCAAGGGCTGCGATATGGCCGTGCAGCAGTGCGCCATGGCTGACCTGCGCCTGACGACCAATGAAGAAGCCGCCGAGATCGCGCAAGCGCTGGATGAAGTCGCCTACCGGATCCCCAGCGAAGACCTGGACGTACTGGAATTCTGGTCCTGGCGCGATGGTCTGGTTCGCGGCTTCGCTTCCCACCACGCCGGCCTGCTCCCGATCTTCAAGGAAATCGTTGAAGACCTCTTTGCACGCAACCTGATCAAGGTGGTGTTCGCAACCGAGACCCTGGCACTGGGCGTGAACATGCCAGCACGCTCGGTCGTGCTGGAAAAACTGGTCAAATTCAACGGCGAATCCCACGTGCAGATCTCTTCGGGGGAGTACACCCAGCTCACCGGCCGTGCCGGGCGCCGCGGCATTGACGTCGAAGGCCATTCAATTGTTGTCTGGAACCCCGACCTGGAACCGGAATCCTTGGCAGGACTCGCTTCGAAGCGAACCTATCCGCTGAATTCCTCGTTCCGTCCGACCTACAACATGTCCACCAACTTGCTGGCGCAGTTTGGCCGTGAACAGACTCGTCAAATCCTCGAAACCTCCTTTGCCCAGTACCAGGCGGACCGTTCCGTGGTGGGCATGGCGCGCCAGGTGCGTTCCAAGGAAGAATCCCTGGCCGGCTACGCCAAGTCGATGGAATGCCATCTCGGAGATTTCACCGAGTACCTGAAACTCCAACGAAACCTGGCCCAGGTCGAGAAGAACGCTGCGAAGGACCGCCGCCACGAGCGCCGTTCGGCAGCTGAGCAGTCCCTGCAGGCCGTGATCCGCGGCGACGTGGTGGACCTGCCAGGTGGCCGCCGCTTCGGCCGCGCCGTGGTCGTCGAGCTTGATAAGGCCATGTACAACCCGCGACACACCGTGCTGACCGAAGAAGCGCAGCTTCGCCGGCTCTCGGTGGAAGACCTCAACGGACCAGTGCAGATCATTTCGCGGATCAAGATTCCCAAGGGGTTCAACGGGCGCACACCGAAGGAGCGCCGGGACCTTGCTTCATCCTTGCGCAACGCGATCTACGAGTCGCGTCCTCCACGCCAGGACGCCCAGAGCTTTGATTTCGAAGGCTCGGATTCCTTCGAGCGTGAAATCAACGCACTGCGCCTAGAGCTCAAGGACCATCCTTGCCACGCCTGCTCGGAGAAGGACCAGCACATGCGCTGGGCCGACAGGTACTGGAAGCTGAAGAAGGACACGGACAAGGCCCGTCGCGCCATCCGCGGGCGAACCAATACCATTGCCACGCAGTTCGACAAGGTCTGCAAAGTGCTCGAGCAGTTCGAATACCTCGTGCCTTCCGAGGGCGGCGAAGATTTCGCGCTGACCGACTCGGGCCGCCGCCTGCGCCGCATCTATGGCGACCGAGATCTGCTCACCAGCCAAATCCTGGAGACCGGCAAGCTCACGCAGCTCAATGCGGAAGAACTCTGCGCGGTTGTCGCCAGCCTGGTCTACCAGGCACGCCGCGACGGGGACCGTGCCGATCCGAAAATGCCAACGGGCAAGATCGATGACATCTGGAATAGCACCATCAAGATTTGGGGCGAGCTATCGGACGCTGAAGAGGCCTTGGGCCTTGACCCGACCGCTCCACCGGAATCCGGTTTGATCTGGCCAATGTACAAGTGGGCCCGCGGTTCGAGCCTGAACAGCGCGCTGCGCGGTACCGATCTGGCACCGGGTGACTTTGTGCGCTGGGCCAAGCAGGTCATCGACACATTGGACCAGTTCGCAAAGAATAGCGACCTTCCGCCATTGCTGGTTCGCAATGCCTACAAGGCAGTAGACCAGATCAAGCGCGGTGTAGTGGCCTACTCGAACGTGCTGGACTAGCCAGCAGATCCAGCCGAAAATCTTATTAGCCAGTGCACGAGAAAAGGGAGACGCTGATGGCAAAAACACTCTACCGAAACGGGTCCATCTACTCAGCGGCCGATCCATTTGCTACCGCAATGGTGGTGGACGGCGACACCATTTCATGGTTGGGCGGCGAAGACGCAGCCGAGCGCCACGCGTCTGCCGTCGACGAAGTGGTCGACCTCAATGGTGGTTTGATTACCCCGGCGTTCGTCGAATCCCACACGCACCTTGCCGCCTTGGGCCGCACCCTTTCGGGAGCCGATTTGGGTGCAGCAACCTCGGCTTCTTCGCTGCTTTCCCTCGTCGCCGAGCAGGCGCAGAAGTCGACCAAGCTGGTCCTGGCTCAGGGGTGGGACAACTCGAACTGGGCTGACCAGCAGCTGCCCGCGGAAACCGACCTGACCAGTGCCGCGGAAGGCCGCGGCTATTACCTGGCGCGTCGCGATGTGCACAGTGCCCTGGTCAATCGGGAACTGCTGGATCTGCTGGACCTGGGCCACCTCGCCGCTGGCATCATTTCTGGTGCGGATCACGACGCCGTGCGTGAAGCACTCACCAATACGCAGAAGGCCGAACAGGAATACCAGCGCCTGGCACTGGAGCACTACGCCTCGCGTGGTTTCGCCAGCGTTGTGGAGATGGCGGCCCCGCATATTGAGGGCCGAGAGGCGCTGGAGCAGTTGCTGGCCATCGACAACCCTGAACTGCCGCAAGTCCATGCCTACTGGGGCGAACTGGTTAGCGATGCAGACATCGCCCAGGAGCTGGTCGCATCCTTCCCAACGGGAAAGGTGCTGGGCTTGGGTGGCGATCTTCGCGTGGATGGTTCGCTAGGCAGCCACACGGCGTACCTGCGCGAAGACTACAGCGATCAGCCGGGCGAACGCGGCACCCTGTATCTGAAGCGTGACGAAATTGCGGCCCACCTGGTCGCTTGCAGTTCCCGGGGGATCCAGGCCTCGTTCCATGTGATCGGAGACGGCGCCCTGGACGAGGTGTTGGCAGGTTTTGACCTGGCTGCTGAGCAGATTGGGGCAGCTAAGCTGCAGATGTGCCGGCACCGTCTGGAGCATGTCGAGATGGTTGATGAAGACTCGCGGGCCCGTTTGCTGCAGTACGCCATCATGGTTTCGATGCAGCCGGTCTTCGACCAGGCGTGGGGCGGCTCGAACGGCATGTACGCGCAGCGCCTGGGGGAGCGCGCACCATCGATGAACAACCTCTCCGCTATGCTTTCGGCTGGTGTGCCAATGGTGCTTGGCTCTGATGCTCCGGTAACGGAGGTTGATGGCTGGCAGGTTGTTCGCGCCGGCATGAACATGACGAATGCTGAGGCTCGCATTTCGGCTCGTGCGGCCTTCTTGGCTCAAACCCGATCCACCTACCGCGCCATGGGCGAGATGAACCCGTTCGCCGGGCAGCTCGTGATCGGCGCGCCGGCGACTTTTGCAGTGTGGACTGCCTCTGAACTTGCTGTGCAAACTCCGGACGTCCGAATCAGTTCTTGGAGTACCGATGCACGAGCTGGAACTCCGATGCTTCCGGTCGTTGATGAGGAAATTCCGCAGTGCCTGCGTACAGTACGCGCTGGAATCACGCTTTTCAATACCCTTGAGCCAAGCGAATCGGCTTAAAGCGAAACAGATGCTCAATAAGCAGAATGAATTCGCAAAATTGGCCCTGACTAGTGGTGTCTAGGTAAAGAGTGAAGTCATTTGATGGTTGACAGCCTAGGTGGGGTACCCACTAGGCTGGTCTAAGCGCCTCTTCGAGATGCACATGCATTGCGTTGGAAACTACGCAATTTAAACAACGATCCTCAGTGACCTTAGATAACATTCTCTGTGCCTTTCGGCGTGGAGAATAGGGCCGAAGTCACTGAGGATCGTTCGTTAATGCGGTGTCTCCAGCGCGCTGATTGGCAAATGATGACTATACTTTGAGTTTGGATTAACTCTTTTCGACCCGGTGTCCTGCATAAGCCATGCAGTCGACGCCGAGCAGGCAAGAGGCTTTGTGTTGTATACCCAGAAAGGTGCCGCCGCGTGCGCGTCATTACAATCATTCCGACTTACAACGAACTGGAGTCGCTCCCGCTGACCGTAGGACGCTTGCGTACCGCAGTTCCTGACTCGGATGTATTGATCGTTGATGATAACTCGCCTGACGGCACCGGAGAACTTGCAGACAAGATGGCTGCTGAGGACTCGAATATCCACGTATTGCACCGTACCGGCAAGGATGGCCTGGGAGCCGCCTACATTGCAGGTTTCGAATGGGCGTTGGCTCGCGACTACGACGTACTGGTAGAGATGGATGCCGATGGCTCGCATATGCCAGAGCAGCTTCCACGCCTTTTGGAAGCCAGTGCCGCGGGCGCAGATCTCGTAATCGGTTCGCGTTGGGTCAAGGGCGGCGAAGTCGTGAACTGGCCAATGCTGCGCAAGATCATCTCGCGCGGCGGCAGCTTCTACTCGCGCACCATGCTGGGCTTACCTCTGCGCGACATCACCGCAGGCTACCGCGCCTTCAAGCGCGAAACCCTGGAAGCAATCGATTTTGACGCCGTTGAGTCGCGCGGCTACGGCTTCCAGGTGGACATGACCTTCCGCGTGGCCATGCTGCGCAAGACGATCGTTGAAGTTCCCGTGACCTTCGTAGAGCGCGAACTGGGCGCGTCGAAGATGAGCGGCAACATTGTGTTCGAAGCAATGTGGAATGTCACCCGCTGGGGCTTGGGCGCCCGGTGGAAGAAGCTGACTTCCAAGAAGTAATACCCGTGGTTAAGCGAACTGGCGTGCAACGATGGATCGTTGCACGCCAGTTCGTTTAACCAGGAATCATCATCAGGTCTCGGGCAGGCAGTGAAATACAAACCAGCCCACCGCCCCAAAGGCGGACTGTGCAGGATGAAGATAGCTTCTACGAAGCTGCTTAGGCCGGCGGCGCTGGCCGCGCAATTTCATGCAGGCTCTTTGACGCAGTTGAAAATACTGGGCGTGGTCTTTGAGCCCCATAGCAGACAGGCAAAAGAGTGAGGGCTGGGTTTGATAACCATCGGTCATCAAACCCAGCCCTCAACCAAGCCCCTACGGCCATGCTAAGGCAGCATGGAACCGTGCGTGGGGGAGATTAGGCAGTTTCCCCGCGAGCAGCGCGCAGCTGCTGGAGGCGGTCTGCCAGAGTCTTTTCCAGTTCTTCTTCGGAACGGCGCTCAAGAAGCATGTCCCAGTGGGTACGGACAGGCTTTTCATTGCCCGGTTCTTCGGCCTTGGCTTCGCCGTGGACGAGCTTGGCTTCCTTACCGGTCTTGGTGTGCCAGGTTGCTGGAATTTCAGCTTCGGCAGCAAAGACGACGAAGACGGTCTCGCCCTCTTCGGTACGGTATTCCACACGCTGACGGGCAGCCGGCTCCACACCTGCCTCAGATTCCATGCTCTGTGCACCCAGGCGCATGCCTCGTAGGCTGCGATCGCTCATGTTTTCCCTCCGCGATGATTGAAGAATTCGCTACACGTACCAACGTTTGGCACTCGGAAATAATTCCCTCCGACTAGAGGTGAAGATAATTCTTGGTGCCAAAACATCCATTATACGCGTCTGCGGCGAGGTGCATTGTATGCACCTCGCCGCAGACGGCTAATCGGTTCTAAACCAGCTGTTGCTACAGGTTGCTACCTGGGGCCGATGGCGATTCCGGAGTGGCAGGCTTGCTGCCCGATCCGTTGCCGCCCAGCGCTCCGCCGATGCCCTTGAGTGCTTCGGTCAGTTCGCTTGGAATCACCCACAGGGTATTCGAAGTGCCTTCGGCAAGCTTCGGCAGAGTCTGCAGGTACTGGTAGGCGAGCAACTCATGGTCCGGCTTGCCGGCGTGAATTGCATCGAAGACCTTCTGGATGGCCTGGGACTCGCCGTCAGCGCGCAAGATTGCGGCCTGTGCATCGCCCTCGGCTTCGAGGATGGAAGCTTGGCGTGCGCCTTCGGCAGTAAGGATGGAGGACTGCTTGGTGCCCTCAGCGGTCAGGATGGCAGCACGGCGGTCACGCTCGGCGCGCATCTGCTTCTCCATCGAGTCCTGGATGGACAGCGGTGGATCGATAGCCTTCAGCTCGACACGGGAAACACGGATGCCCCACTTGCCGGTTGCCTCGTCAAGGACACCACGCAGCTGGCCGTTGATCTGGTCGCGGCTAGTCAGGGCCTCTTCCAGATTCAGGCCACCGACGACATTACGAAGCGTAGTGGTGGTCAGCTGTTCTACGGCCTGGATGTAGTTAGCGATTTCATACGTCGCGGCACGCGGCTCGGTGATCTGGAAGTAGACCACGGTATCAATCGAAACTACCAAGTTGTCCTCGGTAATAACTGGCTGCGGCGGGAAGGAAACAACTTGTTCACGCAGGTCCAGCAGCGGCAGCAAGCGATCCACAAAGGGGATCAGGATTGTCAGACCGGGATTTAGGGTTCGGTTGTACTTGCCGAGGCGCTCAACGATGCCAGCACGTGCCTGCGGCACGATGCGCACGCTGCGCAGCAGGACGACAATCACGAAGATTGCCAGAACGACAAGCACAATAGTCAAGCCAAAACCATCTGAATTCATGGTTCGTACTCTCTTTCCTTGTGCAGTAGTGATGAATTTGGGGGCGTCAGGCTAGCTAGCCGTTTGCAGGGTCAGGGGACTTCGCGGTGAGGTATGCAGTTGCCCCGTCGATACGTGAAACCACGGCATAGGTGCCGGGATTCATGGTCGGAACGCTGGATTCAGCACGGGCGGTCCAGATCTCTCCACGGATCTTGGCCGAACCCGACATGCGCGAGGTCGGCTCGAGAATAAGTGCATCCGCACCGATTAATCGCTCGATATTGGTGCGGAAGCCCTCGGGTGATTTCCGTAAATGTTTGACGGCAATAGGTCGAACCAGGAAGATCATCAACAATGAAGTGACGCAGAATACAAGGACCTGCAACCACATGGGTCCACTGAGCAGTGCGACCGCTACACCACCAAGGGCACCTACGCCGAGCATGATGAAGTAGAGATCAAGAGAAAGCATCTCGATGATCGCCAGCAGCAAGAACAGTGCCAGCCAGATCACCCAAGCGTTGCTGATGATCCATTCGGCTGTTGTCATGGCATTCACCTAAATTCTGTTAGGACATTGACCAGTCGTAACTGGTCTTTCCTACATTCTGCCGTAGAAGGCAGATAAAAGGTGTAGTCATTTTGGGGTATCTTCTAGCCCTGCGTGACGAATGCGTGTACTCCAAAGGAAGCTGTTACAGGCTGGGAACCCAACGCCAGCGTCTGCTGATGAAGAATTTCAGGGGAGAGGTGGTGCCCGGACGGACCCATGAATGCAAGGTTATAGAGATCGTCCGCATTCAGGTTCATCCGATATGTCAGATTCTTGGATCCGCGATGATTAAGGCCTTCAGCCGCAAATTTTTCCACCAAGGCGGCTTGCTTGCCCTGTCCTACGGTGAGCATGCCCAGCGGGTCGACGACTTCGTTGAGATGATCTGGTTCGCCGGTCACGACAATGCATAATCCACCAGTACGCAGTACACGTTGGAACTCTGCCGGGTTATGCGGTGCGAAGCAGTTGATCACCACATCGCGTGATCGGTCGGCAGTAGGCAATTTGCGCCAGACATCCCAGACCACAGCGAGCGTGCTTGGAACCTTCGCGGCACGACGCATGGCAAAGCGGGAGATGTCCAGAGCCAAAGCATCAAGTTCAGCAGCAGGAGAGTTCTCTAGAATCTTGCCCAGGTAGTAGCCGGTACCTGCGCCCGCATCCAGCACGTCAAGCGAATGTCCGTCGTGATGATCATTGATCAGCTCGGACAGCGCGCGCGCCAGAGGCTCATAATGTCCCTTTGACTGGAAAGCATCGCGGGCTTGGACCATGGCCGAGGTGTCTTCGAGGAAGTTCGTTCCTTTGCCAGTAAGGAAGTTGAAGTAACCCTGTTTGGCGGCGTCGAAACGATGCCCGGTTTCGCAACTCAGGGTTCTATCCCGAGTTTCCTCGAAGCCAAGGGGTTGCTCGCAGACCGGGCAAGTAACGTTCGTGGTGCCGGAGAACATTAGAATTTCAGAACCTCTTGTGCAGTTGCAACGTCCATGCTTTCATGGCGCCACAGTTCGGATTCGTTAATCAAGGAGCGGGTAAGTGCTTTGTCGATATAGGCAGTGCCCGACAGATGATCAGTTTCGTGCTGGACAATGCGGGCCTGCCAACCGGAGAAGCTTCGAGTTATTTCCTGACCGTCCCGGTCTTTATAAGTGGCGGTGATATCGGCGGGCCGGCTCACTACGCCTTGGAATCCTTCGAAAGACAGGCAACCTTCGTAGAAGACTGCCGCGCGCTCTGTTGATGCCGTATATACGGGGTTGAAAATCTCGAAGTACTCCAGCGGCTCACGCTCTCTGTGCGAGGCAGCTTCCTCCGGAATGGGATAGAGATCTTCGAGCACGGCAATCTGCAGGGGGATACCCACCTGAGGAGCGGCGAGTCCTACGCCCGGGGCGTCGTACATGGTCTGGCGCATTGCTTCAAGGAGTTCTTCGAGCAGTTCCTGTGGAAGCTGCTGCTCGTAGGCCACCGCCTGCTGGCGGAGAACGGGATGTCCCAGTTGGACAATAGGCAGTATGAGGTTCTCATCTGCAGTCTCCAGGACTTCTCGAACGATATTCTCGATGTCCTGTGCGGTGTACTCGGTGTTCATCGGCAAGCGCTAGTCCGTTCGTATTCGTTGAGCTGAAGTTGAGCCAGGCGCGAGGTGAGTCGGGCCTTTTCAGTGTCATGCAGCATGTGTCCAAGATTGCCCAGATTGTCTGCGGCGTACAGATGAACTTCCACGTTCTTGTCGTAGAAGATATCGATAAGATTCGCCAATCGGCGTTCCTCATCCATTGGCATGGTGGCACTAGCTGGGATGCAGGTTATATGCCAGCGCGAATACCGGCTTGCCAAATCCAGATAGTCGGCAGTGTTGCGGCGGGTTCGGCAGATCTGATCGAAGCTGATCCAGATCTCATCCGCATTCACGTGGACTGGCCCGATTTCGTCGTAGCCGATCTGGATCATCGTATCGTGGACCGGCAGTTCTCCTGGTGCTTCGAAGAGATTTAGCGTGCCTCTCCGATACCCGTCCAAGACCTGCTCGGGATCGGCGGCGAGCTGTCGGTAGTCCACCGAATGATCCAGCGAGAATACAGTGAAGTCCCGTTGGATCCGGTCAATAATTGGCTGAACCAGGTGATGGAAAGTGTCATCGTCAAGCAGCTTCTCCGGCCCGTAGTTCGACGTAGTGACCAGCTGGATCTCGTGTTCCGTGCAATGCCGAATGAGCTTGGCCATGAACATCGCGTCGCCAGGTTCGGTGCAATGGAACTCATCGAAGACCAGCAACTGCAGTCCAGCTAGCTCGCGCTCAAGCCCTTGCGAGAAAATCGCGCCCAGCGGCTGGCCCGGGACACGGTTGACCGGGGAATTTACGCGCTGGAAGAACTCGTGGAAATGGAAGCGCGCTGTCGTGGTTTCAGGCAGCACCGAGACCAAGGTATTAATGATGAGGGTTTTGCCTCGACCAGGAGGGCCATAAATGTAGACGCCAGGGTGCTTTGCCGTCATCGTCGTACGCAAAGTACGTCCTAGAAGGTCGATCAGATCACTCTGAACCGGGTCAACTTCGATACCTTGCAGCTTGAGAGCTTCGCGGATCTGAAGAGCGTACTTATTCCCGTGGGGAATGCGTAGCAACGGATTAGCCATATCTAAATTTTGCCACTGAGCGCAGACGCGGCCAATCTTCTGTGATGCAATCGCCACCATCCCAGCTTGCAGGGATGCCTTGCGGTGCCGAGGCGACGTTAAAGTGCCTAGTCAAGAAGGCTTCGATTTATTTCGAAACGGATGATTTAAATAGGGGAGTGCTCCCAAAGATGGCTACGAGCCTGTTTAGTCTTGTGAATTTTGAGCATACCTATCGCTTTATCTTGATCCGTGGCCATAATGGACACACCCATAGAGCTGGGTTGAAGCAGTTGAATCGGACCAGGGCGGGCGAAATGCGGAGAGGGAGCGCGTGAGATGACCAGCGAATTCATTGTCCCAACGGCTGAAGACGAGATCGTCTCCAGCGATCTTTTGGACATGTCGGCAACGGTACTCAAAACCTTGTCGGATCCGGCAAGGCTCCAGATGCTCTGGGCGCTGTCCATGGACGATCTTTCCCTGTCCGATTTGGCTCAGTTGATCGGCGTTAGTCCAACGGTTGCCGGCCAATTGCTATCCAAGCTGCGAGCAGCTGGTGTATTGCAAACGAGGAAGTCCGGCCGCCATGTCATCTACTCGATGCATGATGAGCGATCGCGCGAGTTCATTCGGCAGACCCTGGACTTCGCGAGGCACCGGCTGGATTTGCAGGATCAGCGTCAACAAGCCGAGCAGTAAGCTGCCTTCGAAATCCGTGGCGTAAATGGACGAATATGGCTACTTCCAGCGACATTGCGAATAAGCCGATAATCTACATTATGTAAAGTAATGGAAATCCACGACTCCCCACGCAGGCTCTCACTGCAGCCATTTGTGCTGGCTGCCCCGTATATCGAAGCAGGCTCTTTTCATGCCCATCATTCGAAAGTTCGCGGACGCTTCGGCGGGATCTGTGGATCTCAGGTGGTCCTTCGGCGTATCGACCGACAGGCTTTGGCACGCAATGATTGATCGTCAGGCATTGCCACTCTGGCTGGGAACTCACGTCGCTGGAAGCCTTGACGTGGGTTCTACTGTGCAGATCGAGCATGCGGAAAACTACATCTGCGAAAGCCGGATTGAACAGGTCGAGCCAGCATCCGCCCTCGTGATGTCCTGGAAGTTTCCGGAAGAATCTGTGTCGGAGGTTAGTTTGACTCTGCAGTCGAGCCTCTTCGGAGCTGGACTTGCGCTGAGCCACTCCAAACTCAGCGTTGGCGTCTCGAATTACCTGGCGGGATGGGAAACGCATCTCATGTATCTGGAGGCCGTCCTGCTTGGGGCTCCGCGCTCGATGGACCAATTCTGGGACGTTTATCAGGAGGTATTCGAGAACTAGGGCGCTTTCCTCTTGCCACTCCCCTTAATGTTATTCCAAACGATGATCGATCCGGCTAGAGTACACCGCGCCCGGTCAATGCCGACCTCAAATCCGCAGCGGAAGTAAAGTGATGTGTGTGGATCCCGAGATCGGTCGCCCCGACAAGTTTCCCGGCGGAATCGTCGGTAAAGAGGATCTGGTTTGCACACAGGCGCAGAGCATTGATTACGTGCAGAAATGCTCGTCGGTCTGGCTTCGGATAACCGATTTTTGCTGAATTGAATACTCGGGCGACGTGGGTGGCGATTCCTTGCCGCTTAAGTTCGATGTCAATGGTGTCGCTGCCGTTCGTGAGAATGGCGGTGGTGATACCTGCACGTTGTAGATCGTCGAGTAGCTGCAGCACATCGCGATCTACAACGGGCTCTATGAGACCCCATGCGTTGGCGGCTTCCGTGGATCCAACGCTCTTCCCAATCTCCTTGATCCATGTCAAACGAGATATTTTACCTGTAGTGAGTCGTTCCAGGCGAGCAGGGTCGAAAGCCGCCGCGTTCAAAGTGCCTGATGGCAACCCATATTCCATTTCAACGTCAGCAGTGGCGGCCTCGGGAAAATTGCGGATCACTCCGTCCAAATCGAAAACTACTGCGTGGATCATGGGTGCCATCCTGCCAGATTCAGGCGCATTGGGGCATCTGGGTCCAAGTGCATCCGGTGCTTTTCCTGCAGCAAGGGCCTGCCTAGAAATCAAGTAGGTGCTGCGTCAACCGGGAACTCCATGCTCCAGGGCAGGATGTCGGCGGTATCCGTGGAGCCAGATAGGCTAGTACTTGACCGAGTTCCCGGACTACTCCCCTATCTACCTTCAAGGACAGAAAACACCCTATGTCTCCAAGCGCCCTGTACCGTCTAGTTGCCCGCGCTGAAGCTGTCACATGGACGATGCTGATCATTGCATTGATTTTGAAGTACGTCGTCAAGGTTGGTGATTGGCCTGTTTCCATTGCCGGCTTCATCCACGGCTTTGTCTTCCTGACTTATGCAACGATGGCTGTGCTCATTGGCATGAATCAGCGCTGGAGGAAGTCGCTGATCATTGGAGCTGCCGCGACCGCCGTCGTCCCATATCTGACCATTCCTTACGACAAGTGGCTGGAACGCAAGGGAAAGCTGGAAGGTACCTGGCGTACCGAGGCAACCGATCATCCAGATGATCGCAAGTGGACCGACGCGACGATGCGTTGGCTTGTTGCCCGCCCGGCGCTGACCACGGTCCTGCTATTCGTCGTTATTGCCGGTATCTTCTCGACCATGCTTTTCATTGGCCCTCCAGGTGGCGAGCACTAATCATGGATTCTATGAGGAGCAGACTGCTTTCGCCTGGGCATCACTGTATGCCCTGACTCCTCAATCCAATTTGCCTGGCCCGGTCACTTCCATGTGTTCTTGGCCAGGCAAATTCTGTTTAATCCGGAGATAGCAGGGTAAGGCTCGAACTACTTGGTGGTGCGTTGCTTCGGTGCGTAGTGAACCATCACCAACATTCCAATTAGCTCTACCAAGGTCTGGCTAACGACCACGGCAGAGGCTAATTCCAGCTCCGCGGGCAAAGCCAGGGCCAGGGGAAGCACCACCAGAGAATTGCGTGTGACGCCACTGAAAGTAACTGCCCGCCGCGAGGCGGTGGGCAGCTTGAAGAGTTTCCCCGCGGAGTATCCAAGGACATTCATGATGCAGATAAACAGAGCGAAAACCATAATGGCCAGCCCTAATTGACCCAGGCTTGCTCTCACCGTGAAGATCTGCGAGCCCACCACGCTAAATAGCGTTCCCATCACCAACGGAACCATTAGATAGTCGGCCCAATCCCCGATGGGCTCTGCCCAGGTAAATCGTTTGGCGAGTGCCTGGGTGAGTGCTGCTGCCAGCAGTGGGAGCACGATCAGTCCCAGCAGTGCCCCCAGGAAAGGAGCTGGCACGATCACGTCGATCGCCGAGGGTCCAGCAAATATATAGAGGTATGCCGGCACGAGCAGCATCTGCAAGATCAACAAGAGCGGTGTGGCCGCCAGCAACCGTTGGCTGTCTCCCCCGGCTAAGCCGGTAAAGACGATAACGTAGTCGATGCAGGGCGCTAGCAAGACCAGCAGCACGCCGAAGAGCAGTGCCTGGTCCCCCGCCACTATTCGCGATAGCCCGAAGGCCACGAGCGGCACCACGGCAAAGTTGACCGCGCACAGTGCACCCATGAAGCAAGTGTCCCGGAAGGCCTCCGGAAAACGGGTCAGCGGCATGCCCAGGAAAGTAGCGTAGAGCAGCAACCCAAGGAACGGGTTAACCGAGTTCTCCAGACCCTTGCTTGCGGCAGGCAAGGCCAGGCCGAGAACGCAACCGGCAGTGATCGCGGATAAATAGAGGGCGATCTGGTGCGTTTGCATCCATGCATTGCCAGGCCAGATCTTCATAGGACTAATGCTAGAACAATAGCTGCGGCCACCATGGCCGTGAGCTCATTCGGGCGAGCCTCGATGGCGACCTTCTGTGTCTGAACCGACAACGATCCAGCCAACGCCGAATTACTCACGGACACCGGGGTAAACCTATGATGAGTACATGAAGGATTCTATTCGTAAGTGGCCGCTGTGGATGGCTGTCGACGTTGTTCTCATTGTTCTATTCGCCCTGCTCGGTCGACGTGAACACGAGCATGCCTTGAGCATTGGCGGCATCCTGATGACCGCCCTGCCGTTCTTGGTTGCCTACGTCGTCGTGACCTTGCTGTCCAAGCCTTGGACCACGATCAACAAGCTCTTCCCTGTTGGCGTACTGGTCTGGGTGGTGACCGTAGCAGCGGGCCTTGCGCTTCGCGTTGGCATGGATTCCACTGCGGCGCTCCCCTTCATCATCGTCGCGACACTGGTTCTGGGCGCATTCTTGATGGGGCGTCGGCTGG
Organism: Glutamicibacter sp. NPDC088483; assembly: GCF_044753145.1. Classification (NCBI taxonomy): domain Bacteria; kingdom Bacillati; phylum Actinomycetota; class Actinomycetes; order Micrococcales; family Micrococcaceae; genus Glutamicibacter; species Glutamicibacter sp. NPDC088483. The sequence continues at coordinate 280,263 of NZ_JBIVMP010000002.1, forward strand.
TTACCTCAATGGTGGCTAAGCGGCTAGGTAAATAGCAGGCCGAGCCCGTAGGAACCGGCAGCGACGAGACCGCTGGCGAAAGTCCCCAGAATAAACTGTTCGGCGGCGCGATGGTTTTTCAGTTCAGAGAACCGGCCAAGACCCTTGACCGCCAAGACGACGGCAATGCCTTCTGGCCAACCGGCCCAGAGGCTTCCAACGATGGCCGTGCGCTCCAGGAGTCCGATCCACAGCCCGCCTCGAAGCGGTGAAGGGTCGGACTCCTCCTTTTGGAGCTCGACATCATTCTTCGCAGCAAGCCGGAAAACAAGTTCCGTAAACGGACCGCCGAAACTAATGGCAAAGATGGAACTCAGGACGATCGCGTACACCGGCGAAAGCCCGTTCTGCTCCAACGAAGTTTGAGAAGCAACTGCCAGCAGGGCCGAGAGAATGGCGAACAGGGCAGAGCCCACAACTAGCCAGTCGCGGACACGAGCTCGTTTGCCCATGGCATAGCCAAGGTAGGCAGCTATGCAAGAGACAAACGCCGCCAGGCTCAGACTCCCCCAAGCGATCCAAAGCATTTACTGCTCCTTTAGCATCTTCAGCTGTCGGTTCAGCGATTTGGCAGCTTCATCCATCATTCGGTTCGCCTCAAACCATAGCGCGGCCGACAGACGAGAAGAGACAGCCTGCTGGGTGATTCCTAATTCTTTGGCAATCTGCTGCTGGGTCAGGCCTTCGTCGGCCAGAGTTCCCGCTTCCCATGCCGTGGCCCGTCGCTTTGAAACTATGCAGGCAGTCAGCTGGAGCTCGGCTTCCAGACGGGTGGCTTCATGCGACGGTCCATGAACAGCTAGATGCGCATTGGTGTTCTTTGCCCGCTCAACTGCGACACGAGCATATTCAAAGGCAGGTCCCCTGCCGGCACGGGTTTCTTCGGGCAGTGGCGTTTCGACTTGCCCAAAGCCAATGCCGACACTCCAGTCCCCTGAAGCTGCCATCATCACTGCCAAGCGAATAGCTTCGTTGGCGTTATCCAAGACAGCTTGAACTTCATCGCCGGCGGTTCGCTGGAAGGGACGAACCACTGGAACGGTAGCATTAGCTTGCTTGACTAGAGCCTCCACCTTATCTTCGGTGGAACGTGAACGCCGCTGGTCAATGGTCAACACAATCATGGAACAATTGTAAAACTTTGTATCTGAATCTACAAATTAAAATCATTGTACTATGCGAAGCGGGGCGATGCGCCCATGCCTCTCATTCGCTGCTTTTCGACTAGAGTTGATTCCAGATCAGCCGCCTCCTGGCAGGCGATAAGTTAGAACCGAAAGGCACAGTGATGGTCACCGCATTCGTCATGATCCAGACTGCAACGGACAGTATCCCTGAATGCGCTAAGCAGATCTCCGCAATCTCGGGCATCAGCGAAGTCTATTCCGTAGCAGGCGACTGGGACTTGATTGCAATTGCACGAGTCAACAAGCACGAGGACCTCGCCGAAGTCATTGCCAATAAGCTTTCCAAGATTCCAGGCATCCGCGGCACCCAGACCCACATTGCATTCCGCGCATATTCGGAACATGATCTTGAAGCAGCCTTTTCCCTTGGCCTAGGCGACTAAGGACTTTTCAAGAACAAAGCCGGCCTTCGGTTCAGCGATTGTAAAATCGCGAACCAAAGACCGGCTTCGTTGGCATCTGACGGTGCTACGCGCCTACGATCGCCTGGGTCGTTGAGGACCAGGCTTCCAAGGTCGCCTTCGCCGCACCGGAATCGATGGAATGCGCCGCTTTCCCAATCGCCGCCCGCATGCGATCTTCGAAACTGCCTTCAGCAGTATCGCTGTAAGCCACCATTCCGGCAGCCGCGTTCAGGAGGACCGCATCTCGAACGGGTCCGGGAGTCCCGGAGATGACATCTCGTACAACCCCTGCGTTATGTAGTGCATCTCCACCGCGCAGATCATTAAGCGTCGCACGGGCAAATCCCACGTCCTGGGCATCGAACGTGAACTCAGTGACCGTGCCGTTGCGCACTTCCCAGACGCGGTTAGCTGCAGTGGTGGTTAGTTCATCCAGTCCGTCATCCCCGCGGAAGACCAGGCCACGCACGCCACGGCTTGCAAGAACGCCCGCCATGATTGGTGCCATGACCATGTCGGAGCAGCCGATGGCGGATGCGCTGGGCAATGCGGGATTGGTCAAGGGGCCCATGAAGTTGAAAGCGGTTGGTATGCGCAATTGACGGCGTGCTCCGGCAACGTGGCGCATCGAGGGATGGAAGACGTTGGCGAAGCAGAACGCAATCCCAACCTTGTCGTACACCTCTACAAGGCGCTCGATTGGTACCTCCAGGCGAACGCCCAATGCTTCAAGCACGTCGGCGGAACCCGAGGACGAAGAGGATGCGCGGTTGCCGTGTTTAACTATGCTCACGCCGGCGCCAGCGCACACCAGTGTGGCCATCGTTGAGATGTTGACGGTGTTCTGGCGATCGCCACCAGTCCCAACAATGTCCAAAGTTTGTGCATCGATGGTCAAGGGGCGCGCATTGGCGACCATGGAGTCCACCAAGCCGGTCAATTCGGCCACGGTTTCACCCTTGGATCGCAGTGCAACCAGGAACCCGGCAATCTGAACGTCGCTCGCCTCGCCGGACATGATCTCATTCATTGCCCAAGCGGCCTGTTCGCGGCTGAGATCGCCACCGTTGATCAGGGTGGCCAATAGATCTGGCCACGTCGGGAACTTTTCGTTTACAAGGCTCGTTGACACATGGGAAAGCCTATCCAGACACCGGGGCGCTACCCAATTCATGTCGTTAGATGATGTGGCTCAGGTCGCTAAAAATGCCTAGTTTCTGGGGTTAAATACGAAACACTTTCGTTGCATAAATGATTGTTTCGTGAGACTCGCCGGATGAAGCTCTACGAATTGTAGAAAGAGTTTTCTCTGTACTTCCGCATGTTTCCGCGGATGTTGCCAAGATGTGGCGCAACAAACCTCTGCCAACCCGCTTTTGCATTGGTATCTGAGGGGCATTTAGAGACATAATGTCAGTGTGACAACTGCGACTCATGCCCCAAATACGACGGCGCCACATGCGCCGAACCGCCCAAACATGGTGTCGGTGGGAACGATGGTGTGGCTCTCCAGCGAGCTCATGTTCTTCGCCGCCCTCTTCGCCATGTACTTCAGCCTCCGGGCTGCCGCGCCCGAACTATGGGCGACTGAAACTGCCAAGCTCAACGTACCGTTCGCGCTGGTTAACACCATCATCCTGGTGTCCAGCTCGTTCTCGTGCCAGCTAGGCGTGTTCCGTGCCGAAGAATTCAAGCCTCGCCGTTCCGGTGGGCTTTTCAACTTCAAGGAATGGGGAATGATTGAATGGTTCATTCTTACCTTCATCCTTGGCGCGATCTTCGTTTCGGTTCAGGCCTACGAATACGCTGTCCTCGTTAGCGAGGGCGTGGCATTCGACTCGAACTCCTACGCTTCGGCCTTCTACATTACGACCGGCTTCCACGGCATTCACGTCGCTGGTGGTCTGATTGCATTCTTGCTGATCATTGGTCGTGCGATGCTGGCTAAGAAGTTTGGTCACTTCGAAGCAACCGGCTCCATCGTCGTGTCCTACTACTGGCACTTCGTTGACGTTGTTTGGATCGCCCTGTTCGCGATCATCTACTTCTTGAAGTAGCAACTTAAATTCATTAGTTGCCTCAACAAGAAGTACGGCAACACCACACCAAAGAAACTAAGTGAGGAACCAGCAAGTGAAGGCTCTTTCGAAAAAGCGCCGCCACCCGCTCGCCGCTGTGGCCCTGCTTCTGTTCGGATTGCTGATTACCGGCAGTCTTTACACTGCAGCCGGTAACATCAGCGAAGCGAAGGCAGCTGAGACCACTTCTGCATCGCAGGCCGATGTAGAAGAAGGTCAGAAGCTTTTCGTCGCCAACTGCGCTACTTGCCACGGCATGAATGCCGAAGGCTCTGACTCCGGTCCATCGCTGATCGGCGTTGGCGCGGCTTCTGTTGACTTCCAGGTCGGCACCGGCCGTATGCCGATGCAGATGCAGGGCCCGCAGGCCCAGGTCAAGCCAGTACAGTTCGACGACGAGCAGATCTCCCAGCTGGCAGCGTATGTTGCAAGCCTGGGTGCAGGCCCAGCGATCCCTGATGAGGAATACTTGGATACCACCCAGGGCGACGCCGCCCACGGTGGCACCGTCTTCCGTGTGAACTGCGCAATGTGCCACAACGCGGCTGCTGCCGGTGGCGCGTTGACCCGCGGCAAGTTCGCACCAACCCTGACCGGTGTATCCGAGAAGCACATCTACGAAGCGATGGCTACCGGCCCACAGAACATGCCAGTGTTCAACGACTCGAACATCACCCCAGAAGAGAAGCGTGACGTTATCACCTTCCTGAAGACCATTGAAGCAAATGGTTCCGCTGGCGGTGCAGCCCTGGGCTCCCTGGGTCCAGTTGCTGAAGGCCTGTTCACCTGGACCGCAGGTCTGGGTATCATCATTGCCTTCACCATTTGGTTGACCTCGCGTCCTTCCTAAGGCAAACCCGCGGCCTCGGCCGTAACCATCACTACGTACATAAATTCCTAACAGAAGGATGAGAGAGAAACATGGGCGACCATAGTCACGGCAGTCCCGAAAACTCGGGCACCGTTGCTAAGGCTGACGATGTAGCTCAGGATCGATTCCCAGATCCGGGCTTACCACCCCATCGTCCGCGTCTCGCAGACCGCGATCCGCGCGCAGCCAAGCGACATGAGCGTCAAGTAGCGCTCCTATTTACCATCTCCATCATCGGCACGCTCTTCTTCTTCGTGGCCTACTTCGTCCTGGGCCACCTGGGCGAGATGACCTTCGCTGAACTGCGTGTGCAGAACGCTGCACTGGGACTGGGCACCGCTTTCGCGATGCTCGGTATCGGTGTGGGTATTGTTCACTGGGCCAAGACCCTGATGCCGGATCACGAGCTCATGGAAATGCGCCACGAGATCCGCTCGGAAGAAGATCGCCAGGATGCCGTCGAAATCATCGATACCGTGCTCGAAGAGTCCGGCATCAAGCGTCGTCCGCTGATCCGCAATACCCTGATCGGTGCCATCGCCTTGGCGCCAATCCCAGCAATCTTCATGTTCCGCGACCTGGATCGCACCGGTAACACCGCGAACGAGATGATCGATTCCCTGCGCCACACCATGTGGGACAAGGGCATCCGTCTGACCCGCGACCCATCCGGTACCCCGATCAAGGCTTCGGATGTGCAGATCGGTTCCGCATTCCACGTGATCCCAGAAGGCCTCAACGAGACCGAGCACCCGCTGAACGAAAAGGCCAAGGCCGTCGTTCTGCTGATGCGCATGGATCCAGCAGAAATGCAGATCTCCGAGGGACGCGAAACCTGGAACGTCGACGGCATCGTCGCATACTCCAAGATTTGCACCCACGTGGGTTGCCCGATTGCCTTGTACGAGCAGCACACCCACCACTTGCTGTGCCCTTGCCACCAGTCGACCTTCGACCTGACGCAGGAATGCAAGGTCATCTTCGGCCCAGCTGGCCACGCACTGCCACAGCTGCCAATTACCGTGGACTCCGAGGGCTACCTGGTAGCTCAGAGTGACTTCCACGAACCAGTTGGCCCGTCCTACTGGGAGCGTGGTTAATCATGACGACAACTAACGAATACCAGGCATCGACCGCTACCGGTCGCATCGCCAACTTCGTGGATTCCCGCGTCGGCGCTTCGGGCATGGTCAAGGAATTCGGTCGCAAGATCTTCCCGGACCACTGGTCGTTCATGTTCGGCGAAGTGGCAATGTACACCTTCGTACTGCTGCTGCTCTCGGGCACCTTCCTGACCTTCTTCTTCGATCCGTCGATGGCTCACGTCGTCTACGACGGCTCGTACGTACCGATGAAGGGTATCGGCATGTCGACGGCTATGGCATCGACCATGGATATCTCCTTCGACGTGCGCGGCGGCCTGTTCATGCGACAGGTACACCACTGGTCGGCACTGCTGTTCGTCGCTTCCCTGTCCGTGCACATGCTGCGCGTATTCTTCACCGGCGCATTCCGTCGCCCACGTGAACTGAACTGGGTTGTCGGCGGCGTGCTGCTGATCATGGGTCTTGCTGCCGGCTTCACCGGCTACTCCCTGCCTGATGATCTGCTGTCCGGTAACGGCCTGCGCATTATCGATGGCGTCATGAAGGCACTGCCGATCGTCGGCACCTACCTGTCGATGTTCTTCTTCGGCGGCGAGTTCCCTGGCGATACCGTGATTCCGCGACTGTACTCGTTGCACATCATGATTGTTCCTGCGGTCATTATCTTGCTGATCGTTGTGCACCTGTTCATGGTCGTGACCCACAAGCACACCCAGTACCCTGGCCCAGGCCGCACCAACGACAACGTTGTTGGCTTCCCGGTTGGTCCGGTATACGCAGCCAAGGCCGGTGGATTCTTCTTCATCGTCTTCGGCATCGTGGCATTCATTGCTGGCCTGTTCCAGATCAACCCGGTATGGAACTACGGTCCATATGACCCATCCCCTGTTTCGGCTGGTACCCAGCCGGACTGGTACATCGGTTTCGTCGATGGCGCGCTGCGCTTGATGCCAGGTTACCTGGGCAACTTCAGCTTCGAATGGATCATTCCATTCCCATGGGGCGATAACACCCTGGTGATGTCGGTACTGCTGCCAGCACTGGTTCCTGCAGGCGCACTGTTTGCAGTGATGTTCGCATGGCCGTGGATCGAACGCTGGATCACCAAGGACAACCGCGAGCACCACCTGCTCGACCGTCCACGCAACGCTCCATTCCGAACCGCAGTGGGCGCTGCCGGCGTAGTCTTCTACTGCGTCATGTGGGCTGCTGCTTCCTCGGACTTGATCGCGACCCACTTCCACGTGTCGCTGAACGATGTCACCTACTGGCTGCGTACGCTGTTCTTCCTGGGCCCAATCTTCGCCTTCTGGTTGACTCGCCGTATCTGCCTGTCGCTGCAGCGCAAGGATCGCGAGATCGTCCTGCATGGCCGCGAAGCTGGCATCATCCAGATGTCGCCTGAGGGCGGCTTCTCGGAGAAGCACGAGGAAGTCGACGTCTACAAGCGTTACCTGCTGACCAACTACGTTGATCGCCAGTACATCCCGGCTCAGCCTGACGCAGCAGGACACGTCTCCGGTTCGGAGAAGCGTCGTGCAGCAATCTCGAAGTTCTTCTTCGAAGATCGCGTCGCCCCGGTAACCCCATCGGAGCTGGAAGCTGCTCATGCAGCCCACGGCCACCATGAGGTTGAGGGTGACACGCAGGACTCGATCGCCAAGTAATAGCGACCTGAGTTAGTCACAAAAGGAGGGACACACCGCAAGGTGTGTCCCTCCTTTCGTTACCCCGGCCTTCCCAGGGGTCCCAGTGAGCCTAGCGCCGGTGAGCGCTCCGAAGACGCATGGTGGACGCCCATCGAGATTCCAGTGGCTTAGAACGGCATCTGGCACTGCTGGGTGCTCAGGGTGGAAAGTCCGATACTGCTCCCCTAGCCGCGTATCGAGCTGCGCTCCCCAGTGCGGAGAAGAATTGGCCATCCTGTTTGGCACTTCAGTCGGAAATGCCGTTCGGGGCTGAATGCTACTGCCGGCCTGCAGTGCAGCCATTCCGGATTGGCTGGAATCGAATGCGGCACGCCATTGCCAGTTGCGACAGGTGCAGCTGCCCGGAATCGTCCCGGGCCGAACCGGAGCGGAGAGCTGCTCAGTGCATTTGTCTTTCCAGCGAAGGCTCTCCAGACTGGGGACGAGCTCAGTTGCGCAATCACGTTCGCCAAGACTTCGGATGCAGCAGTTTCGACTCCCGTTTTGGCTCTCGGCATGGTCGAGCCGATGGCCAGGGCGTTCTTCCAATGCAGCTCCCCTGCCAGAAAGAATGCCCGGCAGGCACCATGCCCTCCAGTCCTGCTTCAGAATCGTTTGAATTGGATGACGGAATAACTCTGGACGCATCGACCGGATGGCAGAATCTCGCTGCAACCAGGACTGTGTGATCTAGGGATATATTGGATCTTCGCTACGGCCTATCGCACCAGTGTGGCTGGTTTCCCACTGGACAGGGCGGCTGGAGTGTCCACTTTTCAACTTCCGTCGACATTCCATGTCCTGCTGCCTTGAAGCGGCTTTGAGCTTGCGCCGCGATCTTCTTCCGTGTGCGGGAGACCTGCTTGCTCCTGCTATAGCTCCATACCGGCGGACCAGGCTGCGGGAGTGCTTATTCAGTAGTTGATGCCCGGAACCATTTTGAACGGCAGATATGGCATCCTTGGGCATGGTTGACGGGGGTGCTTGGCACTTGCGCGTTGGAATCGAAGCAGCCGGCCGCCTGGCCAGGCCAGGCCTAGAAAGTATCGGTGTAGCGAGGCGTGCGTGTGCCCACTCGCTGCAACGGCACGAAGAGCTTGTAGCGGTCTGAGCGGTAGAGCGAGACCGAGTAGTCGGCTAGCCGATCGCCGATGTAGGCATACCGGGTGATCTGCAGGAGCGGGAAGCCTGGTTCTACGCCCAGGAGCACGGCTTGCCGCTTGCTCGCCGCAGTGCTTTCCACCTGGTCCTCACCCCATTCGAGCAAGATGCCATAGCGCTCGTGCAATGCCTGATAGAGCTTTGACGGCGGCTCGCCATCCACAAAGCCAGGCACGAGATCGGCAGGCATATAGTTCTCGTCCAGGCTCATGGGGGTGCCATCGGCCAGCAGCAGGCGCTTGAACTGGACTACGGCAGTACCCTCCTCCACCATCAGCTGCGAAGCCAAGGTGGCGCTGGCTTTAATCTCCGCGAATTCGAGTACATGGGCATCGGGAACCATGCCGCGGCGCATCATATCTTCGGAGTAGGAATGCAGGCGGACACGAAGGTCCAATTTTTCGGGCACGACGAACGTGCCGATTCCCACCACGCGTTTGAGCACTTGTTCATCCACTAAGGCATCGATGGCTTGGCGGATGGTCTTGCGGGCCACGCCGAAGTGCTCTGCCAGCACGCGTTCGGGCGGAAGCTTGTAGCCGGGTTTGCAGGCCTCGCGTGCATGGGTCTTGAGAATCTCTCGGATTTGCCGGTACTTGCTTTGCCGGCTGGCCGGATCAAGGTGCGCCTGGACATGTGGCTGCGGTGCGTGGCGCATGCTGCTTCTCCTTGATCCAAATATCCTGACGGCCTATCTCCATCGAGGAACCCCTATTAAAAGACTAACGGGACGACAAGCAAAATTGCTTGTCGTCCCGTTAGGGTTACTGCCTAGTGAGCGTGATCGCCACGGCTGTATTCGTAAACCCAGCCGGTCACGCCAACGACGGCCAAACCGGCGCCGATGAAGAAGACCCACCAGCCCACAGCGAGGCCAAGGAAGCCAATCGCTGCAGCCGAAGCCAGGACCAGTGGCCACCAGCTCCATGGGGAGAACATTCCGATATCGCCGGCGTTCTCGTGGATTTCGCCATCCACGCGGTCCTCGGGCCTGTTGCCAACGCGCTTAGCGGTGAATAGCAAGTAGCCACCTACCATCGCGGACAATGCGACCAGCATCAGCAATGCCAGGAATCCGACCCATTCGCTCCAGTTGGTCATGTAACCGTAGACAATCGCTACTGGGGTGAAGAAGAAGACGCCACCCAGGAAAATCCAGGATTCAACTTTCATCGTTACACGTCCTTCTGGTCAGCCGAGCCGAAGATCTTCGCAACCGGAGTTTCGGGGGTTACCCGTCCACTCAGTTCCGGGTGGTGCAGATCCAGTGCCGGACGCTCGGAACGGATGCGAGGGATCGAGTGGAAGTTGTGGCGTGGTGGAGGGCAAGAAGTTGCCCATTCCAGCGATGCGCCGAAGCCCCATGGATCATCTACTTCGACCTTCTTGGCGTTTCGGTGGGTTACCCACACGTTCCAGAAGAATGGAATCATCGACGCACCCAGAATGAATGCGAAGACGGTCGAAACCTGGTTCATGGTGGTGAAGCCATCTTCAGGCATGTAGTCGGCGTAGCGACGTGGCATGCCCATAACGCCCAGCCAGTGCTGGATCAGGAAGGTGCCGTGGAAGCCGATGAACAGCAACCAGAAGTGAATCTTGCCAAGACGCTCGTTGAGCATCTTGCCGGTCCACTTCGGCCACCAGAAGTAGAAGCCAGCGAACATCGCGAACACAACGGTACCGAAGACTACGTAGTGGAAGTGAGCCACAACGAAGTAGGTATCCGATACGTGGAAGTCCAGCGACGGAGCCGACAGGATAATACCGGTCAGACCGCCGAACAGGAAGGTGATCATGAAGCCCATGCTCCAGAGCATTGGGGTTTCGAAGGTGATCGAGCCGCGCCACAGGGTTCCGATCCAGTTGAAGAACTTCACACCGGTTGGAACTGCGATCAGCATGGTCATGAAGCCGAAGAACGGCAGCATTACCGAGCCAGTGACGTACATGTGGTGTGCCCACACGGAAACCGACAGTGCAGCAATCGAGATGGTCGCGAAGACCAGGCCCTTGTAGCCGAAGATCGGCTTGCGGGAGAACACTGGGAAGATCTCGGAGACGATGCCGAAGAACGGCAAAGCAATGATGTAGACCTCAGGGTGCCCGAAGAACCAGAACAGGTGCTGCCATAGTACGGCACCGCCATTCTCTGGATCGAAGATGTGGGCACCGAAGCGGCGGTCTGCACCCAGTGCGAACAGCGCAGCTGCCAGTGGCGGGAAAGCCATCAGGACCAGCAACGAGGTGATCAAGGTGTTCCACGAGAAGATCGACATGCGCCACATGGTCATGCCAGGTGCACGCAGGCAGATGATCGTGGTAATGAAGTTGACGGCGCCTAGGATGGTACCGAAGCCCGACAGTGCAAGGCCGAAGACCCAGAGGTCTCCGCCGATTCCTGGCGAGAAGGTGGTGTTCGACAGCGGAGCGTAAGCGAACCAACCGAAGCTAGCTGCACCCTGGGGGGTGAGGTAGCCGGCCAGAGCGATCAGCGAGCCCAGCGAGAAGAACCAGAAAGCCAATGCATTCAGACGTGGGAAGGCCACATCCGGGGAACCGATCTGCAGGGGCATCATGACGTTGGCGAAACCTGCGAACAGCGGGGTTGCGAACATCAAGAGCATGACAGTGCCGTGCATGGTGAACAGCTGGTTGTACTGTTCCTTGGTCTGCAGGATCTGCATGCCTGGTTCGAACAGCTCTGCACGAATCAGCAGCGCCATAACGCCACCGACACAGAACAGGATGAACGAGCTGATCAGGTACATGTACCCGATCTTCTTGTGGTCGGTCGAAGTAATGTAGTCGACGAACAGACGACCCTTGGACTTCGGCACTACGGCTGGAGCAATCGACTTCACGTCGTCAGTTGCATATTCAAACGTTGTCATGATTACTCTCCTTCCCCGTGCTCTACTACGACGCCGTTAACAACATCTGGCTTACGGTCGTACTCTTCACCAATATGTCCATCTTCCATCTTTGCCAGCTGAGCCTTGAACTCGGACTCATTGACAACCTCGACGTTGAAGAGCATCTCGGAGTGGTACTCGCCGCAAAGCTCGGCGCACTTTCCGTCGTAGCTGCCTTCAACCTGTGGAGTCAGGTAGATGTAGTTGGTCTTGCCTGGGATCATGTCCAGCTTCTGCAAGAAGGCTGGTACCCAGAAGGAGTGGATGACATCGCGGCTATTCAGCTCAAGGGTTACCGACTTGCCCGCTGGCAGGTACAGGGTTGGCAGTTCTTCGCGAACGCCTTCCGAGCCATCGGTGTTCAGGTGAGCCTGTTCGCCGGCGTAATACTTCTCGGTGCCCTGGTAGCTGTAGTTGAAGTCCCAAGACCATTGCTTGGCTCGGACATCGACTACGACCTCAGAATCAACAGGGGCGTTGATCTGCTTTTCCAGGGTGTTGTTGAAGCTAAAGAAGACTAGAACAAGGACCAAAGGAATGGCCGTGTAGAAGATCTCCAATGGCAGGTTGTAGCTCAGCTGACGCGGGTAACCCGTATCGTTCTTGCGGCGGCGGTAGGCGATGACGCACCAGAGCATCAATCCCCAGGTCAATACGCCGACGACAATAACAGCGATCCACGAGTTAACCCAGAAATCCTGGATTGCCCCGGTGTGGTTGGTGGTGTCGCGCTCCACGTTTGGGAGCCAACCGCGTTTTGCCTCCGCTGTACATCCCGTCAACAGCAATGCGCCAGTGCCGACTAAAGCCAGTACTTTGGCTTTAGCGGACCCGCGACTGCCGGTTCGGTCTTGCGAACTCACAGACGGCCCTTCCTCTTTGTTGGTGCAGAATGTGGTCTTCATAAGTCACCTCGTGGTTTAAACGAGTTGCACGGTGAGGTGGCTCACGAAGGGAAACATAGTTTTACTACTTAATGTAGAGCTTACCCTCTTTGGGGTCAGAATGCCGAAAAACGCCGCTGTGCTAACGAGAAATTTCTTCAACGTTTGAACAGCGGCGTTTGTTCCCTACGGCCTAGTGGAAGGAATCTCCACAGGCGCAGGAACCCGATGCGGCCGGGTTGTCGATGGTGAAGCCCTGCTTCGAGATGGTGTCCTCGAAATCAATGGACGCGCCAGCGAGGTACGGGACGCTCATCTTGTCAACGATGACCTCAACGCCATCGAAGTTGCGTACCGCGTCGCCGTCGAGCATGCGCTCATCGAAGTAAAGCTGGTAGATAAGGCCCGAGCAGCCACCTGGCTGCACGGCGATGCGGAGACGAAGATCATCCCGGCCTTCCTGTTCCAGAAGCGAGCGAACCTTGTCCGCCGCCACGTCGGAAATCTCCACCTCATGGGTTGGCACCTCAGTTGGATCGCCCTTGGTCTGGTCAACAGATGCAGTCATGATTTTCCTCCCATACTGCTCGATGCGGCACCAAGCTCCAGATTTGTTACTGGAACCGGCACCTCTGTTCTTGCTTCTATCCTACGTCGCTACGCTGAAGAATTCTTCCCCTGCGTCTCTCCGTATGACACGGTTCATAGTCCCTTGGCGTTGATCCTCGCCAGCATGAGGGCTTCAGCCTCAATTGCGTGCTGGAAGTCGCCTAGATGCAGCGACTCGTTGGCCGAGTGCGCACGCGAATCGGGATCCTCGACACCGGTGACCAGGATCTGCGCCTTCGGGAAAACTTCCAGTAAATCTGCGATGAATGGAATTGATCCACCCAGGCCCATATTCACTGGTACAACGCCCCAAGCTTGTTCAAGCGCCCAGCGCGCGGTGTCATTTGCCGAAGCGTCCAGGTTCGCCTTGTAGGCGTTGCCTGCTTCGGTGGCGACAAATTCAACCTCGGCGCCGCGAAGGTCAACGCTTTTGACGTGTGCTTCAAGGGCCTTGAGCGCATCTGCAGGATTCTGCCCTGGGGCCAGGCGCATCGATACCTTGAAACGCGTTGCCGGCAGCAAGGTATTCGACGAGTGGTCGACACTCGGGATATCCATTCCAATCACGCTCAGTGCTGGTTTATTCCACAAGCGGTCGGTGATCTTGCCGGTGCCGGCAAGCTGGAAGGATTCCAGAACGCCGGAGTCCCTGCGGAATTCGGCTTCGTCGAAGTCGACTTCAGCGATGTCGTTGGCAACCAGGCCGGCCACCGCAACAGAACCGTTCTCGTTGTGGAAGCTGGAGATCAACTTGGCGGCGAGGATCGGGCCATCGAGAACTGGTCCGCCAAACATGCCCGAGTGAACTGCATGGTTCAACGAGCGGACGGTGATCTCCGCTGCGCACATGCCGCGCAGCGAGCTGGTCAGTGCTGGGGTTCCAACCGACCAGTTGGACGAGTCGGCAACTACGATCACATCTGCTGCCAACTTGTCCTGATGGGCTTCGAGGAAGTTGCGGAATGATGGGGATCCGGCTTCCTCCTCCCCCTCGAAGAAGTAGGTCACGCCGACGCCGAAATCGCCAATGAGGTCCAGCACGGCGCGCATCGCCGCGATGTGGACCATGATGCCGGCCTTGTCGTCAGCGGCACCGCGGCCGAACAGCCGGTCCCCTACCTTCGTGGCTTCGAATACCGGGGTTTTCCAGTCCGCCTCGTTGCCCGGAGGCTGGACGTCGTGGTGTGCATACAGCAGCACGGTTGGCTTTCCGGGTGCCGCCTTGCGCTGGGCTACCACGGCAGGTGCGCCCATAGCGCCGTTCTGCGCAGGCTCGCGCAGGATTTCCACGGTCTCCATCCCGGCCGACTTGGCCAATTCGGCCACTGCCGCAGCCGATTTTTCCAGGTTCTGCGGGTCGAAGGATTCCCATGCGATGCTCGGGATCGCGACCAGGGAAGTGAGCTCTTCGAGGATCTTCTCGAAGTTCGTTTCGATGTGGCTTTTTAGCGCGGCAATATCGACGCCGCTTGCAACAGCGTCGAAGGTAGTATTTTCGGTCATGCCTTCAGCCTAGCAATTCCTCGCGTATCGAATGTCACGCCGCTAACTATTTCCGGCTAGAATAGAGGGGTGTTTGGACGTAAGAAGGATGAACCTCAATCCCCCGTAAATGTGGAGTCTGCCCAGCAGGCCCCGGAAACAACCGACGGCCGCAAGACTGGTCCAACGCCCAAGCGCAATGCGCAGCAGGCGAACCGTCAGCGCCCGTTGGTTCCTACCGATCGCAAGGCCGCTAAGGAAGCCCAGCGTCAACAGCGTGTTGAAGCGCAGAATCGTTTGCGCTTAGCCAACGAAACTGGCGATGAACGCTACCTGATGCCACGCGACAAGGGTGAGCAGAAGCGCTACACCCGTAACTTCATTGACTCTCGCTGGATGTTCGGCGAGTTCATGATGTTCATCATCCTGGCCTTCTTGGTTGTCTCGCTGGTGTTCCAGCGCAACCTGCAGATCCAGATGTTTGTGCAGGCAGCCCTCTGGGTTGTTATCGCACTGATCATCATCGAAGCAATTGTGACGACCATCCTCTTGAAGAAGCGCCTGGTCGCCAAGTTCGGCCACATGGAAAAGGGCGTACGCATGTACGCGGCAATGCGTGGAATGCAGTTCCGCAAATTGCGCCTGCCAAAGCCACAGGTCAAGCGCGGCGCAAATATCGACTAGTCGATACCGCTAGACCGCAAAGGGGCAAGCTCGCTGAGCTTGCCCCTTTCTAGTTAATTGCTTGATTGAATAACAATGTTCAAAGTTTGTGGAGCCAAGTACAAGTTGATGCAGATTCTGCGATAGGAATATCGTTGCCGCGACGCATTTCTGCCAGTCACTGTCCGTGCTCGCAGCATGCGGCCTTGTTGGCTCAGATACAAGGATTCATCCCGGTCGGCAACCGCTATTGCCACGTTCTCCCCTAGCGCGGCTGCCCTCTCCTAGTCTCCTGATCCAAGTTGCGTTCAAAGCTGTTGCAGGAAGAACGTACGCAGAAGATGGGCCCAGTTAACGCGGAATGGCTCCGACTCTTCGCGAATCGGAGCCATACCGGAGCATTTGGGACATTCCACTCCAAAGAACTAGAGCATGCGCTCCAGGTCCTTATTGATCGAACGTGCCCAGAACGGACCCTCGTAGAGGAATGCGGTGTAACCCTGTACCAGGTCAGCGCCTGCGTCCAGGCGTTCCTTCACATCCGCTGCATTTTCCACGCCGCCGACGGCGATCAGAGCCATATCGGCCGGAACGAGTGAACGCAACTGGCGAAGAACTTCAAGCGATCGCTGCTTGAGCGGAGCGCCAGATAGCCCGCCGGCGCCAATCTCTTCAACCTTGGACGCATCGCTGGTCAAGTTCTCGCGACCGATGGTCGTATTGGTGGCAATAATGCCGTCGAGTTCAAGTTCCATGGCCAAGCGTGCAACGTCAGCGACATCCTCATCGCTAAGATCGGGAGCAATCTTGACCAGCAACGGAATATGGCGGCCGGCAACCTTGTCAGCCAACTGGCCGACTTCCGAAAGCAGCGGACGAAGAGAGTCAACGCTCTGGAGCAGGCGCAGACCCGGGGTGTTGGGGCTCGAAACATTGACGACCAGATAATCTGCGTGGATCGCCAGCTGGCGGGTGGACGCGAGGTAATCCCCTACCGCGTCTTCCAGCTCTACGACCTTGGTCTTGCCGATATTCACGCCGATGACCGGGCGGGTTCCAGCGTAACCAGCCTTGAGCTCTTGGCGAGAACTGGCGACACGGGCAGCGACAGTTTCGGCGCCTTCGTTGTTGAAGCCCATCCGGTTGATTACCGCGCGGTCCTCAACCAAGCGGAAGAGCCGCGGTTGCGGGTTGCCGGACTGGGCCTGTCCGGTGACGGTTCCGATTTCAACATGGCCAAAACCGATGTCGCTCAACGCCAGGATTCCGGTGGCGCCCTTGTCGAAGCCAGCAGCCAATCCGAATGGGGACGGGAAGTCGATGCCCATAACGGTGCGCTTCAGCTTGGGTGCCGGAGCGAAGAACTTGCGAGCTGCCTTAGTGAGCCCTGCGCGTTGCGCAATCTTGATCGCGTTGAATGCAAAATGGTGAGCCTGCTCAGGATCCATCTTGGTGAACACGTGCTTGAAGACCAGTGGGTATATGCGCATGGAACCATTTTCCCGTGAAGAACCCGAAACAGACAACTTGAGATGGGTAGTATTCAAGATATGAAGCACTTCGTTGTTCCAGAAAGCACCAGTTGGCCAGACTTTATGTCTTCAACTAGGCCGGGGCAATGGGTTGAAGATCCCCTCGGGCCTGATTTTGAGCACCAAACCTTGGATTTCGGCGTCGATGCGGAAGGACCGGCCGTCGCGACCTTGGTCCGCTATCGCCCGGCTGGATTCAGGAATCGGCTCGGACGACGAGCCCAGGGAATTGTTCTGAGCGTGCATGGCTGGAGCGATTATTTTTACAACCGCGAACTGGCAGCTTTCTGGCATCACCATGGATACCACTTCTACGCACTTGATCTACGCAGGCATGGACGCAGTCTGAGAGCCGAACATGCTTTGCCTGGTTATGTCGATGACTTGGCGGACTTCGATGAGGAGCTCAACGCGAGCTTGGAACTGCTGCGTAACGAGCATCCTCAATTACCGGTGGTTGCCCAAGGGCACTCGACGGGCGGCTTGATCCTGAGCTTGTGGCTTGCGCGCCAAGCCCCGGGCATTAAAGCTCTGGTCCTGAATGCTCCATGGCTTGAATTTCAGGGAACGGCCTTCCTGCGCATTCCTTTTCACGGCCTTATGGAAGCGATCACCCGCACGAATCCGCGCAGGAAGCTCAACGGACCAGAATTCGATCATTACTGGCAATCGCTAAGTACTGATAGCCACGGCCAGTGGGACGTTCATCGGTTATGGCGACCACGGATCGCTTTTCCGAACACCGCGGGATGGCTGAAAACGATATTTGATGGCCATGCCCTAGTTGCGAAGGGGCTGAAAATTCAACAGCCGATCTTCATCCTCACCTCGGATCGCACCCATATCGGCACGAGCTACTCCCCTGACATGCAGCACTGCGATTCGGTACTCGACGTTCAGCAAACGCGCTTGCGGGCGTTGAAACTAGGCAGTTTCGTTACCTTGTCCGAAATTCCTGGTGCAATGCACGATGTATTCACCTCCGCTGAACCCGCCAGATCCGCAGCATATCGAGATCTAAGCCTCTGGTTGCGATTGGTGGGAACAACGCTGAAAACGTCCTAGGCCTGTGGCTTGTCGATAGCTCCGCCGTAACGGCGATCGCGCTTGGCATATTCTTCTACGGCGGTAAACAGCGTTCGCCGGTCGACATCCGGCCAAAGCTGGTCGAGGAAGACCATCTCTGCGTATGCCGACTGCCACAGCAGGAAGTTGCTTGTGCGTTGCTCGCCACTGGTTCGGAGGAAAAGATCCACATCAGGCAGTTCCGGAGCATGCAGGTATTTGGCGATAGTCTTTTCGCCAACCGAGCTAGCGCGAAGCCTGCCGGCTGCAACATCCCGGGCAATCGCGCTGACAGCGTCGCCTAGTTCCGCGCGCCCGCCGTAGTTCACGCACATGGTCAGCTGGCAACCCAGGTTGTCTTTGGTGAGTTCTTCGGCTTCCTTGAGTTCATTGATAACCGATTTCCAGAGTTTGGGTTCTCGCCCCGACCAGCGTATGCGGACGCCCCAAGAGTTCAACGTATCGCGTTGGCGGCGCAGAACATCACGTGAGAAGCCCATCAGGAAGCGCACTTCCTCAGGGCTGCGCTTCCAGTTCTCGGTTGAGAACGCGTAGACAGAGACGTACTTGACGCCCAGCTCCACGGCTCCGGCCACCACATCAAGCAAAGCTGCTTCGCCTGCACGGTGCCCCTCGGTACGAGGCAATCCCCGCTGGTTCGCCCAACGTCCATTGCCATCCATGACGATAGCTACGTGTTCAGGGATGAGTTCCTGCGGAATGGCGGGCATCTGCGGATTATCCGGATGCGCATAAGGAGCGACTGGGCCTCGGCGGCCGGTGATCTTAGGAAGCTTCTTCAATTTCTCTCCACAAGACGTAGGGAATTCACGGCACGCTCAAGGTGCCACTGCAAGTAGTTGGCCACGATATCTGCAGCTTGCTTGCGCGCTCGAGGTCCTGCTTCTGCCACGGTGGACCAGTCCCCTTCCAGCAGCGCCTGCAGATATTCAATGGTGACGGGGTGCGGCGATAACGATCCAGAGGGACGGCATTCGGGGCAGACGACGCCGCCAAGCTGGACGTGGAGCGCTTGATGCGGGCCAGGCTTGCCGCAGCGCACGCAGTCGGTAAAGGACGGCGCCCAACCAGCAACCGAGAGGGCCCGCAAGATGTAGGAGTCCAGCACGGCTCCGGAATCGACTCGCTGCTTGGATAACAGGGCGATCGCACCGTGGAAGAGCTGATATTGCTTGAGGGCCGAATCGCTTTCTGTTTCCAGCAATTTTTCAGCGATCTCCGACATGGCGTTGGCCACCGTGTAGCTCGGGTAATCCATGACCAGAAATTGGCCGTAAGGATTTCGAAGCTGTGCCTGCGAGACGATATCAAGATTGCGGCCCATCACCAGAAGCGCGTCGACTTCCATGAACGGTTCCAGCGTGGCACCCATCCTCGACGAGGTCCGGCGTACGCCTTTCGCCACGGCACGGATAATCCCATTGGGCGTCAGCAGGGTGATGATGCGATCGGCTTCTCCCAGCTTGTGGGTACGCAAGACCAAACCACGGGTGTGGTAGCTCTTGGAGGCGAAACCTGATCTGGACACGGACAATATTCTCCCACTTCAACTCCCAAAACTCTGAATCCATCGATTCCTATGGGTGTCGATTCGTCCCTGGGCGCGGTAGCTGCAGGAGCAATCCGGCATCTACCGGGCCCGAGGAAATGGGGTTCAAGGCGTCTCTTGATTTGAATTCAGCGGGAACGCCGACAGCGACGCAGTAGCCAGTTCCTTTTCTTCGTCGGCGCTTGCTTGCCAGCTGCCCTGGCAGTACCGAGAAGGCAAAACGCCACGGCCAGCGTGGTGAGGCTGGCCGTGGCGTCGAGCTGGCAACGAGGTGGTGCCGCAGACCTACTTGCTGTCGCGGATTGCGCGGTTGACGGCCGAAACTACGGCCTTCAGTGCTGCAATGTTGGTGTTGGTGTCCAGGCCAATGCCCCACAGGATGCGATCGCCCACGGCGCATTCGACGAATGCGGCTGCACGGGCGTTGCCACCTTCGCTCATGGCGTGCTCGGAGTAGTCCAGCACGCGCAGATCCACGCCATCATCGTTGAGCAGCTTGACCAGCGCGGAGACCGGACCGTTACCCTGGGCGCTGCGCTCATGGGCCACGCCGTCGATGATCAGCTTGGTATCCAGGCGGAAGCTTCCGTCCTCCGCCGAAGCCGCGGTCGCCGAAGCAATCTGGTAGTAGCCCCAGGGGTTCATGCCCGAATCTTCGCTGACCGGCAGGTACTCATCCTGGAAAACGTCCCAGATGCGCTGCGAGGAGATCTCGCCGCCCTCGGTATCGGTCTTGCGCTGGATGACGCCGGAGAACTCGATCTGCGCGCGGCGCGGCAGGTCCAAGTTGTAGTCGTTCTTCAGCAGGTAAGCAACCCCGCCCTTGCCGGACTGCGAGTTCACGCGGATCACGGCCTCGTAGGAACGGCCGATGTCCTTCGGGTCGATCGGCAGGTACGGAACAGCCCAGACCAGGTCGTTGATGTCCTTGCCTTCAGCCGAAGCCTTGGCTTCCATCGCTTCCAGGCCCTTCTTGATTGCGTCCTGGTGCGAACCGGAGAAGGCGGTGAAGACCAGATCTCCACCGTACGGGCTGCGTTCAGCCACTGGCAGCTGGTTGCAGTACTCGACGGTGCGGCGGATGTGGTCCATGTCCGAGAAATCGATCTGTGGGTCGATGCCCTGGCCGAACATGTTCATGCCCAAGGTCACCAGGTCGACGTTGCCGGTGCGTTCGCCGTTGCCGAACAGGCAGCCTTCGATGCGGTCGGCGCCGGCCAGGTAGCCCAGTTCGGCCGCGGCCACTCCGGTGCCGCGGTCGTTGTGCGGGTGCAGCGAGAGAATGATCGAATCGCGGTTGGCCAGGTTGCGGTGCATCCACTCGATGGAGTCGGCGTACACATTCGGGGTAGCCATTTCCACCGTGGCCGGCAGGTTCAGGATCATCTTGTTCTCCGGGGTCGCTTCCAGGACCACGGCTACGGCCTCGGAAATGCGCTTGGCGAAGGCCAGCTCGGTCCCGGTGTAGGACTCTGGCGAGTACTCGTAGGTGATCTTGGTGCCGGTCAGCTGCTCTTCGTACTTCTTGCACAACCGGGCGCCCTGGACGGCGATGTCCACGATGCCGTCTTCGTCCTGGCGGAAGACGACTTCGCGCTGCAGGATCGAGGTGGAGTTGTACAGGTGGACAATGGCCTGCTTGGCTCCTTCCAGCGCTTCGTAGGTGCGCTCGATCAGGTGCTCGCGGGACTGGGTGAGCACCTGGATGGTCACGTCATCGGGAATGCCGCGCTCGATCAGCTGGCGGACAAAGTCGAAGTCGGTCTGCGAAGCCGATGGGAAGCCGACCTCGATTTCCTTGAAGCCCATTTCGACCAGCAGGTCGAACATCTTGTGCTTGCGCTCCGGGCTCATCGGATCGATCAGCGCCTGATTGCCATCTCGCAGGTCGACCGCGCACCAGCGCGGGGCCTTGGTGATGTACTTGTCGGGCCAGGTGCGATCGGGCAGATTGACCTCGATCTGGTCCTGGAATGGAACATACTTGTGGATTGGCATGTTCGAAGATTTCTGCATGTTCTGCATTTCTGTGGGTCCCCTAGACAAAATTAGTGCTTAGTTTGTGGGGCCAGACAAGAGCTACTCCGCGACGAGGGGTCGGCCTGTAGACCACTAGCGGTCCTTTGGATCCTCGCAGCGGCTAAGTAGTAGTAGAAGCTCGAAATGCACGAAATGAGCATAGCACCGCGCTTTGGAGGCAAGTGAAACTTATGTCACTTGCGTGTCACATAGTGGACGTCCGCCTTGCGCAAGGCGGCGGACAGGATGCCCAAGCAGGCGAACAATGGGGCTCATGGAGCTAAGAGCCAGGGAGGTTCATGGATGGAGACGATCCGCATCGGCGCTGGAACCCATGGGCTGCGTACTGGCGTTTCTCCCGCGGAAAGGCTGGCCCGGGAGATCCAGAGTGCGGGCCAAGCAGCCGGTTAACCAGCTCGTCCCCCAAGACCGGTCTGGTCTTGAGGGACGAGCTACGCATTTTCCAGCGCTGGGGTGCGCAGCCTAGAAGCCGAGGCGTCCAAGCTGCTTCGGGTCGCGCTGCCAATCCTTGGCAACCTTCACGTGCAGGTCCAGGTAGACCTTGGTGCCCAGCAGCTTCTCGATGCCCTGGCGGGCGTTGGTGCCGACCTCGCGCAGGCGCGAACCGCCACGGCCAATGATGATGGCCTTCTGGCTGGAGCGCTCAACGAAGAGCGAGACGTGGATGTCGATCAGCGGATTGCTTTCGCTGCGTCCTTCGCGGGGAACCATCTCTTCAACGACGACGGCCAGCGAGTGCGGCAGTTCGTCGCGCACGCCTTCCAGGGCGGCTTCGCGAATCAGCTCGGAAACCATCTTGGCTTCCGGCTCGTCGGTCAGCTCGCCGTCCGGGTACAGCGGCGGGCCCACTGGCAGGTGCTCTGCCAGCACGTTGGCCACCTCTTCGACCTGGAATTCCTTGACAGCCGAGACCGGAACGATTGCGGCGAAGCCGTTCTCGCCGAAGTTCTGGGTACCCATCTCGGCCACCGCAACCAGCTGCTGCGCGAGCTGTTCGCGGTCCACCAGGTCAGCCTTGGTGACCAGGGCGATGATCGGCTTGCGCTGCAGCTGAGCCAGCTGCGTGGCGATGTAGCGGTCGCCCGGGCCGATCTTCTCATTGGCCGGGATGCAGAAGCCGATCGCGTCCACCTCGGAGAGGGTGTCGGCGACCAGGTCATTCAGGCGCTGGCCGAGCAAGGTGCGTGGACGGTGCAGGCCCGGGGTATCGACCAGGATCAACTGCGCATCCTCGCGGTGCACGATACCGCGGATGGTGTGGCGGGTAGTCTGCGGCTTGGCCGAGGTGATGGCCACCTTCTGGCCTACCAGCGCATTGGTCAGGGTGGACTTGCCGGCATTCGGGCGGCCTACGAAAGAGGTGAAGCCGGAGCGGAAGCCCTCAGGCCATCCGCTGGATGCAAGCAGGTTGTGGTTTTCACTCATGTGAGGAATCCTCGTCGTTCTCAATATGGTCGGATGCATCTGTTTCCAGACGCTCTACATGGATTTTGCCGATACGGTTGCGGCGGCCCGCGAGGGCTACCACGGTCAGGCGCAGGCCGTGCACTTCAGCGGTGGAACCGAGTACCGGCACCGATTCCAAGGCCTTGGAGAGCAGGCCGCCGACGGTGTCGACGTCCTCTTCCTCGATGTGCATGTCGAAGTGGTCGGCAATATCGTCAATGGATGCCGCCGCCACGGCGAAAATCGACCCGTCAGGGTTCTGGATCAATTCGGCCCTCGAACGATCATACTCGTCATCGATTTCGCCAACGATTTCCTCAAGCAGGTCTTCCAGGGTCACCAGGCCCGCGGTGCCGCCGTACTCGTCGATGACGATGGCCAGGTGGATGGATTCCTTCTGCAGTTCCTGCATCAGCTCTGCTGCCGACTTCGATTCGGGAACAAAGCGGACCTTTCGCGCCAATTCGGCCAGGGTCCGGGCCTGCTGCAGGCCGTGGATCTCGCGGATCAGGTCCTTGAGGTAGATGATGCCCTGGATATCATCGGTGTCCTCGCCGATCAGCGGGATGCGGGAGAAGCCCGAGGCGATGAACAGGTCCATGGCGCTGTGGAAGGAATGATCCGCATCCAGCACCACCATGTCGGTGCGCGGCACCATCACCGAACGAACGCTGGTCTCCTCCAAGTCGATCACCGAGGAGATCAGTTCCGCCGATTCCTCATCCAGGTCCTCGCCTTCGGAGGCGCGATCCACCAGATCACGCAGTCGTTCCTTGCCCAGGTAGCCGTCTCCATCCACACCGCCGGGGCTCAGTGCCTTGGCGATGGATGCCAACCACGTGGTGATGGGTCCGAGAACCAGGCGCAGGAAGCGGACCAGGGCGGCGGTGGACTGCACGACGTTCTGGGCGTTGGAACGCCCGTAGCGACGTGGCGACACGCTGACCAGGACGAATCCCAGGGCGGCCATCGCAATAGTGGAGATCATGCCGATCAGCCACACATTCTCGATCCACTGCGAAACGAGCAGGGCTACAGCGACAGCGGAAGCGGTCTCGAACCAGATCCGCCAGAACTTCACTGCCTGGGCGTGGGTTTCTGTTTCATCCAGAATTGCGGACAGCGATTTGGAATTGGACTCGGCGCGCAGGCGTTCAGCAGCGTGCCGGGATAATGCGTAGAAGGCTGAGTCTGCGGCAGTCAGCACGGCCGAGAAGGCCATGAAAACAAGGGCGAGAATCAGCAAAATTATTTCCACGGGGTTATTCCACCGTTTCCTTTGGCGCGGGGCGGCCGGTGTAGCTCTCTAGGAGCTGGCGCTGCAGCGCAAACATCTCTTCCTTTTCTGCTGGCTCCATGTGGTCGAAACCCATGAGGTGCAGCAGGCCATGGGTGGTCAGCAACAGGATTTCATCGTGGGTGCTGTGGCCCCCGGCCTTGGCCTGCGCTTCGGCGACGGCAGGGCAGATGACGATGTCGCCAAGGATGCCGCTCTCCCCCGGCGCACCGGCAGTTCCTGGGCGCAGCTCATCCATCGGGAAGCTCATCACATCGGTGGGGCCTTCGAGGTCCATCCACTCGACGTGTAGGGCGCTCATGGCATCCTCGTCGATGAAAACGATCGATACTTCGGTTTCCGGATGCAGGAACATTGCCCGCATCACCGATTCTGCCAAGGCGTTGACATCCTTGAGATCGACGTCGTATTCGGTTTCGTTATTTACTTCAATGCTCATTTGCTGCGGCGTCCCCGGTTGTGGTCTTTGCGTCGGGTGTCATCCCAACGGTCGTAAGCAGTAACGATGTCGGCAATCAGACGGTGGCGAACCACATCCGAAGAGTCGAGTCGGCAGATGCTGATGTCGTCGATGCCTTCAAGGACATCGCTGGCCATGCGCAACCCGGAGGTCGCATTGTTGGGCAGATCCACCTGGGTGACATCCCCCGTCACTACCATCTTGGAACCGAATCCCAGGCGGGTCAGGAACATCTTCATCTGTTCACTGGTGGTGTTCTGCGCTTCATCCAGGATCACGAAGGCGTCATTGAGGGTGCGTCCACGCATATAGGCCAGCGGAGCGACCTCAATGGTTCCGGCTTCGAGCAATTGCGGAATGGTTTCCGGATTGATCATGTCGTGCAAGGCATCGTAGAGCGGGCGCAGGTACGGGTCGATCTTCTCGGTCAACGAGCCCGGCAGGAACCCCAGCTTCTCCCCTGCCTCAACGGCAGGCCGGGTCAGGATGATGCGGTTGACCTGCTTGTCCTGCAAGGCGGCGACGGCCATGGCCATGGCCAGGAAGGTCTTGCCGGTACCGGCTGGGCCAATGCCGAAAGTAATTGTCGAATCCTCTATGGCGTCGACATAGCTCTTCTGGTTCACGGTCTTGGGGCGGATGGAACGTCCGCGCCCCGAGAGGATCTTCAGGCCCAGGACGTCGGTGGGTGCATCCGGATTGCCGGCGCTGAGCATCTTGATGATCTGCTCGATCGTTTCGGCGCTCATGCGCGAGCCGCGAGTGGCCAGCGAACGGGCTTCTTCGGTGACGCGCTGGGCCTTGCGGACTTGCTGCGGTTCACCTACCAGAGCCAGGGATTGGCCGTTGGGGCGGAAGCTCACCTGCGGGTAGGCGCCGGAGAGAATACGCAAGAGCTCGTCATTGGGACCGAGGGTGGCAATCATGAGCTCAGCTGTATCGAAACTGATGGTGAGCGATGCGGATCCGTTCTCCGCTGTCGCCTTATTCTGTTCAACCTGCATGCAGTGCGCGGCGCCCCTTTGCGAGCTTGGTGGTAATCGTGATTTGTCCTGCTTGCCATTCTATCGAGTCGCAGGCCAATCCGGAGAAAATTCAGGTCTCAGCGTAAGCAGTAGAACCTGAAAGTAGTCTTGAATGATGCTAATCGGGGCAAGTGGCGAACATATAGATTTGGTTACGGATTAGTAAGTTGGGCCATTTTTCTGCAGTTAGCCGCTTCTGATATGGCAAGCTTGAGAGCGGTTCCAATACGGCCAGGAGCCACAACAGCTAAAATCACCACGGATTGGTACGCAGTGCAATCAAGGATCTTGCGGAAGATTCCACGCCGATTCGGCGTTTTGGGAATCACTGCCGCTCTCGTCGTCGCCGCAGGCTGCGGTCTGACGAATCGCGAGAGCTCCTATGAGATGCCATCGACCGCCGTGGCTGAATCGCTGAACCTGCCGAACGCCACCGACGCTGGCGAGGATGTCGGCATCGCGGCTAGCCTGCCCATCTACTGGCTGGAAAACACCGATACCGGCGTGTTCCTGTACCGCGAGTACATCGAGGACACCCGCCACCAAGAGCCCATCGGCGATGCGATCTGGACGCTGCTCTCAGCCGACCCGATGAAGCCGAAACGCTATACCCATTTGAAGCCCACCGATGAAATCGGCGTTTCAATCAATACTGCGAATGTCATCACCTTGGATCTGCCGGCCAAGGTCTTCAGCGCCAATCTCGACCAGGGCCTGTCGGAGCGCGCCATCCAGCAACTAGTCTTCACCGCTACGGCAGCTGCCGCCAGCGCCGGACTGGTCGTGGGCGACCTTCCCGCCACAGTTCGCATCCTGGTTGACGGCCAGGCAAATGCCACAGTCTTCGACGGTTTCCGGCTCAAGGATGTCTACGAGCGCGATGCGGCGTTCATTGCACCGATCTGGATCATCGATCCGCAGTTCAACAAGACCTTGGCGGATGGCTCGATCAAGATTAACGGCCGAACCACCCAGTTCGACATCGGCACCTTCTACTCCTTGCAGCGCAAGGACGCCGACGGCAAGCTCACGGTGATGACCGCTCAGAAGCAGGTCAACCCCGGGCAGATCAATGCCGACGGTTCATTCACCCTGACCACCGATCTGCGTGCCGGCTCATACCGGCTGACTTTCTGGGGCGTTGAGACCGGATCGGACCATCTGGTCGGCAAGGTCACCAGCGACTTCCGCGTCGAGTAACACAGCATCCAGCGCTGCAGCCCCCGCCGGAAGTCCTGGACATGAACCTGGGCGCCCGTTGTCCGGGCCAGCTCCTGAACTGGTGGCGGCTGAGCATTCTTGGCCTGCTGGCAGGATTTCCAGTGCCGTTGCCTTGGACAGCGTCCTTATCCGATCGGCTGCCGCATTCGCGTATCCGGCCCGCAGCGACTTCGCGTTCCCCGTCCCGAGGCCTTTTCTCGGCTCGAACCCGTTGCGCCGGCCGGAGACGAAATTGCTCCGCAGATCCCGGCAGGCACATGCCTGCCGGGATCTGCGGAGCAATTCACCTGCTAACCGGAATTCTGGAACCTAGATTTCGCCGATCAAATGGCGGATCAAGACCAGGGCCGCGGGGCCCGCGGTCGAGGCACGCAGCACATGCTGGCCCAGCAGGGCTGGTTGGGCGCCGGCATCGACGAAGGACTGCAGCTCCGTTTCGGAGATGCCTCCTTCTGGCCCGACGATCATGATGATCTCCTGGCCGGTCCGCGCATCGGCGAGCCACGACTGCACATGCCGGGCCACCGATTCCGCGGCCTGCTCGTGCAGAACCAGAACCAGTGCGCCATTTGCGGTATCGGCCGCGATGGCCTTGGCCAGTTCCTTGGAACCCAGCGGGTCCAGCACCTCCGGCTCATAGGCGCGGCGCGACTGCTTCTGCGCCGAGCGCACCTGGGCGCGCCACTTGGCCATGGCCTTGTCGACCTTGGCCGCGTTCCAGCGCACGATCGAGCGGTCAGCCTGCCAGGGGCGTACCGACAGCACGCCCAGTTCCACGCCGGACTCGACAGCTTGCAGGTCGCGATCCCCCTTGGACAGCGCCTGGACCAGGGTGACCGGGTGATCGCTGACCGCTTCCTCGGCACGGCGCAGGACCTTCACGCTCAGCAGGTCCTTGGCGGTGCCGATGACCTCCACAGTCAGGCGCAGCCCCTTGCCATCCAGCAGGTCCAGGTGCTCGCCCGCGGAGACCCGTTTAACGGTGACCGCGTGGTGCGCTTCGGAGCCATCCAGTTCAAGAATGTCCCCGACCGTTGCGTCCCGGCCCTGCTGGGCGTCGATGACGAAGCTGTGGTTGCTCATGCCTAGCGCTGGTTCAGCTTGTCGCGCAGGCGGGAGAACATGCCGCCGCTGTGCTCCACACGGCCGGCCGAGAGTTCTTCGCCACGCAGCTTGGCCAGTTGCTCGAGCAGATCGCGCTGGGCAGCGTCGAGCTTGGTCGGCGTCTCCACCTGCAGGTGCACGATGATGTCCCCGCGCTTGCCTCCGCGCAGGCGCGGCACACCGAGGCCCGGCAGGGTGACGGTGTCGCCATCCTGGGCGCCTGGCTCCACATTGATGGACTGGCCGCCGTCGAAGGTTTCCAGCTTCAGCTCGCAACCCAGTGCGGCGGCGGTCATTGGCAGGCTCATCTTGGCGTGCAGGTCGGTGCCGGCGCGCTCGAAGACCTTATGGCGGCGCACGTCGATCTCGACGAACAGGTTGCCGTTAGGCCCGCCGCCCGGGCCGGCTTCGCCCTGTCCGCGCAGCTGGATGCGGGTGCCGGAGTCGACACCTGCAGGAACGTTCAGCGACTTCGACACATGCTCGCGCACCCGGCCTTCGCCGTTGCACTCCAGGCAGGGGTCCGGGATAGTGGTGCCGAAACCGCGGCAGGCCGCACAGGTTTCCACGGTCATCATCTGGCCCAGGAATGAACGCACTGGACGCTGCACCTGGCCTGCGCCATGGCAGATGTCGCAGGTGACCGGGCTGGTGCCTTCGCGCGTGCACGAACCGTTGCACGTCTTGCAGGTGACAGCGGTTTCCATCTCCAGCGGGTAGACCGTGCCCTTGACCGCATCTTCCAGGTCGATGGTGATGGTGATCAGCGCGTCGCGGCCCGGCTGGGTGCGTGATGCCGGGCCCTGGGCCTGGCCGCCACCGAAGAACTGCTCGAAGATGTCGCCGAAGCCGCCAAAGCCCTGGCCGCCACCGCCGAAGCCCGGGTGGCCGTTGCCGTTCTCATCGCCGGTGGCGTCGTAGTTGGAGCGCTTGGTCTGGTCGGAAAGGACTTCGTAGGCTCGGGTGACCAGCTTGAACTGTTCTGCAGCGTCATCGCTAGGGTTTACATCCGGGTGCAGCTTACGCGCCAACTTGCGGTAGGCACTCTTGATTTCCTGCGGGGTCGCGTCCTTGGCGACGCCTAGGGTCTCGTAATGCGAGCTCACGTTATTCGCCGTGTCCTTTCCTGAGAATCTTGAAATTCGGTAGTGCCGGGCGGTGCCCAGCGAGGCTAGTTAGCCAAAATCTTCGACAGGTACCGTGCCACCGCACGAACCGAGGCCATGGAGGTTGGATAGTTCATCCGGGTGGGGCCCAGGACCCCGAGCTTGTTGCGCACATCGGTGCCGTAGGTGGTGGCGACCACGGCGGCTTCCGACAGCTGCCCGTAGTGGTGCTCGGTGCCGATGGCCACGGCTACGCCGCGCGAATCGGCTTCCAGCTCGGAGAAGAGCTTGAGCAGCACTACCTGCTCCTCGAGCGCCTCGAGCACCGGGGTTATGCTCAGCGGGAAGTCCCCTTCCACGCGGGCGAGGTTCGCGGTGCCTGCCATGATGATGCGTTGCGCGTTGGCCGCCTGGGCCATTTCTTCCAGCGCACCGATCACCTGGTCCACCAGGGGGTCGGCCTGCTGCGTCGAACTGCGCTCGATGCGGGTGAGCCGGCCGGCAAGTTCGGCAAGCTTCACTCCCCCGAAATTGTTGAGCAGCCACAGCTTCAAGTCATCCAGCTCATCATCGCTGTAGGAACGCTGGACCGGCATCATGCGCTGATCCACCGTGCCATTGGAAGCGATCATCACCATCAGCACCTGGGCCGAGCCCAGTCCGACCAGATCGAGGTTCTTCAACGAAGCGGTGTCGTAGTGCGGCACCTGGATCATTGCTACCTGGTTGGTCAACCGCGCCAGGAGGCGAACGGTGCTCTTGAGCATCTCGTCCAGGTCCGTGGAGCTGTCCAGGATCTTGTTGATGGCGTCGCGTTCAGCCCGCGACAGCGGCTTGAGCTCGCCGATCTCATCGACGAAGCGGCGGTATCCCTTTTCGGTGGGGATCCGTCCGGAGGAAGTATGCGGAGCGACTATGAGCCCCTCTTCTTCCAGCATAGCCATGTCATTGCGGATCGTCGCGGCGCTGACACCGAGGTTGTGCCGGTCCAGGAGCGCTTTGGAGCCCACTGGCTCACGGGATTGGACGTAGTCCTCCACGATGGCACGCAGAACGTCTAGGCGTCGCGGCTCTGTCACAACAGCACCTCCTTGGATTCCCTGTGCCCGGCTTTGGCACTCTAACCTGTCAAGTGCCAAGTCTAATACGTTCAGCAGTTGCTAGCATTGGATTTCGAGCGTATTCGATCACAGCGAAAGGCAGTACGTGACTAATTACTCCTGGGGACCACGGGATCTGAGTGCACCGGCACCGAAAAAACTCCGCCAGGTCCCTGTTGAACGTGGCATGATTCTGGAAGATGCCACCTCAGGATGGGTAGGAGAAGTCATCCGTACCGAGAAATCCGGTGGCATGCGCGTGATCGTGCTCGAGGACCGCCACGGCAAGACCCGCTCCTTCCAGGCGGGCTTCGGGTTCTTCCTCGAAGGCGAAGCGGTGGAGATCATTGATCCCGTTGCCAAGGCCGCACCGCCCCAGAAGCTGGTCTCGGCTTCGGGTTCGCGTGCCGTTGCCGGACTGAAGGCCCGGGAGGCCAGGGCAAGCCGCATCTGGGTAGAAGGCAAGCACGACGCTGAGCTGGTTGAAAAAGTTTGGGGCCACGACCTGCGTGTTGAAGGCATCGTCGTTGAACCGCTGCATGGCGTGGACGATCTTGCCGGGGCTATCCGCGACTTCGCCCCCTCCGCGCAGCGCCGCCTGGGAATCCTGGTTGACCACCTGGTTGCCGGAAGCAAGGAATCGCGCATCGTTGCCGAGGCGATGAAGGTCCCCGGTGCAGCGCAAAACGTGCTGATCCTCGGCCACCCGTACGTGGATGTATGGCAGGCGATCAAGCCTGCGACACTGGGCATCAAGGCTTGGCCGGTGATCACCAAGGGCACCGATTGGAAAACCGGTGTGCTCCGGGCCTTTGGCTGGCCGCACTCCACCGCGGAAGACATCGGCATCGGATGGCAGCGGCTCTTGTCCACGGTGCAGCATTACGGGCAGCTTGAACCACAGCTCTTGGGCCGGATTGAAGAATTGATCGATTTTCTCACGACCGAAGATTACGGTTTCCTAACGATTGACTAATAGTTGGAGATTAGTCTGCGAATCTCCCCGTGCGCCCAGCCGCGGTCGCTATGATAAGAGGAACCACACTTAGCAAGACAAGGAAAAATAGTGACATCACGCCAGACGAAGCCATCGGAGAATTCCCGCTTCGAAGGTTCCAGGACCTCTGCGCTGCCGCTGACTCCTTCAGAAGATCGCCAGTGGGCAATGATGGCCCACTTCGGTGCCATCTTGGGTTGCGTTCCTTCGGCAATCGTCTTTGCCGTATTCCGGGACCGTGGCCCGTTCACTGCACAGGAATCGAAGGAAGCGTTCAATTTCACGTTCCCGCTGACCATTCTCGCCATCGTATTCAATGTGCTCATGGTCTTGCCGGTGATCGGCTGGCTTTTCGCAGTACTCGCCGTGGCCCTCTGGGTCTTCATGACGGTCTCGGGCGCCCTTGCTGCCATCCAGGCCAACAAGGGACGCCCTTACCGCTACCAATTCAATCTGCGGCTGATGAAGTAGCAGTGATTTCCCAGTCTTAGAAATCGAGCAGTTCACGCACCACGAGGTCGGCCAGGAGCCGGCCTCGCTGCGTTAACACCAATGTGCCGGCGAACGCGGCCTTGGCATCAATCAGCTCGTCGGCGATCAAGCCGGCGACTTTCTTGCGTCCGGTTTCATCGAGCTCGCTAATCTTCATGCCCGAACCCAGCCGGGTCAACAGCATCGTGCGCTCAAGCTGCACGGCCTCGGCATCCGGGTATTCGCGGCCGTGGCCCGGGGAGATTCCAGCATCGATCCGTTGCTGATACGCGGCTGGATGCTTCACATTCCACCAGCGCAGCCCGCCAACATGGGAATGCGCGCCGGGGCCTGCGCCCCACCAGTCGCCGCCCTGCCAGTAAGCGATGTTGTGCTGGCAGGCATTCGCCGGGGTCTTCGCCCAGTTGCTGACCTCGTACCAGGAGAAACCGGCCGCGGCAAACATGTCGTCGGCCAACTGGTACTTTTCGGCATGGTCGTCATCATCGATGTTCGGTACCTCGCCACGGCGAATCTGGGCCGCCAGCTTGGTGCCTTCCTCGATGATCAGCGCATACGCCGAAATGTGATCAGGTTCGTAGCTCAACGCGGCTTCGATGCTGGCGCGCCAGTCTGCCAGGCTCTCCCCCGGAGTGCCATAAATCAGATCGACACTGACATCCAGGCCGGCCTCGCGCGCCCACGCAACGGCTTGCGGAACGCGCTTCGGATCATGGGTGCGCTCAAGCACCTTGAGCACGTGGGGCACCGCGGACTGCATGCCGAAGGACACGCGGGTGAACCCGCCGTCGGCCAGCTCCTGCAGGCTTTCGCGGGTCACCGAATCCGGGTTGGCCTCCGTGGTGATTTCCGCGCCCGGCTTCAGGCCGAAGTCGTCGCGGATCCGGCCGAGCACCGAGACCAGGTCTCCGGCGGGCAGCAGCGTGGGAGTTCCGCCGCCGAAGAAGACAGTTTCAATTTCGCGGTGCGGTTGGCCCGAACGGTCCATCACCTCGCGGGCGAAGCTGATTTCCTTGCTGACAGTGGCAGCGTAGGTTGCTTGGCTGGAACCGGAGCCCAGCTCCGTGGCGGTGTACGTGTTGAAATCGCAGTAGCCGCAACGGACGGTGCAGAACGGAATATGCACATAAAAGGACATGGTCCGCCCCTGTGCCTCATGCGCGCATGAGGCAGGGAGCAGACCATCGGCCGGAGCCGGATCGCCGTCAGGCAGTACTGAAGGCATCTACTTCTTTTTCGGCTCGTCGGTGGACAGTGCGGCAATGAAGGCTTCCTGCGGAACCTCCACGCGGCCGACCATCTTCATGCGCTTCTTGCCTTCCTTCTGCTTTTCCAGCAGCTTGCGCTTGCGGCTGATATCGCCGCCGTAGCACTTGGCAAGAACGTCCTTGCGGATTGCGCGGATGTTCTCACGGGCAATGATGCGCGAACCGATCGCGGCCTGGATTGGAACTTCGAACTGCTGGCGAGGAATCAGCTCACGCAGCTTCGAGGTCATCATGGTCCCGTAGTTGTAGGCCTTGTCGCGGTGCGTAATGGCGCTGAAAGCATCCACCTGCTCGCCCTGGAGCAGGATGTCGACCTTGACCAGATCTGCCACCTGCTCGCCGTCGGCCTTCCAGTCCAGCGAAGCATAGCCGCGGGTCTTGGACTTGAGGTGGTCGAAGAAGTCGAACACGATCTCAGCCAGCGGAAGGTGGTAGCGCATTTCGACACGGTCCTCGGAGAGGTAGTCCATGCCGCGCATGGTGCCGCGGCGGGTCTGGCACAGTTCCATGACCGAGCCGATGAATTCGCTTGGCGCCAGGATGGTGGCGGCAACCATTGGCTCGTGGACTTCCAGGATCTTGCCATCCGGGAATTCCGAGGGGTTGGTCACCGTAATCATCTGCTTGTCTTCGCCCATGACCTCGTACACCACGTTCGGCGCCGTGGAAATCAGGTCCAGATTGAATTCGGATTCCAGTCGCTGGCGGGTGATTTCCAGGTGCAGCAGGCCCAGGAAGCCCACGCGGAAGCCGAAGCCCAGGGCCACGGAGGTTTCCGGTTCGTAGGTCAGCGCAGCATCGTTGAGCTGCAGCTTATCCAGCGCATCACGCAGTACCGGGTAGTCGGTGCCGTCCATCGGGTACAGGCCGGAGAAGACCATTGGCTTGGCCTCTTCGTACCCGCCCAGGGACTCGGTGGCCGGCTTGTGGAAGTTGGTGACGGTATCGCCGACCTTGGACTGGCGCACGTCCTTGACACCGGTGATCAGGTAGCCCACTTCGCCAACGCCCAGGCCCTTGGTGGGCTCGGGGTTCGGCGAGGATACGCCGATTTCCAGCAGTTCGTGGGTGGTGCCGGTGGACATCATCTGGATCTTCTCGCGAGGAGACAGATTGCCATCGACAACTCGAACGTAGGTCACCACGCCACGGTAGGTGTCGTATACGGAGTCGAAGATCATTGCGCGAGCCGGAGCCTTGGCATCGCCGACAGGCGGCGGGAGCTGCTTGATGACCTCATCGAGCAGTGCTTCAACGCCTTCACCGGTCTTGCCCGAAACCTTCAGCACGTCTTCTGGCTCGCAACCGATCAGGTTGGCCAGCTCGGCAGCGTACTTTTCCGGCTGCGCGTTGGGCAGGTCGATCTTATTGAGCACAGGGATGATCGTCAGATCGCCCTCGATAGCCAAATAGAGGTTGGCCAGGGTCTGCGCCTCGATGCCCTGGGCGGCGTCAACTAGCAGGATCGCGCCTTCGCAGGCTGCCAGCGAACGCGAGACTTCGTAGGTGAAGTCGACGTGCCCGGGGGTATCGATCATGTTCAGTGCATAGGGGGTGCCATCTTCGGCTCCCCACGGCATGCGCACAGCCTGGGACTTGATGGTGATGCCGCGTTCGCGCTCGATGTCCATGCGGTCGAGGTACTGTGCCTTCATGTCGCGGGCAGCGACAACGCCGGTCAGTTGCAACATCCGGTCGGCCAGGGTCGACTTACCGTGGTCGATATGGGCAATGATGCAGAAGTTACGGATGAGCGACGGATCGGTCGCGGCAGGCACCGGAGCGGTGCGGGCCAATGGAGACACCTAAACAGACCTCACTAGCTGACTAAAAGACATAGTTGGATTAGCTTCCATTCTGTCATGATTTCCGCGTCTTCTCATATTTCGACAGCCTGAAACTGATAGTTTGTCGTCCATGCCACTGAATCCAGAGAAGATATTTAGCATCGTCATGCGCGCGCTGAAGGAAATCAGCAAGGTCCGCGCAAATTCTGCAAGCAAGCGCCCGGCCAGCAACCGCGCGGCCAGCGGGTCCCCGAGCACTGCCGGAAGCCGCTCTCGTGCCAACTCCATGCAGGATTCTCCAGCGGGTG
Organism: Glutamicibacter sp. NPDC088483; assembly: GCF_044753145.1. NCBI lineage: Bacteria > Bacillati > Actinomycetota > Actinomycetes > Micrococcales > Micrococcaceae > Glutamicibacter > Glutamicibacter sp. NPDC088483. The sequence continues at coordinate 315,168 of NZ_JBIVMP010000002.1, forward strand.
CCGGCTACCCGGGTGATTACCGTGGCAAGATTCACTACGAGTACAACCCGGCGAAGGACGGCAACGCCGATCCGGGAGAAATTGTCTGGACTTGGGTTCCCTATGAAGAGGATTATTCGCAGGGCAAGGATCGCCCGGTGCTGATCGTCGGCCGTGATAGTGGCTGGCTGCTGGGGTTGATGCTCACCAGCAAGGACAAGAACAACTCGGATCACCGCGACCGCAACTACATGGACATCGGTACCGGCGACTGGGACCGCGAGCGGCGTCCGAGCGAGGTCAAGCTCGATCGCATTATCCGAGTCGGCGAGCAAGCCGTCCGGCGCGAAGGCGCCATCCTGGATCGCGAACGCTTCTCAAATGTGGTGAACGCCCTAAACGAACGCGCATAAGCACTCGTTGTCAGGCTCCCTATCTGATAAAGTTAATCTTTGTGTGTTGCGCAGGTTGGGCAACACGCCCCCTTCGGGTCGCCATAGGTGCCCCACACCGCTCAGTCGATGGCTTGAAGGATGAACCCTCTACCGACCGTATAAAACGATAAACGAGAGAGTTTATTAAAGTGGCTAACATCAAGTCCCAGAAGAAGCGTATCCTGACCAACGAGAAGGCACGTCTGCGTAACGTAGCTGTCCGTTCCGAGGTCAAGACCGTGATCCGTAACGTCAACGAGGCAGTAGTCTCCGGTGACAAGGAAAAGGCAACCGAGGCACTGCGCCTGGCTGGCAAGAAGATCGACAAGGCTGTAAGCAAGGGTGTTCTGCACAAGAACAACGCTGCTAACCGCAAGTCGGCTATCGCCAAGAAGGTTAACGCCCTCTAAGCCGAGCTTAGACTTCATCAACTCCCCCGCACTCATCGAGTGCGGGGGTTTTGTTTTGCCCGGAACTGCTCGTCGAAGCTTCCAGGCAGACACGCGCCGATGGCTAGCCTTCATTAAAGAGCAGTGGGAGCACGCACGAGTGCATCGTGCCCGCCCCCACCTGGAACCTCAGCGGCTAGCGTCCCGGAGCCTTGCCTGCAATGAACATGATGGCGTGTTCCAGCGCGTAGCCCGGTGAACGGCTGCCGCCCTTGACCATGCGGTCGGTATTCGCTATTTCTTCGACGCACAGGGCAAGATCGCTGCGTTTCCAGCCGCGAGCCTGCTGCTGCGCCTGCTGAACTTGCCACGGCGCCATCCCCAACTCGGATGCCAATGAAGCTGCGGGTTCATTCACGCCGGCGACCTTGGCGATCTGGCGGACCTTCATCGCCAAGGTGGCCACAATGGGAATCGGGTCGGTTCCAGTACCCAGCGCATGGCGCAAAGTGCGAAGCGCCATCTGGGCGTTGCCGGAAATTGCGGCATCGGCCACCTTGAAAGCAGTTGCTTCAACCCGGCCGCCGTAGTACCTGTCGACCGTATCCTGGTCAATGGTTCCCGTGGTGTCGGCAATCAGCTGGGAGCAGCTCGATCCAAGCTCTGCCAGCGAGTTGCCTACCGCCGCTACGAGGGCTTTGACCGCGTCATTGGTAATCCGGCGCTTGGCGGCTTTGAATTCGGACTGGACGAAGTCGATCTTCTCGGAGTCCTTTTTCACCGGTTGGCAATTGACGATCAGGGCACCGGCAGCTTTGATTGCGTCAATCAGCTTCTTGCCGCGCGTACCACCCGAGTAATGCATGATGAGCACATTCTCGGGAGCCTGGTCTTTCAGGTAGGCCAGGGCGTCCTTGAGGAAGTACTCGTTCATGTGGGCCAGTTCGTGGACCTCGACCAGATTGGCGCTGGAAAACAGCGAAGAGCTGGTGGCCATGAGCAGCTCTCCAGGCTCGTACTTTGCCGCGTCAAGACGCGTGTGCTGGATATCGTCCCGCTGGGATGCCTGGGAACGCAGCAATTCGAAGGCGCGCGAAGCGAGGTAATCCTCTGAACCGGTCAACAGGATCAGTGGTTGTGGGCGCAGTTCCCGCCATGAGATACCCGGATTTGCTTGGGCGCGTGCCATCGAACTCCTTAGTGCATCGGTCGATATAACGATCCTACCGAACCGGCGTACCCAGGGCGGTACCCAGAACGCCCTGGCTGGTAAATGTGAGCAGTACGGTACCCGATTGGTCGGTGCGAATCACCGTCGCGCCGACCTGCTGCGCCATCGCCAGGGTTTCGGGGTGCGGATGGCCATAGGAATTATCCTTCCCCGCGGAGACCAGCAGGATCTGCGGACGGATCTGCTCGATGATTTCGGTTCCGCCGTTGCGTGCCCCATGGTGCGAGGCTTTCAGGATCGCTGCATGCCCTTGCGGATGCAGGCGCAGCAGGCGATCCATGGCTTCGGTTTCCATGTCCCCGGCTGTGAAGAGATCGATGGTCCCGGGCCCGGTGGAAAAGCTGAACCGGATGACCAGCGACGTATCGTTGGGTTCGGCGTATTTCGCGAAGCGCGCCTCGGGGCCCACGACTTCGAAGCCCACCTCCCCTGCAGCCTGCCGCGTACCGGGCTCCAAGGCGCGTGCACCGGGCCATAGTTCAAGGTCGAACCCAGTCGAGACCAGGCGTTCACCAATCTTTACGTGCGAATTCTCCAGCTCGCCCACGGCCCCGAAATGGTCGCTGTGGGTATGCGTGATGAAGACCTTGCTCAAGGTGCTGATGCCCAGCCGCTCCAGGCACAGCAGCAACCCGCTCTCCGGTGGTCCGGTATCGATCAGCCAGCCCTCTGAATCCCCCAGATTGATGACGAAGGCGTCGCCCTGGCCCACATCGCACATGGCAATGCTCCAATGCGGCGCGATATCTTCCCGGTAGAACAGCGTCGCAGGCAGAACGAGCGCTACGGCGAATACCAGGATCGCTCCCAGCACGCTTAGGGACACCTGCCTGACCCGGAGCCTCTCGGTTTCCCGGCCCAGCACCAGCAGGGTGCACAGCACCAGGGAGAGCATCACTGCCAAGACGATTCCGGGTAGGCCTTCGGGCCACGGCCGGGCGGCACCGGGGAGCCCGGAAACGAAATGGGCCACCTGGCCAATGGCTTCTGCCGGCAGCCCCGGAACCCAGATCAGCACCGATTCCAGCGCTGGCCACGGCGTGCACAGCAGCAGGCAGGCCATGCCGAGCGCAGTAATCAAGGGCAGCAACGGCGCGACCACGAGGTTCGCGGGCAGCGAGTACAGGCTGAAATCCGAATTCAACGCGATGACCACCGGCAGGCAGGTGAACTGCGCCGCGCAGCAAATGGCCGTCAGCTGCGCGAACCAGGCCGGGAATATGTGGAGAAGAATTTCGGTCAGGGCCGGGGCGAGCATGATGATTCCCAGGGTCGCCAGCATCGACAGGGCGAAGGCCGGTTCGGCACCCAGCGAGCGATCGATAGCCAGCAAGGCGGTTCCGCTCAGGCACAGTATTCCCAGAGAGCCTTGGCCACGACCCAGCAGCACCGAGATGACCGCAATGCTGCCCATCAGGCTGGCGCGCAGGACACTGGGATCCGGCCCGGCAAACCAGGCGAAGAGCCCGACCACGCCAATCATCAAGATCGCGCTGGGTGCCCGTGGCACCGAAAACAGCCGGAGCAGCACCAGCACAATGGCCCCGATCAGGGCAATGTTCGATCCGCTCACCGCGGTCAGGTGGCTCAACCCGCTGGATCTCATCGCCTCGCTCACCGCTTCGTCCTGTCCGGAACGATCGCCATAGAGCATGCCAGGCAGCAGCGCCTGGGCATTGTCCGGCAGGCCGCGCAGGCCCTGGGTGAACCGTTCCTTGAGGTAATCCGCGGCGGTAGGCTCAACCCAGGAGCTCACCTGCGGTTCACTGGCGGCATGCGCCCACCAATCGAAGGCGCCGGCAGCTGCTGCTTCCAAGTCGAGGATGGTCTCGAACTCGCCCGCAGTGGCCGGCACCCCGAAATCAATGGTGAGGAAGACCGGCACCCGGCATGGCACCCATTGGCCGTTGGCCCAGTACCGCTGGATTTCCGCCCGGCCGGCGGCAGCCCCCTGGCCCTGCGCGGTGGCCGGGTCCTCGAAGCGGACCACGGCACGGCGCTGTTGCTCGCCGGCGCCCGGCAGCTGGCACTGGGGGTCGGTGAAGGCCAGGCTGCTGACGGCCACCACCCCCAGGAGCAGGATAATAGGACCGGTAAACCATGGCGCCGCGTAGGCGCGGTCGTGCCGGGGCCGCAATAGCAGGAACAGCAGGATAGCCATCAGCGCGGAAAGTACCCACAGCAACCAGACCGGGAGGGTGAAATAGGCGGCGGTCCACGCGCCGCCCAGCAGCCACAGGCCGCGGAAATCGGTGTTCACGGGATCACCAGTTCGCTCAGCTGGCCCAGCAGCGCCGGACCGATGCCCGGTACCGCATCCAGCTCTTCCACGGAGCTGAACGGGCCGTTCTCGGAGCGGAAGTCGATGATCCGGGCTGCCAATGCCGGCCCGATCCCCGGAAGCTCCTGCAGGGTCTGGGAATCGGCACTGTTGAGCGAAATCTTCCCGCCCGCCGCCGCACTCGGTGCCGCGGCTGGTTCCGTGGCCGTCTCGGCGCCCGGAAGGACCACCTGCTGGCCGTCGACCAGCTTGGCCGCCAGGTTCACCATCTGCGCACGTGCGCCCTTGGCCAGCCCGCCGGCGGCGTCCACCGCGTCGGCAATCCGCGAATCCACGGGCAGCTGGTAGACGCCGGGCTTCTTCACCGCGCCGACTACGTGGACCGTGACCTCGGGCGCGGCCGGGCTCGGGGACTGGCGGTCCTCCGGCGCCGAAGCGGACGGGTCGGATACCAGCGGAACTGTTTCAAGCTCCTGGGCGACCGGCGGTGGCGCGAGCAGGATGGAGATCGCAATCCAGGCGAGCACCACGATGACCAGCACCAGCACGGCCACGCGCGAGATCGCGAATCTCAGGCGACCGGGACGTGGCGCGTACTTGCTGAAGAAGTCGTGGCGGCCCATGGGCCACAGTCTGGGCTATGGCGCCGGCGGCCGATCCAGGATGGACTCCGACTGTGGATAGCTGGGGGCGACGCACACGGCGATCACGCCCAGGCCGGTATGCGCGGCCAGCACCGCCGGAAGGGACTCGACCACGACCGGCATGGCGCTGAACGGTGCCAGTTCGGTGGCGATTTCCTCGGCCAGTTCCTCGGCGCCGAAATGCATCACCCCCAGCCGCACCTCGCCACTGGCGTCGCGGGCGTCGCGCAGGGCCAGAGCGACCAGCCGTGCGGTGGCGCGCGCGAAGGAGCGGGGCTTTTCCAGGGCGACGATCGAGCCCTCGGCAATCCCGAGGATCGGCTTGAAATTCAGCAAGCTGCCGACCACGGAGGACAGCGCGCTGATCCGGCCGCCGCGGCGCAGCTGCTCAAGGCTTGGCACCGCGAAGTACACGGTGTTGGCGGTGGCCGTGCCGGCGATCTGCTCGAGCATCTCCAGCGGGGCGCCGGCGGCGCGGGCAGCCAGCACATCGGCCACGGCAAATCCCTGGGGCAGGCACACGGTGCGCGAATCGACCACGGTGATTGGTGCGTCAAAGCTGCGGGCCGCCAAGCGGGCCGCCTCCACGGTGCCCGACAGCGCCCCGGACATGTGGATCGAGATGATCGACTCGCAGCCGGCGTCGAGCAGCTGCCGGTAGGCGCGTTCGAACTCGCCTGGCGCCGGGCGCGAGGTTTTCACCGCCTTGCCCATGGCCAGGCCCATCATCAGCGCCTGCAGGTCTTCGCCGTGCACATGGTTGTCCACGATGATCGGGATCGGCACTTCGATGAAGTCCGGATGCGGCCCGAAATGCCCGGGCAGGCAGGCCGCCGAATCGGAGACGACCCCGATGCGGGTACGCGAAAGCCCGCGCGGGGCCAGCCACTTGGGCAGCCAGCCCGCGCGCGAGCTTTTCTGGCGTTCAGTCATGAGCCGAGCTTACGGGGCGGGAACCACGTTCACGAGCTTCGGCGCACGCACGATGACCTTCAGCGGCTCCTTGCCATCGAGCATCCGGATCACCGACTCGTGGGCCAGGGCCTGGGCGCGCAGCTGCTCCTCGGTGATGTCCACCGGAACCTCCAGGCGGGCACGGACCTTGCCCTTGATCTGCACGACCGCGGTGATGGTGTCATCGACCAGCAGCGACTCGTCCACTTCAGGCCAGGCGCTGGTGACCACGGAGGGCGCATAGCCCAGCGCTTCCCACATGTCCTCTGCGGTGTACGGGGCGAACATGCTCAGCAGCTGGGCGGTCACCGTGGCGGCCTCGCGCACTGCCGGGTCCGCTGCCCCGGCACCGGAGTCGATGGTCTTGCGGGTCGCGTTGACCAGCTCCATGGTCTTGGCGATGACCACGTTGAACTTGCCCGAATCCAGCAGGGCGGCGGATTCATGCACGGTGCGGTGGGTGACCTGGCGCAGCGCCTTGTCCCCTGCCGCGTAGTCCACGCCGGCCTCGCTGGTGGTGTCCTGGGCGATGCGCCAGGCGCGGGCCAGGAACTTCTGCGAGCCCGATGGGGAGACATCGGCCCAGTCCACGTCGTCCTCCGGCGGGGAGGCGAAGACCATGGTCAGGCGTACCGCGTCGACGCCGAACTTGTCCAGCTGCTCGCCCAAATCCACGCCGTTGCCCAGCGACTTGCTCATCGCCTTGCCGCCGTTCAGGACCTGGCCCTGGTTCAGCAGCGCGGAGAACGGCTCGGTCGCGTCGATCAGGCCCAGGTCGTGGATGACCTTGGTGAAGAAGCGCGAGTACAGCAGGTGCAGGATCGCGTGCTCGACCCCGCCGACGTACTGGCCTACCGGCATCCAGTCGCGCACGGCCTTCGGGTCGAAAGGGCCCTGCGTGTACTGCGGGGAGACGAAGCGCAGGAAGTACCAGGAGGAATCCACGAAGGTGTCCATGGTGTCGGTGTCGCGCTTGGCGGCGCCGCCGCACTGCGGGCAGGCCACGTTGACCCATTCCTCGGCGGCGGCCAGCGGGGAGGTGCCCTTCGGGGCCAGTTGCTCGCCGCGCAGGTTATCGGGCAGGCGCACCGGCAGCTGGTCGTCGGGAACCGGGACCTCGCCGCAATCGGCGCAGTGGATGATCGGGATCGGGGTGCCCCAGAAGCGCTGGCGGGACAGCAACCAGTCGCGCAGGCGGAAGTTGATGGTGTGCTTGCCGGTGCCGGCAGCTTCCACGATCTCAATGGCCTTGGCGATCGCCTCGGTCTTCTCCAAACCGGACAGCTGCCCCGAATTGACCAGCTGGCCTTCGCCCGCGGTGGCGGTGCCGGTTTCGTTCGGGTCTTCCAGACCGGTTTCGACGACCACGCGTACTGGCAGGTCAAAGGCCTTGGCGAAGTCCAGGTCGCGCTGGTCGTGCGCAGGCACGGCCATGATGGCTCCGGTGCCGTAGTCGGCCAGCACGTAGTCCGCCGCCCAGACCGGCAGCTTCTCCCCGGAGAGCGGGTTGATCGCGTAGCGGCCGGTGAATACGCCGGTCTTCTCGCGTTCGCTGGACTGGCGCTCGATCTCGGACAGGGCCTTGACCTGCTCCTGGTATTCCTCCAAGGCGGCGCGGTGCTCATCGGTGACCAGTTCGCTAGCCAGCTGCGCGTCGGCGGCGACCACCATGAAGGTAGCACCGTACAGGGTGTCCGGGCGGGTGGTGAAGACCGGGATCTGCAGCGCAGGCTTGTCCTCGTGCGCTTCGATCCCGAAGGTGACCTCGGCGCCTTCGGAACGGCCGATCCAGTTCTTCTGCATCAGCAGCACGCGCTCAGGCCAATGGCCCTTGAGCTGCTCCATGTCCTCAAGCAGGCGGTCAGCGTATTCGGTGATCTTGAAGTACCACTGGTTCAGCGACTTCTTGGTCACCGCAGTGCCGCAACGCTCGCAAGCGCCATTGACGACCTGCTCGTTGGCCAGCACGGTCTGGTCCTTCGGGCACCAGTTCACCGGGTGGTCCTTGCGGTAGGCCAGGCCCTTCTCGTAGAACTTGTTGAACAGCCACTGGGTCCAGCGGTAGTACTCCGGATCCGAGGTGTGCAAGCGGCGATCCCAATCGGCGGAGATCGCGTAGCGCTTGAAGCTGGCGGCCTGGGTATCGATGTTCTTGTAAGTCCACTCGGCAGGGTGGGCATTGCGCTTGATCGCGGCATTCTCTGCGGGCAGGCCGAAGGAGTCCCAGCCGATCGGGTGCATCACGTCATAGCCGCGCAAGCGCCAGTAGCGCGCGACCACATCGCCCATGGCGAAGGCCTCGGCGTGGCCCATGTGCAGATCGCCCGATGGGTAGGGGAACATGTCCAGCACATAGCGGCGTTCGCGGCTGCCATCATCGGCGGGCTTGAACACCTGTAGTTCGTCCCACACCGGAAGCCACTTGGACTCGATGTCCTTGAAGTCGTAGGTCCTGGGTTCGTTCGTCGATGATGTCACGCTGCTCTTCTCACACGCTTTGCGGAAAATTTCCGATAGGAAAAACTTGTTCTTGGTTCCAGACACAACAAAAGCCCCCAAATTTCCACTCGGGGGTACGGCCAACGGGCCGTGCTCAGGCTAGGTTGCGCTTCGGATTCATATCGCGATTCTATCGCATATCCCCTGCCCACGCGCGCATCGATGAAGCGCAAGATTGCACACAGCGGCAAACGCGGCGCCACCGCAGTTATCCACATCCCGCAGCTGCCCGCAGGGGCAGGAGCTTCCAGCGCCCGATCATGGAGCCATGAACGCGCCAGCCCTGATCGCCGCATTGCGCACCGCATGCCAGGCCCCGATGCACCTCGGACCGGCCTTGTCCGGTGCCATGGTGCTGCGCCTTGGCTACCTGTGCCTGGCCCTGTATGCCGCGCTGGGCAAGCTGGTGCGCGATGCGGGCGACCCGCGCCTGGTCCTGGCGCATCTGCAGCTCACCGAAAGGTTCGCCCAGCAAGTCCATTGCGAGCAACACGCCGGCGCACTGCATGCCGAGGCCACCGGCGCCCGGGCGCTGGCACTGGACAGCTACGCGGCCCTGCGTTTGCCTGCGGATGACCCCGACGCCATCACCGACGGGCTCTTTGCCGGGGAACCGGACCTTGCCCCGGGGCGCTGCTGCTACAAGGACACCGCCCAGCTGCTGGCCGCATGGCTGGGCATCAGCTACTTCGAAGCCCAACGGCGCATTGCCGACGCGCACCTGCTCATTGGCCGGCGCACCCCCGATGGCGGCATCTGCGCGCCGCGTTTCAAGTATCTGGCCGAACTCTACGGGCAGGGCGCAGCCAACCGCCGGGCCATCGCTTCCGCCGCGCGGCGCCTTGAACGGCTCGAACCGCAGGACACCATCTTTGACGGCGTGCCCGTGCCGCTGCTGGCGCATGGCACCGATGGCCGCAGCCTGGACCAAGCCGCGGCCCACTCCCTGCGGGAGCTGGGCCCCGCCGCCGCGCAGAAGCAGATCAGCACCTCAATCAGGACCTACAAAGAACTGCACGGCAAGCAGCTGCCTCCCAAGCTCGGCATGTTCATCGGCCCGGTGAAAAACGGCGTGCATTTCTTCTCGCTGCGCACCGATGCCACCGATGCGCAGCTGGTTCATTCGGTGCTCACGCAGGCCGGCAACCCACGAACCAAGGCCGGCCGGGCCGATCGCGATCCCCAGCAGCAGCGCCCGGCGGGTTCGGGATCCAGCGCCAGCGGCGGCCCGCGAGGGGGCCAGGACTCCCAAGCGGACCAGGAGTCCACGGCAGGCCAGAACGCTGGCAACGGAAGTGGAGCCGCACCCGAGCCGCCGTCGTGGCTGCACAGCGATCAGCCCATGCCGCCGTGGGCCGAAGAGGAACCAGAAGCTCACGATGGCCAGAACCCGGACGGCGGCCGCACCGCAAAGCAGGCAGAGGCCCAAGGCGAACCGCAAGACGAGCCGCACCTGCAGGACTCCCCCGCCGGGCAGCCCGATCTGCATCGTCGCCGGCTCAACGCGTTCATGGCGCTGTTGCGCGCACCATTTGCTGGCGGCGATCGAAAAGTCGTCATCCCGAAGTTCGTGGTCTACCTGTGGCTCGCGGATCTGCAGAACCTGGCGGACGCGCACGGCATGACCGCAAATGGCATCGACATCCCGCCCGGAGAACTCCGGCAGCTGCTCGCCAGGGCGAACATCATCCCGATGGTCCTCGGCGGCAACAGCCAAGTGCTGGATATGGGGCGCAAGATGCGCTACCACAAAGGCCGGATCCGCGAAGCGATCATGGCCCGGGATCGCGGCTGCATCGTGCCCGACTGCACCGCGCCGCCGGATCATGTCGAAACCGACCACTACCAGAAGCCCTGGTCCGAAGGCGGCGAAACCAGTGTCTGGTCCGGGGCGGGAATGTGCACGTCCGATCACCACAAGCGCCATGCCGGACAGCTCGAGGTCGTCGATGTCGATGGGCTGCCGCACGTGGTCATGCCTGCACATGTCGATCCGGAGCAAAAGCCCCGCCGCAATACCTATTGGGACGCCCGGCAAGCCGGCGAGTCCCCCGCGCGCCGCAGACCCGCCGCGCAGGAAACCGCGCGTCCAGGCCAGGAAGACACCCCTGAGGCCGCATCGGGCGATTGAGGCGATTGAGCTGCCCCGCGGGTTAAACCGGCAACGCCCGAACCACCCATCCGGGTGATTCGGGCGTTGCCGGTTGCGGCCGGCTCGGAACCGGCCAAGCCACGGTTGCGCTTAGGCCTTGGTATCTTCGTCGACCCAGTCGAAGGTGCGGGTGACAGCCTTTTTCCACAGGCGCAAGCTGCGCTCACGCGTAGCCTCATCCATGGTTGGCTCCCAGCGCTTGTCCTCGGCCCAATTGTCTTCCAGTTCGCCCAGGTCCTTCCAGAAGCCAACGGCCAGGCCAGCAGCGTAGGCTGCACCCAGTGCGGTGGTCTCGGTGACCTTCGGGCGAACCACTGGCACGCCGAGGATGTCAGCCTGGAACTGCATCAGGGCTTCGTTGGCCACCATGCCGCCGTCGACCTTCAGTTCGGTGAGCGGAACCTCTGCGTCGGCGTTGACCGCATCCAGGACTTCGCGAGTCTGGAATGCGGTGGACTCCAGGGCCGCACGGGCGATGTGGTTCTTGTTCGCATAGCGGGTCAAGCCCACGATCGCGCCACGGGCATCCGAGCGCCAATATGGTGCGAACAACCCGGAGAAGGCCGGAACGATGTACACGCCGCCGTTGTCCTCCACCTTTGCTGCCAGTTCCTCGATCTCCGGAGCGGTAGCGATCATGCCGATATTGTCGCGCAGCCACTGGATCAGCGACCCGGCCACGGCAATGGAACCTTCCAAGGCGTACACCGGTGCGTTTTCGCCCAGCTTGTAGGCCATGGTGGTCAGCAGGCCGTTGGTCGAATTCACGATCTCCGTGCCGGTGTTGAAGATCAGGAAGCAACCGGTGCCGTAGGTGTTCTTCGCGGTACCTGCGGTGAAGGCCGCCTGGCCGAAGGTCGCCGCCTGCTGGTCGCCCAGGATGCCTGCAACGGGCACCTCGCGCAGCAGCTGGTTGGTGTGCACGGAGCCGTAGACCTCCGAAGAAGAGCGGATCTGCGGCATCATCGAGCGCGGCACGCCGAAGTCAGCCAGGATCTTCTCGTCCCAGTCCAGGGTCTTGAGGTCCATGAACAGGGTACGTGATGCGTTGGTCACGTCGGTGACGTGCACGCCGCCGTCCACGCCGCCGGTCAGGTTCCACAGCACCCAGCTGTCGGTGGTGCCGAAGAGCAGGTCGCCTGCTTCGGCACGCTCCCGGGCACCTTCGACATTGTCCAGGATCCACTTGATCTTGGTGCCGGAGAAGTAGGTCGCCAGGGGCAGGCCAACGGTCTGCTTGTAGCGTTCCAGGCCGCCATCGGCTGCCAGTTCGTCGACGATGTCCTGGGTACGGGTGTCCTGCCAGACGATCGCGTTGTAGACGGCTTCGCCGGTGTTCTTATCCCACACCACCGCGGTTTCACGCTGGTTGGTGATGCCGACGACCTCGATGTCGTGGCGGGTCAGGTTGGCCTTGGACAGGGCCTGGCCAATCACTTCGCGCACGTTGCTCCAGATTTCGGCTGGATCGTGCTCGACCCATCCGGCAGCCGGGAAGATCTGCTCGTGTTCCTTCTGGCCTACCGAATGCACCTCACCGGCGTGCGTGAAGACAATTGCGCGGGAGCTGGTCGTGCCTTGGTCAATGGCGATGACGAATTTTTCACTCATGATTCACTGCTCTCTTTCTAGAACATTGGCGCGGCGGCAAGTCCGCCAAGGATACCGCCGATGGCTGGACCAGCCAACGGAACCCACGAGTAGGACCAGTCGGAGGAGCCCTTGCCCTTGATCGGCAGGATGGCGTGGGCAATTCGTGGACCGAGGTCGCGGAACGGGTTGATGGCGTAGCCGGTGGCTCCACCCAGGGACAGGCCGATGGCAACAACCAGCAGGCCGACAGCCAGCGGGCCAAGCTCGTGAGGAGTGTGCCCCAGTCCGGCGATCACGAACACCAGGACGAAGGTGCCGAAGATTTCCGAGACCAGGTTCCAGCCGTAGGAGCGGATGGCCGGTCCGGTGGCGAAGACGCCCAGCTGCGTGCCCGCGTTCTGCGGATCATCCAGGTGCTTCTTGTAGGACAGCCAGGTGCCCACGGCACCCAGGAAGGCGCCAATGAACTGCGCCGCGAAGTAGAGCAGCGTATTGGCCATGGTCTTGGCGACGCCGGGGGCGTACTCGGCAACGTCCGGGTTGACCAGCAGGCCCAGGGTGACTGCCGGGTTCAGGTGGGCTCCGGAGATCCCAGCTATCCAGACGCCGCAATAGACGCCCAAGCCCCAGCCGAAGCTGATGGCTACCCAGCCCGCGGCGCTGCCGAGAGTGCCTTTCAGGGCGACGTTCGCGCAGACGCCGCCGCCCATCAGCAGGAGAATGAAAGTGCCGGCTAATTCGGCGAGAAACACGTGAGTGGACAACGTTGACCTCTTAGTGGTTTCGAGTGCCAGCGGCGCCTTGCCGCCGGCCTGGATGCAGGTTAGACCAGGGTGACTCCGTGGGCTTCTGCGAGTACCGAGAGCGAATGGTCGATCTCGGCTTGGGTCTGGGACTGGTCCCAACCCATCGGCTCTGCAAGGCAATTAGCTGCCTCGATTACCAAATCCTTCGTGACCAGGCCGCGGAAGGCCAGGTTTGTGCGGCGGATGAAGACATCGATCAACCGGCCCACCTGCTCATGGTTCGCCATGTAGGCCAACTCCTGGCAGGACAGCTCGTTGGTGTGCTCCAGCATGGTTTCGTTGCCGCCGATGATTTCCAGCAGGGCATCGGCTCCGGTGCCGTAGCGTTCGAGCAGCACGCGCAAGCGTTCGCGGCCGGCCTTGGACTCGCGCGCGGCATACCAAGCGGCGAGTTCGCCCTCGTTGGCCGGGAAGTTCTTTCCGCCACCGATGGCTACGCCGGCGGTGGACTTCACTTCACGGGCGCCGAGGAATTCCAGGGCCTTGCCGCCGAGGTTCTCGCTCAATGCGCGGAAGGTGGTCCACTTGCCGCCGATCAGCGAGAGCATGGTGGTCGCGTCGGTCAGGCGGGTTTCCTTGATCTGGTAATCGCGGGATACGAAGCCTGGCGCGGTGTCGTCATGGCTGGGCAGGGGGCGCACGCCGGAGAACTTGTAGACGATCTGTTCCCTGGTGGCCTTGATGCCCGGGAAGACATGGTGGACCAGCTCGAAGAAGTAGTCGACTTCCTCGTCGGTGCATACCGCTGGCTCGTTCATGTCGTGCTCGAGGTCGGTGGTGCCGACCAGCACGCGGCCGAGCATCGGGTAGATGAGCACGATTCGGCCGTCTTCATGCTCGAAGAAGATTTCGCGGCCTCCGGTAGCGGCGAGCAGTTCCGGGTGATCCAGCACGATGTGCGAACCCTTGGTGCCGCCGGTCCACTTGGTATCGCGGCCCAGGTCCTTGTTGGTCAGATCCACCCACGCGCCGGTGGCGTTGATGATGACATCGGCGTCGAAGTCGAATTCTTCGCCGGAGAGCATATCGCGCAGCTTCGCGGTGCCGCCGTCGACGCCGGCCAGCTCAACGTAGTTGCTGGCGCGGGCCTCGTCGTTGGCGTTCAGGCCTTCACGCAGCACATCCAGGGTCAGCCGCTCGGGGTTGTGCACCGAGGCGTCGAAATAGGTGGCGGTGTACTTGACGTCATCGCGCAGTGCTGGAAGATCCTGGCGGGCAGCCTTGCCGGCCTTGAAGTTATGCCAAGGGGTGTTGCGTCCGCCGATCCCTGCGAACACGTCGTACATGATCAACCCGGCCTTGATCAGCGCCGCCCCGCGTTCGGTTGGCTTGCCCGACTTGTGGGACAGGAAGCGCATCGGTGCGCTGAGGATACCGGAGAAGGTGGAGAAGATGGGAATGGTGGTCTGCAGCGGCTTCACATAGTGCGGAGCGATCTCCAGCAGCGAATTGCGCTCCTGCACCGACTCGTGAACCAGGCGGAACTCGCCGTTCTCCAGATAGCGGATTCCGCCATGGATCATGTGCGAGCTGGCACCCGAAGCGCCCTGGCAGTAATCGCCGCGCTCGATCAGGGCTACATCAATCCCCTGCATGGCCAGGTAGCGGAAGGTCGCTACGCCGTTGATGCCACCGCCAACAACCAGAACCTGCGCCTGCGGACGTTCGCGCAGTTTGGCTAGCTGTTCCCGAATCACGATTTGTGCCCCTTATGTAAATATTGAATGAGTCTGAAGCTAGTCTTGTTACTGAACGGCAAAGCGGTCAAACAAAATGCACAAACGTGCAGAAGTGGTCTGAATCATGATGAAATCCTCGTCCAGGGGCACCTACAAGCGGGCAACGACTGGCACATCTGTGCACAGCACCCCCAAGGCCAAGGATGCGCTGCGCGCCGCCCAGCTGTATTACCTTCAGGATATGAAGATGGAAGTGATCGCCAAGGAGCTGGGCACCTCGCGGTCCACGGTCTCCCGGTTGCTCACCCACGCCAAGCGCACCGGCATGGTTTCGATCAGCATCTCCCCCAGCGCCAACATGTCGGCGCTGCTGGGAAACCAGCTCTCCGAGCACTACGGGATCAGCTTCAACGTCGTACCCACCGATGGCAACATGGATGACTCCGAGCTGCTGGCCCGGGTTTCTGCGCACGCGGCCTACCTGCTCGGCGGCATGGTTTCCTCCTCGATGACGGTGGGTGTTGCCTGGGGATCGACCATGCAGTCGGTGTCCACGGCGCTGGGCTCCCACCCGACCCATGACACGAAGATCGTGCAGCTCAATGGAGCGGCTAATCCGGTGACCAGCGGCGTGCGCTATGCCAGCGACATCCTCACGCGTTTCGGCCAAGCCTTCACCGCCCGCACCGAGCAGTTCCCGGTCCCGGCCTTCTTCGACCGGGCCTCCACCCGCGACGCAATGTGGGAGGAAACATCGATCCGCCGGGTACTGCAGGTGCAGAAGGAGATGAGTCTCGCGGTATTCTCCCTGGGCTCGGCCGGCTCCGCCGTGGCTTCGCAGGTCTACCGCGGCGGCTACCTGACCAAGGCGGAAACCCAAGAGCTCAACGAGATCGGCGTGGTCGGCGACGTGGCCACGGTGTTCTTCGACAAGGACGGGAACAGCTCGAACATTTCGCTTAATGCCCGCTCCACCGGCCCGAACCTCGATGCCCTTCGCAAGGTGCCGACCCGTTTCTGCGTGGTCGCCGGCCGCGGCAAGCTCCAGGCCGTGCGCGGTGCGCTCAAAGGCGGGCTGATCACCGATCTGGTGATCGACGAGGGCACCGCCCTGGCGCTGCTGGACGGGTAGGGTTAAAGCCATGGCCCCACGACAGCAGCTAGTGACCACCCATCATTTGAACGGTGCAGAAATCCGGGTCTACACCCACCCGGCCCAGCAGCCCTCCCGCGGGGTGATCTACGCCGTGCATGGTTTCCGCGGAGACCACCACGGGCTGGCGCGCATCGTCTCGCACCTGGAGCACTACACGGTGATCGTTCCCGATCTTCCCGGCTTTGGCACTTCGACCTCGATGGCGGATCTGCCCCATGACGTCGAGGGGTACGCTGCGGTGCTCAATCAGCTGGCCGAAGAGCTGCAGCTGGAATCCTCCGTGCACCTGCTGGGGCATTCCTTCGGCTCGATCGTGGCCGCCAAGCTGGCCACCGTCCGCGGCTTTGCCTCGCTGGTATTGCTCAACCCGATCTCCGAGCCGGCGTTGGAGTCCGACCAGGCGCTGCTGGCCAAGCTAACCAGCGGCTACTACGAGGTGTGCGCCAAGCTTCCGGCCCGCATCGGCGAACCGCTGCTGCGTTCCAAGCTGTTCAGCGATGCCATGAGCCTGGTGATGACCAAGAGCAGGGACCCGGAAATCCGCCGCTACGTGCGCGAGCAGCACCGCGCCTACTTCGGCGGCTTCCACTCGCGGGCCACCTTGGCCCAGTCGTACCGCGCCTCGGTCAGCGCAACGGTCGGGGACTACTCCCCTGCGCTGGGCTTGCCGACGCTGATGGTCGGCGGCCTGCAAGACGAACTGGGCACCGCGCAGACGCAGGAGGCGCTGCGGGCCAGCTTCGCCAACGCCCAACTGGTCATGCTCGAGAACGTCGGGCACCTGATCCACTACGAGAAGGCTCCCGAAACCGCCGCCGCCATCGATGGCTTCCTGCAGCTGCTGGCAACCGGCCAGGCCGAGGATCCCGCGGCGGGCTCCTAGAGCGCGTCGTCCGGGTCGATAGCGATATTCACGACCGGGTCCTTGGCCGCGGACATGCTCGCGCGCAGCTGGCGCAGGGCCTTGGTCACCGCCGGCCCGTCGGCGTAGGAGAAGAAGAGCACGTAGCGGTGCTGGGCCGGGGGCCCGTCTATCACCGTCGGGCCGTGGATTTGCACGCACTGCCGGGTCTGCGGATCCAGGTTCGCGACCAGCCGTTCGGCGCCCAGGCCCGAAATCACTGCGCTGCGCACTGCCGGAGGCAACCCCACCTCGCGGCGCTCGGCCAATTCGCGTTCGGCAAAGCTCGCCGGGTCATAGCGCACCAGCGCGGCCCCGGCGGGGCTCGGATTGCCGGTGAGCACCACTACCCCGTCGGCACGCGCCATGGAAGCAGCGGTGAACCAGCGGGAGATGACTTCTTCGGGGTTGCGCAGCGAATCGTGGGCCATCATCTTGTCGGCATCGAGCAGCAGAACCGCGGCGTAGCCGGATTCGGCAAATGGTTCGACCCCTGGCGTAGCGACCACCAGCGCCGGTTTGCCGGGAATCTTGTCCACGGGTTTTGCTCCGGTGGAAGAAATAACGCTGACCTTGGGGAAGGCCAGCCCGAGTTCTTCGGCGGTGCGGTCGGCGCCGATGCTGGCGGCCCGGATCCTCGATGAGGCGCAGTGCACGCACCGGTAGTCGTGGTACTGCTCGCCGCACCAGCGGCAAGCCACATGCGAGCCTTTGCCGGCGATGTGCAGCGGGCCTTGGCAGGCAGTGCAGCGCGCCGGGGTGCGGCAGTCCTGGCAGGCCAGCGCCGGCATGAACCCGGTACGCGCCACTTGCACCAGCACCGGGCCGGATTCCAGCGCCTTGCTAGCTTCCCGCCAGGCCAGCGAAGGGATGCGCGCCCGGGCGAGCACCGGGTCGCGCTCGAGCTCGAAATCGTTTGTGGTGGCCACAATGCGGGCGGTTTGCGCACGCAACAGGTCGCGGGGAACCTTCAGTTCGGTGGCCCAGCCGGTCGCCACCAGGCGCTGGGCTTCGACCGAGCGCGATGGCGATGCGATCAGCAGGGAGATGCCTGCTTGCTGGCTGCGCAGCAACGCCACCTCGCGGCTGTGCTGGTAGGGTGCGCGCTGTTCGCGGTGCGATTGGTCCGCGTCCTGCCACACGATCATCAGTTCCAGCCCGGGCACGTGGCATAGCGCCGCCGAACGGGTGCCGATGACGATCTGCACATGCCCTCCGATGGCACGCAGGAAGTTGCGGTAGCGCGGAGTCGGCCCGTCGTCGGCCTGCAGCCGCGCATAGGATTCGGCGCCGAAGTGCTCATCGAGATAGCCACTCAGCAGCCGCAGGTCGCGCGCGTCGGGCACGATCAGCAGCACGCGCTTGCCGCGCTCAAGCACCGGACGGGCCGCATCCATCAAGAAACCTGGCCAGGCACCGTGGAAATTCGGCACCCAGGTGGCAACGGCGCGCAGGGTTTCGCCGCTTCCCCAGGCGTCAAGCGCTTGGGCGCCGTGCTCGTAGCGGGAGAGCTGGTTCGGGGCGTCGGGCAGCAACGGCGCGACGGTGGCCAATTCCTCTTTTTCGACCTTGGCCGCGCGGGCGGGCACCGCAAGACGCACCACATCCCACAGGGTTCCTGCATAGCGGGTCGCGATCTCCTGCGCGGCGGCCACGATTTCCGGGTACAGCGCCACCTGGGTGCTGACCAGCTTGGCCAGCGGCCGCAGTTTCATCTCCGGGGCGTGGTCCTCGAGCACCGCGACGATGAATCCGGAGAGCAGCTGCGGCCCGAAGGGCACCTTCACGCGCACCCCCGCCACGGCATCCTGGGCCATCGAGGGAGGAATCTCGTAATCGAAGAAGCGGTCCAGGTGCGGGACGGAAGAATCAATCAGCACCCGGGCAACCCGCTTGAGGCGGGCCGGCTCGGGTGCTGAGATGAGGGCGTCTTGCTGCACGCTCAGGTCCTAGGCGTTGAACCAGCTGCGCAGGGCCTCGACGCGGTCCAGCTTCTCCCAGGTGAAGTCGTTGTCCTCGCGGCCGAAGTGGCCGTGGGCAGCGGTCTTGCGATAGATCGGGCGCTTCAAGTCCAGGTCTTCGATGATGCCCAGCGGGCGCAGGTCGAATACCTCGTTGATGGCCTTGGTGATCTTGGCCGGATCAACGGTTTCGGTGCCGAAGGTCTCCACATACAGGCCCACCGGACGGGCAACGCCGATCGCGTAGGCCACCTGGACCTCGGCACGGCGTGCCAGGCCGGCGGCGACCACGTTCTTGGCCACCCAGCGCATCGCGTAGGCAGCCGAGCGGTCGACCTTCGAAGGGTCCTTGCCCGAGAAGGCGCCTCCGCCGTGGCGGGCGAAGCCGCCGTAGGTGTCCACGATGATCTTGCGGCCGGTCAGCCCGGCATCGCCGACCGGGCCGCCGATGATGAACGGGCCCGATGGGTTCAGGATGATCTTGGTGTTCGAGATGTCCAGGCCCGAACGCTCCAGGATCGGGGTCACAACCTCTTCGTGCAGGTCGGCCTTCAGGGTCGCCAGCTCGTATTCGGCGGCGTGCTGGCTGGAGACGACCACGGTGTCCACAGAGACCGGCTTGTCGCCGTCGTAGCCAATGGTGACCTGGGTCTTGCCATCCGGGCGCAGCAGCGGCATGCGGCCGTTCTTGCGGACCTGGGTCAGGCGCTCGGACAGGCGGTGCGCCAGGAAAATCGGGGTCGGCATCAGCGAGTCGGTCTCATCCGAGGCGTAGCCGAACATCAGGCCCTGGTCGCCGGCACCCTGCATGTCGCGGGGATCCTTGGCCGTGCCTTCGCGCGACTCCAGCGAGTTGAAGACGCCGTCGTGGATCTCCTGGGACTGCTGGCCGATCGACACGGACACGCCGCAGCGCGCACCGTCGAAGCCGTTGGCCGAGGAGTCGTAGCCGATGTCCAGGATGGTCTTGCGGACGATCTCCGGGATCTCCACGTAGCCATTGGTGGTCACCTCGCCGGCAACGTGCACCAGCCCGGTGGTGGTCAGGGTCTCGACGGCGACCTTCGAGTCCGGATCCTGCGCCAGCATGGCGTCGAGGATCGCGTCGGAAATCTGGTCGCAAATCTTGTCCGGGTGGCCCTCGGTCACGGATTCCGAGGTGAAAAGACGAAGTTCAGGGGTTGTTGAAGTCACCGTATAACTCTATCTGGTCTCTGGGACCGGTAAGCAGATCTGGTACGTTTCGTGAACAAGCACCGTATGGCGCCACTCACTTTGTTACAGCTGCATGACTTTTTGTTGCATTCGAAATCTGTTCGATGACCACGCGGGCCACCTCGAGCTTGCTGCCCGAGGCCTGCACCGAGTCGGCGCCATCGGCGAAAAGAACCTGGATGCTATTGGTTTCCTGCCCGAAGGTCAGGGATGCGCCCACCTCGTTGACCACGAGCATTTCGCAGCCCTTGCGGTTCAGCTTGGCCTGGCCGTACTCCAGCACGGTCCCCTGCTCATCGCCGGTCTCGGCGGCAAAACCGACAATGAACGGCGGCAGTTGCGGATTCTGTCCGCGCGCGGCGACCAGCTCGGCGAGGATGTCCGGGTTGCGCACCAGTTCGATGACCGGAGCCGAATGCTCATCGCGCTTCTTGATCTTCGAGTTCTCGATTCTTGCCGGGCGGAAATCGGCGACCGCGGCATTCATGATCAGCACGTCTTGGCCCTCGGCGCAGTCGAAGACCGCCTCGCGCAGCTCCAGTGCGCTGGAGGCGTGCACCAGCCGCACGCCATGCGGCGCGGGCACTTCCAGATGGGTGGCGATCAGCGTGACCTCGGCCCCGGCATCTCTGGCGGCCTGTGCCAGCGCGACACCCTGGCGGCCCGAGGAGCGGTTACCCAGGAAGCGCACCGGGTCCAGCGGTTCACGGGTGCCGCCGGCGGTGATCAGCACCTTGGCTCCGGCCAGCACCGGTTCGGCGAGCAGGTCCTGGATTGCGGCGAAAATTTCATCGGGTTCTGGAAGCCGGCCCGGTCCCGAGTCCTTGCCGGTCAGCCGCCCGGAAGCGGGTTCGATCACCCGCACGCCGCGATCCCGCAGGGTCTGCACATTCGCGGCAGTGGCCGGATGCTGCCACATTTCGGTGTGCATGGCCGGGGCCATCACTACCGGCGCCCGCGTGGCCAGCAGGGTTCCGGTGAGCAGATCGTCAGCCAATCCCACAGCGGCCTTGGCTAAGACGTCCGCGGTGGCCGGCACGACCATCACCAGATCGGCCTGCTGGCCCAGGCGCACGTGATTGACCGAATCCACCGCGTCGAACACGTTCGAGGTGACCGGATTTCCGGACAGGGCCTCCCAGGTGGCGTTGCCCACGAAGTTGGTGACGTTCCGGGTAGGGATCACGTCGACGTGGTGCCCGGCTTCGCGCAGCAAGCGCAGCAGGAGTACGGACTTGTAGGCGGCGATACCAGCGGAAACGCCTAGGACAATTCGCTTCACGAAGTACTTCCTCGAGGATTCGGTGCGGCAATGAGGTGGGTGCGGGAGAAAAAGGAGCTTAACGAAAAAGAAGGCGCCCGCTCAGGGGCGCCGACTTTTCGATTAGTCTTCGATGACCTCGGCTGCGGTTACCTTCAGCAGGTTATCGTCCAGCTCGCGCAAAGCGATGGTCAGCGGCTTCTCGTTCAGCTTGGTTTCCACCAGTGGGCCTACGTACTCGAACAGGCCTTCGTTCAGCTGCGCGTAGTAGGCGTTGATCTGGCGTGCACGCTTGGCCGAGTTCAGCACAATGGCGTACTTCGAGTCGTTGGTCTCAAGCAACGAGTCGATCGATGGGTTAATGATTCCCTCTGGGTTGGACACAGGACTCCCTATTTGTCGTTCTTTAGCCCCATGAGGGCTACAAGCTCTTCGGCGGCACGTGCGACATCGTCGTTGACGATGGTCACGTCGAATTCAGATTCCGCTGCAAGTTCTAGTTTAGCGGTTTCTAGGCGGCGCTGCTGTTCCTCGGCCGTTTCAGTGCCGCGTCCCACAAGGCGGCGCACCAATTCCTCCCATGATGGCGGTGCCAAGAAGACGAATTTTGCCTCGGGCATTGACTCCTTGACCTGGCGCGCACCTTGCAGATCGATTTCCAGCAGAACCTTCTTGCCATCTGCCACTGCATCTTCAACCGTCGATCGAATCGTGCCGTAGCTGTTCTGGCCATGGACAACAGCCCATTCCAGCATCTGGCCTTCCTCGACCAGGGATTGGAAGCGTTCGGGGCCCACGAAGAAGTAGTGGACTCCATCCTGCTCCCCTGGCCGGGCGTTGCGGGTCGTTGCGGACACCGAAAGCCAGACATCTGGATAGTTATCGCGGATGTAGGTAGAGACGGTGCCCTTGCCTACTGCCGTGGGGCCGGCTAGAACAGTTACCGACGCAGCGGTCATTGACTACACTTTCGTTTTTGGCGGGCTTTGCTTGAAGTGCTCGGTGATTGCGGTGCGCTGCTTGCGTCCCAGTCCGCGCAGACGGCGGGAAGGGGAAATGCCAAGTCGCTCCAGCAAATTTGCCGCGCGTACTTCACCTACGCCCGGTACCGATTCCAGAAGGTCCATGACACGCATGCGTCCCACGGCTTCATCTTCGTATACCAAGTCTAGTACCTCGGTGATGGAAATTTTGCCGGCACTGAACTCGGCCTTGATTTCTGCACGACGAGTGCGTGCGGCGAGTGCCTTGGCGCGGGCGCGGATACGATCTTCGTCAGAGAGTTCTCGCAGTACCATCGTTCAGCCATCCTTCAGTTGTAGTGGACTAAGGCTTATGTTGAGAAACATAGCGAGCTAACGCTGCTTTTGCAAGACTAAACGCGTTGTGGCTACTAGAAACTCTAATAGCCACAACGCGCCTATGTCACTTATTCGAATTTTTTGCTAGCGAGCTGCCAGCAATTCGTCCCTAACCCGCAGGGCTTTTTCCCTGAGAGCGGCCTTACTCGGCCCCTCTTTGAGGATGTCCCTGCTGCTCGTGCCCAGTACCTGGCCGTAGCTTGAGGCGAATGACTTGGCAATATCCGCGGCCGTGGCACCCTGGGCGCCGAGCCCTGGTGTGAGCAGCGGAGCCTTGGAAGCTGCCAGATCGATTCCGAGCTTGGACGGTGCATCCCCGATGGTCGCACCAACAACCAGCCCGACATGTCCTAAATCTCCTGCGTATGCATTATCCGCAGTGACTTGGTCAATAATTGATTTAGCAACCGAGTTTTCCCCGCCTACGTGCTGTACCGATGGCCCCTCGGGGTTGGAAGTCAGTCCGAGAACGAACACTCCCCTGCCGGTTCCAGCAGCCAAATCCAATGCCGGACGCAGCGATTCATAACCCAGGTACGGGCTCAGAGTCACGGCATCAGCGGCCAGCGGAGAAGCATCATCGAGCCATGCGCTCGCGTACGCTGCCATGGTCGAACCGATATCCCCGCGCTTGGCGTCGGCCAGCGTGAGCAGTCCAGCGGACTTCGCAGCACTCAAGGTTTCTTCCAATGCGGCAAATCCCTTGGACCCGAAACGCTCGTACAGAGCCACCTGGGGCTTGAGGATTGCCGCCGCACCGGCCATCGCTTCCACGACGGTCAGTGAGAAAGATCGCACGCCCTCGGCCGTATTTTCCAGCCCCCAGGCTTCCAGCAGCGCCGGGTGGGGATCAATCCCCACGCACAGCGGGCCGGAAGCCTGCATGGCTGAACGAAGCCGCTGACCGAATGGGGTCGGCTCAGGCATTGCGCGCTGCGTTCAGGTTGGCGTCGTGCACCTGCAAGCTGGTGACATCCCACTCGTACTCGCGCAGGGCATCGATCGCCTGGACCGAAGCGTTGAACTCCGCCACGGTGGTGATGACCGGGGTGCCGACAGACGTCGCGGCGGCGCGGATTTCGTAGCCATCGCCACGTGCATCCGAGCCCGACGGGGTGTTCAGGATCAGGCCGATCTGGCCGGCTACGATCAAATCGACAATGGACTCCCCGCCTTCGTGCAGCTTGCCGACCACCTGGGTCGGGATGCCGTTGCGGCGCAGCACTTCTGCGGTGCCGCCGGTGGAGATGATCTCGAAGCCCTGGTCAGCAAGGTGCTTGACCGGCAGGACGATCGAGCGCTTGTCGCGGTTGGTGACCGAGACGAAGACCTTGCCGCCGGTTGGCAGCGGGTTGTTCGCTGCGGCCTGCGACTTGGCGAAAGCGGTGTCGAAGTACTTGTCGATGCCCATGACTTCGCCGGTGGAACGCATTTCTGGGCCGAGCAGCGAGTCGACGACCTTGCCCTCCGGGGTGCGGAAGCGGGCGAACGGCATGACTGCTTCCTTGACGGCGATCGCCGCCGATTCCGGCAGGTGCGCGCCATCGCCGGATGCTGGCAGGTAGCTGCCGCGCATTTCGGCCAGGGTACGGCCCACGCCGATCAGCGCGGCGACCTTGGACAGCTGCACGCCGGTAGCCTTCGAGGTGAATGGCACAGTGCGCGATGCACGCGGATTCGCTTCGATCACGTACAGGATGTCGCTGGCGAGGGCGAACTGGATGTTGATCAGGCCACGCACGCCCACGCCTTCGGCGATCGCACGGGTTGCCGCGGCAACGCGGTCGCGCACGTCGGCGCCCAGGGTGATCGGAGGCAGGGTGCAGGCCGAGTCCCCGGAGTGGATGCCGGCTTCCTCGATGTGCTCCATGATGCCGCCGACGTACAGGTCGGTGCCGTCGAACAGGGCGTCGACATCGATCTCGATGGCGTCTTCCAGGAAGCGGTCCACCAGTACCGGGTGGTCCACGGTGATTTCGGTCGCGTTGGTGATGTAGCGCTCGAGGTTGGCCTCGTCGTACACGATCTCCATGCCGCGTCCGCCCAGCACGTAGGAAGGGCGAACCAGTACCGGGTAGCCGATGGAGTCGGCGATGGTCTTGGCATCGGCGAAGGACACCGCGGTGCCGTTCTTCGGCGCTACCAGCCCGGCGTTATCCAGTACCTGCTGGAAGGCGCCGCGGTGCTCGGCCAGATCGATGGCCTCGGGCGAGGTGCCCAGGATCGGCACGCCGGCAGCCTTCAGCTCGGCGGCGAGCTTCAGCGGAGTCTGGCCGCCAAGCTGGACGAACACGCCCAGCACGCCGCCGGTTTCCTCTTCAGCGTGGATGACCTCCAGGACATCTTCCAAGGTCAGCGGCTCGAAGTAGAGGCGGTCGGAGATGTCGTAATCGGTGGAGACGGTCTCGGGGTTGCAGTTGACCATGACGGTCTCGTAGCCCTCGGCGCGCAGCGCCATCACCGCGTGGACGCAGGAGTAGTCGAACTCGATGCCCTGGCCGATGCGGTTCGGGCCCGAGCCCAGGATGATGACCGACTTCTTCTCGTGGCGCTCCAGCTCGGTCTCTTCGTCGTACGAGGAGTACATGTACGGGGTGAAGGCCTCGAATTCGGCGGCGCAGGTGTCCACGGTCTTGTAGACCGGGCGCACGCCCAGGGCATGGCGGATGCCGCGGATGACCGATTCGGCCTTGCCGGTGAGCTGGGCGAGCTGGACATCGGAGAAGCCGTGGCGCTTGGCTTCGCGCAGCACGTGTTCCGGCAGGTGCTTGTTCGCGGCCACCAGCTGCGCGACCTCGTTGATCAGCTGCAGCTGGTCCAGGTACCACGGGTCGATCGCAGTGGTCTCGAACAGCTTCTCGAGGGACACGCCGGAGAACAGCAGGCGCTGGACCAGCGACAGGCGCTCGGTCGAACCCTTGACGATCGAGGCCAGCACGGCCTCGTGCTCGGATTCCGGGATCGGCTCGAAGGACAGCTCGGAGCCCTTCTGCTCCAGGGAGCGCAGCGCCTTTTGCAGCGCTTCGGTGAAGTTGCGGCCCAGGGCCATCGCTTCGCCGACCGACTTCATGGTGGTGGTCAGGGTCTTGTCCGCTGCCGGGAACTTCTCGAAGGCGAAGCGCGGAACCTTCACTACCACGTAGTCCAGGGCCGGTTCGAAGGAAGCCGGGGTCTTCTGGGTGATGTCGTTCGGGATCTCATCCAGGGTGTAGCCCACGGCCAGCTTGGTGGCGATCTTCGCGATCGCGAAGCCGGTGGCCTTGGAGGCCAGTGCCGAGGAGCGCGAGACGCGCGGGTTCATCTCGATGACCACGACGCGGCCGGTGTCAGGCTCGATGGCGAACTGGATGTTGCAGCCGCCGGTGTCCACGCCGACTTCGCGGATGACCGCGATCGAGATGTCGCGCAGCTTCTGGTATTCGCGGTCGGTCAGGGTCATGGCCGGGGCCACGGTGATCGAGTCGCCGGTGTGCACGCCGACCGGATCGAAGTTCTCGATGGAGCAGACGACCACGACGTTGTCGTTCTTGTCGCGCATCATCTCCAGCTCGTATTCCTTCCAGCCCAGGATGGACTCCTCCAGGAGCACCTCGGTGGTTGGCGAGTACTGCAGGCCGGCGCCCGCGATGCGGCGCAGGTCCTCCGGGTTGTAGGCCATGCCCGAGCCCAGGCCGCCCATGGTGAACGACGGGCGCACGACTACCGGGTAGTTCAGCTCCTCGACGGCGGCGAAGGCCTCGTCCAGGGTGTGCACGATGACCGAGCGGGCCGATTCGGCGCCGCAGCGCTCCACGACGCCCTTGAACTTCTCGCGGTCCTCGCCCAGCTCGATGGCTTCGATGTTCGCGCCGATCAGCTCGACGTCGTACTTCTCCAAGGCACCGGACTTGTCCAGGGCGATGGCGGTGTTCAGCGCGGTCTGCCCGCCCAGGGTCGGCAGGATCGCATCAGGGCGTTCCTTGGCGATGATCTTCTCGACGACCTCGGGGGTGATCGGCTCCACGTAGGTGGCGTCGGCGAATTCCGGGTCGGTCATGATGGTGGCCGGGTTGGAGTTGACCAGGATGACCCGCAGGCCTTCCTCCTTGAGCACACGCAGTGCCTGGGTGCCGGAGTAGTCGAATTCAGCGGCCTGGCCGATGACGATCGGACCCGAACCGATGACGAGAACTGATTTCAGATCGGTGCGCTTAGGCATTACTTGCTGTCCTTTTCTGCGGCGGAATCCAACGCGGTCATGAAGCGGTCAAAGAGGTAGGCGGCATCGTGGGGGCCGGATGCTGCCTCTGGGTGGTACTGCACGGAGAAGGCCGGGATGTCCAGGCAGCTCAGGCCTTCGACCACGTGGTCGTTCAGCGAATAGTGCGAGACTTCGACCTTGCCGAAGCGTTCGACCGGAGCGGTGACGGCGCCCTCGATGGGCGCGTCGACGGCGAAGCCGTGGTTCTGGCTGGTGATTTCCACGCGGCCGGTGGCCTTGTCCATCACCGGCTGGTTGATTCCGCGGTGGCCGAAGCGCAGCTTGTAGGTGTCGAAGCCCAGCGCGCGGCCCAGGATCTGGTTGCCGAAGCAGATGCCGAAGTACGGGATGCCGGCGTCGAGCACCGAACGGACCAGTTCCACCTGGGCGGTGGCGGTGGCAGGGTCGCCGGGGCCGTTGGAGAAGAACACGCCGTTAGCGCCGGTGGCCTTGATATCTTCCAGGGTGGCGTTGTACGGCAGCACGTGCACGCGCAGGCCGCGCTCGGCCAAGCGGTGCGGGGTCATCGACTTCATGCCCAGGTCGATCGCGGCCACGGTGTGCTTGGCCTCGCCATCGTAGCCGTGGTCCGTTGGCTCGACGATGTAGGCGGCGTCCACCGAAACCTCGGCGGAGATGTTGCGGCCGGCCATCGACGGCTGCGCCTTGACCAGGGCCACCAGCTCGGCGTCGGTCTTCGCGGCGTCATCGCCGGAGAAGATGCCGGACTTCATCGCGCCGGCGTCGCGCAGGTGGCGGGTCAGCGCGCGGGTGTCCACGCCCTGGATGCCCACGATGCCGTACTCGACCAGATCAGCATCAAGGGTGCGCTCGCTGCGCCAGTTGCTTGGCCGGCGGGCGGCGTCGCGTACCACGTAGCCGGCAGCCCACATGCGGGTGGATTCCGGATCTTGCGAGTTCACGCCGGTGTTGCCGATGTGCGGGAAGGTCTGCACGATGATCTGGTGCGCGTAGGACGGGTCAGTCAGGGTTTCCTGGTAGCCGGTCATGCCGGTGGTGAACACTGCTTCTCCCAGGGTGGTGCCCACGGCGCCATAGCTGCGCCCGCGGAAGATGCGGCCATCTTCAAGTACCAACACGGCTGGTAGGTTGCTCAGGGAATTCACTTATTTGTCTCCTGCTCGGCTTACGTCGTTGTGCGACGCCAGCAACTGATAGATCTTTGGGGTGTCCTCGTGGTAGCGGGGACGGAATCCGGTGTCGAAGGTGAAGCCGTCCTTGTTCCAGGTGATGACGATCAGGCCGTTCTTCTCCACGACCTTGCCGATCATCCCGTTGCTGCGCTTCACGTCCTCGTAGTGCTCCCACGGGATGTGCACGTCGCGCGCTCCGGAACGGATCAGGTGCAGCCCTTCGCGTCCCAGTTCCAAGGTGGCGTTGGTGCGCACCCCGAGCTCATGGACCGCGATGCGCGCCAGCCAGTCGTCGAACCGGGTGGTGACCACGTACATGCCTGCGAAATGGTGCTCCACCTCATCGGCGAAGTCCTCGAAGGGCTCGGGAATCGCTGACTGCCTGGCCTTGAGGTTCCGCCAGCCGAAAAGGATCAGGCCCACGCCTGCGACGATCGCGACAATCGTCCAGATCAACGGGGTCAGGGCTCCCTCAGGCATTGGCCGTCCTCGGGGTAGCCAGCTGGCCATCGAGCACGGTGGCATGGCCGTGGAAGAAGGTGGCGCGCACCGATCCTGGCAGCTCCATGCCGGCGAACGGCGAGTTGCGCCCCTTAGTGGCCATGGCGGCCGGGTCGACGATCCAGCGGGCTGCCGGATCGACCAGCACCAGGTTGGCAGGTTCGCCGATGGCGATCGGTCGGCCCTGGTCGGCAACGCGGCCGATCTGCGCGGGCACCTGCGAGGTAATGCGGGCCACGCCCTCCCAGCCCATCAGCCCGGTGTCCACCAGCGTGTGCTGCACGATGGACAGCGCGGTCTCCAGGCCGGTCATGCCCATGGCGGCCGCGCCCCACTCGCAGTCCTTGGCCTCGGAGGGGTGCGGGGCGTGGTCGGTGCCGATCACGTCGATGGTGCCGTCGGCAACGCCCGCGCGCAGCGCCATCACGTCTTCTTCGCGGCGCAGCGGCGGGTTGACCTTGAAGACCGGGTCGTAGGTGCGCACCTTCTCATCGGTGAGCAGCAGGTGGTGCGGGGTGACCTCCGCGGTGACCTGGATGCCGCGGGCCTTGGCCCAGCGGATGATCTCCACCGAGCCGGCCGTGGACACATGGCACACGTGCAGGCGGGCGCCGACGTGCTCGGCCAAGAGCACATCGCGGGCGATGATCGATTCCTCGGCGACCGCTGGCCAGCCGGGCATGCCCAGGATGGCGGAGACTTCGCCCTCGTTCATCTGGGCGCCTTCGGTCAGGCGCGGTTCCTGGGCGTGCTGGGCGATGACCCCGTCGAAGGCCTTCACGTATTCCAGGGCGCGGCGCATCAGCAGCGGATCCCAGACGCAGATGCCGTCATCGGAGAACATCTTCACCTTGGCACGGGAATCGGCCATTGCGCCGATTTCGCTCAGCTGCTTGCCGGCCAACCCGACGGTCACCGCGCCGACCGGGCGGACATCCACCCAGCCTGCCTTGCGGCCCAATTCGTAGACCTGCTCGACGACGCCGGCGGTATCGGCTACCGGGGTGGAGTTGGCCATGGCGTGCACGGCGGTGTAGCCGCCGCGGGCCGCTGCCTGCGAACCGGTTTCCACGGTTTCGGCGTCTTCGCGGCCTGGTTCGCGCAGGTGAGTGTGGGTGTCGACGAGCCCGGGCAGGAGCACGAGATTCCGCGCGTCGATGACCTGGGCATCGCCGGCGGCAGCAATGCTGCCCAGCTGGGCGATCTTGCCGTCGGCGATCAGCACGTCGACCGGTTCGCCGCCGAGGATGGAGGCCTGCTGGATCAAGTAGTTCATGGTTTCTTCCTTCAGATCAGGTCGCCGGAGAGGAGCATGTAGAGGCTGGCCATGCGCACGGCCACGCCATTGGTGACCTGGTCGAGCACGGTGGAGCGCGGCGAATCCGCGGCAGCCGAGGAGATTTCCAGGCCGCGGTTCATCGGGCCCGGGTGCATGATCAGGGTTTCGGCGCCCGAGGCGTCCAATTGCGCCAGGCGCGCATCGTCCAGTCCCCAGTAGCGCGAGTATTCGCGGGGGTTCGGGAAGTAGGCGGCGTTCATCCGCTCGCCCTGCACGCGCAGCATCATCAGCGCGTCAACGCCCGAGGCGATCACTGCGTCCAGGTCGTAGCTGATGGCGCAGGGCCAGGAGCCGGCGCCGAAAGGCAGCAGGGTCGGAGGGGCCACCATCGTCACTTCGGCACCGAGGGTGTTCAGCAGCCACAGGTTGGAGCGGGCCACGCGCGAATGCAGGATATCCCCGACGATCGCGACCTTCAGTCCGTCCAGGCCGCGGCCTGCCGGGCTGGTGCCATCGCGCAATGCCACCTGGCGGCGCAGGGTGAATGCGTCCAGCAGCGCCTGGGTGGGATGCTCGTGCGTGCCGTCGCCTGCATTGACGATGGGCAGGCCAATCCAGTCCGTGGCCGCTAGCCGGGCCGGGGCGCCGGAATCCGGGTGGCGGATGACCACTGCGTCGGCACCAATGGCCAACAGGGTCTGGGCGGTATCCTTCAGGGACTCGCCCTTGGAAACGCTCGAGCCCTTGGCCGAGAAATTGATGACGTCCGCGCTCAATCGCTTGGCGGCGGCCTCGAAGGAAATCCGGGTGCGGGTGGAGTCCTCGAAGAAGAGGTTCACCACGGTGCGACCGCGCAGGGCCGGAAGCTTCTTGATGGCACGGGTCGAGGACTCGCGCATCTCTTCGGCAATATCAAGGATGGCGATGGCTTCTTCGCGGGTCAGGTCCGCGGTGGATAGCAGGTGTTTCACGCGGCGCCCTCGATCACGACTTCGTTTTTCCCATCGATTTCCGCCAAGTGCACGCGCACCTTTTCGCTCTTGGCTGTCGGCAGGTTCTTGCCCACATGATCGGCGCGGATCGGCAGTTCCCGATGCCCGCGGTCAACCAGAACGGCCAGCCGCACGATGCGGGGGCGGCCCCAGTCTGCCAGGGCATCCAGGGCGGCGCGGATGGTGCGTCCGGAGTACAGGACGTCGTCAACCAGGACCACGACCTTGCCTTCGATGCCGCCTGCTGGCAGGCGCGTCGGCGACGGGGTGCGGGTAGTGGAGTGGCGCAGATCATCACGGTACATGGTGATATCGAGCTGGCCTACCAGGGATGCCGGGTCCAGGTTGCCCGGGGCGGTAGCCGCGATTCGCGCTGCCAGCCGCTGTGCCAGCGGGAAACCGCGGCTGGGAATGCCTAGGAGCACCAGGTCGTCGGTGCCCTTATTGGCCTCGATGATCTCGAAGGCTACGCGAGTGAGTACACGTTCGATGTCGTCGCCGGTTAATACCGTGCGGGCAGCATCTGGCACTGAATTTTCATTCATGCTGTGCACCTCTCCCTTCTCCGCCTCACGGGACGGGATTTAAAGGAATATTGCTAACTCAAATTATCACGAGCGGGAGCTGATTCCCTAGCGGAAACCTATGCATGACACTGAATAGGGCATGGAATCGGTCACAGCGATCGGCCGGCGGCTTCGTGCGACCGGCAGAACCACGCAGATCCCTGCGCTTGGCCTTGGCCCCGCGCGCAGATGTGTTGCGATCGACACACCCGCGAAGTGGCGTGGGCCCGGGATTCCTCGTGCATGATCGGCCCGCACGCCCGGGCAAGGCATTCGCGCAGCAGATCCGCAGGCCCGCTATGCCGCGCGTACTGCTCATCCAGGATTTGCGCCGCTCCGTCGAACTCGGATCCCGGCGGACCCGAGTTCCTGCCCGCCGGATCAGCCCGGGAGATCCAGGTACGCCAGACCCGCTCCCTTCACCCGGATGGTGCGGCAGGACAAGCAGTCCGAGCGTGGATGGCAGGACCGAGCGCCTAGCCAGCAGCAAAACATCCAGCCCCCGGCATTCGAGCCCGTGGCCAGCAGGTCGCCGTGCAGGTAGCCCGCTCCGCCTGCTTCGCCGTGATCCTGCGCGGGCCGAGCCGCAACGGGCAACGGCTGAACGCAAAAAAGCCCGGGCCGGAACCCCATGAAAGGGGTTCCGGCCCGGGCTCGGAATGATGAGGATCGAATTAGTCGACCAGGGTGTCCTTGACGCTCTGGATGCGACCCAAAACGCCATTGACGAACTCCGGCGATTCATCGGTGGACAATTCCCGGACGTTCACCACGGCTTCAGCCACGGCTACTGCATCGGGAACGTCGTCGTTGTAAAGCAGCTCCCACACGCCGATGCGCAGTGCGCTGCGGTCAACCGCTGGCATGCGCTCGATGGTCCAGTCCTTGACGTAGCTCTCGAGAACTTCGTCAATGCGGTCCAGGTGTGCGGTAACGCCTTCGATGATCGTCAGCGAGTACTCGTTGAGTACGATATCCGAGTTTTCCCGTCGTGCGATGGCTACGGCCAGCGGATTGACATCGCGGGCTTCGGCTTCGAACAGGAACTCAAGGGCTCGGCGACGGGCTTTGGCGCGGGCTCTCACTAGTTGACACGACCCAGGTAGTCGCCGGTGCGGGTGTCGACCTTGACCTTGGTGTTCTGCTCAACGAACAGCGGAACCTGGATTTCCTTGCCGGTTTCCAGGGTTGCCGGCTTGGTGCCAGCCGACGAGCGGTCGCCCTGCAGGCCTGGCTCGGTGTAGGTGATTTCCAGGATGACCGAAGCTGGCAGTTCCAGGTACAGCGGGCTGCCATCGTACATGGCGATGGTCAGTTCCTGGTTCTCCAGCAGGAAGCCTGCTGCATCGCCAACGGTGGTGCCGGACACGGTGATCTGGTCGTAATCTTCCAGGTTCATGAAGACGTAGTCTTCGCCATCCTGGTAGAGGTACTGGTAGTCGCGGCGGTCAACGGTGGCCAGCTCGATCTTGGTGCCAGCGTTGTAGGTCTTGTCCAAGACCTTGCCGGACATGACGTTGCGCATCTTGGTGCGAACGAATGCGCCGCCCTTGCCTGGCTTGACGTGCTGGAAGTCAATGATGGTCCAAAGCTGGCCATCGATCTTGATGACCTGTCCATTCTTGATGTCAGTTGTATCCGCCACGGTTCCTCAATCCTCTATTTTCGCCAGCTAGCGCCGGCATTATCAAAAATCCATCTCCAAGTTTACCCTACGCACCATGCGGTACAAAGGGTTTCACACGGTGGCGCGCATTACTGCGCGGCGCGCTCCTCGGCAATTTGCATGCAGGTGCTTGCGGCGTTGACCAGGTACGCGTCGTCGTCCAGCGCGATGCGCAGATCCAGTGCCTTGCGGAAACGGGTTGCCGCCGCCTTGAAATCGCCCTTCGCGAAGAAGGACAGGCCAGCGTGGTGGTGGATCAGCGGCTCGTATGCCGTGCCGGCGAATTCCTCGGCCAGCTTGCGCAGGCGGTTGATCGCGCGATCGAAGTCGCCCTGCATGCGGGTCAGCTCGGTGTCCAGCACGCGCAGGTGGGCGTTGGTTGGATCCACGAAACGCGATTCCGCGATCAGCTCGCCGGCTTTCACCAGCTCCCCACGCGCCAGCAGCACCATGACCTGGTCGGTAGGGGAACCGACCAGCAGCTGCTGCTCGGCCGCGGCCTCGTCGGCGATGTAGGGCTTCAGCGTTTGGGGGTCGATCAGCACGCCCTCTACGGCGGTGCCGACACCTTCGCGGTTTACCGATGCGACGTCAATGGCGTATGCGGTGTAGTCGACCATGTAGTTACTCTCCGATTTCCTGGTAGGCGGCGAAGAGCAGCGAGTTATCGGGGACTTCGTAGATGCGCGGCTTGCCGATTTCTTCCAGCACGACGAAGCGCAGCTGGCTGCCGCGGGCCTTCTTGTCACGCTTCATGCCATCGAGCAGTGCAGCCCAGCGGTCATTGCGGTAGGTGGTCGGCAGGCCAAGGGACTTGAGGATCGCGACGTGGCGATCGGCCACCGCGTCGGAGGTGTAGCCAACCGAGCGGCCCAATTCGGCGGCGAAGGCCAGCCCGATGGACACGGCGGCACCATGGCGCATCTGGTAGCGTTCGGACAGCTCGATGGCGTGGGCCAGGGTGTGGCCGTAGTTCAGGAATTCGCGGTCGCCGGCTTCCTTCAGGTCGCGGGAAACCACGTCGACCTTCACCGCGATGGTGCGCTCGACCAGTTCGCGCAAGCGGTCGCTGGCCGGGTCGATGGCATCGGCTGGATCTTCTTCGATCAGTTCCAGGATGCGCTCGTCGGCGATGAATCCGCACTTGACGATCTCGGCCATGCCGGTCACCAGCTCGTTCTTCGGCAAGGTGGCCAGCGCGTCCAGATCGGCGAGCACGCCTGCTGGCGGGTGGAAGGCGCCAACCAGGTTCTTGCCTTCGGCGGTGTTGATCCCGGTCTTGCCGCCTACGGCAGCGTCGACCATGGCCAGCAGCGAGGTAGGGATATGGATGACCTTCACGCCGCGCAGCCAGGTGGCTGCGACAAAACCTGCGACGTCGGTGACGGCGCCGCCGCCCACGGAGATCACGGCATCGGAACGGGTGAAATCGTTCTTGCCCAGCACTTCCCAGCAGAAGGAGGCGACTTGGATGTGCTTGCCCTCTTCGGCGTCCGGAATCTCTGCGGTCAATGCTTCCAGGCCGGACTTCGCCAGTTCGTCGCGCACGACGTCGCCGGTGGCGCGCAGGGCCCGCGGGTGGATGACCAGGACCTTCTTGACCGCGGGGCCAAGCAGTTCGGGCAAGTGGCCCAGCAGGCCGTTGCCGACCATGACAGGGTATGACTCCCCTGGGGTGCTTCCGGTGACCTTCAGAGTGGTCGGTGCGATAGGCATCAGTCTAGTTCCTCCTGATGGTGGTGATTTTTCTAGCGTACGCGTGCGTTCGGCCAGAAGTTGCATCTCGTGAGGCTAATCACAGGGCGTCCAGCTGCGGCAAAAGCTCGTCGATAATTTGCGGAACGGACTTTCCATCCACCAGAACGTGCACGTCAGCGAGCATTTCGTAGATGGGGCGGCGTTTTTCGTAAACGGAGATCCAGCTGTTGAGGGCTTGGTCACCAGCCAGCAGCGGGCGGTGCCCGTCGCCCTTGATGCGCTCGGCTGCGGCCTGTTCACCCAGCTCCAGGTAGATCACCGTCCCGCGCGAAAGCAGCTGCTGGTTCTCTTCGCGCAGCACTGCGCCTCCCCCGGTGGCGACCACGCCGGTGCGCAGCCGGCACAGCGCCTGGACTTCCAGGTCGCGGAAATGCGCTTCGCCGTGCTCGGCGAAGATCTGCGCGATGGTTCCGTGGTGGGCGACGATGGCCGCGTCCGAATCCGCAAAGCTCGTAGAAAGGGCCGTGGCCAGTGACTTGCCCACGGTGGACTTGCCACTGGCCATCGGACCAATGAGGTAGATCATTGAAGCGCGCTTCCTAGACGCCGGTCGAACCCAGGTTGCCCGGGATGTTCGCCAGGTAGGACTCGATATTGCGCTTGGTTTCGGCCACCGAGTCGCCGCCGAACTTCTCCAGCAGGGACTGGGCGAGCACCAGGGCGACCATTGCTTCTGCCACGACGCCGGCTGCCGGCACCGCACAGACATCCGAACGCTGGTGGTGCGCGGTGGTGTCCTCGCCGGTGGCGGTGTCCACGGTGCGCAGGGCGCGGGGCACGGTGGCGATCGGCTTCATGCCGGCGCGCACGCGCAGCACCTCGCCGATGCTCATGCCGCCCTCGATGCCGCCGGCGCGGTTCGAGTTGCGCTTGATGCTGCCGTCTTCGGCGTGCACGATCTCGTCGTGGGCGGCCGAGCCGCGGCGGGCGGCCGTGGCGAAGCCGTCGCCGACCTCCACTCCCTTGATTGCCTGGATGCCCATCAGGGCCGCGGCCAGGCGTGCGTCCAGGCGGCGGTCCCAGTGCACGTAGGAGCCGATGCCCGGAGGCAGGTTGTAGGCCAGGACCTCGACAACGCCGCCCAGGGTCTCCCCTGCCTTGTGCGCGTCATCGACTTCGGCGACCATCGCCTCGCTGGTTTCCTGGTGGAAGCAGCGCAGCGGGTCGTTATCCAGCGCCGCAACGTCGGCGGCCGTGGGAAGCGGCGCATCGGCTGGTGCAGCCACGGAGCCGACGGCGGTGGTGTGCGAAACGAGCTGGATGCCCAAGTCGTTCAGGAAACGGGAAGCCACGGTGCCCAAGGCGACACGGGCCGCGGTTTCGCGGGCGCTGGCGCGCTCCAGGATCGGGCGGGCGTCCTCGAAGCCGTACTTCTGCATGCCGGTGAAATCGGCGTGCCCCGGACGCGGCCGGGTCAGTGGCGCATTGCGCGCCATCGAGGCCAGTTCATCCAGGTCCACCGGATCAGCGTTCATCACGCGTTCCCACTTGGGCCATTCGGTGTTGCCGATTTCAATGGCTACCGGGCCGCCCTGGGTCTTGCCATGGCGGACACCGCCAAGGAAGGTGACCTGGTCCTTTTCAAACTTCATGCGCGCGCCGCGGCCATAGCCGAGGCGTCGGCGCGCCAGTGCCTCTCGCACTGCTTCGCTATCCACCGATACTCCGGCGGGTAGTCCTTCGAGAATTCCAACAAGTGCCGGGCCATGCGATTCGCCCGCGGTCAACCAACGCAACATGTCATCTATTTTGCCATGGCACGAACTGATTACTGGTGTCGGGCCAGACCCAAAGAGTCATACATCGCATTTGTGACGTCCATGCGACGCGATTCCTCCCATGCACCGGCGCTGAAGAGCCGCACTTGTTCCACCGCCTGGTGCACCAGCATGTGCAGCCCGCTAATCACGGTTCCCTGCCAAGACCGGGCCAAGGCCGAAGGCCACGGATCGTAGGCGACATCCAGCAGGATTCCGGTGCCTGCGCCGATCGCCGGCACCCAGTCATCGGCCGCGTGCGGCGGCAGGGTGGAGAAGACCAGCGGAATCTCGTTGAGCGTGGCGGCCAGCTCCTGGCCGATCTCCGAAATCTCGTGGACGAACGTTTCCATCCCGAGCTCCCGGGCCAATTCGACAGCGCGGGCGGCACGGGGGGCTGCGCGCACGACCAGCGTCAGCTGCCGGGCGCCGACTTCTGCGGCGGCCTCGATGGCGGCCAGCGCGGTGTTGCCCGAACCCAGGACCATCGCTTGCGCGCTGCGGGCGAGCCCGAAATCCGCCAGGGCCTGGACCAGGCCGTCGATGTCGGTGTTTTCCCCGTAGAGGGTGCCGTCTTCGCGGACCACCACGGTGTTCAGCGCACCAAGGCGTTGCACGCGGGCGGATAGCTCGTCCATCTGCGGCACGAACGCATCCTTCAGCGGCATGGTGACCGAGCAGCCCGCCCAGTTTCCTGCGCGCAGCGCGGCCGCGTGCCCGGCAGCATCCCCCGGTTCCAGATCGATCGCGCTGTAGCTGATCGGCACGCCGAGCAGCTGGTAGGCGGCGCGGTGCAGCACCGGCGACTTGGAGTGGCTGATGGGGTGGCCGAGAACGGCTGCCTGCTTCATGGCTTCATGGACTTTCTGCTTGTGGCTGCCCGCACAGCGGCAGCAGCGCGACTGGCAAGCACGGGAATCCGCGCTAGCAGACTCCTGGATTCTGGTTGCACCAGGCGCGGAATTCCGCCTGGTTCTGCCGGTGCTCAGCGTAGGTCGAGGCGAACTTGGTTTCACCGGTTTCGATGTTGACCGTCACCCAGTAGTAGTAGCCGTTGCTTTCCGGATGGGCAGCAGCCTCGATCGCAGAATTCGCCGGCGAGCCCAAGGGGGTTGGCGGCAGGCCGGTGTGCACATAGGTGTTGTACTTGTTCGACGCGTCCTGCTTCTCCTGGGCGCTGAACTGCAGCGAGTAGCGGTCCAGCCCGTAGATCACCGAGGAGTCGACCTGCAGCAGCCCGTGGGTTTCGCGGTTGCCCGGGTCCAGGCGGTTCTCGATCGCGCCGGCGACCGTGGCGTAGTCCGGGGTGCGTGCCTCGGCCTGCAGGATCGAGGCGACCTTCAGGGTGCGGTAGCCCTCTTCGAGGTCGGTGATGCCGGCCTGCTCCAGGGAAGCCTTGGTGGCCTTGACCAGTTCGCCCAGGACTTCTTCGGCGTCGGCGTTCAGCGGGAAGCGGTACTCCCCCGGGTGCAGCCAGCCTTCGAGGCTCGGCACCGAGGCAGGCAGGCCGAATTGCTGCGGCTTCTTGGCCAGCTCCTGCAGATCCTTTTCCGCCAGGCCCGAGCCCTTGGCAATCTCCTTGATCGCCGCGTCCAGGCGCATATTGGCCTTCAGCCCGATGTAGAAGACCTTGTCTGGACGCTGGTTCACGAGGATATCTGCCGCGTCGGCCGCTGGCATCTGCTTCTTGAGCAGGTAGGTGCCGGGGTGGATCAGCTTGCTCTGCGCTTCGGAGTCCGCGACGGCGTCGGTGAACAGGCCGTCGCTGGAGACGACATCGAGCTCTTCGAGCTTGCGCGAAATGATCTTCAAGCCCCAGCCATCTTCCACGGTGAATTCCACCGCGGCGCCGCCTGGGCCTGGATAGTCGTCCGGGTTGAACTGCTTGAGCACGGACTTGACGAAGTAGACCGAACCGGCGACCACCAGTGCGAAGATCAGCACGGTGGCCAGCATGACCAGGTTGCGCTTGCGCTTGGTGCGCTTGCGCCGCTGGGCCTTGCCGGCGGCGGCGGCCTGGGCAGCTTGGTCATCGTGGGGATCGACGCTGAGCACCGCGGCCTGCTGCGCGGCGTCGGCCTCGTGCGAGTAGTGCTCCTGGGCGGCATCCTCGTGCCCGGCAAATGCTGGCGCATCGGAGGCGGCGGCTGACTGGGCGGGGAGGAACCTGGTGTCGGTTCCTTCCCCGTCCGGGGCTTCCTGGTCTGCGGGCTCCTGCCAGCTGTCCTCGGCCGCCGCCAGCGATTGGCGGTAATGCCCGGTGCCGGTCAGTTCCGGTTCTGAGGGTTGTTCGATCGGCAAGCCAGTGCCGGCGGCAAAGCGTTCGTATAGCGCGCGATGCGTTTCGCGTTGCCGTTCATGGCGGGCTTCTTCTCGCATCAACTCTCATCTCTCGGGTCTTTGTGGTGCCCTAGCGGTTGTGGGCTAGCGCAGCACAATCCGGCTGGCTTGTACGCGCACATTGTTGCGTCGCATTTCCAGCACTTGCTGCAAGATCTCAGTGGCCGCGACCTGGTCGACCACCTTGCGGTGATCTTCCATCTTCTTGCCCGAGGCGTGCAACGAGCGATGCGCGTTCACGGTGCTCAGGCGTTCGTCGACCATGAAAACCTCAAGCTCGATATTAGCGCTTGCAGCTTCCTGGGCCAAGGCAATCGCGTAGTCACGTGCCATTTTAGTGGATTCGGTCGCGTTTCCAGCCAGTGATTTCGGCTCCCCGATGAATACCTCGGTGACGCCGCGATCGGCAATGATGCGCAGAAGCATCCGCAGATCCGAGTTCTTCTTCGCATCCCGGCGCAGGGTCATCACCGGAGTGGCGAGGATTCCGGAGGGATCAGATGCGGCGACGCCGACGCGGGCCAGGCCCACGTCGACGCCGAGAGCGGCATTAGCCATTGGCCAGTGCCGCCTGGATTGCAGCCAGTGCGTCATCGATCTTCGATGCGTCCTGGCCACCGCCCTGTGCCATATCGTCCTTGCCGCCGCCTCCGCCGCCGAGCACGCCGGTAGCGGTGCGCACCAGCGCGCCGGCCTTGAAGCCGTTGGCGCGGGCCTCGTCGTTGGTCACAGCCAGCACCAGCGGGCGGCCGTTGGCCACGCCGATCAGCACGATGACTGCGGCTTCGGAACCCAGCTTGGCGCGCAGGTCCAGTGCCATGGTGCGCAGGGCGTCAGCCGAGTCGATCTGCCCGGCGTTGTGGGCCAGCAGTCGGGTGCTGCCGATGGTGGCGACCTTCTGCAGCAGCGCTGCGGACTGGGCCAGCATGGCCTGGCTCTTGAGCTCGGCGATCTGCTTCTCGGCGGCCTTCAGCTTGGCAACGGTGTCGTTGACGCGCTCGGACACCTGGCTGGATGGAACGCGGAACAGGCCCGAGAGCTCGGAAACCAGGGCGCGCTCGGCGGCTCCGTGGCGGAAGGCTTCCATGCCGACCAGGGCCTCGACGCGGCGATTGCCCGAACCGACCGAAGCCTCCGAGAGCAAGGTCAGCTGGCCGATGCGCGCGGTGGTGTCCACGTGGGTACCGCCGCACAGCTCGCGCGACCAGTCGCCGTTCATCTCGACCACGCGCACGTCGTTGGAGTACTTCTCCCCGAACAGGCTCATGGCGCCCAGCTTCTTCGCCTCGGACAGTGCCATCTCATTGGTGACGACCTGGTAGTTCGAGGCGATGGCCAGGTTCACTACCTCCTCGACTTCGCTGCGTGCCGCGGCGGATAGCGCCTCGGCCCAGGAGAAGTCGAAGCGCAGGTAGCCGGCCTTGTTGAAGGAACCGGCCTGGGTGGCCGTTGGGCCAAGCAGCTCGCGCAGCGCGGCGTGCACCAGGTGGGTGGCGGAGTGCGCCTGCTCGCCGGAGCGGCGGCGCACCGCGTCGACCTGGGTGCGAACCAGTGCTTCGGCTGGCAATTCGCCTTCGCGCACGATGACCTTGTGCACGTTCAGGCCCTTGACCGGGGCCTGCACGTCGGTGACTTCCAGCACGAAGCCGTCGCCGGTGATCAGGCCGCTGTCGCCTGCCTGGCCGCCGGACTCGGCATAGAACGGGGTTTCGTTCAGCACCAGGTCGATTTCCTGGCCCTGCTCGGCGAATGGCACAACCTGGCCATCGCGGATGATGCCGCGGATGGAGGATTCGCCTTCGAGGGTGTCATAGCCGGTGAAGTGCACGTTGCCGGCCTCGGCCAGCTGGGTGTACACCGACAGGTCGGCGTGGCCGGCCTTCTTGGCCTTGGCGTCCTTCTGGGCGCGGGTGCGCTGCTCGTTCATCAGTTCGCGGAAACGCGACTCGTCAACGGACAGGCCAGCTTCGGCGGCGATCTCCAAGGTGAGGTCGATCGGGAAGCCGAAGGTGTCGTGCAGGGTGAAGGCGTCATCGCCCGAGAGGTTCTTGCCTTCCTCCTTGGCGTGGCCCAGTGCCTCGTCCAGGCGGGTGGTGCCCGAAGCGATGGTGCGGCGGAAAGCGCGCTCTTCGGCGTAGGCGATGCGGGCAATGCGCTCGAAATCGGCCTCCACCTCGGGGTAGACGCCCTTCATGGCGTCGCGCGATACCGGGAGCAGCTCAGGGAGCACCTCGGTGTCCACGCCCATCAGGCGCATTGCGCGCACGGCGCGGCGGATCAGCCGGCGCAGCACATAGCCGCGGCCTTCATTGCCCGGGGTGACCTGGTCGGAGATCAGCATCAGCGAGGAGCGGATGTGGTCCGCGATCATGCGCAGGCGCACGTCGGTGGCGTGGTTCGGGTCGGCTGGATCCTCGGTGGAGGTGTAGGCGACGCCGGCAAGCTCGGCGGCCTTGTCGAGCACCGGACGGACCTGGTCGGTCTCGTACATGTTCTCGACGCCCTGCAGGATCATGGCTAGTCGTTCCAGGCCCAGACCGGTATCGATGTTGCGCTTGGGCAGTTCGCCGGCCACATCGAAGTCGGTCTTGGAACGTACCGCGGAGAGTCGGTACTGCATGAACACGAGGTTCCAGATTTCCACGTAGCGGGTCTCGTCGACCGCTGGGCCGCCCTCGACACCGTAGGCGGGGCCGCGGTCGTAGTAGATCTCGGAGCATGGACCGCCGGGGCCGGGCTGGCCGGTATTCCAGTAGTTGTCTTCCTTGCCGGTGCCTACGACGCGCTCGGTAGGCATGCCGATCTCTTCTTCCCAGATGCGGCGGGCTTCAAGGTCCTTCTCGTCTCCGTCTTCGTAGACGGTGACCCACAGGCGTTCCTTGTCCAGGCCGTAGCCGCCGTCTTCGACGGAGCTGGTCAGCAGCTCCCAGGCGAAGTGGATGGCTTCGTTCTTGAAGTAGTCGCCGAAGGAGAAGTTGCCGCACATCTGGAAGAAGGTGCCGTGACGCGCGGTCTTGCCCACTTCTTCGATATCGCCGGTGCGGATGCACTTCTGCACGGAGGTCGCACGGGAGTACGGGGGCTCTTCGCGCGCGGTGAGGTAAGGGATGAACGGGACCATGCCGGCCACCGTGAACAACAGCGAAGGGTCGGCCGAGACCAGCGAGGCACTAGGTACCGCCGTATGGCCCTTCGAGACGAAAAAGTCGACCCAACGACGGGCAATTTCCTGCGTTTTCATCGTGTTACGGATGATCCCTTCACTTAGCGGCGTCCACGCCCAAGGCGGAACGTAATTCTTCTTCGCGGGAGCTCATTCCTTGGCGGAAGGCTTCCCAATATTCCGAGGCGCGGTCGGTGTACTTGCCGACCTGGCGGTTTAGCGCCGCCCCGGATGAAACTTCAGCGTATTTCTTGGACGCGAGCACGCCAACGCCCACTCCAATCGAAACCCACAAGAGCTTTTTCATTCTAGTCTCCTTGGCGGCCACCAGTTGGCCGTATCCTATTCAGCGCGCCGATACGTGTTCGATCAAACAGCGTTGCTTGCTTAGCGGCTGCGGCGAGCCTTGCCGCTTGGCTTGGTGTTCATCGCGACCTTCACGCCTTCGGTGAACGCGGCAACCTTGATCAGCGGTTTGCCAACGGTGGCTGCTACCAGCGAGGACAGCGCGGACACATTGGCGGTGGTGTCAGAAACGTTGCTGGTGATGGCATCGACCTTCTTGAGCTGGTCGTTGGTGGTCGCCACGGTGTTGGCGACTTCGCCGATCAGCGGAGTGGTTCCGTCAGCCAGGTCCTTGATCGATTTGCGCAGCTCGTCGAACACCTTGCCCAACTTAATGATCGGCACTGCCAGCAGCACAACTAGTACAACAAACGCGCCGGCGGCGATGAGCCCTGCAATATCCGAACCCGACATGTGCTTCCTCTTCTGCTTTGGGTTTTTGGTGCCAGTCCACCTTATCGAAGTCAGAGCCCAGATAGGTAGTTAAGCGACAAGCCCGCAACCGTTTCCGGTTGCGGGCTTGGAACTAGCGCACGGATTTAGCGTGCGTAGTCCGACAAGTATTAAGAGGTATAGGTGCTGTGGCCTGTATTGATGCGGAAATCCGGGGCAAAACCTTGTTTTTCGCTGATGGTCGGAATTGTCTCAGTACAGTCATTTCAAGCCCGAATCAATGGTCTACTGCAGGCCAACCGCCACAGAACCGCCACAACTCCCCTGCTGCTCCCGACCCACCATGATGCTGAGCCATTCAGCGTCTTCAGGCGCCAGGCACTTACTCTATTAAATTGGGTCAGCCCCACCGAAGTTCATTTCGGTGAGGCTGACTGCGAGTTTTGCGCCGGGCCATGGACCCCCATCCATGGCCCTAAGGACACCGGCTTCCCCCAAAAGCGTATGTCCGGCGTGAAACCTATGCTCAGAGTACGGGGTTAAACCTTTAACGCCCAGAGGTTTCAGAGCCCTGGACTGTAGTTATTTATCATCGAGTCATTGTTTTTCCTCGGCGCCCGACACTAGAGTGTTTTATGGCTCATGCCAATCCCAAAAGATCACCAGTCAGGCACCGTGTTTGCTTCCCCCAAGGGCGAATTCGTGCTGGTGAAACCCGTCAGCATCCCCCAAGTGCTGACGGGTTGCCTGTTTAACGCAGAAAATGCCCCACCCTCGTTTGAGGTTGGGGCATTTCCTTAGTCGCGGTCCACCAAAACGCTGAGGCACACGGCGGCTTCGGGTACTAGTTCGAAGGCTTGGTCTCGGCCTGTTTTGTAGTCATCACCGATGACTGACACGGCGCCGGGTTCGCCGTTTTGCAGGTT
This sequence comes from Glutamicibacter sp. NPDC088483, assembly GCF_044753145.1. Lineage (NCBI taxonomy): Bacteria > Bacillati > Actinomycetota > Actinomycetes > Micrococcales > Micrococcaceae > Glutamicibacter > Glutamicibacter sp. NPDC088483. The sequence goes on from NZ_JBIVMP010000002.1 coordinate 358,744, forward strand.
GTTCACTGTCACTTCCACAAGGCGAATTCTAGTCGCAGTTACTAAGCATCGAAAATGTTGTGGTGTCCAGACGCGATTATCGTTCCCGTGACGAAAAATTTAGGTTCAGGGTATCGTCGGCTAATGTTCCGGCTATGGGTATATTCAATTGGGGTAAACGCTCCAAGCGCAAATTAGAACCCTATGATTCCGGTTCGCACCTCTACAAGACGTTCCCCGCTTATCAGGTTGTCGGTTGGCCAGGCGTTCAAAAACATCGCCGCACGTTAGAGCGAATAGCTCAACGCGTACAAAACGGCAGGAAGCTTGAATCCATCGAGCAATACCAAGATGGCCAGTATGATTTCAGTTTCAACCCTCCAGATTTTCAAGCAGCATGCGAAGGAGACGTGAACGCTGGGATGACGTACCATCGCGAAGTTGCAGATGGGAAATACTGGATTAGTAAGCATGGCTTCCAGCAACGCTGAAACGTCTAGATATAGTCTCAGACAGTTTTTGTCTTTACGATGATAATAGACACCCACAGAAGCTGAGCTTCTGCTAATCATCCGTATGAAGAGGACAAGCATGACGAGTATTGAGTATCCATTGGCACTAGTTTTTTTGCGGTCCTAGCACGATGGGAGTCGCTATTGACAAAATGATGACCTATGCAAAAGACCAACGAATCTGGCGTTACATGGACCTGGCCAAATATCTGGATCTCCTGCGCACCGAGAGCTTGTACTTATCGCCGATTTCCTCATTTGAGGATAGATGGGAAGGCGCAACAGGCGTATACGATCTTCAGCGTGACGTTTCGAGATTCAAAGGTGTATTTGAAAATGGGACGCCGGATATGGACCGACGAATGGCCGAAGGCCTGGAGGAGGCGGCTGCTGCAGATCGTGACAGAGTATTTGTAAACTGCTGGCATGCGAACGACTTCGAGTCTTCGGCCATGTGGAAACTGTATGGGATTACTGGCAATTCCATCGCAATCGAGTCAACGATAGAAGAACTGGCCGCTGTTGGATCTGACGAACCTGAAAAACAAGATCTCTCAACCGTGATGGCTGTCAGTTATCACGATTTACTTCGCACTCCGCTTCCACACGAAGACGCTTTCAATCTACATGCTCGATACTCATACAAGCGCACGAGTTTTGACCATGAAAAAGAAATCAGATTGATCCATTACCAGTTAGAGCGAGCGAAGGATCGTCCCATTCGCGGCCTTAGATTCGGTGCCGATCTAAGCCAACTTATCGAACGCGTGGTCGTGTCTCCCGACGCAGCTCCTTGGTTTAAAGACGTCGTGTCAGATGTGACGGCAAAGTATGGGTTTGATTTTCAGGTCCAAGAATCCGAACTGAACGTTAAACCGACTTATGGCACAGGGCACTACGAGTTTGGCGCGGCACCTAAGTGGGGCGCAGAAGGCCGTTCTGGGAAGCCTGTAACTTAACGCAGAAAACCGCCCCAACCATTACTCAGAGTTAATGGTTGGGGCGGTTTCGTTTACTTCGGCGGGTCTACGTTCGCTCGTGCCAGTGAGGCGGCGACTAAGCCAACCACGCCGCCGAGGATTCCCACGACGGAGACGGTGAGTGTGATGAAGCTCTGCACATCATCGAGAGTGATGATCCGCAGGGTAACCAGCGTGGCCACGATGAGCGCGGCTACCACGATGGCTGCGGTGTAGAGCTTCTTTCGGCTTGCCGGATCGCTTAGGCCGGTTCCTTGTGCTTCGTACTTTCCCATGTGGCTCCTCCTAGTTGTTGTCGTTTAGCCATCGCTGGATGGCCTTGCCGGTTTCCTCTTCAGGCTTGCCGTCAAGCTTGTACTCGTCTAGGTCGTAGTAGACCTTGCCGCGGTTACCTTCGTCGTCACCGAGCATCCGCTGGAACTCGACCCAGAACCAGTAGCCGTCGATACCGTCCTTCGCCAGCGGAACGCCCTTGGCGACACCGCGAGCGGCGAACGGGGTCTTGAGGTAGTAGCCGTTGCGCTGCATCAGCGTCATGGTGTCGGTGATGGTCAGCTTCTCGAACTTGCCATCCCACTGCTTGTTGAGACCGCTCACGACGTTCTCCAAAAGGATCTGCAGCGCGCCGATTTCCCAGGACAGGAAGTTGCCGTTGATCTTCAGATCGGCGTAGTTGTCCGGGAAGTTCGTGGAACGGTTCGGAACGTTGGTTGGAGACTGGTCGGCAACCTTAGCCGGCTTGGGCTTTGCTTTTGCTGGCTTGGACGCTACGGGCTTAGCTTCACCAATGTCCCCGTTAGCTGCCGACCAGATGCCGGGGATCTGTAGAATCTTCGCGTCGCCGGGGCAGATCTTCCCGCGTGCCGACGAGTACTTAATGCCACCGGGCTTGTACGAGGTTGTGAGTATGCCCTTGCGCCCAGCGAAGTTACCTTCAACGCCGAGGCGGTGCCACGACAGGCCAGCCGAGTTGTCATTGGTCTGGGTATTCTTGGCGACTTGGTTCTTGATGTCGTGGGTGTCGCGTGCCCACTTCCACAGCTTGGCGAGCGCTTCTTCCTGCGCGTCTGTCCATGGCTCGCTGTCAGGTTTAGTTACACCGCCAGCGGTTTCTACGGAAATGGTGGAGTCATTGCCGTTCATGTCCGACGCGGAACGGTACTGAGTGTCGATGTACTGTTCAACGGTGCCGTCCTTAGCCACATAGAAGTGACTGCAAGCCGAGTTGGAGCGGGAGAACATGCCGTACAGCGATTCCGCATTAGAAACTGCGACGTGCAGGTTCATGCGACGGTGACGGGCGATCTTCACCTTGTTCCACTTGGGGATAAGGCGCTGTTTAGCGCCGGGATAAATAGCCACAATGGCCACCTTTCGGGCATAGAAAAACCCAGACACCGTTCGCGCCTGGGCAAAAGAAAAGGACCAGCGGTTGCTAGTCCTTGTTGCGTTCTCGTTTGTGTTTTCGCTGTTCTCGGATGATCGTGATGCCGAGTGCAGTCAAAGCAATGTTGAGGATCAAGTAAAGCGCGAGGTACACCCACGGCCTGCCAGCGAATGCAGGGAAAAAGCTTGAAGCAGTCGCGAGAGTGAGGATCGCCCACATGATAGCCAGCAATCCCATCAGTACACGGCCAGCAGGAAACCTCGACCACGCTCCCTGCGTGACCCCATGCCAGCCGATCATGATCACTAGGGTCTGGAGCATCGCCAAGCCGATCAACATTCCTGTCCAGGGTTGGATTGTCATGCGGTCCTTCCACGGAAAGACCTGTGCAGTCCTTCACTGAAATGGTTCTCTGAGTTGATTTGGCGTAGTCGCTTCGTCTGCTCGCCAACTTCGCGCTTAGTCTCGTGCGCCGCCGACAAATCAATGTCAGCTTGAATCTTCGCTGCCAGAGCTTCCTTCGCCTCCAGCTCGGCTTGCTTCCTGCGCTTCCAAATCACCTGGAATCACCAGCTTTGTTCGCGTCCTGAACGGCTGACATGATCTTGGCTGTAGTCTCACCAATCACTTGCTGGTCGCGGACTGTCTCAGCGAGCGTGTGGATGATCTCTTGCTTCTTTGTCGCGGTTGCTTGCCAGTCATCGCGTGCTTTCACCATCACGTCATAAGTGGACTTCGGGACAATCCGACCGGTGAGCACCATCCACACGATCACCGTAACGAGACCGCCTGGTGTTAGCCCGCCAATCGCCGCCCATGGGATCGACTCAATCATTGGAGCACCTTAGAAGTCTGGGCATTATTTACCTCTAATCTTGGGGTTTCCGCTCACAGAGGGCATAAAAAATGCGCCCCCTGTGAGCGCTTCGTGGTGATCGTTCCTAAACTGCGTCGGTGAGCAACTGCTCGTAGGGGCTGACTACTTCCAACCGGCCCGCAGTAACTTCGGCTTGTACGTAGTCCAGAATCGATATGAACTCCGCGGTTGTGATGTACCCGGCAGTGTCCAGCAGGGACGGGTGAAGCATGAACTGGATCGCTCGCTTGTTCGATTCGACACTCTGAACGAGGCTTTGAACCTGTGCAAGCGTGTACGAGTCCAGCGTGTAATGAGCCAGCCCCTGCCGCACGGTGCCATCCTGCCAACGGGTACTGCCACTGATATAGCCAGCACTCACCGCGTGGTTGCTGAGGATGAATTTACCGCCCTCAGTGGCGAAGAACTCCTCCGCGGTTGCACCAGTGACGAACCCGCCGAAGTCTGTCCCCGCTGAGCCTGGGGGTGCGAACCCGTCGATCTGCGCTGCGGGAAGCTGGGCCCGCAGTTCGGTCAGCCCGTCGAGGATCGCCGCCTTCCACTGGGCTTCGGAATTGTCTCCTGACCCGTGGTCCTTCGAATGGTTCCAGATCTCCGCCAGCCCACCGGTAACCCAGCCGTTGACCATTGCCGGTGTGACACCAACGTTTTCGGTGCGATCCCACTGGCCCGAGCACAATGCCAGCGAGTACTTGTACCCCCGCGACTCAAGCTCAGCACGGATCTTCGAATCAAAGTTAGCCAGACCATGGTCGAACCGGAGTGCAAGGGTAGCAGTCGTGACCTTTCGCCGTCCCCGCATGCGCCGCGACCAGTCCTGGACGAGCAGATCGTTAGCAAGCCCAGCGTCCACCGCCCCAGTGGCTGGCGCCGGCACTTTTCCTTGCTCTTGCCACGCGGGGAAAATTGACCCCTTCGTGACACGAAGGAGTACCCGGTACTCCCCATCTGCTAAATAAACCTTCAACTCCTGCGACGCCAAAAGCGTTCCTATGCTGAGCGCCGCGACTTTCAGTACCCCGTAGAACGGGAACGTCACATCTGCTGGCAGGCCGGGATAGTCCGCTGCGGTCGTCGCGATCAGCATGTGCGTGCCAGCGCCTCGGAACGTGTCCAAGGAGGTCCCCGCAGGCAGGATGCCTTTGGCGTCCCGACGGTCTTCCCAAGGCCCAGTCCAGGTGGTAGCGGAGGTGGTGATGCGTGAGGCGGCCTCCGGGCGGCCACCAGATCCGGACGCAGCGTACTCGTGCTCGGTAACCGCTGCCGCAGACTTCCACACCTTCAGCAGGCCTCTGTATGGGAAAGGGCAGTTCACCATTGTGGCTGCACTCGTTGAGCTGGCGACACCATAGATACCGGGGGTGCGGACGGTATTGAAGTCCGTCCCGTCAGCGAGGTTGCCCTTCCACGGCAACGCGGCTTCGATCGAAGCGATCTTGGGATTCGCATCCACCGCTGCGGCGGCAGCATCAATGACCGCCTGGTCGCCAGCAATATAGTCAGCGGTGATCTGCTCAACTTGCGGTGCGACCTGCGCATTGATCCGCTGATCTATTGCTGCACCGGTTAGCGGGGCATCCACTTGGGCCGACACATTAGAGTCGGTCACGGTTGCCTCAACGGGAATCTGACCTACAGGGACTTTTCCGCCAATCAGATCGGCTTTGCTGGCCAGCCCAATGTTCGATGCTTTGGCATCCAACGCAGTCTGGGTCGCGGAACTGATCGGCTTGTCCAGGTCAGACGTGTTGTCGACACTCCCGAGGCCGAATTTCGACTTCGTGAGAGTTACCCATTGAGTGCTTCCGTTACTGGTCTTTTCGATGGTCTGCCCAGCAGTACCACCTTCGGGAACACCAGGGCCGGCAGGGCCGGGACGGCCAGGGAACTGGCCGTCCAATGGGATAGGGATCAGTGGAAGCCCATCTCCTGGATCCAACATGGCATTGCCAGTGTTCAGCGCATTGGAGACGGTATTGGTACGTTTCACTGTGGTTTCCTCCTTAGGCTGCGTATGCGTTGATCTGCTGGACTTCCACGGTGCCTCCGGACACTCGGGTCAGCGAGAAGTTCAAAGTGGAACCGCCGACCTTGGGTACCGCGAAGAACTTTCGGATTTCCACCCACGAACCTGCCGGGATCGTGTAGTCCTTGCTGACGTTTGTCGCCCCGCCCGTTACGGTCAGTCGGACAACGCTACTGGCACTGGCTTTCACTACCGCATGGAATTCGCGGATGCTCCCGCGAGACCACGCCACAGGAAGCATCGTCAGAGGATAAGTAAGCGCTGCTGAGCCACTGCTCGATGGGTTGCCTGCGCTGTTCAGAGACCAGCCGTCCCAACCTTTCAGCGCACCGTTGAAGCCACCGGGCAGGAGGTTGTTGCGGTAGTCCTCCGATGGGTCAACGGTGAATAGTGCACGGCGGGTCAGAATGATGATTCGCCCTGCGTCACGCTGCTGGGCCAGCCACTGAATGTCTGCCCGAAGTTCGGCCGTGGTGCGGTATCCCGGGGTGTCCAGCCATCCCGGGTGGTGCAGGCCTGTGAGCGCGTATCCATGCTCGATCGCTTCTTCAACGATGTCCCGGAATTCTTGCGCGCTGCTGGATTCGCCGATTCCGCCGTGAGCTTGGCCGATCAGATCGTACCCGCCGCCAGGCTGCATGTAGCCGCCCTTGCGGGCACCAACGAACGCGTAGCGGGACAGGAGCATCTTGCCGGCAGTGGTCTCGGTGAAGTCCTTGATCGACTGGCCGTTGTACCCGCCATAGGGGTCTGCTTCGCCACCGGTTCCGGGCATTGACCAGCCGTCGATGACAGTGGAAGGCATCTGCTTTTCCATGTGGTCGGCGGAGTCGATGATCTCCTTCTTCAAGGACGAATAGGTGGAGGCGGGTCCGTGCGACCACGAGTGCCCCTGCGGTTCGATACCGTCGTTGAGAACCCAGGACTGCACGGTTGGCCATGGGACAGCTTCGGCGAGGGCATGGTTGACGTTGCCTTCGACCCAGTTCACGGCCAGGGCCATGGTTGCTGGGATGTCGAATTCCTGCAGGATTGGGAGCACCTTGTCTCGGAACGCGGCATTGTAGTCATCGAACTGCAAAGCGATCGCTGCTTTGCCTCCCGTGCCGAGCTTGTAACCCAGACGCTTACGCGCTTCGTCCAGGCGGAAAGCGTGCTTGAGCGCGTACTGCTCATTGTCAGCGGCCCCACCGCCGCCGCCACCGCCTGCCATGAGGTTGACCCACTCAGTCCACTGGGAAGTAGCCAAACCCAGACGCTGGCGAGTCCACACGCCCGGCGGGTATCCAGTGATGCCGTAAGAGAAGTACATCTGCGTGTTGACACCGCCGGTGTCATTCCACAACTTGCCCGGAGCCGGGACAGGCAGGCCGCCGACTTCACGGGCCGTGGTCGTCGAAGCGATGCTCCAGAACCCGGCCTTCTCGGGCAAGAACCAGTAGTCGAGGTTATCCCCGGCCGCAATGACGCCGCTGTTCTTGATGGTGTTGGTGGAGTTCAGATTCATCCATGCGCCGAAACCGCCAGACAAGCCTGTGCGTCCGCGGAACCAGAACGCTTCGGGAGAGCCGGTGGAACGGAACGAGGTCAGGAACTGTCCGCCCAGTCCAGGCAAGACGAACAACTGGCCAGCCACAACGCCCGACGGAAGACCGGTCAGGGTTGCCGCGCCGGAACCGGAGAACGTCCACGAACCCTCATATGCCGGGGTATGCCAGGTGTTGATGTTCGACCCGTTAGGGATGCTTCCTTTGTGGATTGAACCTGCAGGGCCGCGGGGGCCTGTGACATCAGCGACGAAGACTGAGCTTTTTGCTATGGCCATTGTTTACACTCCTCGGTGGATTTCGCCGGTGTTGCGGCCGTTGTAGTTCTGCGGATCATCCGGGTCGGTCTTCCACCAGAGCTGACCTCGTTGGAGGTTGCCCGGGAAGGTGAGCGACATGAGCACGAGTGACAGATTCGGGAGTGATCCGCCCCAACCGCCGTCCGGTGGGCCGATGACAATGAACTGGTCCAGGGATCCGCCGGCGCCCACGGGGACGCGGATCTGCCACCCGGGGAAATCCATGCTTGGGCCTGCTCCGTCTACCCACTCGATGCGCAGGGTGTAGAAGCAATCCGTGGCCATCACGGTGGTCGCTGTGAGATTCACGCTGAATGAGCCATTGGATGCCGGCGTGACTCTGACCTCGGCCGTGGAATGAATTGTTCCCGGCGTGGTAGTCGCAGCTTGGACCATCGCTTCGTTCGGGCGGAATACAAGCACACCCTGACGATTGGCCATGGCAGCTCCGACCAGGTCTTTCAGATACCCAGTAACTGCAGGCATCCCGCCTCCTTAACTAGAAAACCCACCGGCTATCCGGTGGGTTGGTTTGAGATATTGAGTAATGCCTGCGTTTTCCAAAGTTCAAACTGCGACGTTTCGAGGGCTTCCTGGTATTTCGGAATCACTGATTCAGCGACCAGCACCTGCTGCCGAAGCGATCTTTTCTCTGCCCGAAGTACGGCTACTTCTTCCTGGAGCACTTCGACCCATTCAAGAAGTTCTGATTCCGTATCGTCATGCTGAGGCATGTTGTGGCTCCTTAGGGGGTCCATGTAGTTCGGTAAATTCGGCCGTTTCCGTCGATATAGAGGTTCGGGACAAAACTCGAACTGCTTGTGGTCGGCAGCGCTTGAGCGAGAATCTGCCCGTTGAACGTTGAGACGCCACCGACTGTCAGCGCTCCAGAGATATTTGTTTCCGGCGCCGTCAAGTCAATTTCAGGGCCTTGCAAGGTCACGCCAATGTTGTGATTCATCATCATCCCGAACTGGCCTACAGCTATTGACCCGCCCGCAAAGTTGATCTGGCCACCGACGGCAGGCTCAATCATCAGATCGCCAGCGAAGATGCGGCCACCTGACTCAACGTTCAGGTCGTTCCGGACATGCAGTGTGCCGTCAGAATCAATACCAAACGTTCCGAAGTCCGCTGACCCGTCTGGGCGCAGCTCGAACAGGCCGGCCTGCATGGTGCCATCCGATGCGATGCCCAGGGCACCGAACTTTGCGCTGCCGTCCGGGTAGATCAGCGAGTCGCCGGCCTTGAACTGGCCACCAGAAATAATCTCGAAATTTCCGGCCACGTCAGTGGGCCCGGTCAGATGGTTCACTCCGGACAGATTATTAACCCCAGAAAGGTTCGTGACTCCCGAGCCGTTCAACGTACCAGTCACGTCAAGCAGGCCAGTAACCCGCTGCGTACCAGCGACACCGAGGAACCCGTCAATATTGACGTTCGAACCCTCGGACCAGTGAGTGTTACCACGTTCAACGGTCGTGGACGAAAGGTCGGTCTTAGTTCCGTAGTTCCGTTCCTTACGCCGCTGCCGGGTGAGGTTCTCGCCGGTGAGGTCAACAACTCTTGCCACTGCTAACCTCCCTTGGGCTGGAACTCGATCTTCACAAAGTCACTGTCAATATCACCGGAGTACTTGAGTACTCGCCATTCACGCCAACCGTCCGTGAAGTACGGGTCGTCGCGGATATACCAGCGGACGATCGTCCCAGGTCGCAACTCCCACAGATTCCCAAGGATCGGGGAATCCAGTTTCAGTTCGAAACCAGCCTGCCGAACAGCACCGTTAGTGGCGACCAGCGCGGACACCGCCTGGTCGTAAAGTTCCGGGCCCTTCTTGATGTTCTTGAACTGCTCCACGCGTTCCAGCGCCGGATAGTCAGCAATGTTCGCCGACTGCGACTCGCGCACCAGCATCCCTGGGCTCTTCGCGGTCTTCTTGCCTGAACCTTCACCGACTGCAAACATCTGCGTCGCCACATCGCGGGCACTGGTCTTGATCCACAAACCTCGCGCCGGGGTTTCCGGAGCCGAGAAGTTCACCTCGATAGTGTTCAACGAGAGATCCCCAGTGCGCAGCGTGAAGCGGATGCCCCCGGCGCCGTCCCACGATGGCCGGAAGTCAACATCAGGACCATCGGACAGGTCAATGATTTCTTCCATGGCAGACAGGGCGGTGTCCATGTTGTACCCGTTGTAGGTGCGGGAGCGTCCACCACTGTAGTCGTCCTCGTAAACCATCGGCACGCTGCGCCCGGACCCGGCCACGGCTAACTGGATGATCCGTTTCACGATGGTGTCGTATTCGAGCCCGGAGTAAGTTTTCTCCCAGTTCACGATGTTCTCGTCACGAATCTCGCTGATGAGGCGTGCATCCCAGAGCGACCAAATATCCTCGTGGTCGATCACTAGCATCCTGGTGTCGCGCTTGTAGTCTGCATCCCAGATGATCCCTGCGTAGACCACGACGTTGTCGTAGTCCACGACGATGGCACGCTGCCCAGGATAGGAATCATTGAGCCCTGCTGCCGCTGCCACGTCAGGATCGGACAACACTAGCGACGTTGAACCGCTAGCACTATGGTTGAATGTCCGCTCCCACGACGTGGACTGAACTTTCAGTTCAACCCGGTCGGCCCATGTCTTCGACGAAACGCTCCACACCCGGTAACCAGACACAGCTAAATCTCACCTCGATGGGCTCGCCATGCAATCCAGTACGCCCCGAGCCTCGATTTAGACCTACCGGGGATCCAACATCCGCCGTAGGAGACCACGAAACATCGCTGGCCATTGTTTTGCACGCCGTATATCTTTGATTCCTTGACCATTGAGATAAGGTTTTTCATTAAAATTCCTTTCCGAAAGGTCTCAATCTCATGCCACAAGATCGACCAAGTATTCCTCGTCCAATGCAACGCGCACTTAAAGAAGAATCCGGATACCGATGCGCCATTCCGACCTGCGGTCAAACCGCAGCACTACAGCTCGCTCATATCGAGCCATGGGCAAAAACTAAGGAACATACGTTCGATAACCTGATCGTGTTGTGTGCGATTTGCCATGCGCGTTTTGACTCGGGTGAAATGCCGAAGTCATCGATTCTCCAGTACAAAAGAAACCTCAGTCTTTTGACACATCGATATAGCCAAACCGAGTACCGGCTCCTGACTTTCTTCGCCAACCATTTGGACGAGGACGTGCTTGTCAGTTCGTTGGACAAATTTGTATTCGGAGGTCTCATCGAAGACGGACATCTAGAGGCCCATCCTGGGGGTGGAATGAGGCACAGCCAGATGATCTTCGGCCGCCAGTACGAATTCCCGCCGTATTGGATCTACGCACTCACGGACTCAGGCGTGGACATCGTAAATGAGATGATCAACGCCGAATCGATCGAGTAACTAAATGTAAGTGTCGTTGTAACGCACGGTGACCGAACCGTAAGACCCGGAACCCGTGCTGATAGACATGTTCTGCGCAGTGCCGGGATTTATCGGTGAAAAGTTCGCCGTGCTAATTCCGCCTCGTACGACTGAACCGTCGACGCGAAGAATTCCCGTCTTGAAATCGATCTCATGAGGAGCCGTTGACGCAATGGCACGAGTAACAATCACCTGCCGCCCATTCAGAGTGAGCGTATAACCGCTGGAAGAGGACGCTGAAACCGTCACCACCGGCCACGCAGGCACCGTGCCACGGTGGAACAGCGATGCCGGAGTACTGGAAGAACCCGCCACCGTGTACGACTCGCCATACTTGAACGGGTCGATCGCCTCCAACGGGATCTGGAACTGCAGGAAGTTACCCGTTACCGCCGTCAGGTCTGGGGAGTCGCGTGGGTCAACGGTGGCCCACTGCGTGGGGCCGTGACCTTCAACGAGCAGTTTCACTCCCCCGCGGTGGCCGAGGGCATTGAGCATGTCCTCGGCCTGGTGCAGGTAGTCGTGGTTCTTCGTGAACAGTCGACCGTTGATCGTGATCAGCCTGTTCTCGTAGAACACCGGAGTTTTGAAGCTGCCGTCACCGCTGGTGCGCGACTCCCGGTTGCGTTTCACTGGTGGACGCTGGTTCCACCCGGGCAAGCTGTTGATCTTCCAAATGCCGTCGCGAGTCACTCCGGAGAGCGGGAATCCATCTAATGTGACTAGCTCACCCAATTCTCATCCCCACCTTCGCTAGTTTGTTCGTGATTCGGTCTTCAACCGCTTGGGCTGCACGCATAGCGTCGCCAGCACCGTTGACGTTGATGTCGCCGATGTTGATGACGGTGCCGGCGGACCCGCCGCCCATGGCAGCCAATGAGCTTGCCCGTCCCCCGCCGGCGAAGCTGGCTAGGTGCTGTACGGATGGGTCGTCGGCGTTGATCGCGCCAAGCACACGGTTGTACTTGTTGGCTGACGATTTGCGGATGATCCACTCTTCGTCGTCCACGTTCGCAATCGGACGACCCTCGGATGTCACTCCGAGGATCATGTCCCGGCCGAGACCGGTACGTGGGAGCTTCCCGCCGTCCTCGTAGCCAGGCAAACTGATTTGCCCGCCGCGATAGTTGCCGGTCAGCCCGCCTGTACCGCCGCGGTGTACCGCTGATGCGCCCGAGTCTGTGAATCGGGTACTTACTGCGATTGTGGCGAACCGTGTGCGTGCCGCGTTCTTCAGTGCTTCTTCTGCGGCGCCGGTGATTGCTTGCGCGTTGATCTTCGCGACCCGTTTCTTGGCTGCGGTCTCGTCGATCTTTTTGCCGGTTTCGTCGGTGCCGGTTTCGGAGACTTCGATACGCCCATCGGGCAGTTCGGTAAGGATGTACCCGAGCGTTTCCAGCGCCGCCCGTACTTCAGGCGAGTTCTCCGTGATGGTGACGTTGCCGTCCGGTGTGGACTGCACCAGTTCGTGAATCTCAGTGAGTTTCCCCGCCAACAAATCAGTGTTGGAGTTGAACTGCACGTACACGCTGCCAGGTAACAGGCCTAGCTGGTCTGCGTAGGCTGCAGCTGCTTCTTTGCTGTACCCCATTGCAGTTGCCTGCTTGATGAAGTTCTCCCGGCCGTGCGCGAGTTCTTCGGACATTTCAGCGGTGGTCGCACCGGCTTCACGCATCGGGTCGATGACCGCGAGCGTGCTGGATGCGATACCGTCGAGGGCCGACGAGCTGGCAAGGTACTTGTCTGAGGTTCGGTCGAATGCTTCGCCGTTCTTGTCGACGACCTCACCGTTTTCCTTGATGGTCATCGTTGCCGAGTTGATTGATTCCTGCAGTCGCCGGATCGCTTCGTTCTCACCAATGATGACCATGCCGGAGTTGACTAGCGAGTCGTACCATTCGTCGACAGCATCGGCCGCTTCCTGCGCGGTCTTAGCCGCGTTCTCGTACGCGGTCTTGGCAGTATTCGTGCCTTCAGCTGCGGCCTCACCAGCTGGCAGGCCTTTGAGCATCGCTTCGACAAGACGTTCCTGCGATACCTGCGTCTCATCGTTAGCGGTTAGCGCTTCGTAGGCAGCGTCCCGATACTGCGGGAACATGTCCATTACGTCTTTGACATCAGCACCGCGTTCGGTGGCCGCTGCCATGACTCGTCCGAACCCTGCTGCCGCGTCGTCGATCTTTCCACCACTGGTTAGCTCAACGAGGGCGGCATCCATCTCGCGCATGTTCTCGCGGACAACCTCGGATCCGGACTCCACACCGGGGAGCCAAGTTCCTAGGAAATCATTGAAGTTGTCGAACCCGGAGGTGTTGAACAGCCGGTCCATCGCAGTTGCGAGGTCGTTGACCGCTGTTGGTGCACCACCGATTCCGGAGCCACCACCAGTGACAACGCTGCCGTTGAACACTTTGTCGAGCGCCGCGTATGCTTCGTCGCTCTTGCCGGCGATGCCGTCCAAAGCGTTGACGATCTCCGAGGACTCGATCTGCTTGTCGAACTTTCGGCGCGAGTCTGAAGCAAGAGCCGCTGCGGCAGCTATCGCGGTGTACGCCGCTGCAACACCGAGTGCACCCTTCTCCATCTTGGACATCGACCCGACTGACTTCGGGCCTTCCTTGATCAGGTCGCGCAGCCCGGTCACCGTTTCCACTACGCCTGGCACGATCTTCATGAACGCGCCCGCTGCGAGTGCTCCAACACCTGCGACGGTGGCAAGGATGGTGACTGCGCCTTGGACTGGTGCTGGCAGGTCGGTGAACCAGCCAACAAGGTCAGCTACACCTTCGGCCATGCTTGCAATGACAGGGAGCAGTACAGCTCCCGCGTCGATGCCTGCGTCCTTGATGTTGTTCCAAGCGACTTTGACCTTCGATTCAGCGGTGGCGTAGCGTTGCGCGGCTTCGTCGGCCAGAGCCGAGTTTTCCTCCCACGCTTTCGAACCGAGTTCCAGAGATTCGGTGAGCAGGTCGCCAGAGTTGGCGAGGGCCAACATGACCTGCATTTCCTCGGTGCCCTTGATGCCCATGTCCTTTAGCGTGGCTGTCAGGTTTCCGCCGGCGTCGTTGGTGCGGGCGATGCCTTCGGCGACGTCCTGCAGGGCTTCCATTGGGGAGCTGCTGAACTTTGAAGCGAATTCCTCGGCTGAGGTGCCTGCTACGCCGGCGAATGCTTCGAGGGATTCTCCGCTTTCGTCGACTGCGGTGCGCATCTTCAGCAGGACACGGGTGGCGACACCACCGCCGAGCTCTGATCGGACACCCATGGATGCCAGGGTGTTGGACAGTGCCAGTACGTCAGCTTCGGAAGCGCCCAGCGATGCGGCGGCGCCAGCGATGCGTTGGGCCATGGACAGGATTTCTGCTTCAGTGGATGCACCATCGTTGCCGAGAGCGACTAGTGCGGAGCCGAAGCGTTCCACGCCTTGCGCGCCTTCGCGTTCCATGGTGCCCATGACGTTGGAGATCTGGGCGATGTACGTGGCAGCGTCTTCCGCGGTCAGGTTGGTGGTTTCGCCTAGGTCGATCATGGTGGCGGTGAAGCCTAGAACGTCGTCGCGGGCTACGCCCAGCTGCCCGGCGGCCTCGGCCACGCCTGCGATCTCAGCGTGCGTGGACGGCAGTTCCTTGGCGAGGTCGCGTAGCCCGTCGGAGAGCTCCGCGTAGCCTTCTTCGGTGTCGTCGATGGTCTTGCGGACACCAGCGAATTGGGACTGCCAGTCCATTGCTGCTTTGGCTGACAGGACAAGCCCGCCGGTTATGGCGGTGCCAGCGCCGACCATGGTGTTGGCGACTTGGCCCCACGCCTTTTCGTGCTGGTTCGCAACATCTGCCAGACGGCCTATCCCGGACTGTGACTGTGCGCCCGCGTCTTCGGTCTTTTTGGCGGTTTCCTTGGCTTTTGCGGAAACCCGGTCCATGTCCTTGATGAACGCACCGATTTCGGCGCTAACAAGAACTCTCAGCTTTTTGTCCACCGCTGGGCACCGCCTTTATTTAGTTATCCGTCAAGATGGGTGTCTTTCAGGTGGAGTTTTTGGCCCGGCCATGTGGTGCGGTTCTTGTTGGACGTGAACGTTTCCAACGCTTCGCAGCCGTGGCACATGGTGTCGTCGTGCACTTCGAACCGTCCGACGTTGTCGTCCCCGCGGGTGATGTGCGCGGGTAGGCCGCAGCCGGAGCAGATCGTTTTCAGGTATTTCGTGTATGCGATCTGCATGATTTTGTCTTGGTCGCAGTACGTCCCGTCGTCTTCCCGTACGCCCAGGAGCACGGTGACGGGGATGCGGCAGTCCCGCGCTGTTTCCACCAGGTCGAGCAGGTGGGCCCAGCGCGGGGTTCCGAGGGCTTCTACGATTTTGGGACGGTCACCTCGGGGATGTCCTGGGTGGCGCGTGCGTTCGCGTCGGCAAGCAACCGCATTTGTGCTTCGCCGAGCTTTTCGTAGAGGGTGCGGGCCTGCTCTAGGTCTAGGCTGACCAGTTGCCCCTTGTTCATGAGTGTGGTGGATGCTGCGATGATGCGGAGCCGAGATTCACGCTCAATGAATTTCCGAGTGAACTCGTTGACGTTCAATCGAACTAGGGCGTTTACGTCGGCCGGGTTCTTCACTTCCATGCGCGCTGCGGTCTTGCGGGCTTCCTTTTTGCCCAGCTCTGCTTGCTTGTCGATTTCCTCGGAGCACTCGGTGAGGACGGTTTCGCGGATGCCGGCAATTTCAGCGTCGGTGAGTGAGGTGACTCGGAAGATCCTCTTCGACGCATGGATGCGCATTTTCAGTTCATCGATTTCAGCATCGAGCCCGGCGTTCGGGCTGCTGTTCCCGCCGAGTGCTTCGTCGCCCTCGGGCACCTCTTCGACTGGGACTTTCTGCGCTTCGAGTGCGTCGATCTCGGCGATCAGATCGAAGCGGTTGTACAGGTTGACGTTGTGCACGGTTCGTTCGCCCATGGCCAGCCACTCGTCGAGGTCTAGCTCGCTGTTTGGTTCAATGTTTTCGGACATGATGATTGACTCCTAAAGGATGGGTGTTACTTGACTTGCAGGGTGTAGCATCGGCGGTCGAAGCCTTCGAACGCTTCGTTGAGGATCCGGGCACCGTTTTCATCGCGCACATATTCGATGACACGGATGTGGTCCGTCTTCATGTTGACCTGCACGGTGTTCTCAGGGTTGAGGCCCAAGGCTTTGACTGCTTCCACGAGCTGGTCGCGGGTGACAGTTCCTGAAGAGACTGGTGTTGCCACGGTTGACTCCTAATGTTTGTGGTGACCCCTGATGGTGTTTAGAGTCCGGGCAGGAGCGGGAGTCAAGCACCCCTGCCCGGACTGGTCTTTGGTTACGCGGCAGCGACCACGGCGCGAGGTGCGAAGGACTGCGGAGCGAACGACTGGTTGAACTTCTCGTAACCCGCGGTCGCCGGCGACAGAGTGCGTGGCGACAAGGTCAGGACCTCCATCACGGCTACTTCGTCACCAGTGGACAGTGGCACCTCGGATGGGTCTTCACCGTCAGCGACCTGGCCGATGCGTTCCACGAGGTATCCGCCGATGCCCTTGTCGGTGAACGTAGTCCACGCGATGTCTTCGACAGCGTCCTTGAAACGGAACATGTCGAAGCCAGCCTCGACGGTGTCCATGCCCGGGGCGCCGGCTTCGATGGAGTCGCACGGCGATGGGTCGGTAATCACGGCGGTGCCGGTGATGCCGAACTGGTAGTTCGCTACGGTCACGAGGCAGGTCAGCTGGATACCAGCAGTGACCTCGGCGACCGTTGGTGCGTTCTTGTTAGCGATGGTTGGTACCCACCACAGGGCGCGGTTGTTCATGTTGAGCATCTTTGGACCCTTGGCGGACATAGCTACTTACCTTCTTTCGAGGATGGGACTGGTGCGAGGTTTGGGAAGCGTCCGTCGAGCCACGTTTCTGGTACTGGCCGGCGCACTACCTGCTTGGTTTTGGTGTCGTAGACCTTGACCTTTTTGCGTGGATCGTAGGTCCGTGCTGGTTCGGTCACGTTCGCTACCACCGCGGGGGTGGCTGGCTCGGTGACCTGTTTAGGGGTAGCCACGGTGGGCCTCCTTTAGGTGGTGGTGAGCCGCCACGAGAGCGGCAGGAAAAACCGGGCTGGGGTGGCCTGGTCGTCTTTGAGCGGCACAGCAACACGGAAGCCGTCCTCGTCTGGTTTGAGCCAGTTGTTTCCAACGCGCAGGTTAGTGAGGGCATCCTGAACCATTTCCGCGCACATGCGGGAGTGACCGGGTGTGGGCCCGACGCAGTTCGTTTGTGGTGACCAGTCGTGCACGAGGGTGTCTGCTTTGCCGGTGAGATCAGGGTCGCCAATGTCCGCGGTCAGACCGGAAAACACGAGCACATACGGCAGGACGTACCCTGCACCGTCAGTGGGTAGCTTGGCAGGGACATAGCCGTCATAGACACGGCCACCTAAAGCAGTGATAGCTCTGAGGGCGGCCATGAGTTCGGCGTGGAATTGTGTTGCGCGCATTTACGAATCCATTGCTTTCTCGATGATCTCGGCCATAGCTGCCATGAATTCTGGCCCGTGCTTTTCAGCTGCCGGACCCATGAATGGCTGGGCTGGCATCACGCTAGTGCCGAATTCCAAATACTGGGCGTAGTTTGCTGATGCGCGCACCTCAGCTGACGGGGAATCCTGGGTGACGTTGCGCAGGTCGCTTGTTGTGATCGAGTTCTTCAAGTTGCCCGTATCCACGGGGGCGAGGGTCTTGGCGGACTTCTCGATATCCTTCGCAGTTTTCTTCACCACGATCTTCGCCAACGCCCCGGTACTCTTGGACACGTTGCCCAAATTTTTGCCTAGGGTGAGGAATTCTGATGCGTCAAAGCTTATGATGACTTCACCCTTCGATAAGCTGTGCCCATGAATCAGAAACAAGTTCGCGTACTGCTCTGGGCTATCGGAGTCATCGGCGTAATTCTCGGTATCGCCGGGTACGCCACCGTAAATGTGCCTTTGTCATGGCTGCTCTGGGTCGGCCTGATCGCCCTGCTCACGGTGGTTGTGTGGAGCTTCATGCTGATCGGGAAACGCTAAGGGTTTTGCTGGGTTTGGTTTTCCCATGCGATGAAGTCGTGTGCCCAGAGTTCAGAGCCGGTCATGCGTTGCTTGAGTGTGTACTCAGTGCCAGCGCTGGTGACGATGTCGCCGCGCTCCCCCGCATGAAGTTCAGGCAGCGTGCCGTCGTATGGGAGTTGGATCAGGTATTGGCGTGACTCGGTGGGCTGGCCTGCAAGGTTTGCGGCTTGTTCTCGCTTCAGCTCTTGGATGCGGGCCTTGCCCGACCAGAGTTGAGTGCGTCCTGTCCAGCCTTCAGGCAGAGGGAATGGTGCAGGGCCATCGGTGACACGGTCGATGACACAATCAGCGGTCATGCCGCCCGCGGCGACTGGCCGGTGATGCTCAGACCAGCCGTCTGGAATGATTTTGGTTCCGGGGAATGGCATCAGAAGACCCTCCATTCCTCAGCTTCGAGACGGCTATGGCCGGTGTCGATGATTTCGAAGACGCCACCAAAGTCTGGGTCTTCGTCATCTGCGCGTTGACGTAGGCCGGTAGCTTGTTTGCGCAGTTCAGCAGATACTGCTGGCCCGTCTGTGCTGAGGTCTTGCGTCCTGATCTTTTTCGCAGTTAGGACTTCACTCGTCGCGATAGCGTCAAGAGCGTCAGCAGCTGCCCGGTAGACAGCCCATCGTGCGCCGTCTTCCCAGCCCTGCATCTCCAAATAGGTCTGCAGGGTCTGGTCATCGATTAGGGGTGGGGTGCCCATGTCAGCGATCAACACACGAACATGCTTTATTGGTGTTTCGTAGTCCACGAACACCCCTCCCTCTAATCGTTGTTTGGGCTAAGCGCCAGCTGAGGCGTAAACGCCTGCGGTGAAGCCCTTGTCGATGCCGTAGACGTCGCGTCCACGGAACCAGATGCCGTCGTCTGGGAACGAACCCTGATCGAATGGAACAGCGCCACCGCCAACACGGTTGCCCTGATCGTTCTTCACACGGATGTCCACTGCTTCTTCACCCGAAACCAGGGTGCGGATGATCGCCGGCAGATCCGAAGTGTTGGCTGGCACGAGCGCCCAACCAGTACCCTGATTAGCGCCAAGACGCTTACCAACTGCACGGGATTCCAGCGGAGTGACGACACCCTTGAATGGGTTCTGCACGCGGGTCTTCGAGGTCTTGGAACCGTCGGTAACCTGCATTTCCAGTTCGTACGCGTTCAGGACGCGCAGAACCTCGGAGCGGAGACCCGAGCTGTGAACGAGCACAAGGTTGGACACGTCCACGAGGTCACCGCGGTGATCCTCGGTCTGGCCGAGTGCCTTGATGGCTGCGTCCAGGTTGTCTGGGCTGAATGGCTTGGTATCGACGGTGCCGAAGAAGCCCGTGTTCCAGTTGCCAGCGGTAGCATCGACCAGCAGGTCAGCTACACGACTGTTCTGGCCCTTGACGGAGCCGTTACCCAGCTTGGCTGGGAAGTTGGCGAGGGCAGTGAAGTTGCGGGAGCGGTACAGCTCCCACGACAGACCGTAAGCCTTACCGTGCTTGCCCGCACCGTGGTCCAGCTCGGTCTCGTTCAGGGAACCGGACTTGTACTCTTCCAGTTCCTTCACGGTCTCGAATTCGTCGCCGCCCCACAGATCGATCAGCTTGTGACGGTTGAAGTCATCAACGGTCACGTTGGTGAGGATCGGCTCGAATTCCTTGACCGCGGCCTTCTGCGCAGCGACAGCCTTCTTGGTGAACGCGTCGCCTAGCAGGACCGGGAAGTCGCTGGTGGTGAATGCTTCGAGCAGGCGTGCCTGAGCGAAGGGACTGGCGCCAGTACGGCCCTGGCCGAACAGCTTGGCGGCTTCGTGGACGCGTTCCTCGTGGGAGGTGGCGCGGCGGAAGCCTTCCTGTGCAATGTCATGAGTCATGGTTGACTTCCTTTCCTAGGCTCCGGCTGGTGCCGGGGCGCTGTAGCCGAATGGGACGACCTCGACGGGTGCGGCCGCGGCAGTCTTGGTGGCCAGCGCTACGCCCCATGGGGTGTTGCCGGTCGCGGAGGCGTTGAGTGCGCCTGCCGAGGTGATGTATACGGGTAGGCCTTCGCTGGCCAGTGCGCCGGTTACTGGGATGTCCCAGGAGCCGTCAAGCCAGATGGTGACCTGTTCGCCGGACTTGGCGTCGATCTGGGCTACGCCGCTGATCTGGCCGACCTGTACGGGGTCACCGGACTTGATATCGCGGGGCGCGGTGACGGTGATGTGTAGTGCGTTGGTGTAACGCTGGTTCTTTGCCACGGTGTTGCCTCCTTAGAGTGCGTTGATGATGTCTTCGTCGGAGACAGTGGTCTTCGACTCGGTGATTGGGGTTGCACCGAGGCCGCGTGGGTTGCCGGCCCCGTTGTTGGCTTCGCGCAGTGCGGCCGCTTCGGTGACTTCGGTGCGGAACGCGTCCGCGTCGAAGTCCTCCGGAGTTGCTGCGGACTCGGCCAGACGGGTGTACAACGCGGGCGCGTCTTCACCGAAAGCTTCAGCGACGATGCGCTTAGCTTCTTTCACACGGTTGTCGTGGGCTTCGGTTGCACGCTCGGCGGCTTCCTTGGCTCGGGCTTCCTTCTCTGCTTTCAGTTCAGCTTCGGCCGTGGTGGCCCGGCTGGCGGTCTCGCGAAGGTCGGCGAGTTCCTTGTCATCAATGGTTGCCATGGTGGCTTCCTCCTGATTTTCGATTACCCCAGCCGGGTCCGGCGGGGAGTTCTTGGATTCTGCGGCGGTCTGAGCCACCACAGGTTCGTACGACTTGTTCAGCCGTACTTCAGTGAGGTCATCGCCCAGCGTCACGTTCACTCCGTTGAGCGTGTATGAGCGTCGGATGATCCGGTCTCCGTGAATTTCGTAGTAGACGTAGGTTTCATCGTGATCGACTACGTAAGACCATTCCTCCGTCTGGTTGCGCACGGTGGATTGCAACCACATGCGCACGTCACTCGCGGTGGCTTCGGCAACGATGGAGCGGGATTCGATGACCCGAGCGGCTTCGAGAACTTGATCGATCTTTCCTCCACGGCCCGCCACGGTCACGAGGTCGGCGCGGTTGAACGGGTTGGGAATGATTCGTTCCACGATCTTCTGTCCGGTCTCGTTCACGCTGATTTCAGCGCTGGCGAAGATGCTGGCACCGATGTGCTCGTGGAAGTCGTCTACGAGGTCACGCCACGCGGAAGCGACTTTGGCTTCTGCCTGCAGTGCCCCGCCTTCGCCAACGTATGCGTCTTCTTCAAGGACGATCGCGAGGTTCCGGAGGGAACCTTCGGGGCGTTCCATCATCTCGGTGGGGGTGTCGTGGTCGATCATGCCCAAGGTGCCACGCGGGAATGCACGCTCTGTGGCGGCAGTCGCCAGTACCTCCGGCGTGTAGTCGCCACTGGATCCTTGGCCGGGGCTGATCAGAGTCAGAAGGATACGGCCGGGGCCGCGCCGGGTAGCTGTCGCGGATTCGCGGATGTGTTTCATCTGGTGGATCTCCTAAACTGGTGTCCATGGAAAACACCGAAGTTCTTACCGAGGCACCAGATTCATTCCGAAAGGCTGTCGGCACCATAGTTTTTGAGTTTGCTTTGCTGGAAAGCTTGGCTTCCGAGGTCATAACCAATAAGGCGCGTAACGCCGTAAGCAATGGCGGTTGGTCTCGCTCAGGGGAACAATTCGTAAAAGAACTACGCAAGTGTTTTCCACAGGACGACGAGTTTGGCGTATTGTGCGACCGTCTCCAAGAACTTGGCGGCTGGCGAAACATGTTTATCCACAGTGAATGGATGTTCTTCAGTGATGGTCGTGCATCACTGATGAAGCGAAAGCATCACGCTAATTCCTCTCACCCTGTGACCTTCGAGATGAACGATTCCATTAGGATCGGTGATCTCGACGAATTCATCGCCAAAGTCATTGGCCTGGCGAAAGACCTAAATCCATACATCACGAAAGCGTGGGATGGCAGATATGACAAGGGATGACGCCAACGACACCCCGGGCGAGCCGGGCGCTTGCCCTGGCCATGAGTGGAAGGTAGGACGCGTTTTC
This sequence comes from Glutamicibacter sp. NPDC088483, assembly GCF_044753145.1. Classification (NCBI taxonomy): domain Bacteria; kingdom Bacillati; phylum Actinomycetota; class Actinomycetes; order Micrococcales; family Micrococcaceae; genus Glutamicibacter; species Glutamicibacter sp. NPDC088483. The sequence continues at coordinate 380,882 of NZ_JBIVMP010000002.1, forward strand.
TTGCGTCCTACGGGGGGTTCGATGTCCGTGGTGTGCAAGTGGTGCGGGACGGTGGATTATTACCCGTCAGCCAGCGATGGCACCTAGTAGGTCTTTCACCGGTGTCTGGATGTAGGAGTCTCGCCAGCCGTCTGCGGTGCGGAGCGTGGCGAGGTCTTCCCAGCCGATCTTGCCGTCGTTGAGCAGCTGCAGCCGGGTTGGGCCCATGATGGCTAGTTGGCTGTCTTCGGTGAGTCCGTCGAACCATTTGCGGGCGTCGGGGAAAGCGTCTGCGGGTTCGTCAATGTCGAACCCGAGTTCTTTCCAGGTCTTGGTGACGTCGATGCGTGCGCACCGGCCATTCTGGTGGTCTTCGGGACCGAACTGGTCTACCGGGTACAGGGTGCCGTGCTTGGACAGGCAGGACGGGCAGGTGCGCCGGTCTAGGGTGCATTGCCATTTCCAGCCGGTCAGCAGGTCCTTGTTGTGCTTCGCGGAGGTGAGCGACCCGTTCCGGTGGGCATCGAGCATTTCGGTTCGTGCGATCCGTGTAGCCCTGGCTAGTCCGCCGTTGAAGTGACCCTCGGTAGCGCGGATTAGTTTGCGGGCGACTTCGCGGGGGTTGTCCCCCACGACGATGCCGCGGACCAGCTCGTTGCGCATTGCATCGACCACCCAGCCGGCCAGTGGCCGTGTTGCCGAGTGGATCTGCTGGGTTGTTCGCAGAACGATCGCATCCAGCGCGTCTGGGGCTGGTGCGTCCAATTCGAAGCTGACACCCGCCGTTGCCGGGGGCAGTTGGGAGCGCAGGACTGCTTCATGCGATTGCACTGCGTCCAGCACTGCGTCAGCCAAACTGTTCTCTATGACTTCGTTAGCGCCGCGGGTGAGCTCGTTCAGCACCGTGCGGGCCTGCCTGAGCGCTGCCTGTAGTTTCCGGTTGCGTGCGACTACTGCACGGGGCAACCGGTCAGGCGCGCCCTGCAGCAAGTCCAGCAACGCTTCGTTGAACAACGGTGTGAGCGTGTCCCAGGCATCCACCCACGCTTTGGTGAGTGCGACGGCTTGTTCGTCGGTCATCCGTTGGAGGCGCCGGCGGGTGTCGGCGGCTATCAGCAGGGTTTCATCTGTGACAGCCACCAACATCACCGCCTATTCTTGTCCAGCCCGGTATGCGTCAGCCGCGGCCTGCCCGGCCGCCACGAGAGGGTCGAGGAAGTTGCCTTCATCATCGGTCAGCTCTTCCAGCCACTCGTCAACGTCACGCACGCCCAGGGCGCGCATGATCATCTCAGCCAACAGCAGTGGCGGGATGTGCCCGTCGGCCTTCTCCAAAGCGTCCATCATGGTCTTCGGGTCAACCTTGGTGATGTCCGGGAACGCGATGGTGAGCGTCCGGTCATCCTCATTGGTGAGCACCGTTTGGAGTCGGTCGCCGTCACGCACCGTCCTGCCTTGGCCACGCAACACACCCCGGGGTGCGATCACGGCCTGGTCGATGACGTAGCCGAGGATCTGCCGGCGAGCTTCACGCCAAACTTCCTGGCGACCTTGCATGGTCAGCGTGGTCGGGAAGTCCAGTGTCTCTGCCACGGCGCGTGCACCAGTCTGGCCAGGATCCGCAAGGAGCATGGTGACTGGGATACCCAACGCGGTAGCGACCATGGCAGCCAATGGTTTCGCAGAGTCAGAGTCGATGGTGGCGCCGGTCTTCGGCACCGCTTCAAGCTTGCTGTCGTCAGTGGCGTTCACGCCGCCGCCGGGTGCCATGCCCGGAATCTTCTCCAATTCACGGCGTGCATTGGCCGCAGTGCGCTTCCCACCCTTGCCGACACGTTGCCAAACGATCTTCGACAGGGCGTTCATCATGATCGCCCACGCTTCAAGGAACTCCTTGTACCCGCGAGCCCACGGCAGGGCCGCGAAGGCATCGCCGATGCCGTATTGCCAGCCGGTGAGGGCGTTGACCTTGATGTGGTAGATCGGCGCATCCCAGATGATGTCGTGGCCGGCACTGTTTGGGGTGGCCCCGTACCGGCGTTGGCGCATCTGTGGGCGGTAGTCGTACCGCGGGTGGTAAGTCGTTACCTCATGCTCCCCACCCGCTGCGTCGCGTCGGTTCCAGACCCGCTTGTAGTAGCGGACGCTCAAAGAGTCTTCCGGGTCGGTGATCTGCTCTTGGATTTCCTCGAACGGGATCACACGCGGCTTCACCCGGCCCGTGAGCGGGTTGGTGAACAGGGCGAAGAACACGTTGCCATCAGTGCCCAAAGCGAGTTCGTTGCGTGCCTGCGCTTCGGATCCGGCGAACACCTCACGTACTTCAGGATCATCCAACCAAGCCTGTACAAGGTCGTTGACTTTCTCGCCGGTAGCGGTGGTTCCAACGCCCTGCCCGAAAACGTACGCGCCACGCAGCTCTAGGCCACGCTTGATCAGCGGGTTAGCGATGGCGAACACGCGGCACAGCTCAGCGTTGCGACGGCGCGCCTCTGCAGTGAGTTCACGTTGCCCGTCCTGCAGGATCCGTTCCCAACCAGCATCCTCCCGTGCCAATGACAGCTGGGCCATGGACTCGGTCAAAGTTTCGATTTTGTGTTCGAGCGTGTCGACCGTACCGGCTGGGACAGTCTCAGTAATGGTGGTGCCTGATTCTTGGGCGAATCCAAGCCAAGTGCGCAAGCCCATGGGCGACACCTCAATTCTTTAGAAGGGAGACAAGTAGTAGCCTTGCTCTTCCACGACGTCGTATTCTTCCGGCTGCACAATGTCGTCCCCTTGACCGTCGATGCGGTGCAGGAGCAACTGATTCACTGCTTGGGACATGGTGTCCAGCTGGTCATCGTTTGCTCCTGCAGGGAAGGACAGGGCTTCTTGGGTGAAATGTTCCACCCATGGGCACAAGCTGGTTGCTGGGAGCACGATGTTCTTGGAGAACGCCAACGGGCTGACAGCTGACACGCGAGCGTATTTCGAGCCGACTGGTTCGACTGGGATCAGCCCGATCACTGTTTTCTGCAGTGCGTTCATGACCGCTGGCCCATTGGCTTTGTCCTCAACGAGTTTGGCGGTTGCTTCGGGCCACTTCGCTGTCATGGCTTCGATAGCGTCGCACGTCTCGTTGAAGTTCATCCGCCGGCGGACTTGGTCGAGCAGGTAGGCGACGTTACCGACGCGCAACCAGACTTGGCCTACAACGTAGTCCGATGTGTTCTCGCCCTTGAACGCGAGGTCCCAAGACTGTATGAGCTCGTGGTCGTCACGGTCGATGCCGGGCACTGTGTGCCGGCCGTCTGCGTGTTCGATCCACATAGGTTGTTCGTAGCGGGCCCATTCGGTGGGTAGTACGCCGCCGTCGTCCAGGGTTGGGTTGCCTTGGTAGAGGGATTGCCACACCTTGGGGCCGACGGAGACTTTGATCTGTTCCCATTGGTGTGGGGTACGCTGTCGGGCTGATTCGAGCCAGTCACCGGGTTTACGTCCGAGCGGGTCGTTCTCCACGGCTTCGGCAGGAATGTTAAGCACGGTCCAACGGTCAGCGTCTACACCAGCAAGCAGGCGGCCGGCTAGGTCGTCAGCGTGCCAACGGGTGAGAACGAGGATGACTGGTGCGCCGGGTGCGAGTCGGGTGATGCCGACTGACTGCCAGAATCCCCACGCTTGCTCACGATAGGTTTTCGAGTAAGCCTGCTCAAGGTTGCTGATGGGGTCGTCAATAAACAGCGCATCAACGGCACGGCCGGTCAGACCGCCACGGATACCGACTGAACGGACGCCGCCCTTTTTCCCGTCGAGTTTCCAACGTCGCGCAGCACCGTTGTCTTTGGCTACTCGCAGACCGAGGTCCAGGGTTTCGTCGTCACCGTCATTGGATGCGATGTGGTTACGGATGTTCCGCCCGAACTCGTCAGCCAAGTCCTGGGCGTAGGAAACGATGGCAATACGACGGTCAGGTTTACGGGTGAGAAACCACAGCGGCCCAATCGTCGTGACCCGGGTGGACTTTCCTTCCTGGGGCGGCAGGTTGATGATCAGACGATCAATCTCCCCCGCTTCAACCTTCACCAAGTACTCGTCGATCAAGTCCAGGGCTGGGGTCTGCAGGGTGGTCGGTTCGATCGCTTTCGCGAGAGCTCCCGGAGTTGCCCAGTCATGCTCTGGCACTTCGAATGCACGGGCCGCGTACTCCGCCCAATCGTATGCGGCGGACACGATGCACCTCCAGTTTGTCGGCTAAGTCACATAGGATGAAGTTGAACCGACAATTACGTGTTGGTCGTTTATCAACTAGGAGAACTGATGTACTACCCAATTCTCAGGGGCAAATCCGGTGAGTATGACGCGTGGAAGAATGTGAGTGACAAAAAACGCTCCCGTATTGAACCACTCTTCGAACTCGTAGCTGCGAACGGTGTTACTCGAGACCTGGCCAAGTTCCGTGATGCATTACTTCGTGCTTCCAAAGATCGCGAACTTTACGCGATCGACCTGGGAGCGCTTCGGCCTGGTGAAAAAGAAGAATCGAGCGGCCTACTGCCTTTCACCTGGCTAGCCTCAGAGTTCTCCCGCACAACCGTAGAATTTCACGCCGTGATTCATCTGGATGATACTGCGGAACAACTTTCTGATGCTGTCACTGCAGTAGGTGCGGAGAATCTAATACTGCGAATCCGAGGAGCGGAGCTTGACCCCGACCCTGCCGCCAATGATCAGAGTCTTCGAGACTGGTGCAGATTCCATGACTTATCACCTGCGGACATCGCAATCATGGTCGATTTAGGGAGCATTCATGGGGCAGACATTCATTCGATGACTCGATTGGCTGATGTCTCGCTGCAATGGGTCGTGAACAATGGCCCTTGGGAATCAGTGATTCTCGCTTCTGGAGCATCGCCGGAGCAAATCTCTGACGTGCAGAAGCAGTCATACCACTATATTGATCGCAACGATGCTGCAATTTGGAATCAAATGCATCAGAAGTATCCGGATATCGAGTACGCCGACTACGGCACCCGTTCACCAGAACAGTCTGACGGACCTGGGTTCCAGGGGCCTCTGCCGTATCTTAGGTACACGATAGCCGACCAGTGGGTGATCTGGCGCGAGCCCAAGGATTCCGAGGGCAGGCATTCGACGTTCTACGACGTTTGCAAAAATATCGTTGCACATCCAGATTTTTCCGGAGCAAACTTTTCATGGGGTGACAGCTCTATTGCGAATCCGCCAGGTCCAGGTACTGCTACACAGTGGATCTCATACGCTCAGAACCACCACATGGAGCTGGTAAGTGACCGCCTGTCCACTCTTGGCGGCGCTTGAGGCGACTCAAGACGATAGAGCGCAGTTCTTTTTTAGGAACTACTTCTGATAGTCGCTGCCAGATCGTGTATCTCGGTTTCGAACTAAGCCCACGAGCTTCACCACGTAGCTTCAGTTCTTCGAGGGCCTCTTCGCGCCACAGAAGTTGAGCTATTGCAAAAGAGTCAGTGTGTCGGTTCAATCTGGGGGCTCTGCGGTTGACGATTCGAACACCTCGGGGCCCCTTGATCGCTTCTTGCAAGCCCCACGTTTTCGGCAGCATCTCAGCACAACGGTCCAAGTATTTTGCAGTCGTCACGATTGTCAGGTAGTCCATGACCTTCGAGAATGCATCAGCTTGTTCAGGAAGACGCAGCAGGGTGTCCCTGTCGCTTTTGATTTCCCATCCTGCTAGGTGCCCGTTCAAAACAGCGAGATCAACACGACGGTTCCCCATATCAACGCCGAGTTCATGGCGAATGAGAACATTCGGATCATTTCCGTGTTTGCGTTGAAGTCGCTCGTCAAGCGCTAGTCGGATGTCAATGTCGTTGGTCAACATTTTTCCTCCTACACTTGATTGTTGCTCACGCTATGTTAGCGCTTTACCGGCAGATTGTTGGAAATCTGTGACTGGCGTTTCATTGACGGCGGCTGGTCCGCTGTAGTTTCGCATCAGCAGTGCCCCGTTGCGCCCACCCGGTGTGGCGGGGCACTGTTCTGTGCGTCGTGTGGTGTTGTCGGCTTGTTGGCCGCCGTCAAGTATGGGTGGGGCAGGTCTGGATCCCCGTTCGAACTCTTTCAAGTTTCGGATCATGCCAGCCCTTAGCGTCCGTCGCGACTGTTGGAGTCGTGCGGGTTAGCAGGAACCCCTCGTGCGCTACTCAGTCGTGAGCTGGCGGGGACATACCCGGTAGCGCTCCGGGCCTCGTGTGCCCGGCTATTTGGTTGTGCGTGCGGGTGGTGCCGGTCATGGCAGACTGCTCACGCCTTGGGGGGTGCGTGGCTCTGCTCTCGGCGTTCTTATTGTCGATAAGTGGTTCCGCCTGCTGCGCAGATCTTCACTGGTCACAGTTCTTCGATCTTGGGTCTTACCCTAGTTACAGTTCATGAGATTTGCAACTTCTGATTGCTACTATTGCGCTTGCCACTTGCACCCGCTTGCAAGACAGCTAGCACCTCGGCTGGGGTGTGGCCCTCCTGGCGTGTTGCTAGGTCGCATTTCGGTGCGAGTTTGCCGCGGTGGACCCAGAGTTTCGCTGTGCCGTATTTCAGTGTGTAGCCGGCGGCGTTGAGGGCTTTCACGATTTGCAGGAGAGGGCCGCGGACATGCCAGGCTTGTGCGAACCGTTCGGTGATGCGGTCGGTGAGGTCGTGTTCGCGGTGGCATGCTTTGCAGCGGCCGGTGGTGGCGGTTTCGTGGCCTTCGACAACACCCTCGCAGCGGCTGATCATGTTGGTGGCGTCGTCCATGAGCAGCGCCCCGCACTCCCCTAGTGGGCGTTTCTGGATTGGCCGGTCAGCTGCTGAGATGACGCGTCGTTCAAGGTCACGCAACTCTTGGTAGAGGTCTGCGACGTACTCGCGTTTGCGCATGAGGTGCGCCATAGCTCGCAGGTATTCGGCAGCGTTGAACGTCTTCGTGAAGATCCGCAAGCGGTTCGGTTCCTCCCGGCCGTTCACCCAGTGCGCCAACTCGGCAAGCCGACGCTCGTTCTCCCCGAGCCGTTCGGCCATGTCCAAATTCAGGGGCGCACCAGGGGCGCTGGTGCCAGCGGACCCGATGCGGGGTTGCACCCCCTGATTCGCCAACGTCTCCCCCGCCGTCCGCAACGTCGCTGGCACACGATCCAAGACAGCGCGGAACCGGGCATCACAGTGATTGCAGAGGTACAGGCCGGCCGCGGTGCCATACTCGCAGACTAGGCATTCAGTCATTGTCGGCCTCCAAAATCGATGAGATAGCGGCTAGCTCAGGGTGAGCCTGAGCAATATCAAGAACCAAGCTGTCGATCTCACTTTGAAATTCAGAGATATCGATATCTTCCGATCGTAGGCGTGCTGTTATAGACCTCAAACCTCCGAACAATTCTTCCTTCCTGCGGCTAGCACTCATGTAGATGCCTGATGCAGCTGATGCGTCAACGAATTCCCCTTGATTCCCCAGTCCTTCTTTCGATGAACGATTGAATTCTGCGAGAGCCTGACCTGCTTCAAGCTCCGATTCGGCCAATTCGAAACTGAGCCGAATAAGGCCGTCTAGCTTCACACGAACCGAAGCCTTAGACCATAGGACATCAAATTTGACAGCACGGTGCTCGGCCATGCTTCTCCGAGCCACCAGCTGTTCATAGGTTCCGTATTTTTTGAGAATATCGAACATTGAATCTAAGAATTCGAACAAGATCATATGTCTAGCGCGTCGTTCCTCAGCTTCCCAGAGTTCTCGTATCTCGGTGTGCAACCTTTCGTCTGCAGCTTTTGCGTCCTTTTCCATCCTCTCCAAGGTACCCTTGGCGACACGCCATGCCCTGATGGCAGCGATCAGCAACCCAATAGTCAACAAAGCGGTCAGTATCCCGGCCACGCCAGCAACCCAGGTTGCAACGTCTCCCATTACTAAGTAATTATCTGGAGCGGTTCCAACGCAATTGACTACAGAACCTTTTACTGCGTCATCGCTGGGCACCGTGCATTCGAAACCTTCACTAAGAACCATGCTCTAATCCTATTCGTTCTGGTCGATCACTGATCGGTGGAGGTTCAAGCCTGGTGGGGTGTCGGTGCCGGTGATGGTGACGGGGTCGCCTGATCGGATTAGCCGGCATCCGCTGCCGGTGTCGATGCTGACACAGTCGTCTTCGTGCTCAATGGCTCTAATGGTTCCCGTGGTGCGGTAGGTCAGCCCATCTCCCGGTTCCTTGCCGAGAAATTCGATGGTTTTGCCGAGGTCTGCGCCGGATAGGTATTTGGCTTCGCGGGTGAGGGTCATGGTGTTCCTCCGGTGAGTTGGCGTAGGGCGTTGGGGACGATGGTGGGGAGCATGTCCGCTTGAATCTTCGACAGGTTGAGGGCGGAGAAGATCTGTTTCAGCGCGACAACAACGAGTTCTGCTTTCTGCTCTTCGAGTTCGATACGCCGCTGTTCAATACCGGCTTTCAAGGCCATGGTGGTGAGCTTGGCGAAGTGTTCGCGTTCTTTGGTGTAGAGCGTGTACCAGGTGTTGAATCCTGCTTCTTGGACGGTCATGTCCACTGGCCCTTGGGCGCCGATACCAACTTCAGTCTTTGTTATGCCCCATACAAGCTCGTTGGGTTCGACTTCGGAAACTTTGGTTCGGAGCCATTGGACGTGTGCGTGGCTGATCCTGATCTCTTGCAGGAGGGCTTGGGCGGGGTCGATGTCCGGGTATTTCTCGGTGATGCCGAGCGTGCCTATGGCGTGGGTCAATTCTTGTTCCGCGATCCTTTCTTCTGCTGCTGCCTTCGCCTTGGGGCTGTTACCCCCATGTCGGCCGCATCGGACACCGCCTGGTACTGGAGAGGATCCGCACGCTTCGTCCTTCCCGCGTCTCTTGGCTCCGCAGATTAGTTTCCCGTCGCGTTCTTGTCCTGGGGCGTAGGTGGGGTCGCCTTTGTAGCGTTTGATCGCTTTGCCCAGATTCTCCGCGGTGATACTCAAAGTCACTAGTTACCTCCTTGCATTTGTTTCATTCACTTGCAATATCTACGTGTTGATTGGGCAATTGGTTTATGCTCAAAGTTCATCGCAAACCCCTCGTGAAAATTGGATTTAATGGTTACTAAGAAAGTTCCTGCGGCGCAGCCGGATGACGTTGCCACGACTAAGCAAGTATTTGTTATTTCACCAATCGGATCGGTTGGGTCCGAAAAGAATCGCAAGGCGACTCTGGCACTGGATTACATCATCAAGAAAGCCCTGCCTGACGACCGCTGGGAGGTAACCCGGGGCGATGGGTCGTTGTCCCCCGATTCCATTGGACACGACATCATCAAACGAATAGATGCTGCCGATCTGATCGTCGCCGACCTTACCGACCACAACGCCAACGTGTTCTACGAGCTCGCTATAGCTCACGGATGGAATAAACCCGTTATCCACATGATCGAGCAGGGCCAACCGATCCCATTCGATATTGCGGACTTGCGAGTAATCTCCTATGAGCTGCAGGATCCAGCTTCTGTCGACAAGACGATCAAGACCATTGCTGGCATGGCGATTGAAACCATGAAACATGATTACAGGCCAATCACACCCTTGAGCCAGTACAAGTCTTTCGAGACGGTCACCGGTTCTACGGACCCAGAATCGGCCCAGGGCGAGATGAATCGGCAGATACTGACTCGACTTTCTGCAATTGAAGATTCCGTGAGGGTGAGAGACCCTCGCGTGTCACGTGCAGCCGTAAATAGAGGGAATGACGCAAATCGAGGGAAAAGGATCAGCGCACCGCAAAAGTTTGTCGAACTTGCTGACCGCGTAGCCATGATGACAATTGACCGGGATGACTACGATATATCGGATTTCAACAGCATCAACGACTCCCTTAGCAAGTTGTGGTTCGGGATGAGCGTCTCTGCGAGAGACGAAGCCAAATTGCGCCTCAAAGACTTTGGCATTCCATTCCCGGATATCATCGATCTGATTGGCTTGCCTGTTATCCGCTCTAATTAGACTAATCATTTGGGCTGCCTCACGCCCGGCGATCCGGAAGCAGTCTCATTATCGCGTTAGTCCCATTTGATGATGGGAACACGTCCGGGTTTAGCGGGGCCTGGTTAGTCATTAGAATGGCCTGCTTACTGGTTTCGGTTCGATCCCGAGGCGTTCGGCAACGTCGAACGCGCTCAGGTTGAAAGCTTGGGTAACGCCCTGCATGCGCCCTTGGAGTTCCAAGACCTTCAGAAGGTTGGCGGTGCGCTGCTCGTATGCCAGGGCGAGAGTGGCTTCGGTGTTATGTGTCAGCTCCGAAAGCATCATCGTTTCAGCGGTGACACCTTCCTCACCGATAAAGTCATTCTCGATCGTCTCAGGCGACGCGATCTGCGGGCCTTCGAAAACGTGCGGGTTGCCGGGTAGTTTGCTCATTTGTTTTCTCCTTGGTTGGTTCGTGCCATACGGTCGGTGTATCCATGTCCTCGGCAGCTGCCACAGAAGTCAGCGCCGCCGTAGCAACGTTCAGCCCTGCATCGGCCACCTGATCGCCGGCCAGTGCCCTTGCACTTGGCGCATTCAGTTCCACGCCCTGTCGAATCGCACGAATCGCAGGCTACGCCGTCGGCAAGAATGCGTTTCATCTCTTGATAGGTGCGCGGCGCACTCCACCACGTCCCTTGATTTTCGATTTCCTGCCGGAACAGTGACACGAGCTTGTCCCACTCTGGGAGCAGTCGATCCCAAGCCACGGACCTGCCTGCCATGCGTTTGCTTAGCGTTGGGGTGTCGATGTTCCATGAGTCGATGTAGTTCAAGCAGCGCTGCAGGTCTGACGGGTCCCACGGGTGGTCTTTCCCTCCGTAGGCGATGGCCTGCGCTGAGAGTCCAACGACGGTCATGCCGGATCACCGTCCAGGGCGCAGCGGATCATCTTGAGGTGGGTTGGGGTCAACTGGTTGACAATCGCCTCAGCCTGTTCGAGGCGGGACAGGAGTTCGTCACGGTCACGCACAGTCTGGCAGACAACCGAGCCGCAAGGGTTAGACGTGCAACCATGCAACGCGTTCGGAAGCTCAGCACGCTTGCGCGGGGTGCCCAGGTTCAAGCTCATTTCGCACCGCCAGCGTGGGCTTCGTATACCCGGGCGACGCATTCCGCGAGTGGCGCCGAGGCTGGGTGGTCTGGTGCGTGATCCGCGGGGATCGGGTGCGCTTCCAGACAGCCGCGCAGGTCGCGTTCAAACGCTGGGCTGGTGCCGTACTGTTCAGCCTTCACCTCGTCGGCAGTGACTGGTACGGTGTCCGCTACCCGGCCAGCGGGTGCGCAACCGGTCAGCGTGACGATGGCGGCCGTGACGGCGACCAAAGATTTCTTGTACATGATGCTTCCCCCTCCCCCGCCTGGCTTACTATCAGCGGGAGCTTGTTTACTTATCGACAGTTGCAACACTAGCAATCATTGGTTGCAACCACAACCAGCAAATTAAGCTTCCACCGGTTGAATGACCAGCACGAGCTTTTCGGTCCCGTACCCGCCGTGGTGGATGAATGGGCCGGCCAGATACTCGCTGGAATCGTCAGGGATAAGCCCATAGTCCGTGACCAGCCCATCAATCACAGGCTTCAACGTCGGCATGAGGTTGTGCGGGTCATACCGCACCCGGGTCTTCTTCCACACGTACGCGTCAACTTGGACCCGCTGCAACCCTTTCGGCAGCTTCGCTTGCCGTGCGTAAATGTGCGCTCCGTGACGCCAAGCCTGGGCACGCCTGTTCCGAGGCGCCCAATGGAGATTCACATTGAGGTTGAGCCAGTCAGCGAGCTTGGGAAGTTCTAACCGGAATACGCCGGAGGGCACAGAATCCATTTTGAGAGCCTTTCAGGAGGTTGAACGGGGAAACACCCGCCCGGATGGTATGCGTCAGCCGTAACCACGTTTTTGTACTGTTCGTAGTAGTTTCTGCTATTGCTGGATGCAATGGTTGGCGCAAAGAGAATTAGAATGGGGCTACGCCCCGGGTTGTTTCGGATGCTTGGACATCGCTCTCGGGGCTTTTGAGTGCTTGGAGTGCTTGCTTGACGGCTTGTGCGCCGAACGCGTTGGGCTTGCCTTGCTTGCCGATCCGCTTCCCAAGCATTTCTTCAGGTCGTTCACCGAGTTTGATGTCTGCCCAGCAGCAGGCGCAGGTGCGAGCATCGTAGGTCGGGTGTTCTTCGCAGGGTGGTTCCTGGTGGCGCTTGTGCCGGGAGCCGGCGGGCGCGGTTTGGTCCCAGTGTTGCCCGGTGGCTGGGTACATGGCCGGCGTGTGCTTGGCATGTGATCCGTCTGGGGCGAGCTGGGTGGTGTAGTGGGCTGCGGCTCGGATTGCGTGGCCCATGTCGTGGGCTGGGAGCCCGTCGGTTTGGTTGGCTTTTTGAAGGATGCGGGCGATGCCGTTGCTGTCGAAGTCTGGTCGCATGGCGGCGATCATGCGGGTGAGTCGTTCGCCTTGGCTTTGGGTGAGGATCATGGTTTCTCCTTGGTGGATTTTGCATCAGCATCGTTGCGTTCGCGTGCGTTACGTTCCTGAACGAATGCTGCTTTTCTTTAGCCATTTCTTTTAAAACTGAACCAAGAGTGTCCGTTGGTTTTGCCACCTACGTATGTAGGTTCTTAACTTCTTAAGTTCTGCCACTGTGTTTGCTACTTGGCGACTTGGGGTTTTGTGTCTAGCCAGGGTGGCATTTGCTAGGATTTTGCTACTTTTGCTAGGTGGTCAGAATGGTGGTTCTTCTGGGATGACTTGGTCGTTCTGTGGTTCTGCTTGGTCTTCTTGGCAGTAGGTGCAATCTGTAGCAAAAATGCCCTTGTTTTTGTGGTTCTTCGTGTGCCCTCCGCGAGCTCCTGAAATGGCTCGTTTTTTGGATAGTTCGTGGACGGTTTGGTGCTTCTCATAGTCATGGATTCGGTAGGTTTTGGGGTCTTCCTTGACGAGTAGTTTCCCGTCGGTGAGTTCCTTCAGTGCGGCCTTTCCGCGTTGCTCTGCGATGCGTGCTGATACTTTGCCTCCGGAGCGTTGTTGGGCTGCTCGGAGCATGAGGGCGAGGTGCAGGAGGATTGCTTGGTCGCTGAGTCCGTCGATTTTCGGGTTGTCGAGATAGTCGATGGAGAGCTTGATCCAGGGCCGTTCATCTTTGGCGCTCATTTGTCCTCCTTGCCCATCCTGGTTTGTCGTGTCCAGTGCCAGCCGCCGGCGTGTTCGTAGTATCGAACATGTGCGGCGGTTGTTCCTTTTTCGGCGATAATTTCTGCACGTAGCTGTTTGGCTGTGCGTTTGTCTGGCGCCCAGACTTTCTCACAATGAGGGTCCGGGCAGTGCGGCCTTGGCGAACGGTGCGGATGTGCCTGCGAGGTCATATTCACCACCACCGAAGGTCATTGGCTATCGTAGTGTTATGCATAATCCGGCCACTGCTCTTATTGAACTTTTTGATTCGTGGAAAAAGGGGCAAACGCCTTACCACGCAAGAGACATGGGAAATGCTGGCATGCAGCATCATATTGACGCGATGCGACATATCACCGACTGCAACAAGATTCTCGATATAGCAGAAACACAAGGCAAGAAGGTTGCCGTCCATAGACGTGCGATGATGCTGGCTGGCCAGGCAGTTTTGAATTTCCCATATAACTGGGGCGGAACTGACACTTCGAAACCATTCACAGACCATCTGAGGGACTCCGTGGAAGGCGTCGAATCGTTCATAAGCACCATGAATTACTCTTCGCTGAACGCTACTGTATCGACTGTGCGTAACGCCCTGGACGAAGTCGTTGAGCTCCTGCGCCGAGATACAACATTGAATGCCGATATCCGCGGACATGTCTATCGGACAGTTCAGGTGCTGCGTCGGTTCATCGACGACGAAGAGTTTGTTGCCGGTGCCGATTTTTCTGAGGCCCTCTATAACCTGTGGATTGCAACGAATGCCGCCGCAGGTGCAAGTACTGACGAAGATCTCCGGAAGAGCTGGCGGGAACGTTCCTCGGATTTTTGGAAGGAAACGCGAGGTAGTCTGGCGGCTTCTATGCCAGCAAACGCGATTGCTCTGGCTCAGCTCGCTATCGCAGCTCAGTCGGTTTCGGGCGGATAACTGTCGAACAAGTCGATCTGTTCCTGCTCGATCAGTGATTCGACCTGCGAATAAGCAAAAGTCAGTGCAAGGATGTTGTGCTGACCTGCGCCGGATCGATCCAAGTCGGCTACCTTGCGGGCAAGAGCGCCGAGAATTCGATAGCTGGCTTGCCTTTGGCTTGGATTCATATCTGCGTAGTTCATGATTCAGGTTCACTTCTCCCCCTTTTGGTTGTGGATCTGGCAATCCCGAGTGATTGACACCCGGTAGCCGCCGAACTCGTTCGCGCCTGGAATGTCTCGCGTAGCGTGTCGGCTGTTGCCCCGACAGTCGAGCATCGGCGCGCCGGTGACCATGAACTTCTTCGGGTAGTCTTGCGGGAACTCGAATTTGGTTTCGTACCCGACTTGCTTGCCCTCCATTACGGGCAGGTCGCGCCACCCTGGCCAACAGTGATCCAAGTACTCGTGTACTGCGTCGTTCGTGTTCACATGGATTCCTGACCACCATTTGCACCCGTCGCAGTACATGCGAGTGATGTACCACCTCACGCATGAGCACCAGTCCCCCACACTGTGATGGCAGCGAAGCCCAGAGTGATACATCGCCGAGTGATGCGCCGATCCGGCGCCTGATGATTCGTAGTAGGTAGACCACCCGACATAGGTTTTCCATCTGAACCCGCGACTTTGATGATCAACACGGAAAGCTTCGAGCGCTTCTTGGAGCGCTTCGGGCGTTCCAGGATTGAAGAACGTCCCAGCCCCGCTGGTCTCCTGCATCAAGTGAGTGACGTCGACCTTTGGTCGGGATTCCAGCAGGTCAAAGATGCTCAGCTGGCCTTGGATGGTCATCGTCTTTGTCCTTTCAGCTGCAGTACCGAGTTGGCCCGGTCGATTTCGGATTGGGTTAGTCGCTGGTAGATCGGTTGGTCGCTCGTGTGGCAACCGCATTCTTTCTTCTTCGCACATACATCCCATGGCGACCAGCAGCACGACTTCTTGCACGCGCTCATGATGCGTTCTCCAACCAGCCGTCAGCCCGAGCGAACTTTTTGCAGTCCTTGCAATACCACTCGTCTACGCCCGAACGCTTCGCACCTTCCAAACCGCACCGCTCACACGAACGAACCGCGCTCGCTTCGACAACTTGGACTGGTTTGAATTCAACGACGGAAGATTCAGCAAAAACAACGAACTCAGCCTCGCCAGCACCTGGAACTTCCCTGCCCAGGCGAATCATCACGGTAGGTGAACCAATGGTGATGACTCCGTGCCGTCGTGCTACTTTCGGCAGATCCTCTATAGCTTCGGCTTTCAAGTCCTCGTACGGGATATCCGTATCCAAGACCGGCCACACTGCATGAAAGACACTCATTACGCAGCATCCTCCGCGTCTCGTACCAATGCGTAGTCGGTGATCTTGCCGGGCTGGAAGCCGAACCAGTCAGCGATCAGCGTGTTGTGGATGTCGTAAACGGTCACGTACGGCATAGTCGCTGACACACCGAGTTCGGCTGCTCGTTCGCGGATCGCATCTGCAAGCTGGACCTTGTCGGCTGCATCGGCTTGGACGGTTTCGTATTCGACCCCGGCTTTGTCCAGGACGCGCTTGGTTCCTCGGCATTGCTGGCAGTTCTCGGTGGTGTAGACGGTGACGATAGGCATTTTTTCTCCTGAAGATTGGTGTGGTGTGGTGTGGTGCGGGGTGGCCTGGTCCGACTGCTGGCCAGGCCACCCGGGGTGTTTACTGAGGGTTACTGCTTTGGCGGGATCTCATAGGTGAGAGAGCACTTCTTGCAGACAAGCCACCCGCATAAACGCTTCCTGCAATGCGGGATTGAATGGTTTACTGCAGGTCGTTTACAGCGTGGGCAGACGATTAGCGTTGCCATGGGATTAGAACGGTGGTTCGTTGGCGGGTGGGTTGCCCCATCCCCCGCCACCGGTGCTGTTGTTCCAGCCGGCCCCCGAGCTGCTGTTTGGTGCGCGGCCGGCGGCGCCTTCACCGTTGCCCCGCTGAGTTCGGGTGACCTTGGCCGAAGCGAAGCGCAGTGACGGGCCGATCTCGTCGACCTCCAGTTCCATGACGGTGCGCCGTTCCCCTTCCTTGGTGTCATAAGAACGTGAACGCAGGCGGCCCTGGGCGATGACCCGTGTGCCCTTGGTGAGCGATTCGGCGACGTTCTCCGCGGCTTCACGCCAGACGCTAACCCGGAGGAACAGGGCTTCGCCGTCCTTCCACTCGTTGGCCTGCCGGTCAAACTCCCGCGGGGTCGAAGCGATCGTGAAGTTCGCAACCGCCGCGCCGGCTGGGGTGAAGCGCAGTTCGGGATCCGCGGTCAGGTTCCCAATTACAGTGATCTGAGTTTCGCCAGCCATGGTTAGGCCACCTCTCCGTCGATGATGGTGTATGCGTCTTCGATGTCGTCTCCGACTACTTCGAGCCAGATCTGGTAACCGTGCTCCTGCGCGGTTTCCTCGATCAGTGCGAGGCTGTCTGAATCCAAAAGGGATCCGTCTTGGATGCGGATGACTTTCAGCTTCGGGTTCAACGCGATGGCCATGGCCATGCTCACGCGGATCTGTTCTGCACTGGATGCTTGCTTGAATGGGACGCCCTGGTAGGTGACTCCTTCCTCCGTGAAGCCCAGCCCGTCGACCGGGAATTGTGCTGATGCGAGTCCGTCGGCTTTGGTCTTGGCGATCTGGTCGAGCTTCGCGGTGAGCTGGTTTGCTTGACCCTTGGCCGCCTCGAACTGGAAGGACAGTGCACCGCGTTCGTGAGCCTTGCGCACAAGCCGGTTCGTTTCCTCCGCACCATCGATCTGGGCTTGGATCGCAGTGAGGTCGATTGGCTTGGCGTTCGGGTCCACGCTTGCCAGTGCTTCAGATAGATCGTTCTTGGCCTTGGCCAGCTGTTCTTCCAGCTGCTCGATCTGCGCTTGCAAAGATTCGACGAACTGCTGGCTCCGCTGAAGAACTTCGTTCTCGTTTCGTGCCTCGTGGTATTCGCTGAGCAACCCGGAAACGGAAACTTCCGCGGATGGCAGATCTGCTGGGAGCTCGCCGAACTGGGCGAGTGCGGATTCGAATTCCTTTACCCGCCGGTTCACCGCAGTGCGTTCTTCGAACACCTGCTTGCGTTCGGCTTCCAGCTGGTCAGGATTGAACGGCAGATCCACGAGGTCCAGCAACTGGGCCAACTGCTTCTTGTCATCCAGCAAAGTGAACGCGAGGGGATCCATGGACAGGTTCCCGACCAATTCGTCGAGCTTCGCCTGTGCCTTCGGGTACTTGGCCCCGTCCTTCGAGGTAAGCGTCAGGCGGGAACCGGATGGGGTGAAGACCCGGGTGACGGTCAGTTCCTCGGTTTCGAGAACAATCTCGGCACGGTCCTCACCGTCGCGGATCGGCTTCGGGGTGGTCTTGGAGTTGGCGCCGCCTAAGGCTGCAGCGATGCTGTCCAAAACGCTGGACTTGCCCTGGCCGTTCTTGCCAGCAACGATGACCAGGTTGCTGTCCGGGTCTGGCTTGATCTCGACGTGCTTGGCGCGCTTGTAGTTGGTGGTGGTTAGGCTGATGACCTTCATGATGTTTGACTCCTACTAGTTGGTTCGTGGATGCCCTGACCCCAAGACAGGGCACCCGCCAGGTTTGGCTAGGTGTTTTGGTTAGGCGAACTTGGATCCGGCATCGACGATGCGGGACACCATTTCCTGCGGCGCACCCTCGGCCACGGCACGGTTCCAGAGGGTGAGCAGTGCATCCCGGCTGGTGCTGGCCTCGGCAAGTTCGGCTTCCCAGTCGGTTTCCAGTACCACGGCCGGGCCGTCGTCTTGGATCTCGCCGGTGGCTTCATCCGCAACCGGCTCCGGGGCCTGGGCCGGGGCGGGACGCGCCGGGCGTTCCGCGGCCTCTGCGTTCTTCTCTGCAGGCTTGCGGGTGAGCTTGCGAGTCTTCACGGGAGCTTCGGCAGCTGCTGGCTTCTCCCCCATGTCTTCCAGCTCCATTTCTTCGGCGCTGTACGGCATACCAGCAAGCACGTCTGGTGCGATGGTTCGGCAAGCTTCCGCCTGCGCCTTCGCGGTCAGCATGGCAATCGGGTCGGACTGGTACTTGCTATTCGACGTGTACCCGGCGGTCTTGGCGCGGCCAATAGTCCAGGTGAATTCCTGCCAGCGTTCCTGCCCCTTGCGGCGGCCGGCGACAGTCACGGATTCTGGGGTGGCTTCCGTGCGGACCACTTCGTGTCCCTGAGCCATGACCAGCGCGGTCATCGTCCGGGCGTACAATGCTGGGCGGCCGTGGACAACGAAGATGTTCGACAGTGCGTTCATCGGGTCAAGGCCGAGGCTCTTGCCGGCGAGGATCGCAGCTGCTGCGGCTTCCGGCTTCCCCATGAAATCTTTGGGGACGAATGCGGTCTTGCACAGGGCTGTTCCGAGCTGGTGCGCGGCGCCCAGCTCGGCGGCCCATTCGGCGAGCTGGATGCTGCCAGTGCTGGTTGGGAGGTTGGTCGGGGTGGCGACTTCGCCTGCGGGGTTGAACGGTTGGATGCTCATTGTTTGACTCCTTCTGGTGGTTAGGCGGCGCGAGTTTGGCGTGCCCGGATTTCGGTGATCATGTCCTGCAAGACAGTGACCAGGGTTTCGGCGTTCTCGACTGGGATGATGACTTCAAGATCTGGTCGGTCGCGCTTGTGGAGCTTCCCGTACATCGCACTTCGGTCAGTTGGATACATGTCGATCGCGATAGCGTCTTCGTCGTAGTAGAAGGCGATCTCGTCACCGCGGTGTTCGTCCTCGAACTTGTAGGCGCTCATGCTGCTACCTGCATTTCGGTTGGTGGGTTGATTGGTTCGAGCTTCTGCTTGCCCCGCACTTTCGCGTCCTCATGGACTGCCTTGGCGTGCAGGAACTGCTGGAAGTGTTCATCGATCTCCGCCGGCGACGTAGCCAGCGGGTAAAGGCTGGTGCCCAACGGTGAACCGTCATACCTGGCGTTGATGCCCTCACGGTCCATTGGGGTGACGTGGGCGACGTAGGTCGCGACTACCTCCGGCATCGGGATTTCCTTGGTGCCATCCATGTAGAACTCGGCCCGGGAGTACGCGGCGGTCTGCAGAGCGGTCTCCATGTACACGCCCTTGGACGTTTTCAGGTCGATCTGTATCAACTTGCCGGCATCGATGTCCGCCTGGGACATGAGCAGTGGCGACGTAGCCAAAAGGTCGACCTTGCCCGAATACCAGTGCTCACGATTTCCCAGCACCACTTCCACCAAGACGGGGGTGATCTGCCAGCGGTCAAGGAAGTCCAAGTACCCTTCGATGAACCCGACCAGATCCTCTGGCGCGTCAACTTCACCGGTGGTGGCGAGCTTCTCCGCGAGGTCGTGCACCTCAGTGCCACGCTCGGCAGCGCTGTCGCGTTCCTGGTTCGGAAGCAGCTGCAGGAACTTGATGGACTGATCCCGGTCGCCGGCCAACAGTTCGGCAACCTTCCCTGCGTTGTCCGGATCGGTAACGAACTTGGCGACCACGCCCGGCGCCCACCAAACCAAAGCAGGCTTCGGGATACCGCCACCCAAAATGGTGGTGGCACCACTGACTGGTTTTCCATCGAGCCTGTAGCGGTGGGATGCTTCGTTGAATACGAGCGACATGACCTATGCCCCAATCTGAGTGTTGATGAATGCTTCGAACAGGAACGCCACCCCGCACAGGGCGACGATTCCCAAACCGGCCAAACTGACCACGACACGCTCCCCCAAACTGGTGAGCTTCAAACCGTTGCGTTCCATCCACCGGCTCATGCTGCGCGCTCCTGCCGGCGCAAGAACCGTTCGATGCTGGACTCACGAACCTTCCATGTGCCGTGCCGGTTAGCCGACGAGAACTTCATACCCACCAGGTCGCCTCGGCGGAGCATCTGGCGGACTGTTTCCGGATGCGAACGGAGTCGTTCAGCGGTTTCCGGGACTGTGAGCAGTGGGTCTGAGTTTGGTTTAGCCAAGGTGATCCCTCCAGGTCTTTCCGATCCATTCGTATTGGTGTCCGCCGTTGCGGGATTTCATCCGGCTGGTGGCGTTGGCGTTCTTGGTGATCCATCCGCGGCGTTGGGCCGTGGTGAAGATGGCGCCGACCATGTTCTTGTGTGGTGCTGGCCGTTTCATTTCGGTGCGGAGGTCGTCTGCTGTGAACCGCCGGCCCTGCGTGGCCCAGCGTTCAACGATGTCCAGTGCGTCTTCGCGCCAGTTCAGATCTTCGAGTGCCATTGGTTGTGCAGTCACCGGCGTGTCCTTTCGTTAGTTATTTGGTGCAACTACCAGGGCTAAGCTGCGCAACTAGTAGTTACTTTTCCGGGGTCGAAAAGTACAGTCACGTCTACGCCGATGACCTCCGCGATGCGTTCTGCGGTTTCGGGTTTGCAGCTGACTTTCTTGCCGGATGCGAGCTGGCTGATGAACGCTTGGCTGATTTCAGCACGGCGAGCGAGCGAGCGTTGCGTGATTTTCCGGGGATCTATTGGCATCCCATTTCGATAGGCGTCCATATCCTCTTTGGTGTAGATAAAAGTCCGGAGCCTCTGAGCGGATGATAATCGCATGTAGGTTCCCTCCTGCCACTTGCGCTTTGTTCTGAATGGGGACATTTGAAAACCTTTCTAGTTATCACTTCTTGCAACTGCTGATAGCAATAGTATGAACTACTGGTTATCACTAATGCAAGCGGTGGTAGCAAGATTTTCGGTTAGATCATGCAGAACCGCAGAAATACGGGGGTTAATTGGTTATCACCAAGGGGTAACTACGGCAGAATTAGGGGTTATCAGGTAGAACAAGCGTCCGATGGCGCGCAACCCGTAACCCACAGAGGATTCAAATCATGAACACGAACCCAAACCAAGGCATTCGCGAACTGATCCTCAACAAGCGCGGAGACCGTAGCCTCGAATCCCTTTCCAAAGCCTGCGGCGGCGTACCGACACGCGCCAATCTTGACCGCCTGATCAACCGCCCGGTACTGAGTTGGCCCAAAGAGAATGCCGTCATCCTAGGACTGGCGCGAGGACTCGGCGTTCGCGTAATCGACGTAGTCACCGCCTATGCTTCATCTCTTGGCCTGCCGGTGGAGACGGACACGTCGAACTTGACCCTCCAGGGTGCCGGCAACCTGCCAGAAGCTTCCCAGCGCGTTCTGCGTGAGACGGCAGATAACATGCTCTGGTGGCAGGAGCAGTCCATCATTGCCAGCGACGGAGCTAACGCCCCGACGGCAGATGTTCATGAGCTGTTCCCGGCCGAGCGCATGGCCGCTGACAAGGGCGAAAAGGGCGTTGACCCGGAGCAGCTTCCCGAATAATAATTCGTTGACGATTTTCTAACTGTCGGGCTCTACCCTTATATTCGAACATATGTTCGAAGTAGTTCTTGCGCGGCTCAAGCCACGCATCGTAGAAACTGACCTTCCTGACCAGCTCTGGGGAGCGTATGACCTGCTCACCCACACGATCTTCCTCCGCCCACGCCTCGCACCAATCCAGCGGCGCTCCACGCTATCCCACGAGACCGCCCACGCTCTCCTAGGCCACACAGGGCACCACCCACGCCAGGAACGCGCAGCAGAGGAACTCTCAGCCTCCTGGCTGATCCACCCCACCCAATGGGCCGCGGCAACCCGCATCTACAACACAGCCACACCACTGGCCCACGAACTCGACGTGCTGCCCCGAGACACCCACGCATACATGCGCCTACTAAAGCGCACCCAAAAACAGGAGAACCACCCATGGCCACCGGCAGAATAGTCGACCTATGGCACCGCAAAGACCGAACCAGGACCAGCAGATACGGCACCGGCAAACGCTGGCAAGCCGTATGGACCGACGGCACCGGAAAAGAAACGAAACGCTCATTCGACTACAAAGACGCAGCACAAGCATGGTTGGACAGCAAAACAACCGACCACACGTTGAATCCCCACGGGCTCAAAGCCGACATGCTGTTCAAGGACTTCTGGGATAAATGGCGCGAGCAACAAACACACCAACGGGCCAGCTCGCTGCGCATGATCGACTCCGCCGGCCGCAAACGGATCCTGCCAACGTTCGAAGGGAAATACCTGACTGAAATTATGCGTGAGGATATCCAGGCAGCCATCAACGGTTGGGTGGTTGACGGTCTGGCAGCATCCACTGCACGTCTCTACTACACCTATACGCGGCAGATGTTCAAAGAGGCAGTGTTCCAGCGGATCGTCCGCGAGTCTCCCTGCGTGAAGATCAGCCTACCGCCAGTGGAGAGCAAGACCTTCCAGTTCAGCAAGGAAACCCTCGAAAAGCTGATACAGAGCGTCCCGGAACCATACGCAACAGCGATGCGTGTCGGCGCCTCCACCGGGTTGCGCCCGAGCGAGCTCTTCGGACTGTCGAAGCAGGATATTGATTTTCCGAACAGCGTGATCCGGTTGACGTTGCAGGACACGAGCCGGCGCCACGGAGGCCTGTCCCGGGGGCCGTTGAAAACGAAATCTTCGCGGCGGAGCGTGAGCTTCGGGCCGATACTTCGTGACACCCTGCTGAAGCTCTGCAACGCGGCCGGACCTGAAGGACGGTTATTCCACGATGCCGGTGTGGTGCAGGTCTGGAAGTACGAGGCGGTGTGGGTGAAAGCCCGTAAGAGCTTGCCGGAGATCGGCCCAGGGTGGCACCAGCTGCGCCATTACCATGCGAGCGTCCTGATATCCCACGGCTTCTCTCCGGTGGCCGTAGCGGCACGCCTGGGGCATAAGGATGCCAACGAGACACTGCGCACTTATGCACATATGTGGGATAGTGATGGGTCGGCTATGGCAGCTGTTGCAGATACAGTTGTGGCGGCCTAGCAAGGCTAGACCGCCACAAAACCGCTACAGCTAAGCTGGATCCCTTATTTCATAAGGGTTCTAGTTTTAGCGTGCGTAGTACTCGACCACGAGGTTCTCTTCGCAGGTCACTGGGATTTCGGTGCGCTCTGGGGTGCGCACGAAGGTAGCCTGGAGGGCTTCCAGCTTTACGTCCAGGTAAGCAGGAGCGGCTGGCAGCACCTTCGAGTGCTCACCTGCTGCAGCCATCTGGAATGGAACCATCTTCTCGCTCTTCTCGTGTACGTGGATCAGCTGACCCGGCTGTACCTTGAAGGACGGACGGTCTACACGCTGGCCGTTGACCAGGATGTGGCGGTGAACAACCATCTGGCGGGCCTGCTGGATGGTGCGGGCAAAGCCTGCACGCAGAACCAGGGCATCCAGACGGGACTCGAGCAGAGCCAGCAGGTTACCGCCGGTTTCGCCGCCGAGGCGCTTAGCTTCCTTGAAGGCGCTCAGCATCTGAGCTTCGCGGATGCCGTACTGGGCACGCAAACGCTGCTTTTCGCGCAGACGTACTGCGTAGTCGCTGTCCTGCTTCTTACGGGCGCGGCCGTGCTGGCCTGGACCGTATGGACGGCGCTCCATGTACTTTTCAGCTTTTGGAGTCAATGCAAGGCCGAGCGCACGCGAAAGGCGTACGGTGCGGCGGGCACGGGCGTTAGCCATAATGTGTCCCTTTCGATTAGCGACGGTATCTACTGGCCTCCAGGTGGGAGAGTGTGTGGGCGTCGCGTCCCTGCTTCACTTCAACCCTGCCTCCACGCTCGATGACTCGAATGCGGGACAAGGCTTGCCAGCCAAAGATCAAGTTTACACGAAACGGCAGCAGCTTTCTCTGAGGCCTAGCGCACAATCAGCGCTTGCCCTTGGAGCGCTGCGGATCCTTGCCCCGGATAATTTCACGCAAACGGGACAGGCGGGACCCTATGGTTTTTTCCGCACCGTTATTGGTCGGCGTGTAGTAGTCGGTGCCCACCAGATCATCGGGCAGGTACTGCTGGGTTGCGATGGAGTGCGGAGCATCATGGGCGTAGATGTAGCCCACGCCATGGCCCAGCTGCTTGGCGCCGGGATAGTGCGCGTCACGCAGGTGGTCGGGAACCAGCGATCCCTTGCCTTCGGATACGTCGGCCAGGGCGGCGTTGATCGCATTGTACGAGGCGTTGGACTTCGGGGCCGTAGCCAGATGAACCGTTGCCTGCCCGAGCATGATCCGTGCTTCCGGCATGCCGGTGAGCTGCACCGATTGGGCGGCTGCTACGGCAACGGGAAGTGCGGTGGGATCGGCCATGCCGATATCCTCCGAGGCCGAGATCATCAGGCGGCGGGCAATGAACCGGGGGTCCTCCCCCGCAGAGAGCATTCGCGCCAGGTAGTGCAGGGCCGCGTCCACATCCGAACCGCGGACGGACTTGATGAACGCGGAGATGATGTCGTAGTGCTGGTCGCCATCCTTGTCGTAGCGCTGGACCGCCTGGTCCATGGCCAGCTGCACATGGTCGTCCGTAATCAGCACCGGTGGATCGATGCCGGCGCCCGCGGCGTTCCAAGCCACCGCGCCGGCTGCTTCCAGCACGGTCAGCGAGCGTCGGGCATCACCCTGGGCCAGGCGGACAATGGCGTCGCGCTGCTCCTCCTTGAGGAGCACCTGGCCGTCGAAACCCCGCTCGTCGGCCACAGCGCGCTCGAGCAAGGTGGACAGGTCGCCGTCGGTCAGCGGACGCAAGGTCAGCAGCAAAGAGCGCGAAAGCAGCGGCGAGATCACCGAGAAGGAGGGATTTTCCGTCGTCGCAGCTACCAGGACGACGACACGGTTTTCCACGCCGGGCAGCAGTGCGTCCTGCTGGGCCTTGTTGAAGCGGTGGATCTCATCGAGGAAGAGCACGGTGGTAATCCCGCGCAGATCGCGGTCATCCTTGGCCTGTTCGATGACTCGCCGGACATCTTTGACACCGGCGGTGATGGCCGAAAGTTCCACGAATTTGCGGTCGGTGGCGCGGGCGATCACGTGGGCGATGGTGGTTTTGCCAATTCCCGGAGGGCCATAGAGGATCACACTGGCAGGTCCAGCCAACCCGGTTTCAGGGTTTTCGGCCAGCTGCCGCAAGGGTGAACCCGGGCCTAGCAGGTGTTGTTGGCCGACGAGCTCATCCAAGGTCTTCGGGCGCATGCGCACCGCCAGTGGCGGACGGGGCCGGTTGACTTGGGGCTCACGCGCATCGCGTGGCTCATCGGACAGGGAATCGAACAAATCGCTCACCCCCTAAGCCTACCGATATTCTGGAAGCCCCACCGTCTTTTGAAAGGTCCGCCATATGCGCGCTGTCGTCCAGGTCGCTTCCACCGCCCATGTTGAGGTTGAAGGGCAGATTACCGGCCAGCTCGACTCCCCCGGTTTGGTGATCCTACTTGGGGTGACCCATGAGGATGATCAGGCGATCGCACGCAAGGTGGCCGAAAAGATCTGGCAGCTGCGGATCATGGAGGATGAAACCTCCGCAGCCGGGGTGAATGCACCACTGCTAGTGATCAGCCAGTTCACCCTGTACGGTTCGGTGCGCAAGGGCCGCCGCCCATCCTGGTCCAATGCGGCACCCGGTCCTATCAGCGAACCTCTGTACGACTACTTCGTGGAGCACCTGCGCAAATTGGGTGCGAGCGTTCAGACCGGTGTATTTGGCGCGATGATGAATGTCTCGCTGACCAATACCGGACCGTTCACGATGATCGTAGACTCGGCAGACCTCCCCTAGCGGCCGGTGCTTTGTACCAGTTGGGTCAGTTGTTCGAAGCTGGCTCGTTGCTCGGCTAGTTCCACCCGGCCGGTGGCGGAGAGTTCGTAGACCTTTCGCCCCGGGCCACCTTGGCCTTCTTCCCAGCGGGTTTCAACAAAACCCGAGGCCTCGAGTTTGGCCAATGCGGGGTAGAGCGTGGCTCCCTTGATCGGCCCGAAACCGCGTTCCTGCAGGGATTTCGCCAGTGCATAACCGTGGGCCTGGCCAGCCGAGAGTTCGGCGAGTAAGAGCATCGGCAACATGGCGCGTTGCCAGCTACCCGGAAAGCCTTCGGGCTTAGTCATCGTCGCGCTCCTGCAGTGCCCGGGCATTGGCTGCTCGTCCCTTGAGCTTCTCTTGGACGTAGGCCTTGCGGTCAGCCGGACGCAGCTCGTAAACGCTCACCGCGGCAAACACCAGCACTGCGACCCCAAAGAAAATATCCCCGCCATTTCGCGCTGGATCCATCAGGCCAGCGACCGCGCCGACCGCGAATAAAGCGACTACGGCCAAGGTGGCCATGCGGCGTAGAAGCCAACGACGCTTGAGCGCCTTTTCGGTGTTCACTGCCAGCCCAATCACGAATTCATTGGGCGTTCCGAATTCAAGGTTTGGGTCAGCTTTTTCGCCTCGGGTCGCCGCATCATCGAGATGTTCTCGCGCAGTACTCAGCGACTCGTTGGCTTCCTTGTGACTCATGCCGTAGCGTCCGCGCAGCAGTCTGGTGGTTTCCGCGAACCACTCGTCGGTGCCGAGAAGGATTTGTTGCCCGCCAGCGG
Organism: Glutamicibacter sp. NPDC088483; assembly: GCF_044753145.1. Taxonomy (NCBI): domain Bacteria; kingdom Bacillati; phylum Actinomycetota; class Actinomycetes; order Micrococcales; family Micrococcaceae; genus Glutamicibacter; species Glutamicibacter sp. NPDC088483. The sequence goes on from NZ_JBIVMP010000002.1 coordinate 407,414, forward strand.
CTTTCTGCGCTTTATAGGCAGGCATCAGATAGAAGCAAGCAACCACCAGCGCTGCGCCAAGAATTGGAGCTAACCAATTTGGCAGGGGCAGCAGATTATTGCTTCCTCCTATCTGCACGATTAGAGCGGCAGCTCCAACCGACACGAGGATACCTACCGGTCCCAGTATCCAGGACAGGCCGAATTTCCCCTTCAATCGGTTAAACCACCACAGGTATCCCGATAGTGCGATCCCTGCCCCGGCAGTTAGAGCAGAAAGCTGCCAGTAGTGCCACGAACTCGAGGTCCACCCATCGCGGAACCCAATCCAGATTCCAAATCCAGTGCACAGCAGGCCAACAAGCATCCCAACAACCGCCAATAGCGCAGTACTTGATTCGACGGGAAGTTCCGCGTCCGCGCGCTGCTCTGGCGTCAATAGACATTGAGCCCGCGTCGCACCATATTCGCCCGAATGGCCAAAGAGTTCCTCGGCCCGCTGCCCGCTATCGCGAACCATGCTCAGGGTGCGGTCCAGTTCGAGCGCCACCTGCGCATTGGTGAGGTCGTTCCACACCATTGAAGCGAAAAAGGTTTTAGCCCATTCCTGGTCCGCTTCTGGGTAACGTTCGATGATATCGTGTGGTTCTTCTGCTGGCACGTATCGCTCCAAAGTGGTCGTGAGAACTGGTTCTGCAAACTAAGTCAAAAACAAACCTAGTATTAAAAATACTCATAGTCCACCAAAAGAGCTAATTCCAGGTTAAAAAGAAGCCGGATGGAACGCATTCAAGCGTTCCATCCGGCATTGCGAAGCTGCGTGAGCCTACTTGGCTTCGGTCTCTTCGGCCTTCTTCTTCTCAGGCTTGAAGTCGATGCCTGCTTCCTTGCGCTGCTGCGGGGTGATTGGTGCAGGAGCCGCGGTCAGCGGATCGAAACCGCCACCGGTCTTCGGGAAGGCGATGACGTCGCGGATGGACTCCGAGTTGGTCAGCAGCTGCAGCACGCGGTCCCAACCCAGGGCGATGCCGCCATGCGGTGGGGCGCCGTACTTGAAGCCCTCGAGCAGGAAGCCGAACTGGGTGTCAGCCTGCTCCTGGGTTACGCCCATGAGCTTGAAGACGCGTTCCTGGACGTCGCGCTGGTGGATACGGATCGAACCGCCGCCGATTTCGTTGCCGTTGCAGACAATGTCGTAGGCGTAGGACAGGGCCGATGCAGGATCGGTGTCGAAGGTGTCCATGAACTCCGGCTTGGGGCTGGTGAACGCGTGGTGCACAGCGGTCCAAGCGCCAGCGCCCACGGCCACGTCACCCGAAGCGACAGCGTCGGAGGCAGCTTCGAACATCGGTGCGTCGACGATCCAGACGAAGGCCCAGTCGCCTTCCTTGATCAGGCCGGTGCGGTGGCCGATCTCGACACGGACCGAACCGAGCAGTGCGCGGGATTCGTTCTTCTTGCCGGCGGAGAAGAAGATGCAGTCTCCGGCGGCTGCGCCGGTAGCTGCGGCCAGTCCGGCCTTCTCTTCGTCGGACAGGTTCTTGGCCACTGGGCCAGCCAGCTCGCCATCTTCCTTGATCAGCACGTAGGCAAGGCCCTTGGCACCGCGCTGCTTGGCGAATTCCTGCCAGGCATCCAGGGTGCGTCGCGGCTGCGATGCGCCGCCAGGCATGACCACGGCGCCGACGTACTCGGACTGGAAGACCTTGAAGGAGGTGTTCGCGAAGTACTCGGTCATTTCGGTCAGTTCCAGGCCGAAGCGCAGATCCGGCTTGTCCGAACCGTACTTGGCCATGGCCTCCGAGTACGCCATGCGGCGGATCGGGGTCGGGACCTGCACGTCGATCAGGTTCCACAGTTCGGTGACCAGCTTTTCGCCGAGCTCGATGATGTCATCTTCCTCGACGAACGATGCTTCGATGTCCAGCTGGGTGAACTCCGGCTGGCGGTCCGCGCGGAAGTCCTCATCGCGGTAGCAGCGGGCGATCTGGTAGTACTTCTCGAAGCCGCCGACCTGCAGCAGCTGCTTGAACAGCTGCGGGGACTGGGGCAAGGCGTACCAGCTGCCCGGGGTCAGGCGGGCCGGCACGACGAAGTCGCGGGCGCCTTCCGGGGTGGAGCGGGTCAGCGTCGGGGTTTCGATCTCGATGTAGCCCTGGTCGTGCAGCAGGTTGCGTGCCACGCGGTTGGCCTCGGAGCGCAGGCGGATGTTGCGGGCCGGGGTCGGGCGGCGCAGGTCCAGGTAGCGGTGGCGCAGGCGCGCTTCCTCGCCGACCTCGACGTGCTCGTCGACCTGGAATGGCAGCGGGGCTGCGGTGTTCAGCACGGTCACGGTCTCAGCGATGACCTCGATCTGCCCGGTAGGCAGGTTCGGGTTCTCGTTGCCCTCCGGGCGGCGCTCGACGGTGCCGAGAATCTGCAGCACGAACTCATTGCGCAGCGGATGGAAGTCCTCTTCATCGCGCACGACGACCTGGGCCACGCCCGAAGCATCACGCAAATCCAGGAAGGCGACACCACCGTGGTCGCGGCGACGCGCGACCCAACCGGTGAGTGTGACCTGCTGTCCAATGTGCTCGGCGTTCAAGACGCCCAGCTGATGAGTGCGTAGCACTACGATCCTTTCGGTCGGTTGGGAAAGTTTCTTCCCATGAAGTTTAGTGCACCGTGATTGGTGCGCGGGCGGGCGATCAAGCCCGAGAACTAGCTGATGGCGATCTTCAGGTCCGCTTCGGCCGGCATCCAGGTGGACGGATCCGCGGCGACCTGCTCGCCGGAACGGATGTCCTTGACCTCGTGGGCGCCATCGGCATGGGTGAACCAGACGAACGGAATCCCGCGTCGATCAGCGAATTTGATCTGCTTGCCGAACTTCTCCGCGCTGGCTGCTACCTCGCAGGCGATGCCGCGCTCGCGCAGCTGCGAGGCTACATCCTGCGCTTCGTGCCAGGACTCGTCGTTGGCCAAGGTGACATATACCACCGAAGGCACCGAACGGCTTGCGGTCACGGACTCTTCTGCAAGGATGCGCGAGACCAGGCGGGTGACGCCGATGGACAAGCCCACACCCGGGTAGTTCTTCTTGCCCTTGGAAGCCAGCGATTCGTAGCGCCCGCCCGAGCAGATCGAACCCAGGGATTCGTGGCCCACCAGCACGGTTTCGTACACGGTGCCGGTGTAGTAGTCCAGCCCGCGGGCGATGGACAAATCGGCCATGACCTTGCCCGGTGCGCGCTTGGATGCGGCATCGATGACCTGCGAGAGCTCATCCAAGCCGGTTTCCAGCAGTTCGTGGCTGACGCCCAGTGCGCGGACCTGCTCCACGAAGGACGTGTCCATGGTGCGGATCTTGGCCAGGGCCAGGGCGGCGGCGGCCTGCTGCGCGGTGGCGCCGACTTCTTCGACCAGGATCTTGGCGACGGCGTCATCGCCGATCTTTTCCAGCTTGTCGATGGCGCGCAGGACTGCATCCGGATCTTCCAGGCCCAGGCCGCGGTAGAAGCCCTCGGCCAGCTTGCGGTTATTCACCCGCAGGCGGAAATCGCCGATCGGCAGGGCGGACAGCGCGTCAGCAATGGTCAGCGCCAGCTCCACGTCGTAGCTGAAGGGCAAGGTGCCATCGCCCACGACATCGATGTCGGCCTGGGTGAATTCGCGGAAGCGGCCATCCTGCGGGCGTTCGCCACGCCAGACCTTCTGCATCTGGTAGCGGCGGAAGGGGAAGGCCAGGTGGCCTGCGTTCTCCACCACGTAGCGTGCGAAAGGCACGGTGAGGTCGAAGTGCAGGGCCAACGCGTTGGGATCGTTCTTCTCATCCTCCGCGGCCAGCCGGGACAGTCCGTAGACTTCTTTGTCGATTTCGCCCTTGCGCAGAAGTTGCGCTCGGGTTTCCACCGCACGGGTCTCGATGTTGGCGAATCCATGCAGTTCGAAGACGTGGCGCAAGGTATCGAGCACATGCTGTTCAACTGCCCGTTCGGCGGGAAGCCATTCCGGGAAACCTGATAGTGAGGCCTTGCGTGCCATGAAACTCCTTAGTGCAAATTGGGCTACCTACCCATCTTATAGCCCGAAACCCGAGAAACCTGTGCACGTCGGCTTACTAAGAAGCGGAGGTCACAGGTAGAGTTGGCTAAAGCAAGTGCTCGTAAAGTGAAAGAGTTTCAGCGGTGACCACCAGTCAGCAATCCGACGACAGCCAGAAGACCCCATTGCCACAGGCCCAGAAGCCTGCCGCAAAGCCGGTTGTAGCGCCAAGCGTCGCACATACCACTCCCCTCGACGAAGCGGCAAAGTTCGCCCGTGTTACCGAGGACGGCCACGTCTTCGTGATCATTGACGGCGCCGAATTCCCAGTGGGCCAATACCCCGACGCAACCCAGGACGAAGCCCTGGGCTACTTCGTGCGCAAATACGACGACGCGCTCTCGCAGCTGATGCTCCTGGAGCAGCGCGTCGTTGCCAAGGCCCCGGCCGGCGAGCTCAGCAAGGCTGTGCAGGCGCTCTCGGCCACCGTTGCCGAACGCCATATGGTCGGCGACATCCCGGCGCTGGAAACGCGCCTCGAGAATGCCCGCGTAGCCGTCGAGGCATTGACCAGCGAACAGCGCAAGGCCAACGACGAAGCTCGCGCGGAACAGCTCGCTGCCCGCGAAGCCATCGTCGAACAGGCTGAAGAGCTGGCCGGCAAGCGCCCGGAGCAGATCCAGTGGAAGACCGCTTCGGCGGCGATGAACGAGCTGTTCGACGCCTGGAAGGGTTCGCAGCGGTCCTCGGTGCGCCTGCCACGGTCCACCGAAGACGCGCTGTGGAAGCGATTCCGCTCCGCCCGCACCACCTTCGACCGCCATCGCCGGGCCTACTTCTCGCAGCTGGATTCAACCAACGCGGCCGCCAAGGAAGTGAAGGAAGAGCTGATCGCTCGCGCCGAGGTGCTGCAGGGGTCCACCGACTGGACCGCTACCGCCGCCGAGTACCGCAAGCTCATGGACGAGTGGAAGAAGTCGCGCCGTGCCTCGCGCAAGGACGACGACCAGCTCTGGAGCCGCTTCCGCGCCGCCCAGGATGTCTTCTTCCAGGCCCGCGCCGCGGCCAACGCCAAGATCGATGAAGAGTACTCCCAGAACCTCGTGGTGAAGGAAGCCCTGCTGGAAGAAGCGCGCGCGCTGCTTCCCATCAAGGATCTGGCTGTTGCCAAGAACAAGCTGGATTCGATCCGCACCCGTTGGGAAGCTGCCGGCAAGGTGCCGCGCAATGACCTGCAGCGCATCGAGTCGGCTCTGCGCCAGGTCGAGGACGCGGTCAAGGGGGCCGAGGACGAGCAGTGGCGCCGTTCCAACCCGGAGACCAAGGCCCGCTCCAACTCGATGCTCTCGCAGCTGCAGGACACCATCTCCGCCTTGGAAGATGATCTGGCAGCAGCACAGGCCAAGGGCAACGCCAAGCAGATCGCGACAGCCCAGGAGGCCCTGGATGCACGCCGCATGTGGCTGAGCACCTTGGAGAAGTCGGCTGCCGACTTCCAGTAAGTAATCCACAGATCGCTTGCACACCGCCAACGCGGCGGCGCGAACTGGTTCAGTAGCTCTATGGAAACGAGAAATTCCCCAGCTACCGGACCTCGCGCCGCCGCGTTGCGCATTCCCGGGGACCTGTGGATCGCTGGTGAGATGTTCACCCGCAACGAGCTGCACGCCATGGCCCACAACGGCCTGCTGCTCGAGGTCCTCGGTGATTATTTTTTGCCCAGCAGCATCCGAGTCAACGCGTCGGTGCGGGCACGGATTGCGGGTTTCGCCTGTGGCCGCGAGCTGGCCCGCGATGCGGTGCTAGCTCGCCAAACTGCAGCCTGGATCCATGGGCTCTTGCCGTCAGTGTCCACATTGTGCATCTACGCCAAGAGCTACCATCGGCCGTTCTACCCCGGGCACGGGCTGAGGGCGGAATTCGCCCAAATGCAGGTGCCGGATACGGACATGGTGTTCCGCAGCCGCATCAGGGTGACCACCGCATTGCGCAGCGCCTGCGACTGCGCGAAATACGATCCATTGCCCATTGCCAGCCGCGTTCTGGGCACAGTCGCGGCCCTGGCAGATCCCTACCTGACTTTGGACGCCATCAAACAAGCCCTGGCATCCGAGGTTCCCTCACCCGAGCGATCCCGAGCCCTGCGCCTGGTCCAGTCCTTCTCCGATACGGCGCAAGCGGCCTAGGCTGCCGCCGCGGGGTGCACCGCGCTATTAGCGGCGGGACCCTGCGGTGGTGCGGTAGACATCGTAGACGCCATCGATGCGGCGTACTTGGTTCAGCACGTGGCTCAGGAACTTGGGGTCGCCCATTTCGAAGGAGAAACGGGAGATTGCCACACGGTCCTTGCTTGTCTGCACACTGGCCGAAAGGATGTTCAAGTGGCTTTCGGAGAGGATCCGGGTGACGTCGGAGAGCAGCGACTTGCGGTCCAATGCTTCGACCTGGATCTCCACCAGGAACACGCCATGGTGCTTGGTGGCCCACGTGACATTGACCAGTCGATCCGGCTGCTCGGCGAGCTGCGTCAGATTCAGGCAGTCGGTGCGGTGCACCGAGACTCCGGCGCCACGGGTTACGAAACCCTGGATTTCATCTGGCGGCACTGGGGTGCAGCAACGCGCCAGCTTCACCAGCACATCCCCCAGGCCCTCGACGATCACGCCGGCGTCGTTGCCCGTAGCCGGGCTGGGAGCCATTGGGCGGACTACCGCTTCCTCATCGACCTGTTCGGCTTCTGGAGGGCCAATCAGGGCCGTTAAATGCTCAATGACGTTCTGTGCACTGGTATGGCCGTCACCCACGGACTGGTACAGGGCCGAAATGTCCGTGTGGTGCAGTTCGTTGGCTACCGCCGTGAGCAGGTCGTGAGTCATCAATTTCTGCAATGGCAGCTGGTTGCGACGCAGTTCCTTGGTCAGCAGCTCCTTGCCCTTTTCGATGGCCTCCTCGCGGCGTTCCTTGGAGAAGTAACCGCGGATCTTTGCCTTGGCACGAGGCGAGCGGACAAAGTTCTGCCAATCCTGGGATGGGCCAGCGCCTTCGGCCTTCGAGGTGAAGACCTCCACCACATCGCCCTGCTTGAGCTCGGTATGCAGTGGGACGAGCTTGCCATTGACGCGGGAGCCGATGGTGCGGTGGCCGACGTCGGTGTGGATCGAGTAGGCGAAATCCACCGGTGTGGCACCAACCGGCAAGGACATGATGTCGCCCTTGGGGGTGAACACATAGACTTCAGCGGAGCTGATCGTGTAGCGAAGGCCGTCCAGGAACTCTTCGGAGTCGGCGGTATCCGCCTGCCACTCCATCAAGGAACGCAGCCAATCCATATTCTGTTCCGGCGAAAGCATGGAGTTATCGGTCTGCCCATGCTTGTACTGGAAGTGCGCTGCTACGCCGTATTCGGCGCGTACGTGCATATCGTGGGTGCGGATCTGGATCTCTACCGGCTTGCCTTCAGGACCCATCACCGTGGTGTGCAGCGACTGGTAGAGGTTCAGCTTCGGGATCGCAATGTAGTCCTTGAAGCGGTTAGGCAGTGGATTCCACTCCGCGTGCACGACGCCCAGGGCGCCGTAGCAGTCCTTGACGGTATCCACCAGGATGCGCACGCCCATGAGGTCATGGATATCGTCGAAGTCCTTGCCGCGCACGATCATCTTCTGGTAGATCGAGTAGTAGTGCTTTGGCCGTCCGGAAACCGAGGCATGGATGGCGACGTCGCCGAGATCGCCCGAAAGGGTCTGGCGGATCGAGGAGAGGTACTTTTCACGTTCCGGAGTGCGATCGCCCACCATGCGGACGATCTCCTGGTAGACCTTCGGGTGCAAGGCAGCGAAGGACAGGTCCTCCAGCTCCCACTTGACGGTGTTCATGCCCAGACGGTGTGCCAGCGGTGCGAAGATCTCCAGGGTTTCCTTCGCCTTGCGCGAGGAAGATTCCGGGGATACGTAGCGCCAGGTACGGGCATTGTGCAGGCGGTCGGCCAGCTTGATCAGCAGCACGCGGATGTCGCGGGACATGGCCACGACCATTTTGCGCACGGTCTCTGCCGGGGCCGCATCGCCATAGGTGACCTTGTCCAGCTTGGTCACGCCATCGACCAGCATGGCGATTTCCTCGGAGAATTCCTTCTTAACCGACTCCAGGGAGTAATCGGTGTCTTCAACGGTGTCGTGCAGCAAGGCGGCGGCAAGAATCGAGCCGGTCATCCCCATCTCCGCCAGGATCGTGGCGACGGCGACCGGGTGCGTTATGTACGGGTCGCCGCTCTTGCGCTTCTGGCCTTCATGGTACTTTTCGGCGACCTCGTAGGCGTGGACCAGCAGGTCCAGATCCGCCTTCGGATGCTTGGACTTGACCGTGCGCAATAGCGGTTCAAGGGTCGGCGATGTGCTCGGGGTGCTCCCCCGGCCAGCAAAGCGCACCAAACGAGAGATAGAGCGTCGTTTCGAATTGTTCAGGTTAGGCGTATTCGCCATGCCCCGCTCCTTCCCGTTGCCGTTGGATTCTTTCCCGAGCCTGCGTGAAGCCCGACGGAATCCAACGGTAGTTCCGGGCCACCAGATCACTGGTAGCCGTGCACTGAAAAAACACCTTCTTTAGTTCAAACGTTATAGCACGTTCGGGCGGTGACAACTAATTACGCATCTTCCCGCTTAAGCGAATTGGTGCCCCCAGCAAATGCTGGGAGCACCAAATTCAGATCTTCGGATCGGTTTAGGCAGCAGCCATCTTCTTATCGTGCGCTACCACGTCGTCGTCCTTGTGGCGGAGCCAATGGAACATTGGCGCCTGCACGAACAAGGTCGACAGGGCCGAGACGATGATACCGACGAACAGCGCCAAGGACAGGTCCTTGAGCGTACCGGCACCCAGCAGGTAGGAGCCGATGAATAGGATCGCGGCCACTGGAAGCACGGCAACGACCGAGGTGTTGATCGAGCGAACCAGGGTCTGGTTCACAGCGAGGTTCACCAGCTGCTCGAAGGTGCGCTTGGACTGCTGGGTGTAGTCCTTGGTGTTTTCGCGGACCTTGTCGAAAACCACCACGGTGTCATACAGCGAGTAGCTCAGAATGGTCAGGAAGCCGATGATCGCGCTGGGCGTGATTTCGAAACCGGACAGCGAGTAGATGCCCGCAGTCACGATCACCACGGTAATCAGTCCGACGATCGCTGCCAGCGACATCTTCCAGGTTCGGAAGTAGGCAGCCATCAGCAAGCCCACCAGGACCACGAAGACTACCAAGCCAACCAGTGCCTGGCGCGAAACGTCTTCACCCCAGGTTGGGCCGATGAAGTTACTGGTAACTTCATCGCTGGAGACGCCGTAGTTCTCCGCGAGCTGGCCGGCGATGGCCAAGGTCTGGTCATCGCTCAAACGCTCAGTCTGCACGCGCATGGTGCCCGGAGCAATGTTGGTGACCGTTGCCTCGGAACCCGAAGCCACCGAGCTAACAGTTTTTTCACCAATCGAGATATCAGTGTTCTGCACATCCGAAACGGTGAATTCAGAACCACCGCGGAAGTCGATGCCCAGGTTGAAGCCGCCCTTGACCACTGGAAGCAGGATCGACAGCATCACCAGAATACCGGCGATCAGGAACCACAACCGGTACTTGGAGGTGAACGGGTAGGAACGCTTGCCGGTGTAGAGCTCGTTGCCCCAAGTGACTAGCTTATTCATTGTTCTCCTCCTGGGCCTTGGCCTGCGTGCTGGCTGGCTGTTCGGCCTGTGCACGGCGACGCTCGGCAATCGTCATGCGCTTGGCGGCCTCAGCCGAGGCCTTCGCATTCTTCTTGCCGCGGTTTGCCACAACGTTTTCATCGAAGCGGCGAACCTTGCCTGCACCTTGGTACAGCGGCTTGACGCCAAGCAACGATGGATCCATGCCCGAGAGCGGGTGGCCGTTGGCGAAGAACTTGGTGCGTGCCAGCAGGACCAAGGTTGGATGGGTCAGTCCGTACACGACCACGAGGTCAACGATTGCGGTCAGGCCCAAGGTGAAGGCGAAGCCTCGCACGTTGCCCACGGCAACGATGTAGAGCACTACTGCAGCCAACACGTTCACGGCCTTGGAGGCCAGAATGGTGCGCTTGGCACGCTTCCAGCCGATATCCACGGCGCTTGCCAATGGCCGGCCTTCGCGCAGCTCATCTCGAACACGCTCGAAGTACACGATGAACGAGTCCGCGATCAGGCCGATCGCTACGATCAAGCCAGCCACGCCCGCCAGCGACAGGCGGTAGTTCATGCCCCAGCCAAGCAGGACCAGGCAGAGGTAGGTCAGCACACCGGCGACGAGCAGCGAAGCGATGGTCACCAAGCCCAGGGCGCGGTACTGGAACAGCGAGTAGATAAATACCAGGACCAGGCCGATAACACCGGCAATGAGGCCCGCGGTCAGCTGGTCAGCACCCAGCGTTGCAGAAACCTGGCGCTCTGACTGGATGTCGAAGCTGATTGGCAGTGCGCCGTACTTCAGCTGCTCGGCCAGCGCCTGCGAGGTGTCCTGGGTGAAGCCACCGGAAATCTGCGGACGGCCATCGGAGATCACCGCATTGGTGGTTGGCGCCGAGATGGTCTCGCCATCAAGCACGATCGCGAACTGGTTCTGCGAACCCTGCAGGGCAATCAGACGCTGCGTGGTGTCGGCGAAGATCTTGGTGCCTTCGGCATTGAACTCGATCACGACAACCCATTCGCCGGTGACCGAACCGTTGACGCCGCGAGCGAGCTGCGCGTATGCGTCCTTGATCTTGTCGCCGGAGATTTCCTGTGGGCCAAGGATGTACTTGACGCCCATGTCCGTATCGCAGGAGATCATTGGCTTGGCTGGGTCCGCAGCGTCCCCGCCGCGGTCCTTGAGCTCGGTTTCGCAGTCGTAGCCTTCAAACTCCTGGAAGAGCTCTGCGGTGATCCAGTTGGTGTCCGATGGGTTCTCTGGCTTGCCCTCAGGCTTTGGCAGTTCTTCCTTGGGAGTGCGATCTTCCTCAGGGGTGGCTGCGTAGCTGCCGGTGATCAGCACCGGGCGGAACTCCATGTTGGCCGAGGCCTGGATCAAATCGCGAGTGGTCTGGTCCGGGGTGCCGGGCATCGAGACCACAACGTTGCGACCGGACTGGGTGGTGATTTCCGATTCGGTAACACCGGAACCGTCCACACGCTGGCGGATGATCTCCACCGCTTGGTCCAGTTGTTCTTGGTTGATTGCTTCGTCGCCCTGGACCCGAGGGGCCAGGATCATCTCGGTACCGCCTTCGAGGTCGAGGGCGAGCTTCGGTCCCCATCCGGTTTTACCGTTCGCTGCACCGGCTATCAACACGCCAGTTGCGATGATGAAGACGATCAGCAACCATAGCAACGCTTTGCGCGCCTGCTTAACAGGTCTGATTGATGACATCTATTGTGCTTTCTGGTTTGGGTGGCTTAGCCTTCAGGCCACCGCTATGCTGCCCGGGACTTAGGCGTTGCGCTCGTCCTTGCCCTCATCGTTCAGGCGACGCAGGGACTCTTCCGGGGTTTCGGTGGTGCTGGCGGATTCTGCTGCGCCGTCGGCCACGGCCGGGGTTGCTGCATCCTTGTCCAGGAAGGTGGCAATGGCCTGGCGGTGCAGGTTCAGCACTACGCCCGGTGCGACCTCGACCTGGACGCGATCCTCTGCGTCAACGCCGACGACGGTGCCGAAGATACCCGAGTTGGTCATCACCTTGGCGCCTGGCACGGTGTTGTTCTTCAGCTTCTCCTGCTGGGCGGACTGCTTCTTGCGGCCACGGAACATCATGAAGATCAGCACTGCGAACAGCGCGACCATCAGGATCAGCGAAGGGTTGAAGCCGCCACCAGCGGCCTGAGCGATTACGAGGGGATTCACGTATTTACCTGCTAACGAATTGTTGCGATTTGATCTGAAGTTCTGGGATGCTGTTGCGGCTATTTCTGGCGTAATACAGCAAAGACGCCCCACCTCGCCCCGAAACGGGCATAGGTCGGGCGTCTTTAGTCTAATGCGTCACGGTGAACCGGCAGACCATTTACGCGGGCAGTGAAGTAATGCCTGCCTAATCCTCATCGTTTTCATAGCTTTGCGCACTGGCGAAGATCGCATCCTTTGGCATCGCCAAGCCCAGATGCGCCCAGGCCCCGGGCATGGCAATACGACCGCGCGGGGTCCGGCCCATCAGCCCTTCGCGCACCAGGTATGGCTCTGCGACGGTCTCGACGGTTTCGGTTTCTTCACCCACGGCGATGGCCAGGGTCGATAGCCCCACCGGTCCCCCGCCGAATTTGGTGCACAAGGCTTCGAGCACACCCCGGTCCAGGCGATCAAGGCCACGTGCATCGACCTCGTACATATCCAAGGCGGCCTCGGCCGCTTGGGCATCGATCTCTTCGAGCTTATGCACCAGCGCCCAGTCACGCACGCGACGCAGCAGGCGGTTGGCGATACGGGGCGTACCGCGGGAGCGTCCGGCGATCTCGGTGAACGCGGCCGAAGTGACGCTCAGATCAAGCATCATGGCCGAACGGCGCAAAACCAGTTCAAGCTCCTTGACCGCGTAGAACTCCAGATGGCCAGTGAAGCCGAAGCGGTCACGCAACGGGCCGGGCAATAGTCCGGCGCGCGTGGTTGCGCCAACGAGGGTGAAGGGCGGAAGCTCCAGCGGAATGGCCGTGGCGCCGGCGCCCTTTCCGACGATGATATCTACGCGGAAGTCTTCCATGGCCATGTAGAGCATTTCCTCGGCCGGCCGGGACATGCGGTGGATTTCATCGAGGAACAGCACCTCGCCTTCGGTCAACGACGAGAGGATCGCGGCCAAGTCACCGGCGTGTTGGATCGCTGGGCCGGAGGAAATGCGCAATGGCGCGTTCATCTCGGCGGCGATAATCATCGACAAGGTGGTCTTGCCCAGGCCCGGCGGGCCAGAGAGCAGAACGTGGTCCGCGGTGCGTTCGCGGATTTTCGCTGCTTCAAGCACCAGCGAGAGCTGCTGGCGCACTCGGGATTGGCCCACGAAGTCGTCGAGGTTCCGCGGGCGCAGGGCCGCTTCGATTACCCGTTCCTCGGGTTCGCTGCCGGCATTCGTGAGCCCGGTAGAGTCATTCATGATCAGTTGATCCTCTCGCAGACCGCTTAGGCGCGGGTTCCGCTGGACATGCTGCGCAGTGCAGCACGCAAGATTTCTGCGACGTTGCCGGTGGCAACGACATCTGGATCAGCCTTGGACAGCGATTTCAGGGTGCTGGTTGCATCCTTTTCGCTCCAGCCCAGGCCGGTCAGCGCCTCGATCACCTGCGGTTCCCAGACGCTCGCGTTGCCGCCGCCAGAAACCGGGGCCGCTGGCGCGCCAGTCGGGATCAGCTTGCCGTTCAGTTCCAGCACGATGCGGCTCGCGCCCTTGGGGCCAATGCCCGATACCTTGGTGAAAGCGGCGGTGTCCTTGGTGTTCGCCGCGATGCGGACTTCCTCCGGAGAGTGCACCGCCAAGATGGCCAAGCCGGTGCGTGGCCCGATGCCCGATACGGAAACCAGGACCTCGAAGACATCGCGTTCCTCAGCGGTAGCGAAGCCGAAGAGGGTCATCGAATCCTCGCGGACCACCATGGAGGTGAATACCGTAGCCTCGCGTCCTGCCTGCAGGGTGGACAGCGTCCCGGGGGTGGCATTGACCAGCATCCCGAAGCCGTTAACGTCAATTACCGCGGTGTTCAGGGCTACCGCCTGCACGGTGCCGGTCAATGAGCTGATCATGCCACTCCTTGGGATATATGTTCGATCGAACCCAGTTTATCGAAGATACCTACGAATATCGATCCGCCGCGTTCCCCGGTGGGTCGAGGCCGCTGCCGTGCTGGCCGGCTAGCGGCGCACTGCGCGGCGCTTGGCCGACGCCTCGGCGGCAATCCACGCCTGCTGCGCACCGGTCAGCTGCGACGAACCACCGGCATTAGCCGCGGAGGCCGAGGCATTCGAGCCGGTGGCCGCACCGCGCCAACCGTGGGTAATCGCCAAAGCCACCGCATCAGCGGCGTCGGCAGGCTTAGGCGGTTCATCGAGCCGGCAGATCTTGGCAACCATCTTGCCGATCGCCGCCTTGGTGGCCTGTCCCGAACCGGTAACCGCCGCCTTGACCTCGGTCGGCGTGTGCAGGGCCACGGGTATCCCGCGTCGCGCTGCCGCGGTGATGACAACACCGGTGACCTGCGCGGTGCCGATGACCGTGGAGACGTTCGCCGAAGCGAACACGCGTTCCAAGGCGAGCACATCGGGCTGATGAAGATCCAGCCATTCGTCGATGGCGTTGGCGATCTTCAAGAGCCGGGCATCGAGCGGAGTGCCCGGAGGGGTGCCGGCGACGGTGACGTCCACCAGCGAAACTTGCCTGTTTGCAGCGACGTCGACCACGGCAAGACCGCAACGGGTCAGGCCGGGATCGACGCCAACAACACGTAAGGCCAAGCCTTACTGCTCTTCGTCCAGCGCGGCGCGAACCTCGTCGGACAGATCAGCGTTGGTGTAGATGCCCTGGACATCATCCAGTTCTTCCAGCGCGTCGTAGAGCTTGAGGAACTTGCGAGCTCCATCAACGTCCAGGTCGACCTTCATCGATGGAATGAATTCCATTTCGTCGGACTCGTAGGCGATGTCCGCTTCATCCAGTGCAGTGGCCACAGCGCGCAGGTCCGAAGGATCGCAGACGATGGCGAAGTTCTCGTCCTCGTCCATGATCTCGTCGGCACCGGCGTCCAGCACGACCATCAGCAGGTCGTCTTCGGTCAACTCGCCCTTGGGCAGGCGGACAACGCCCTGGCGGTTGAACAGGTAGGCGACCGAACCCGGGTCGGCGATGGTGCCGCCGTTGCGGGTGATGCCCACGCGCACCTCGGAGGCTGCACGGTTCTTGTTGTCGGTCAGGCACTCGATCAGCAGGGCCGAGCCCTGCGGGCCGCGTGCTTCATAGATGATCTCGGTGTAGTCGACGACCTCGCCGGTCAGGCCTGCGCCGCGCTTGACGGCGCGGTCGATGTTGTTGATCGGCACGGAGTTCTTCTTGGCCTTGCTGACAGCAAGTTCCAGTGCCGGGTTGCCGGCCATGTCGGCGCCGCCGGCACGGGCGGCAACTTCAATGCCCTTGATGAATTTTGCGAAGGCCTTGGCGCGCTTGGCGTCGATCGCGGCCTTCTTGTGCTTGGTAGTTGCCCATTTGGAGTGGCCTGACATGCTTTAAGCGTCTCCTCGCGTGAGATTGATGAAAAATTGGTGGATAGCGGTGCTGCCGGTGACTTCCGGGTGAAAGCTGGTTGCCAACAATTTTCCCTGGCGTACTGCAACAATTCTACCCTGTTCGTGATCCGTCCCCGCTTGAACGGTGCTGATCACTTGCACGTCCGGGCCAATTTGCACGGCTTCCGGTGCGCGGATGAACACCGCTTCGAGATTTTGCCCGTTGAAGTCCAGCTGGTGCTCGAATGAGTCGATCTGGCGCCCGAACGCGTTGCGCTTGACCGTCATGTCGATGCCGCCGAAGCTTTGCTGTACCGCGCCATCTCGCGAGATTGCAGGGTTCTCGATGCGATCGGCCAGCATGATCATTCCGGCGCAGGAGCCGTAGGCTGGCATGCCTGCTGCGATGCGCTCCTTGATGGGACCAGCTAGCCCGTAGTTGCGGGACAGCCGGTCAATCACCGAGGACTCGCCGCCGGGAATCACCAGCGCGTCAACCTGCTCCAAATCGACGACGGTGCGCACCATGTGCGTGCGCTGCCCGAGCCGTTCCAAAGAGGCCAGATGTTCGCGGAAATCCCCTTGCAGAGCGAGGACGCCTATTTTCGGCATGGTTCTAACCTTCATGGTGTTCAGTGGTTGGCAGCACGAAAAATGCGCCGAAATAACGTTAAACCCAGAGACGCCGTGCGCCTGTTTTGTTTCCCGGTGTGTCGCGGATTCTTCGACGCCGCCTCCCGGCAAGTGGTGGAACTTGGTAGGTTCAAGGACATGATTGCTGATATTTCTTCCCTCGAACTTGCCGGTGGCGTGAACATGCCCTCGATCGGTTTGGGCACGTGGCCCATGCGTGGACAAGAGGCGGCCGCAGCGGTGCTGTCCGCCCTCGACGTGGGCTACCGCCGCATTGATACAGCGGAGAACTACGAGAATGAGGACGCCGTGGGCAAGGCCCTGGCACAGAGCCGGCTTCATCGCGATGAAATTTTCGTAACCACCAAATTCAACAAGCAATGGCATTCGACCCAAGGCGTGCGCCAGGCGTTGGAGAACTCCCTGGACCGCTTGGGTCTTGAGTATGTGGATCTGTTCTTGATCCACTGGCCCAACCCCCAGCAGAACACCTATGTCGAAGCCTTCACTGAGCTGGGCAAACTAGTAGACGAGGGCAAGATCCGGGCTGCGGGAGTCTCGAACTTCAAGCCCTACCAGCTGCAGAACGTCCTGGATTCGGGGCTCGTGCCGGCGCTGAACCAGATCCAGGTTGATCCTGAACGGCAAAGCGTCGATTGGCAAGGTTTCAACACCGAGCATGGCGTTCGGACCGAAGCCTATTCCCCGCTCGGACGCAAGAAATCTGGACTCCTTTCACATCCTGCCCTGGTCCGGATCGCCCAAGCGCATGGGAAGAGCAGCGCGCAGGTGACCCTGCGCTGGCATGTCCAGTCCGGGCGGGCAGCGGCACCGAAATCGGCAGACCAGCGGCGGCAGAGCGAGAACCTGGACATTTTCGACTTCCAGCTCACCCAGGCGGAAATGGCCGCCATCAATGCCATGGATACTGGTGCTGGCCCCTTCACCGATTCGGATGAGTTCGGGCACTGAATTCCCGCAATACCTGTATGCGGCAGAAACGGAGAACCCAAACATGCTTCACGGCTACCAGCGCCCAGATATCGAAGTGGCGGATTACTTCGACGAGCACGGTGCGCTGATCCCCTATGGCCAGCGTTGGGATGGGCTGCCTCCAGCGGACAGCTATTCGCTGACCTCCCATGTGCAACGTTTCGCCCCGGTGCCGCAGGTAGCCCAGGCGTTGCTGGATTGGCTGCGCGAGCAGTTCGAGGTGCGTTGCTTCGAAGATCCCGGGCTGGCCAGGCAAATGCGGATTCAACCGGGCCATGTGGTGCGCTCTGTTCGCGTATTTCCGATGGATTCGCGCTGCGCGCCACTGGGCATGGTCTTCACCACGTTTCCCGCGGTGCACCTGGAGCTCGGCGCGTTGTACCGCGCGACATTTCCGCCGTGCGGCTGCGATGGATGCGACGAAGTTGTCCCAGAAATCCTTGAGGAACTCGAGATCCAGGTGAGTGCCGCCGCGTCCGGAGGATTCGGCGAGTTCCTGGATCGAGGCATGGACCGCCTCGTGCACTGTTTCGACGTTGACGGGACAGGATTCGGCGAGCAGTCCCGCGGCCTCGAAGACATATCGCCGGCACGGCTAGCCAGAGCACGCGCAATTCTTCCCTCAAGCCGCGTGTGGGCACCTTGGCCATTGCGCTAGGTCAGTCCAGCGTCCACTCTCGAAGTCCGTCGTCGAATGCGCCATAGGCATTCACTGTGGCCTCGCTGCGCTTCAAGGAGGCTTTTGCTTCATCTTCCCGTATGCATCCAGCAGCATCGAAGACTTGGCACCAGGCCACAGGTTCATTTGAGAGCTGGTGCGGTACCCACCGCAATTCGCTGACATCCCATTCGCCGGGCGCTCCCTGGGTAAACGTTGCCTTTACGCTGATGCCTTCGCGGTTGAGAATGGTTGGTGTGGCGTGTTTTGCCACGGAATTGCCCAAACCGTAGACGATCCAGGTTCCGTCGTGCTTCTCAATGGGCAATACCGAGTGGGTGTGGTGCATGTAGATGAAATCGAAGACACCGGACTCTGCCAAGGCTCGACCGAGCCTTTTCTGGGACGCTGTCGGTTCGGTGCTGTATTCAGCCCCATCGTGCACGGCAGCCACGACGATGTCCGCTCCCGCCATGCGCGTTGCCTTGCCCCTGGCGATCAGTTGCTGCGCATCCACCCCGGTATCGACTTGCCAGTCAGCTTCTTCCGGCAAGCCATTGAGCGAATAGGTGCTGGTTACTACACCGAGCTTCACGCCTTCCATGTCCAGGATCGATGGCTTCTCGGATTCTTTTTCACTGCGGTAGGAGCCGGTCGCGAAAAGCCCATTCGCTTCCAGAGCGTCCAGCGTTCGCTCTACTCCGGCCGTCCCGGCATCTACCGTGTGATTGGTGGCAGTGGTGCATCCGTCGTAGCCAATAGCGCCGAGGTCGGCCAGGATTCGATCTGGGACCGTGAACCGCGGATACCCCGAATACGGAGGGACACCAATCGGTGTTTCCAGATTGCATAGCGCCACATCTGCGTCCTGGACATAGGGTGCCAGGCCCGCAAGCAAGGGGCTGAAATCGTAGTCGCCGCCGTTGCCCGTTTCCGCTCCAGCCGCTTGCTTCGCTTCATCCAATAGCTGCGGATGCAGCAGTACATCGCCGGTAACCATCAGCGATAGCTCTTCGGGCGCCGAAGGTGCGGCCGAGGCATCCGCTATGGCTGAACTCGGAGCCGGTTCCGGCGAGGCAGGAACGCTGGCCTGGACGGAAGGCTGCGGGGTTGCTGGTTCTGCGTGATCGCTTGGGACTGCAGAGCAACCGCCAATCAGCAATGCGGCCAGCAGCGTTGAGCTCAGCGGAAGAAATGCAGGCAGTGCACGTTGGGGCATGCATCGAGCCTAGCTCAGCTGGGCATCTGGGGTGTAAATGCAAGCTAAATCACGTTTGCCATGAAAACCTAGGCCTATGCAAAACCCGCTTCTGACTCCCAGTACCAGGCCCTACCAATGGCCAGCCTTCGACCAGCTCACCGCTGAGCATTACCTGGAGGCAGTCCGGCTCGGCGCAGCCGAACAGCGTGAGGAGCTGCAGCGCATCATCGACGATGCCCAGGCTCCCACTTTTGAGAACACTTTCTTGGCGCTGGAAGCCAGCGGGCAGACCCTGCGCCGTGCGCTCATGACGTATTTCTCAGTGATTTCCGCCCACGGCACCGAAGATCTGCGGGCGATTCAGTCGGAGATTTCTTCGATCTGGACTAGGCAAGAAGATGAGATTTACCTAAACCAAACCTTGTACTTGCGTCTACAAGCTTTTAGTTATGAGGGTCTCCAGGGTGAAGATGCCCGTCTAGCCGAGCAAACGCTGAAGAATTTCCAGTTGGCCGGCGCAGGCTTGGGCGACGTCGAAAAGGACCAGTTGAAAGCACTGAACGCCAAACTCGCTGAGCTTTCCACGCAGTTCGCTGACCTCGTCCTGGAAAATCAGAATGCCCACGCTGTGCACTTCGACGATGATGAGGAACTCGCAGGTCTTTCCAGCCAAGCGATCGAGTCCGCTGCGCAAGCCGCCAAGCAAGCAGGCCACGCATCGGGATACTTGCTGACGCTGGTTTCGCCTACCCAGCAACCGGTCCTGGAGTCGCTCGCGTCAAGCCAGTCCCGCCGCAAGGTGTTCAATGCCTCGATCAGCCGTGGCACCGAGGAAAACGCGACCATCCATGTGGCCGCCGAAATGGCACAGCTTCGCGCTGAACGCGCCGCTCTGCTCGGATTCGCCAACCATGCAGAAACCGTGCTCGCCCAGGCCACTGCACCTTCCACCGCTGCGGTGGAAGAACGGCTGGCCGAGCTAACAAAGGCCGCCACCGCAAATGCCCGCCAGGAAGCCCAGGTGCTGGGCAAGATCGCCGGTGCCGAAATCAACGCGTGGGATTGGAAATACTTCTCCAACCAGGTCTTGCGTGAGGAGTACTCGGTGGATTCCGAGGCACTGCGCAACTACTTCGAATTAGACCGGGTCCTGGTCGATGGGGTCTTCGCGACCGCTACCAAGCTGTTTGGCATTACCTTCAGCGAGCGGTTCGACCTTCCCACCTACCACCAGGATGTTCGCGTCTTCGAAGTTTTCGACGCCGATGGCAAGCCGCTGGCGCTCTACACCGGCGACTACCTGACCAGGAATACCAAGAAGGGCGGTGCATGGATGACCAGCCTGCGCGATGCCGCTTCGTTCCTGGACGAGCGGCCAATCGTCACCAACACCTTGAACATCACCGCGCCTGCGCCGGGTGATCCGGTTCTGCTGTCCATGGATGAGGCAAATACTCTGTTTCACGAGTTCGGCCATGCGCTGCACGGGATGTTCTCCAGCGGAAAGTACGCTTCGCTTTCTGGCACCTCGGTCCCCCGCGATTTCGTGGAGTTCCCATCGCAGGTCAACGAGATGTGGATGCTCCACGAGGATGTCGTATCCGGTTATGCTATCCACCACCAGAGCGGCGAAGTATTGGACGATGCGCTGATCGAGAAGATCCGCGCGGCTTCGCTATGGGGCCAGGGTTTTGCAACCACTGAGTACCTTGCCGCCAGTGTCCTTGATTGGGCCTGGCACACCATCAGCGCCGGGACTGTTATCGAGGATCCGCTGCAGTTCGAACAGGACGTGCTTCAGGGCGCCGGCTTCGACTCCGCAATGATTCCGCCTCGCTACCGCACCGGTTATTTCCAGCACATTTTCGCCAATGGATACTCCGCTGGCTACTACTCCTACATCTGGAGTGAGGTGCTCGATGCCGACACTGTGCAGTGGTTCGAGGAAAATGGGGGCTTAATGCGCGAAAATGGTAATCGGTTCCGTGAGGAACTGCTTTCGCGCGGCAATACGCGCGATCCCCTTGAGTCCTACGAATTATTCCGCGGCCGCACCGCATTGGTTGAACCGTTGTTGCGCCGTCGAGGATTGGTGAACGCAGAATAATGACCACTATTGCCTCCGCACAGGAAGCACTAAGCCACTGGCATCAGGCACTTGCAGTCGCCACCGGCGGCAAGATCTTTACCACCCACGGATGCTCATGGGCATGGCAGCCAGTACGCAAGCGGCTGATCCTGCTGTTCCCCGAACAGCCAGAACAGGCGGGCCTGCGTCCGGCGCTAGCCGAAGGCCATCGGCTCGGCGCCCGGCGCGTGGAAGCTTGGGTTAACTCAGGCGCCCACGCAGATGAGCTGAGGGCGACCGGTTTCTCCGATAATGCCCAGGTTTCCTGGCATGCTGGCCCATTGGCCATTCCAATGGATCGTTGGACCGGCAAGATCCGTTTGGGCAATAACGTGCCTGAGGCCACGGGAGCTGATGCGGCCGAGCTGAACGTGACGAACCTTTGGCGCGAGACCAGCACCCAGCTCTCCAGCGGGCATCCGGCATTGCGCCGCGTCGAGCATGCCTTGGCTCGTACCGACGAGGGAGAGATCGTGGGCCGGGGCTTTGCCCAGCAGGGCCTGAACGGCCAGCTCATGGTGCATTCCTTGGCCGTAGGCAAGGAACATCGCCGCCATGGCGTTGGCACTGCCTTGCTTCATGGCCTGTCGCGATCAATGATCAATCCGCTGTCGCCGCCAGACGATGAGGTACCTCAGGAGCTATTGGCAGCGGCGACTCCGTCTAGTGCCGATTTCTTCAGTGCGAACGGCCTGAAGCTGCTGGGACGAGGACGCCATATGGTTCTGCGCTCCTGGAACCAGTAGCCAGCCACTGATAACGAGAAAGCTCAGCCGGTCACGGGACGTTCCGTGACCGGCTGGGCTTTCTCGAATGGCCTTACCGCGATTTGTTGACTCGAAAGACAAGCCGGGCGAAAGGTCCGGCTTGCCGCGCTTCAACCAGTTCGAGGCGTTCGCTGGAAATAGTTCGTGGCAATACGGGCGCACCCGACGATAGCGCGGCCGGGGCGATAGTCAATGCCAAGACATCGAGGGCATCGGCATCCAGGAATTGCCCCAGCAGTTCACCGCCGCCAAGTACCCAAACATTCTTCTCCCCTGCGCTGTCACGAATTGCCGGCAAGAACTGCGCAACTGGCCCGTTCAGCAGCTGCACATCAGCCCCTTCTGGAATGGGCAACTCCCTCGAAGTGAAGACATAGGTCTTGACCCCCGGATAGTATTCATGCCACTTTTGCGGATTTTCCATGAGCTGTTCATTCTCGATCATCCACATATAGGTGTTCGCGCCTTCGACATGCACACCAACGTTTTCAGGCAATAGTTCCGGATCAGGCTCTTGGGACCCCGGAACATCAAAGAGCCATTGCAGGCTATGGTTCTCGTCGGCCAAGTATCCATTGAGAGTGACGGCGGCATCGAAGGTAATCTCGCTCATGGCACATAGTCTGCCACAGGAAAATTGCTCACGGCTCCGGGTGCACTTCGCTACCGGCATGCCTGCTCCAGGGCTGCACCACTAGCAGGTCGCCATCAATGTCCCACCGGCTCCGGTCGAGCAGTAAGTGATCTGGTTGCGCCAAGATACTCGCGATTCCAGGCAGCGAATCTGGTTGGGCGGAGCCGGAGACGGATTGCTGCTCGTAAACGCACCACCTGGAATCAGTTGATTCATGCTGGCTGGGAAGAACACTTGGAGGCAAAGGCTAGATCGCAGTCTCGTGCCGTATCGGGCCCCTGCATCACTACCGGCAGCACAGAAGCAGCGAGGCCGAAGAAATGGACTGATCTGTCCACTTCTTCGGCCTCGTCATCAGCTGCTCAGCGCAGTTCCTACCAGCCGCGCTCCGAAAGGCGGTGAGGCACTGGCACGTCGGCGACGTTGATGCCGTGTGCAAGATTGAGCGGTGTCCGGCCTAGTCTGGAATCCTGATCCACTGGCTACTTTGTATGTGAGCTATGTGCGACGCAAGGATATTTTTCTTGGATACGACTCGCTAGTACCCTTGCTCAGATCTCTTCTATGCCCACAGAAGCGACGAGCCTGTCGATGGCAAGCCGATTGTCGACAGGCGCGTCGACGGATGGCCACTGGGATCCGAGTACTGCGGCGCTGAGGTCGGGTTGATTGAAATTTGTCTGCCATGGCTCTCGTACACGAGAACTTATAGGCGTTCGAGTGTGCACAGGGTGTCCCCGGTCGGTGGTTGAGTCGCTCTCTGCACCCATGCTGGCATCACCAACGACCGCAGCGAGGGTTCACATTGCCCATTCTGCAATGATCTGACTGCTCCGGTCGAACCTTGGAACGAGTCGACACAGCATCCCGCTTGGAACCGTCAGTCAATTCAACTTAGTTCGCTACCTGCGTCAGAAGGTCCATCAAGCCAGAATACGTAGAGTTCTCCGCTAGGACGCGCTCATAGTCTTTACGGGCCAAGGCCTTCTTCCCATCCGCGGCGTAGCTCATCCCTCGCCCCACCAGCGCCAGGTGCCGCAGCTCCGCTGGGCGCGACCTCATACGAAGTGCCTCTTTAAAAGCAGTACGCGCGGCCTCGTAGAAGCCTTGTTCCCGCAGCGCGGTGCCTCGTTGGATCAACAGGTAAGTGGACGGCTCATCATCGTTCGTGAGCCCGTCCGTCATGTTAATGATCTCTTCCCACCGGTCAGTCTCAGCGTAGAGTTCCGCGAGTGACACCGCCGCCACGGTAGTGGGTTCAAGGCCTTCGACGATGCTGATGGCTCGGTCTGCATTGCCTGCGTCCTGTTCCAACTCTGCCAGAATGAGGCCTAGCGTTTGACGCTCCAACGGCAATGTGACGGTGACGCCCGTCGCAATCGGGACTGTGACCTCGCCGTCGGCCACATGGGAGATGAAGAACTTATCCGTTGCTGGGTCATAGCCTTCAGTCCACAGCCAGTCAAGAATCGCTCGCGATCGCTCGGCATCGCTGGCTGGTAGGCAGACTCGGTGTAGTTCAACCATTGCTACCGACGGAGCTGCTTCTGGATGGTCCTTGCCAATTTGCTGGAGCATCGCAGAGTTCGCAGCGCCCTCGACTTGCTTGTACAGCTTCTTCTCCCATGCCGGAGCAAAGAGCCCAGGCTTGGGCTTCTTCGGTTTAGCCAGGGCCTGTGTGGTACGAGCGGCGGCGGTGGTACTGGAGGAGGCCTTGCTGGCACGTGAGCGCCCGCCGGCTTGGACGGTTTTCACATGAGAGATCCCCGTTCCGGGGATTCCGACCGTCCTGGTGACCCGACCAGAACTATTGGCGCTGATCCGAGCGCCTTTCACACCGGCGGAGAGCCCGAGGCTCTTCGTCGAAACGTTCATCCGCACGCCGGGCGCGATCTTGAAAGACTTCCGCATTCTGAAACCCAAGGGTCCCCCATCAACTAGGTCGGAGTTGCTGCCCGTATTGCAATCAGCCACACTGAACTGTAATTGCTCGTAAGTAGCGCGACGGGCAGTGACTTCAATTCGATGGTAATACGCCTAAACAGGCTTACCTCCCTGCTGAGCAGAATATTTCAGGCGGTCTTTTTTGCTCGAGGCTGCTCAATCAATCTGGGGATAATGCGGGGCATCATCAAGACCTCGAAGTACATGCCGGTCCTTTGCTCGATCGCGAAAGAGAATTTTGGCGATCTGCCTATGAGCTTCATCCGACAATTCCGCGCGTGTCGCTAGGAACTGAGCGATTGACTCTTCAAGACTTCTTTGGATGTTCTTTCGGCGCTTTTTGATTTTCTTCGGGGCCGGGGCCTGGTGCGGACACTAGTCGATGAGCATTTCAACAAACGATTCCAACTACGCCAGGCCTGGAAGAGTAGTTACATCCATTAACATGCGAGGTGTCATGGCCATCCGCGCCGCGCTCAATCTTGCCTAACGTCATGACCTCTATCGTATGGTTGTGGTCTCCAACTCTGGCCGTGACGGAGCACTTCTCAATCTTAGTCCACGGCACCAGCCCCAAATCGACCTCTAAAAACAAAGACCCACGCCACCAAATTCTCGGTGACGTGGGCCCGAATTGTCTGATACTTCAGGGCTTACCAGCCGCGCTCCGAAAGGCGGTGAGGCACTGGCACGTCGGCGACGTTGATGCCGACCATTGCTTCGCCCAGACCGCGGGAGATCTTAGCCAGCTCGTCCGGGTTGTCGAAGAAGGTGGTTGCCTTCACGATGGCCTCGGCGCGCTGCACTGGGTTGCCGGACTTGAAGATACCCGAGCCGACGAACACGCCGTCGGCGCCCAGCTGCATCATCATCGCAGCGTCGGCCGGGGTGGCGATGCCGCCAGCGGTGAACAGCACTACCGGCAGCTTGCCGGTCTGCGCGATTTCCTTGACCAGCTCATACGGTGCCTGCAGCTCCTTGGCGGCCACGTACAGCTCATCTTCCGGCAATGCGGCCAGCTTGGCGATCTCTGCACGGATCTTGCGCATGTGCCCGGTGGCGTTCGAAACATCGCCGGTGCCGGCTTCGCCCTTCGAGCGGATCATTGCGGCACCTTCGTTGATTCGGCGCAATGCCTCACCGAGGTTGGTGGCACCGCAAACGAATGGAACGGTAAAAGGCCACTTATCGATGTGGTTCTCGTAATCTGCTGGCGAAAGGACCTCGGACTCGTCGATGTAGTCGACGCCGAGGGACTGCAGGATCTGCGCCTCGACAAAGTGGCCGATGCGCGCCTTGGCCATTACCGGGATGGAGACCTCGGCGATGATGCCGTCGATCATGTCCGGGTCGCTCATGCGCGAGACGCCGCCTTGGGCACGGATGTCCGCAGGAACGCGCTCCAGAGCCATGACGGCCACGGCACCTGCATCTTCAGCGATGCGTGCCTGCTCTGGGGTGACTACGTCCATGATGACGCCGCCCTTGAGCATTTCGGCCATGCCGCGCTTGACGCGGTCCGAACCGACGACGGAGTTCTGGTTGTTCGTAGACATGGTGAGGAGGGGTTCCTTTCGACACTGCGGTGACTCGTTTTTGCCCCAGAATTTCGGGGATATAAGCGAGGTGGTACGCCAGTAATCGTAGGATCGCTTTGCTTTATTACCTCGCGTGTTGCGTCATAATTGGCAGATAGTAGATTTATCCATCAGTTACGAGTTAGTGCGTAACATTGGCAATCTCTACTAAACAACTAGTCAGAGTGCTTTTTGCCGGTGAATATTTGGCGTGACGCTATTGCATCCGACACTTGATATTTTGCTGGCTGACCGTAGCCTTCAGGATTAGCTGCTTCAATGCGCGCCACTTCCTCAGACATAAATTGCACCAGCGGAACGTCGCCGTTGATATCTTCGGCTACGGAGCGCAATTGCTGCGCATATGCCAGCAATCGCGGAGTGAAGTGTTTGGTGTAGGAGGGGTCCGGGTCGCTGGCACGCTGATGGACGGATTCAAAATTTTTGGCAAGGTCCTCGATTGCCGGTTTAACTGACTCCATCACCTGCACCAATGCCCGGTCCGCCGCTTGCGAGATCGCAACTAGGCTCAATTGGTAGTGGTGCTCGGTGGCCACAGCCGCCGCGAGCCGTTCCAGCGGATCCAGGGTATCGAGCCAACCGCGCAGGAACCTGTCGCAGTTTGCATCATGCTCGTAGCACAGGTCTTCAAGCAGCTGATCAATCATGCCGATTGAGTAGCGGGCTGCACCTTGGATGGCGAAACGCATTTCATGCTCGGATCCACTAATAATCCAGTCGCGGATTTCTTCGATGGTGCCGATTGGTTCAGGGGACCTGGGAATATTCAATGATGCTCATTTCAGAAAGAAGTTGCTCCAACATGCCGCAACAGTCTATTTGGTCTTGCATTGCAGCAGGCCAACATCGTGGCTTTTGCATTAAATGACGTTGGGCCCGACAGAACATTTCCATGTTCTGCCGGGCCCAAGTACCAGCTATTGCCTAGTTCGGGGTTTCGCTGTCCCACGCTTCGGCAATGGCACTGCGAACCTCGGACAAGGTCTGCGGGATCGCCTTGGTCTGCGCGATGATAGGGAAGAAGTTCCCATCCCCGTTCCAGCGCGGCACGATGTGCTGATGCAGGTGCGCGGCGATGCCTGCTCCCCCGGCTTCGCCCTGGTTCATGCCCAGGTTGAAACCGGCGGGGTTGGAGACCTTGCGCAGCACGCGCATTGACTGCTGCGCCAACGCTGCCATTTCGGCCGTTTCCTCCACCGTGATATCGGTGTAGTTGGGCACATGGCGGTACGGGCACACGAGCAGGTGGCCCGGGTTGTACGGGAACAGATTCAGGATCACGTAGCAGGTTTTGCCACGGTGCACGATCAGCGCTTCTTCGTCGGTACGCCCAGGACCGGCGCAGAATGGGCAACTGGCCTCATCCTTGACCTGGTCCTGTCCGCCCTTGATATAAGCCATCCGGTAGGGAGTCCACAGGCGCTGGAACGAATCCGGCACTCCGGCGAGTTCAAAGTCGTCGGTGACGGACCGGTCTGCTTGTTCCTGCATGCTTGGTGGACTCCCTATCCGAACTAGTTGTTGTTGTCGCGGCTCTTGATGGCTTCAACGATGCGGGCTACCGCATCGTCGACTGGAACCTGGTTCTCCTGGCTGCCATCGCGGAAGCGGAAGGACACGGCGTTTGCATCGGCATCTTCGCCACCGGCGATGAGCACGAATGGAACCTTGTCCTTGGACGCGTTGCGGATCTTCTTCGGGAAGCGATCCGTCGAGTCATCCAGTTCCACGCGGACACCCTGCGCCTTGAGCTTGGCAACAACTTCACCGAGGTAGTCGTTGAAAGCCTCGGCCACTGGGATCGCGCGAACCTGTACCGGCGAGAGCCATGCGGGGAAGGCACCTGCGTAGTGCTCGGTGAGCACGCCCAGGAAGCGCTCGATGGAACCGAACTTCGCAGCGTGGATCATCACTGGTTCCTGGCGGGAACCGTCGGCAGCCTGGTACTCCAAACCGAAGCGCGCTGGCTGGTTGAAGTCGTACTGCACGGTGCCCATCTGCCAGGTACGGCCGATGGCATCCTTGGCCTGGACCGAGATCTTCGGACCGTAGAATGCGGCTCCGCCTGGGTCGGCAACAAGTTCGACGCCGGATTCGGTGGCGACGCGCTCCAGCACGGCCGTAGCTTCATCCCACTGCTCATCCGAGCCGATGAACTTGTCCGACTCCGGATCACGGGTGGACAGCTCCAGGTAGAAGTCGTCCATGCCGAAGTCGCGCAACAGCGAGAGCATGAAGTTCAGCAGGTGCTCAACCTCGGCCGGTGCCTGCTCCTTGGTGACGTAGGAGTGGCTGTCGTCCTGGGAGAAACCGCGCACGCGGGTCAGGCCGTGGACCACGCCGGACTTCTCGTAGCGGTAGACGTGGCCGAATTCGAATAGGCGCAGCGGCAATTCACGGTATGAACGTCCGCGGCCGCGGAAGATCAGGTTGTGCATCGGGCAGTTCATGGCCTTCAGGCGGTATTCCTGGCCCTGCTTGGTGATGTTGCCATCTTCATCGCGCTCTTCATCGATGTGCAGCGCCGGGAACATGGTGTCCGCGTAGTACGGCAGGTGGCCCGAAGTGTGGAACAGCCCATCCTTGGAGATGTGCGGGGTGCCCACGTACTGGAAGCCTTCTTCGACGTGGCGGTCGCGCACGTAGTCTTCCATCTCGCGCTTGATGATGCCGCCCTTGGGGTGGAACACCGGCAGGCCCGAGCCCAGCTCATCGGGGAACGAGAACAGGTCCAGTTCGGCACCGAGCTTGCGGTGGTCGCGGCGCTCAGCTTCGGCCAGGCGCTCCTGGTAGGCCTTCAGGTCGTCCTTGGTTGGCCATGCGGTGCCGTAGATGCGCTGCAGCTGCTTGTTCTTCTCGCTGCCCAGCCAGTAGGCGGCAGCCGAGCGAGTCAGCGCGTAGGCGTTCTTGATCAGCTTGGTGTTCGGCAGGTGCGGTCCGCGGCACAGGTCCTTCCAGACAGTGTCGCCGGACTTGCGGTCCACGTTGTCGTAGATGGTGGTTTCGCCAGCGGCCACCTCAACGGTGACGCCTTCGCCGGAAGTGTCGGCGGAGTCGGCCTTGGCCAACAGCTCGCACTTGTATGGCTCGTTGGCCATTTCAGCCTTGGCTTCCTCCGGGGAAACTTCGCGGCGGACAAAGAGCTGGTTCTGGTTGATGATCTTCTGCATCATCTTTTCCAGCTGCTTCAAGTCTTCTGGGGTGAATGGGTCCTCGACATCGAAGTCGAAGTAGAAACCGTCGGT
Source organism: Glutamicibacter sp. NPDC088483 (assembly GCF_044753145.1). Taxonomy (NCBI): domain Bacteria; kingdom Bacillati; phylum Actinomycetota; class Actinomycetes; order Micrococcales; family Micrococcaceae; genus Glutamicibacter; species Glutamicibacter sp. NPDC088483. The sequence continues at coordinate 436,450 of NZ_JBIVMP010000002.1, forward strand.
GATGTAGGGGCCGATTCCCAGCTTGGAGTCCGGGCGCAGCTGCTGCACAGCCTGGGCCATCACGTGGGCGGTCGAGTGGCGCAGCACCTCCAATCCTTCTGGATCATTGATGGTTACGCGGGTGACAGTGGTTCCGGCTTCCAGTTCGCGGGCCAGGTCGCGCAATACGCCATCGACGTGCATGACAACCACGTCTTTATCGTTGGCAAAATGCTGCAGACCGGTCGTTCCCGCGTCCACCTGTACCTGCTCGCCGTCAATGGTGAGAGTCAGCTGCTCGCTCATGAGATCGGGTTCTACCTTTCAATCTGTGATGGCTTCATAGCTTGTGGCATACCTTGGCCACAGCCAGCCAGAATCCAGTTTAGTTCAGGACCCCACCTCAGCGTGCGTTTACCTCGGGTTTTACGAAGATTGATCGCCCTCTTGTGACTCGTTCAACAGCGAATCTGCGTTGAACAGGCTCATGACATGCCAGATTTCACGATCGCCCGCGGGCTGCGAACTGGTGACTTTACCGTTTTTCAGATCCTCGCGGAAAGCCGGAATCACTTCTTCCATGCGACGCATGAGTTCGTCGCATTCATCTTGGGTAAGCATCAGGTTGCTCGTTTGCATCTGCGCTTTAATCTCCCCGGTCTCTTCGCCGCGATAGTGCCTTTCTGCATGCCGAAGCGTCGCTTGCAGGCGGCGTTGCTCGTCATGGACCACTTGGCTGAGGTAGGCATCCATAGCCGTCCCGGTCTGGTCCTCCGGGCGCTCTCCCACTTTGCCGGTCGTATAGCCGCGTGCCGCAGGTTTCCATACGCGGTCACGCCTATCGCGCGCCAGTTCCGGAACTTCAACGATCATGTCGGCTTTGGCCAGCTCACGCAGATGGAAACTGACCTTGTTCGCGGGTACGCCAAGAGCCTGCGCGAGGTCTGCCGCGCGTGCGGTTTCCATTGCCGAAAGCGCGTCAAGGATTTGCCGACGCAAGGGGTTTGCGATGGCCTTGAGCATGGGGGTGGTGAATGTGACGGGTGGCTCATGGTTGCTCATAAGCACAGCATAGCAATCCCACAAATAAAGTTGCGCAAATTCTATTGCGCAACTTTATTTGCGAATCTATAGTTGGTGCCATGACCAGCATCCAGGCCAACGATCCATCAGGCACCACAGCGATTATCACGGAGCCTTTGCCGCCTTTGCGCGTGCAGCGCAACTACCGGATGTGGCTGCTGGCGGACTCAACGGCTTTGCTGTCGGGCAGTATTTACGGGTTCATCTTTCCTTTGATCTTGCTGTCCGCTACGGGGTCCCCGGTTTTGGCCGGAACCCTGGCCGCAGTGGGAATGGCAGCACGGGCGAGCGTAAATTTGGCCGGCGGAGCCATGGCGGATCGTACCGACAAGGCTCGGATGATTCTCATAGGAAGTTTCGCCGGTGCTGCAATCACGGCAGCCATGGCCCTGGGCAGCAGCGTCGGTTCACTGCCGGTTGCCTCCTTATGCCTTGCCCACATCCTTATGGAACTGCGCGGCGGGTACTTTGGGTCGACAACTAATGCCGCCCTAAAGGATCTTGTACACCCCAAACAGCTCGGCCGCGCGATGGCGGCGAATCAAGGCCGCGACTCGGTGCTGATGCTCGGCTCCGCTCCCCTGGGCGGCGTGCTTCTGGGATTAGGCGGTGGCATTGCCCTGCTCATCGTCAGTGTCCTGAATCTGATCGCTGCGGCCAGTGGATTTGCACTGCGTCGTCCATTGCGGGCAGCCAAGCTATCTGGGCAAGATTCCAATGGCACCAGCAATGATTCCGAAGAGGAAGTGGCCCACGGAATTCTGGCAGGCATGCACTGGTGCTTTTCCCGGCCACAGCTGCGCGCTCTGCTGATTTTGATTACGGTCGTCAACATCGGCGTCAACGGGCTGATGACAACGCTGATCTACGGACTTCAACAGCGTTCCGAAGAACCCTGGGTTATCGGGTTAACTTCTACCTTCATGGGCGTTGGAATGCTGCTCGGATCGTTGGTCGCAACGAAGCTCATCGATAAATTCCGCAGTGGTTTACTGACCTGCACCTGTCTCACCATTTTGGGTGTAGCCATGCTGCTCATCGGGTTTAATACGAACCTGCTCTGGATGGGGACCATGCTGATGATCAGCTTCCTCAGCGTTCCAGCTCTCAACGCTGCGGTGGGTGGATACTTCATGGCCTCCATTCCGAAGCAAATGTCTGGGCGCGCTAATTCCCTAATCACCTTTATGGCACTGGCCGCTTTGCCCTTATCTCCGCTGCTTACCGGATTTGGTCTGGAATCGGTCGGCATGGGACCAACGCTGATATTTTTCGGGGCATTCGTTTCCTTAGCAGCAGTCTTGGCCTGGCTCTCACCGCAGGTACGGCGCATACCCCGTCCTGAGCATTGGATGGCGGCATCGCCCGAACTCACCAGCGCATCCGCCCCTCAACAATCCCCCGCCCCAACGGCCTCCACCGAATAGGAGTATCCAAAGTGAATTCCGATCCCACGTCGCCCAGCGATTCCCGGCTCAAGCGATCAGCCCGGAAGCGAATCTTCAGCAGCGAAAAAAGATACCGCCATGCTTCTGCGTTGACGCACCAAGCCGACGATGCAGTTGCCCAGGCGAGGTATCAAGCGCTGCGCAACGAGCAATGGATCTATCTATAAGGAGGCAGGAAAAGTCTTGGAAGATCCGCTAACCCATGGCTTTCATTTTCAACCCCTCCTACCCTAGGAATATGAACAAACCGGCCCCACCTGTCATCAGTGCCATTACCCTCGGAGTGCGCGATGTCGGTGCTTCCACGAAGTTCTACACCGAGGGCCTGGGGTTTGAGCTGGTTCAGCCAGCCCACCCGGAAATCGCTTTTGTCCGTGCCGGCTATGGCTTGATGCTCGCCCTCTGGGATGTGAAGCAGATACCCAGCGAGTACGGCGACGTCGGGCATAGCCAGCTGGCGCCACCGATCTCACTGGGACACAACGTGCACTCTGACGCAGAAGTGGACCGACACTACCGGCGAGCGCTGGATGCGGGAGCGACTTCTGTCACCGAACCGACGGTGCAGCCGTGGGGTGGCAAGAGTGCTTGTGTGGCTGATCCGGATGGCTTCCGCTGGGATTTTGTGCACAACCCATCATTTGTCGTCGACGCCGATGGGCATGTTTCCTCGGTTTGAGAATTATCAGTTTTCAGTGATCTTCCTTGATGCCTCCCGTTCAGGCCAGTGTTCATAGGTGCTAATTTGCCCAGGCTCATCACTAGTGCCTGCAAAGCAGCAGGCCTTCGCTGCGAAATGGTCGATGGCGTCCGTGACGCTGAGGAATGGAATAGCCGGCGCCCCAAAGGGCTCTTCGTACCAAAGTTGGACGCATGCTCCGTTGCGTACTTCGATTTCTGCGTCCATGCCCTTGAAGAGTACTTTGGCTCCACGAATGAGCGCATCTTCGGCCTCCCAGGACGTATCTTCATCGAAGTAGATGAAGTCGTAGTCACGAATTCCTCTTTGCGGATCTTTGCCTTCGAGCACGTTCCAAACTGTTTGGGATAGTGCAGCTGCAGTGAGCCACCAATCATCTGCGCTTACGCCCGTTCTCCCCTCACATCAGGTATCTCTCCTATTGGACCCGATGTATCTGTTAGGTAAACCCTGTCAGCGAACTAGCTCATCAGGCCCCTCTCTGGTCCAGGCCTTCAGCTTCCATCCGTTTGGCAAGTTCCCCGACACTTTCGATCTTGCGTGCTCCCTCGCCGAGGTTTGGCCGATAGTTTGGTTGCGGCCGGGTGAGCTCCGCGAGGTAGCCTGCAGCAGGCAGGGTCTCCGGCTGATGCAGGTCCCAGGCGTTCAGCGCTTGGAGGGAGATGCCGCGCGGTCCGGTACGGCGTGTGACCCCGTGGATGAGCAGCATGCGTGTGGAGAAGAGCAAGGGCGCTGTGCGCTGCTGCGTGTCATCGAAGAAGGTGGCGTCGATGCAGCCAGTCCCATCATCCACGGAAATGAAGACCACACGCTTGCCTCCGCGCATGGGAGGAGTCTGAGTGGCCACCCGTACTCCGGCGACCAGAACTTCGGTTCCGTTGCGCAGGTGCAGCAGCTCGGCTGCCTGCGTAATGGGCAGGTGCGCCAGCCGTTGGCGGTACGAGGTGATCAGATGCTCGCTGGCGTCCAGATGCATGAGGTCCAATTCGGTACGTACTACTTCCGCGGGATCCAGTGCTTTGCCGGTCTGGTCGATATATTCGATCTGCCCCAGATCCAGGGCAAGTTGCCCGGGTCCCGGCCGGTATTTGGCCGGAAGGGAGCTGTGCGCCATGGATTGCGTGTGGGCGATCGTGTCGGCACGGGAGGTCCCGGCCAATAGGGAATCGAACACTCCGAGTGCTGCAAGGTTCTGGTAGGTGCGTCGCGAGAGTCCTGCGCGGGCGCGGACATCGGCGAGGTGCTCATAGGGCTGGCCTGCGACCAGGCGTTGTACTTCGCGTTCGCTCATCTGGTGGATATCGCGGAAGGCCAGACGGATTCCATAGCGCCCAGGGCGCAGCGAGCTGGGTGCGCGGGGCACCACAGGAACTTTCGCTGGAGCGGATTCGAATATTCGTTCGACTCGGTAGTGCCCGGTGGATCGGTTGATATCCAGCGGAAGGATGGGAACGCCCATTCTGCGTGCTTCGGCAACCAGCAGCCGCTTGGGGTACATGCCCGGGTCGTGCTCCCAGATCCCGGCAAGGAAAGCTTCGGGGTGGTGCGCCTTGAGCCAGGCTGAGTGGTAGGTGGGTACGGCAAAGGCAGCCCCGTGGGCCTTGCAGAATCCGAAGGAGCCGAAGCCGGAGAGCACCTCCCAGACTTGGTCAATGGTTTCCTGGCTATAACCGCGCTTGGCCGCTTCAGCGCGCACATAACGTTCTACGGCTGGTTCCTTCTCCGGGTTGCCCAGCAGGCGCCGGTAGACATCGGCCATGCCCAATCCGCATCCGGTGAGCACATCAAGCATGCGCAGCACCTGTTCATGGAAGACGGTCACCCCGTGGGTTTCGGCGAGCGCCGGAATCAGATCCTCGTGCAGGTATTGGGCAGGGGCGAATCCGTGGCGGTGCTCCAGGTAGGGCTTGACCATATTCGACTGCATGGGACCCGGGCGGAACAGGGAAATATCGATGATCAGGTCGTTGAATTCGCGGGGCGCGAGCTTGCCGATCAGTTCGCGCTGCCCCGGGGATTCGATCTGGAAGCAGCCCAGCGTATGGGTGGAGCGGATCAATTCGAAAGTTGGTTCGTCATCCAGTGGCACCCTGGACAGGTCTATCGCTCCAGTAGCGGAGATATAGCTGTCGTCGGCGTGCCCTCCGGCGCGGGCGGCCGCTTGCTTATCCGGGTGCATGCGGGCGATCTCCTCGAGCGTGTAGGCGATGGCTGATTGCATGCGCACACCGAGCACGTCGAGCTTGATCAAGCCCATCAGGTCCATGTCATGCTTGTCGAACTGGCTCATCTGCAGTCCGATGCCCGAGGGCTGGACCGGGGTGCGGTCCAGCAGGCTCGCGTCGGAGAGGATCACCCCGCAGGGGTGCATGGAGATATGCCGGGGCAGCCGGTCCAGGCGCTCGGTAGCGTCGATGAGGATATCGAGCTGGGTGTCATCGGTAATGCGTTCTGCCAATGCGGCCAGCTCCGGCTTCTCGGTGAGCGCTTCGCGGAAAGAGGATGCGGAGAAGCGCCAGAGCTGCTTCGCGATCTCATCCACCTGCTCCTGCTCTACCCCGAGGGCGGCTCCTGCATCACGGACCGCGCCGCGCGCACGGTAGGCGTTCTGCATGCTCATCAGGCTGACGCGCTCTTCCCCGAAGCTGGAGAAGATCTCGCGGTAGATCTCGTGGCGGCGTGCGGATTCCACGTCGATGTCGATATCCGGCAGGGTGGTGCGGGTATCGGAGAGGAAGCGTTCGAACACCAGGTCGTGGGCCAGCGGGTTCACCTGGCTGATGCCCAGCAGGTAGTTCACCAGCGAGGAAGCACCGGAGCCGCGGGCGGCCACGCGGATTCCCATGCCGGTGATCAGCTTGACGGTTTCGGCGACGGTCAGGAAATACCCGGCGAAGTCCAGCCGGTCGATCACCCCAAGTTCCAGAGCCAGCTGTCTTTCAATGAGGCTGGGATTGGCGTGCGGCAAGAGCCCAGGCACCGCTGCATGGACTCGCTCGGTGAGTTCTTGCATGGCCGGACGGTGCAGGCCGATGATCTTCGCTTCGGGGATCACCGGCTGCTTCCATCCAAGATCGGCTACCGGGTCTGCCGCTGCCCATTCGGCGAGCGCTTCAGTTTCCCGCAAAAGCTGCTGCGCCCAGCTCCTTTCTGTGGCTTGGCCGATCTCCTTGGCCAGCTGGCGCATCTGGGGCGGGGTTTTCAGCCACCCTTGGCCATTGGGTTGGCAGGAGTCCAGGTTCTTCAGGCTATGCAGGGCGCGCGCCGAGTCCAGGATGTCTGCGGTAACCGCTCCATCGGGGTCCACGTAGCGCACGGCGTTGGTGAGCACGGCCCTGATCCCCCGCTCCTGGGCGTAGCGCAGCAAGCGGGCTGCTTCACCGAGGCTGTAGCGCGATCCAGGGCTGGAGAGGTGCGTGGTGATTTCCACTCGCAGCATCTTTCCCAACCGCTTCTTCCAGCTGGCAAGCAGTGCCCGGGCTTGGGCGTAGCTTCCCTTGAGGATTGCGCGGGCCACGTCTGATTCGCCGCCGAGCAGAATCATCAGGTTCCCGGCAGCACCCAGGTGTGCCAGCTGCTCGGTTTTCAGCCCCGGAACCCCGTGCGCAGTGCTGTGCGCGAGGGTGATGGCTCGGCACAGCGCCGCATACCCTGCGCCATTGCAGCGCCCACGGGCCAGCAGGACAATCCGCCCTTGGGTTTCTCCGTGGTTATCGAGCACGGCAAGGTTCACCCCGAGAATCGGGTGCAGCCCTTCTGCCATGCAGGCCGCCACATGCTTGACCGTTCCATAGAGCCCATCCCGGTCAGTCAGCGCGAGCATCTGGGCACCCTGCGCTTTGGCCGCTTGGGCCAGCCGCTTTGGGTGCGAGACTCCGTAGTGGGCGCTATAGGAAGAACTGACGTTCAGGTGGGTGAAGCTCATGGAGGTCCTTCGAATATATGTTCCCCTGCAGGGGAATTAGGCGCTGCGGGCCAGCGACTCATGCACACGCACCAGACGCCACCGTTCGGTTTGCGCATCAAAACTCACATCAACGCTGTGCACTTGCCGGGATCCGCGCACCGCGACCAGTTGCAGGCGCCACATCTCATAGTCGGCAATCCCCGCACCGGCGCCGCGAGGAATCCGCAGGTTTTCATCCCACCATTTGCGGCGTTCGAACCAGCGCTGAGGCTCGGCCACCAAGCGATAGCCCTGCCCTTGCCAGCTCACGCGCAACGGCATTCCATCAGCTGCACGAGTAACCTCGATCGACTCGGTGAACATCCCCACGTGTGCACTCCTTACTTAGTAGAACCATTCTATTCGAACACGTGTTCGAATGACAGTTACACTAGTCAGCGCGACCGACAGTTTGGGTTAGCCAAGTGCAGCGGATCTCAGCGCCGACGGACTGGTTGAATAAGCCCTGCGAAAGGCAGCGCTGAGCGCAAAGGGTGAAGAATATCCGACATCCCGGGCAATCTGCGACAGCGGTGCATCGCTGGCGAGCAGCGCATCATGAGCCAATGCCAGACGCAATTTGGTGAGGTACCCCATGGGTGCGGTGCCCATGGCCTGGCGGAAGGCTGGCGAAAAAGCCGAACGGGACATCGCAGCTGTTCTGGCCAGCCCCTCCACGCTCCACGCTTGCGCTGGTTGCGCCCACATCGCCCCCACCGCCACCCCAATGCCTGGCGCCGCCGAGCGAAGCACCCTGGTTCCCGGCAAGTGCTGCAAGGCGCAGATCGCCAGAATATCCAGCAGCCGGTCCAATACCACCTGCTGGGCGGGACCCGCACTTTCGACTTCGGTCGCCAGCAGTTCAGCCCATCGCCACGCCGCGTCGTCATCGATAACTGCCAGATCGGTACCCTCGCAGACAAGATCAGCGACAGCGCTGGTCGTAGTGAAGGTGCCAACCAGTAGCTGGTCGGGGCCATTAGGCGAATTGCCCCATGCACGCACCCCATGGCGCAACTCTTGGACCATGGCTCGGCCCGATGGCCCCAGGCATTGCTGGCCCGGGGCAATGGCATAATTACAAGGCGCCGCGCCCGGAAGGGTCTGTGCGCTGGCCGAGCGAACCTCATAGGAGGCTGATCCGCAAATGACGACCAGTTCCCCTTGCCGCGCCACCACGGACTTTTGTCCTCGTTGCACCCTGCAGGATCCCGAACGCACCGCCAAAATCGTCAGCGGGCAATGATCGCGAACAGCAACACTCCACTGGCCCTCCATGCACATGCGGAGAATGAAGGCTTCACGAGCCCGTGGGCCAGAAGGGAAAAATGCATCGGGTCTCACGCCACCACTCTGGACGATTGCGTATGCATTGTCGAGCCTTGAGCATTCAAAATCCAGCCCAACATCTGTTGAATGAAATCATGAACCTGCCGTTGCTTACTATTTTCCTGCCGCTTCTGACAATTGCCACCGGCTTGATCATTGCCGGATTCTACGTTTCCTTCACCCTCGTGGTCTTCCCTGCGCTAGCGCGAATGGATGATCGCTCCGCAAGCACGTTCATGGTCCACGTGAACAGATACGCCCAACGGCCCCCATTCCTGAGCTTGTTCTTCCTCGGCTTGCTCGCCAGCACCGGATGCCTTGCCCTCTCCATCGTCCACGAAAATATCCGCATATCGATCGGAGCGGCACTAGTGCTTAGCGGTGCCCTGCTCACCATCGGGGTCAATGTTCCGCTCAATCGGCGACTGGAGCAGAATTCGTTGGCTTGGGCGAAATATGAGCCACGGTGGATCAGGGCCAATGCCGCGCGAGCACTGGGTTCCGGCCTAGGCGCTGTCCTCCTGCTCAGCGGTGTTTGAGCTGGATGCAGCACTCCTGCCCCGTCACATCCATTCCGGGGGCAACCCGTGATCAACCTGCACAAATTGGCTCTGCGCGAAACTGCCTGCGTCATTGTGTCTCGAATGCTCGATTAGCACCTGAGACACCGATAGCATCGAGAGAGCACTAGCCAATCGTTCCAGGAGCTAAATCCCATGTCCCATAAGGTCAAAGCCGTTATTTCCCGCGTCAAGGACGCACCCGTAGAGGTCGTAGACATCATCGTTCCGGATCCGGGTCCCGGAGAAGTAGTTGTCGATGTGCTCACCACCGGTGTCTGCCACACCGACCTGCACTACAAGCTCGGCGGAATTGGCGACGAGTACCCGTACCTGCTGGGCCACGAGTCCACCGCAGTAGTCAGCCAGATCGGCGAGAACGTCACCAACGTCAAGGTCGGCGACCGCGTGATCCTGAACTGGCGTGCAGTCTGCGGCCAGTGCCGCGCTTGCGCCAAGGGCGAGCCGAAGTACTGCTTCAACACCTTCAATGCCACCCAGAAGATGACCCTGGAAGATGGCACCGAGCTTTCCCCAGCGCTGGGCATCGGGTCCTTCGCCGAAAAGACCCTGGTCCACTCCGGCCAGTGCACCATCGTGGATGAAGAAGCCGACCCGGCCGCAGTAGGCCTGCTCGGTTGCGGTGTCATGGCCGGCATCGGGGCAGCGATCAATACCGGCGAGATCAAGCGCGGCGAGTCCGTCGCAGTGATCGGTTGCGGTGGCGTGGGCGCTGCTGCCATCGCCGGCGCGCAGCTGGCCGGCGCAACAACCATCATCGCGGTGGACGTGAACCCGGACAAGCTGGAAGGCGCCAAGAAGTTCGGCGCCACCCACACCGTGGATTCCTCCAAGGTCGACGCCGTGGAAGCCATCCAGGCGCTGACCGGCGGCTTCGGCGCCGACGTCGTCATCGACGCGGTGGGCCGCCCGGAAACCTACAAGCAGGCCTTCTACGCCCGCGATCTTGCTGGCCGCGTCGTATTGGTAGGCGTGCCAACTCCGGAGATGAAGCTCGAGCTGCCGCTGCTCGATGTCTTCGGCCGCGGCGGCTCGCTGAAGAGCTCGTGGTACGGCGACTGCCTGCCGAGCCACGACTTCCCGATGCTCGTCGAGCAGTACAAGCTCGGCCGCCTGGATCTGGATGCCTTTGTCACCGAACGCATCACGATCGATGAAATCGAAGACGCGTTCACCAAGATGCATGAAGGCACCGTGCTTCGTTCGGTGGTGGAGCTCTAGTGGCCGCCCGCATCGAGAACGTCGTCACTTCCGGCACCTTCTCCCTGGATGGCGGGACGTGGGATGTCGATAACAACGTCTGGATCGTCGGCGATGATTCCGAGGTGATGGTCATCGACCCGGCACATGATGTAGCCAAGATCCGCGAAGCTGTGGGCGATCGAGAAGTCATGGCCGTGCTGCTTACCCACGGGCACGATGACCACATCCGCGCGGCTGGCGAATTCGCCGACGCCGTGGATGCACCGCTGTTCTTGAACCCGGAAGACCGCATGCTCTGGGAAGCTGTCTACCCCGAGCGCGATGTGGACGCAGAAATCAGCGAAGGCGATTCATTCACCATCGCCGGCACCACGCTGACCGCCCTGCACACCCCGGGGCACTCTCCGGGCTCAACCTGCTTCTACGCTGAAGACCTCGGTGTACTGTTCAGCGGCGACACCCTGTTCAACGGCGGCCCGGGTGCTACCGGTCGCAGCTACTCCAGCTTCGAGACGATCGTCGAGTCGATCCGCACCAAGCTGCTGGTCCTGCCAGCTGAAACCGTGGTCAATACCGGCCACGGCGATGCCACCTCCATCGGTGCAGAAGCGCCGAACCTGGATGAATGGATCAAGCGCGGTCACTAAGCACCACGCATCGAGCGGCAGCAGGCCTTTAGAGCCGGCTGCCGCTCGTGTTTAAAGTTGATGCGCAAAACATCTGGTGATGGCAAGATTAAATACATGCCTTCAGATAAACGCTACAAGTCCGCCACTGCCTTATTCCTGGGCGCAGCAGTATTCATCATCGTCGGCATCGTCGTGCTGTGGTGGGACAGTCAACAAGAAGTAGTTTTCTACTCTGGATCCTATGTACCGCTGGTCGAAGACTCTGAAATCTACTTTGGCCCGGGTCCCGCCGAAGTTCTCGGTTGGGTGCTGGCTTTGCTCGGCGTTGGCGCGCTGGGGATTGCCGGCGGCTTATCGCTTCGCCAGCTCGCTCGGTTCAAGGCCTGGTTCCTGATCGCCGGGCTGCTGTTGGCAGCAGGTGGCATCGGAGCACTGCTATGGGACTACAACCAGGTTCGAACCTTCGGCTGGTTCGCCTATGCCCCGCTGAGCGAAGCAGCATTCGTTCCTGACAGCGCAGCCCACGTCATGGGCGAGCTGGGACTTGTGGCAGGAACCCTGCTGGCCAGCAGCTACCTGGGGTTCCGGCTCGGGTCCAAGCCCAGCGGCTCAGCCATCCGCGGCTAAAACAGCGAGTTGCTGTGCGCCGCAATCAGCTCCGGCGAATTATTGCGCACATTGCCAACAGCGGTATCGACCTCATGCATAGTCCATTGGGAAGCCACATCGAAAGCTTCGGCGCGAATCTGCTCGATCAGCCCTTCACCGTCTTCCTCGGCAGGGTTCATCCACCGGCCCATCATCTCCTTGCCCAACGGAATGGGCAGGCGATCATGCAGGCCCGCAAGTTCGCCGAGCACCCCAGGCTCTTCCGCCGAAGGTGAATCCATGGTCATGATCGAGGTGGAAAGAATCCAGGACCCGTCCTGGTCCTTCCACCATTCGTAGAGGCCGGCGAAGAAGATCAGCTTTCCATCCTCGCGATGCACGTAGAAGGGGCGCTTTTTGCTGCCTTCCTTTTTCCATTCGTAATACCCTTCCACTGGGACGACGGCACGGCGCTTCTTCACCGCCGAACGGAAGGTCGGCTTGGTGCTGGCCGTCTCGCTGCGCGCATTGAAGGCGCGCACCCCGACCGCGAGCTCCTTGGCCCATCCTGGCACCAGCCCCCACCGTGCTACATGGATCTGGCGGTGCAGCTCATCGTCGATCAGCCGCTCGAGCACAACCGGCACGTCGGTAGTCGGAGCAATGTTCCAGGACTGGCGCAGTTCCAGATTGGCGTCCGCTTCCGCCTCGGCCTCTGCCACCAGATCGCCGATGGCTTTGGCCATCACATATCGTCCGCACATCGCCTACCCCTTAGAACCGGCATCAAGGAAAATCTGCTCCCCAGTCTAGCGAGCGGAGCAAAAGAATCCAGCGAACTTTTTCTACCCCTCCGGGAACAAAGTAAACATCATTGCCGTTACACCATGTATGAGCAACGAATTGAAGCTTGACCAGTACGTTCCCGCTGCCGGCGGAGTCACCATGTTCACCACCAGCTGGTGCGGCTACTGCCGCAACCTCAAGCGCCTGATGGACCAGAAGGGTGTCGCATACACCGAGGTGAATATCGAAGAAGTCGAAGGCACCGCAGAGATCGTCGAGGCGTTCAACAACGGCAACCAAACCGTGCCAACCCTGATCTTCCCGGACGGCACCGCAGCCACCAACCCGCGCATTGACGAGGTTGTTGAGCGAGTCGGCGCCTAGATCCGGCCGCGAACCAAAATCGGCACCCGTATCGGGTGCCGATTCTTTTTTAAGCTGTGCTAGATGCCTTGCAGCGTGGCGTGCTCGCCATATTCGTCGAGCAGCGCTGAAATAAATGCTTCGGTGGTGACAGCGGCGAGCAGATCATTAGCCGCGCCTACCGTCGTGGGATCCATTGGAATGCCCATTGCTTGGTAGACCCCATCGAGGACTTGCCGCAACGGCGCGGAATCCTCGACAACAAAGACCGAAGAGAACAGCCATGCCCCGGAAACCACACGCTGAGCTGTGCCTACCAGCTTCACTGGATAGTTGCGCGGCGATTTCCCATCAGGGAGGCCATGCACCGAATGATCTCCCGGGCAATACTCCCCCGGGATTGGCCCGACTTGCGCATTCACGCCAAGGCGCTGGAAAGCGTTGGCATACACCCTCGCGAAGACCTCGAAGCGATTCTGCTGGCGCATCACCGCCTCGGCTTCGGGCTCAATATGATCAACGATCAATGTACCCCGGTGATACGCGGCGGCCCGGCCTCCAGCTTTGCGCACCAAGGGAGCAAAGCCTTGCTGCTGCGCTACGTCACGAGCCGCCTCATAGCCCTCTAGCCGCACATCGCGCTGGCCGAAGGCCAGGGTCGGGTCCGGACGATAGAGCCGTAGCAGCGCGCCGCTTTCGCCAGATTGGACGCTGCGCAGCAGTTGCACTCCACGTTCTAGGTCAACAGCCGGGTCTCCGCTAGGATTTTCGATTTCCACAGATAACGGCGCATCTGACTGGGGGTTCCACAAACTCATAAATCTGAGTCTAATTCAGCAATTCGCTCCAGGCGGAGCAGATGTCACAGCATCCGATTGCCGATGGCCGAGGTTTCTGGGCCATAATAAAAGGCGTGCCAAATTCTTCTACCCCTGTCATCCTGATCGGCGGACCGTCCGGCTCCGGCAAGTCCTATCTCGCGTCGAAATTCGGCCGACCCCACCTGCCGCTGGACGAGTTCTACCGCCAGATCAGCGAAGACGGGAATCCCGTTGATTTCCCCCGTACCGGTTACGGCGAAATCGATTGGGACAATTCGGCTACCTGGAATCAGGAAGCCGCACTGCAGGCTATCGATGATTTGCTCTACCTTGGTACCACTCGGGTCCCTAACTACTCGATCACGACCTCGAGCTACAACGGGCATCGTGAAATCGCTTGCGCAGACGGGCCGATTGTCGCCGAAGGCATCTTCCTCTACGAAATTCTTGAGCCGCTGCGCGCCAAGGGCATTAACGTCCAAGCGTATTACGTGGACGAACCGGCATTGGTAACTGCTCTTCGACGGTTCGTGCGCGATGTAGCACAGCGCCGGAAACCGGTCCTGTTCTTGGTCAAGCGCGGCTATGCACTTTTCCGGGCCCACGGTGCAGACCGGGAAAAGTACCGCCAGCGCCAGTTCACGCTGAAGTCCAAGCCTGAGCTCAAGAAGCTGCTGGCCAAGCTTTCAACCGGCGCATCGAGCTAGCGCGAACGGACCGTCAGGATCTGTTCAGCACGGCCGAAAGGGCCTGCTTCATCGTGCAATACCGTTGAGGTCAGGCCGATGCCGTCAGTGCCGAAGCTCTGCTGGACATCCAGGCCCAGCCACTTGCCCTCGGGCTTGCGGTACATGTGGATCTGCAGATCCACGTTCGGGTAGATCCAGGTTCCTTCCCCCGGATCCACGCGCGGCACCACACCGTTTGCCGTGTCGATCATTCCCACCAAGCTGGACAACGCTGTGGCGTCTCCTGTGTCGACGAGGTCATGAGGAGTACGCAGCCACGCAAAACCTCGACCCGGCCGCAGCTCATCATTGGCGCGCATCTCGATGGATTTGATGTAGCCGCCGGGCCACTGCTCACTGATTTCGCGCACCGCGCAGGCCTCTGGGCCTGGGATTTCCTTGTCTTCAACCCCTGCAACAGCACTGGTGTCACCCGTAATCACCCGCCATGCGCGCGCAACGATGCTGGTGCGGCCCTTGGCCGTCATTTCGGCCTCGATCAATTCGATCGTCCGGCCGGGACGGACCATTCGCGTTGAGATCTCGAATTCTCCGGCGTGAATAAGGCCATGGATCTCATAGCTGATCCGTGCGATGCGCATGTCTTCACGAGGCTGGAAATTTTCCAAGGCGTAGGCCAAGATTCCAGAGGCAGGACCCATGTGCTGCTCCTGGGGATTCCACGCACCTTGGGAATGCCACGACGATCGATAGCGACCTTCACCGAGTGCTTCGAAATAGAAATTGCCATCAGCTAGGACCTGTTCAAGCTCCTCGTTGAGCTGGTGCGTCATCGTTGCCCTCCTGGCCTCGCAGTGTTCAATACTCTGCCCTCAGGTTATCCAAGAGTAATTGAAATCACTAAACTAGCTGGCTGTGTCGTGCTCATGGGCTCGTTGGCCTGCATGATCCATGATTCCGAGCACCTCGGCAATGCCATTGACCGCCCACAGGGCATGAGGAGTCATTGTGTCGAACTGCGCAGATTGCCCCGCCTTCACGTGATAGGTGCGATCTCCTAGCTTTAGCTGGATTTCTCCGAGGAGCACTGTGAACCATTCCTTGCCCGGATGAATACGCAGCTCGGTGGGAGCAGGCGCCTGCGAAGGGTCGAAACGCATTTTCGACACATTCACCCCGTTAACTGCGTCATCGGTGGACAGCTTCCACATGGTTATCCCGGGCATCGAAATCGGCTCCGGGCGGATAATAATCTCGGCTTCAGAGGTCGATACGAGCTCATCCAAGCTGGTATTCAGTGCCTTGGCTATTGGAACCAGCTGGTCAAGGGCAATACGCCGGCCTCCCGTTTCAATCCTGCTGAGCGTGGAAACGCTCAGGGAAGCCTTGCTCGCCAACGATTCCAACGACCAGCCTAGGTTCTGCCGCAACGTTCTTATGCGCTGGCGGATGACTTGGTCAACTTCAAATTCTTGCGTCATGCGCAAAACGGTACACCCCACAGCGCAAAACGTCGATACCGTGGACACAACATCACAAATAGCAGGGAGAGGAATCATGGAACATTTCGAAGCGATCATTATCGGCGGCGGCAGTGCCGGGCTCGCGGCCGCAGTCACATTGGGCCGCTCACGGCGTACCGTCCTGGTCATCGACGAGGGAAATCCGCGAAACGCGGCAGCGCAGCATGCCCACAACGTTCTGGGAAACGAGGGCATCAACCCGCTGGACCTCCTGGCCCGCGGACGGCAGGAAGCGATTGGCTATGGTGCGCGGATCATCGAAGGCGGGGTGGAGAACCTCACCGGTTCGCTGGACACCGGATTCAGCGTCTCTGCTGCAGGGAATACCTTTAGTGCCGAAAGAATCGTGCTGGCAACGGGCCTCATTGATGATTTGCCGTCGATTCCGGGGCTGGCCCAAGCATGGGGTGATACCGCGATCCATTGCGCATACTGCCACGGCTGGGAAGTGCGTGACCAGGAGATCCTGGTACTCGGAATCGGCCCCATGAGCACGCACCAAGCAATGATGTTCAGCCAGCTCAGCTCGAAGATCACCTTCGTCAACCACACCCCGGATGCATTGAATGATGAAAATCGCGCGACACTTGCCGCATTGGGAATACCGGTGGTTGAGCAGCCAGTGAAAGCAATCGATTTCGATACCCAAGGGACTCTGGATTCAGTCACACTGGCAGACGGCCAGAAGATCAGCGCTCAAGCTCTGGTCGTAGCAAGCCGAATGAACGCACAAGCCTCGCTCTATCTGAAGCTCGGCGGACAGCTTGCCGAGCACCCGCTTGGCACCTTCATCCAGGTCAATGAAATGGGTGCCACAGCCCTGCCAGGGGTTTATGCGGCAGGGAATGCCAGCAACCTAGGTGCGATGGTCATGGCAGCAGCCGCAGCCGGAACGATCGCCGGAGCAGCCATAAATGCGGATCTGCTCGGACATCAGCTAGCTAAGGTCCAGGCGCAAGCGAATCCGTAACTGCTGGCTCTACCCCTTCGGGCACCGGCCCAAACGGGGTAGAGCCAGGGCCGCAGGGTGAGCATGAAAATAGCCCGCATCAATTTTCCGGAAAAATAATATTTACTAAAACACTAGTCAACAAGCAAATAACGAATGTCGATGCAACGATTTGCATTGCCAAAACGCCCAAGTATCACGCATCACGCCCCACGGACCAGCGATCAATGGTACGCTTGATTTGTTACCTCAACGGTTGCAGGTGTGAGTCCCCGCCAGTAATTGTTAGCAGTAGGATTTGTAGCACAGCCAACAAATCGTCTGTGCTTTACAAATCGGTTCATCGATCTTCAGATCGAATGAGCTCCTATCGAAACGAATTCTTCATCTTCTCTTCTTCACTGCAGATAAAACATCTCGACGACTCCGTACGTCACTTTTCTGTGGATTCCTTGTTCTACTCCGCTAGCGTGGGGTCATTACCCGTTAGCAGCCTGGAATCCGACGATGTTTAAGCAAGTGCAGCGACCCCCGTTTTGGCCGATACCGGCAAAATCAGTATTCGATTCTCCGTATCGACGGCAGGCGAATCGTTCTCGGCAGCTCTGCGCGAGGTAACCCCTAAATTTTCCGATTCGGAACTTCGGATCGGCAACCAGGCCACATCGTGGCCAATCAATAAATAAGGATATAACACTATGGCCACTGGCACCGTGAAATGGTTCAACGCTGAAAAGGGCTTCGGCTTCATCGCTCCTTCGGATGGATCGGCTGACGTCTTCGCACACTACAGCGCAATCCAGAGCTTCGGTTTCCGTAGCCTCGAAGAGGGCCAGACTGTTGAGTACACCCTGGAAGCTGGTCCAAAGGGCCCACAGGCAACCAACATCCAGGCTCGCTAAGAGACTTTCTTCAAAGGTGTAGTTCCCCGCAAGGTTGGAACTGCACCTTTGTTGCTTTTAACCGGTTCTTAGCTGCAGGCTTCGACCGGAGGACGTTCCCGAAGAACCCCAACGCCAAGCAATCTACCTGGCAGTTCCGTCTGCTTCGGGGCAAGCGGAAAGCAGCAGCTATCGGCATCGGCAGCCGGAATTCAGCTCGGAATTCGACTATCAACTGCACGGGCTAGTAGATTGCGGAAACTCCACTGTGGCGCCACGGCAATGAATCGACAAGGGAGCTGCATTCGCGACAGGTTAGGAACGGTTACCGGCGATCCGTTGGAGACCGGACTACTTGCCTGGGTAACTTTGCTGAACCCGATTCTTCGAATTCGCCCACCAGTCCCAGTTCATCGAGCACGTACAAAGTTGACGGACAGATGGTGCCACCGCGAAAGTCCCTGAGGAACTCACCGTGCTTGCCATAAACCGCTACTGGCACACCGCTGCGAGCAAGCATTAAACCGGCGGCCATTCCAGCCGGCCCTCCCCCAACTTTGATTGACCGCCTTCTGCCTGCCATGAATATGCTCTCCTGCATTTGAAAATGCCTATTACCGAATTGGATTTGCAGCCTACTCGTGAACAGTTCCAGCGCTATTAGACTTCATATTCACAGCGATCATGAACATCGCGAAAATCAACAGCACCACGGCCAGTCCGCGGAACCCTACAGCTGCCAAAATTGGGCCAGCGGTGAGACCGCCAAGCACACCAGCCAGATTCATGCAGAGGTCCGACGTGCCCTGCAACTTCGGACGTTCGGCAAGGCCAACTGATCCAGTAATCATCGTTGCGCCTGCAACCGTCGACGCCGACCAACCGAGGCCTAGGCTAAGCAACGCCAAAGTTGTCACGGTATGGTTCTCTGCATTGCTCCATACCAAGATGCTTGCGGTAACTAGCAACGCCTGCCCGGTAAAGATGACCGTTCGTGGACCTAGCATATCTGTGAGCCAGCCAAAGACTGGTGAGAGCGCATACATCCCCGCAACATGGACCGAAATGGTGATCCCGATGAGCGTGAGGCTTGCCCCTTGATGCTGCATGTGAATTGGAGTCATCGACATCATGGACACCATATAAAGATGAGTCAAGGCGACGGTAAGCACGGCACGCCTGGCAGCAGAAGTGTTTCTTAGGATGCTCCAGCCGCGGCGGCGAAGCTGAACCTCACTCGCTTGGGCAGCCGCCTGACGCTGTGCGATCTGCAACGGATCGGGACGCAAGCCCAGCCAATAAACAAGAACCCCTACCAGCTGGGCGCACATCGCAATAAGAAAGCCACCGGTAAACGGTGGAAGGCTAATGAACTGCGCTAGCTCTTCTCCAGGTTCAAATAAATTCGGGCCGATGACTGCACCCGCAGTTGTTGACCACACAAC
The DNA here is from genome assembly GCF_044753145.1 of Glutamicibacter sp. NPDC088483. Classification (NCBI taxonomy): domain Bacteria; kingdom Bacillati; phylum Actinomycetota; class Actinomycetes; order Micrococcales; family Micrococcaceae; genus Glutamicibacter; species Glutamicibacter sp. NPDC088483. The sequence continues at coordinate 455,393 of NZ_JBIVMP010000002.1, forward strand.
CAGGGAAAGGTCACGGCCTCGTGTAGCCGTGGTGGACAAGTCGGTGGCGGCGAATCGAGATTGGAGGTTCATTGCCGAACCTGTTCCCAGAACCAGCATTCCAAGCAGCAGCAATGGCCAGTATCTCAGAAAAGCTGCGGCAATGATGACGACAACACCGCTGGCTGCCAGCAATGCGCCGGTCGACAGCGAAATACGCCGGCCGAACTTCTGGGCAAGCAATGCCAAAGGCAACGCCATGATGGCAGCACCTAAAGTATTCATGGTCGCGGCCATGCCAGCCAATGCATCGAGTCCGGAAATGCTTACGATCAGCAGCGACCCCAAAGTCAGGGTTGCGCCACCGCCTAGACCTCCAAGAATTTGTCCCGCAGCGAGGACGGAAATCGACTTGCGTCGAATCCGCTGAATCTGCTGGTCGTCCAATGAACGCTGTTCATCCGAAGTGGATTCGATCTGCACATTGACTCCCCCGCATTTATAGCTACCTGTACTGTCTAAGTATCTACTATTTATCTCCGAGCGTTGATTGCGCCGCTGTGCATAACTATGGACCCACCGAAGCTGGGCTATAGCCGGAGTGGTCGCATCCCCATGAATTTCCAATTCAATGGGCTAGGTAACTCACCTTGATTGCGGATCCGCATCTGTCGACGCTCGAATAATACTGGCGTATCGCTCTGCCGGGTCAGCAGACAGTCCCACTTTAAGTTCACGGTTCACATCAACAGCGAACACCTCTGCGGCTCCGGATTGGAGTCCATCTCGCGGTCTTCAGACCCCAGTTTGGCTGAGCCGTCGGCGAAGGCGCAAAATTTCGGACCCGTATGTGAGATCGGTCCTTCCGAATAGGGCAACGGCGACGCATGCTTCTGTGGAAGCATACCGAGATTGCTATTACGCCTACTCAAGTTACTCGTTTTCACGAATCGCTGCCGCAGGCAGCTTACCTTTCGCTGCCTCAAGACCACTGCCTCCAAAGCTCAAAATACGTGCCTTGTCCGGCGCAGTCTCGATCGTTTCCATGACGTGCACCGCGAAGAGCGCCACTTGAGCTTCAAATGGTTCCAGTTGAGGCCAGAACTCTTCGCCACCAGATTGAACCGCGTGATTGAGCACTTCTTCGAAAGTGCAGTCGAATGCATATAGCTCTTGGGAGTCCGCATACCGCAAGAATACGTATCCATCTTCAGCAGGAGGCACAATAAAGACCTCGCCAAGCCCCGATAATTGGTGTTTCAATCGCTCCAGTTTGCCTGACAAGCTAGGCATTTGGACCCCCATTCTTGCTTTGGCAGAGAACCATAATGATGCAGCGATCTGATTATTCGGCCGCCGTGCTGAGGTCGCTCTCTTCTGCTTTTGTGCCCGAAGGAGTTTTTGCCGTAAGAGGCTGGACTCGCGTGGATGCTAGTCAAACCTCATTGCTCACGATACCTGCGAAATCTCGCCAGTTCGCGTTCATCTGCGGTTGCGGGCCAGGTTGCTTCCGCCCAAGCCATAATTCCCCGCGATCTGGCGGTTGTCCTTGCCTCAATGGGGATACTGCGAGAACGAGTTCCAGATTTCATAACCGCTGCTCACCGCGGAAACGGGACATTTGTCCACGCACCGGGTTCGCACGTGATAACTATTGGCGGTTCCAACACCACAGGAGCCCCAAGTTCTTGCTCGGTACACCGCTGACGTACCGTTAGCCCAGCCGGATACGTCAAGTTCGGAACTGTTTAAATGCCAGCAGGCCCGGACTCTGCATGAGTCCAGGCCTGCTGGCCATCACCAATTAGGCTGAAGATTTTCTAGATTAGAAATCCCAGTCTTCGTCTTCGGTGTTCACTGCCTTGCCGATCACGTACGACGAACCGGAACCGGAGAAGAAGTCGTGGTTCTCATCAGCGTTCGGGCTCAACGCAGCCAAAATCGCTGGCGACACATCGGTCACGGTCGACGGGAACATTGCCTCATAGCCCAGGTTCATCAGCGCCTTGTTGGCGTTGTAGTGCAAGAACTTCTTGACGTCCTCGGACAGGCCTACCGGATCATAGAGATCGTGGGTGTACTGGACTTCATTTTCGTACAGTTCATACATCAGCTCGAAGGTGTAGTCCTTCAGCTCCTGCTTGCGCTCCTCGGTCTCGTTTTCCAGACCCTTCTGGAACTTGTATCCGATGTAGTAACCGTGAACAGCTTCGTCGCGGATGATCAGGCGGATCAGGTCTGCAGTGTTGGTCAGCTTCGCATGCGAGGACCAGTGCATTGGCAGGTAGAAGCCCGAGTAGAACAAGAACGATTCGAGCAGGGTCGAAGCAATCTTGCGCTTCAGTGGATCTTCGCCGTGGTAGTAGCTCTCAATGATCTGAGCCTTCTTCTGCAGGTTCACATTTTCAGTGGACCAGCGGAAGGCTTCGTCGATTTCCTTGGTCGATGCCAAGGTCGAGAAGATCGAGGAGTAGCTCTTTGCGTGTACCGATTCCATGAAGGCAATGTTGGTGTACACGGCTTCTTCGTGTGGGGTGATCGCATCTGGAATCAGCGAAACAGCGCCAACGGTGCCCTGCAAGGTATCAAGCAGGGTCAGACCGGTGAAGACGCGCATGGTCAGCAGCTTCTCGTCTTCGGTCAGGGTTCCCCACGACTGGATGTCGTTGGACAGCGGCACCTTCTCCGGCAGCCAGAAGTTATTGACGAGACGGTTCCAGACCTCTACGTCCTTGTCGTCCTGGATACGGTTCCAGTTGATTGCCTCAACCTTGTTGGTGAGCTGAATCTTCTCGGTCATTGCCCCTCATCGAAAAGCTAAATCGTATTAAGAACTTTGCTTACAACTCTACCGTTCTTTCGAACGCCACCTGTACAGCAAGGCCCCAAGTTATTGTCAGATCGCTGACACGATCTGAGGTCGTTTTGATATGCAACAGCTGCCGTTGGACGAAACCATGCGGCAGCTGTTGCGTGATGCCATTGCCCGGCCAACCGGTCAATGGATCAAGGTCTTACAGTGCGCAGGAAACGCAGCCTTCAACCTCGGTGCCTTCCAGCGCAAGCTGGCGAAGGCGGATGTAGTACAGGCTCTTGATGCCCTTGCGCCATGCGTAGATCTGAGCCTTGTTGATGTCACGGGTGGTGACAGTGTCCTTGAAGAACAAGGTCAGCGACAGGCCCTGGTCTACGTGCTGGGTTGCGGCAGCGTAGGTGTCAATGATCTTCTCGTAGCCGATTTCGTAAGCGTCTTCGTAGAAGTCGATGTTCTCGTTGTTCATGTAAGGAGCCGGGTAGTAAACGCGGCCGATCTTACCTTCCTTGCGGATCTCGATCTTCGCTGCGACCGGGTGGATCGAGGAAGTCGAGTTGTTGATGTACGAGATCGAACCGGTGGGAGGAACTGCCTGCAAGTTCTGGTTGTAGATGCCGTGCTCCATGACAGAAGCCTTCAGCGCCTTCCAGTCTTCCTGGGTAGGAATCTGCATGCCGTCGAACAGCTCGCGGACGCGCTCGGTAGCTGGAGCCCATTCCTGCTCGGTGTACTTGTCGAAGAATTCACCGGAGGCGTACTTCGAGTTCTCGAAGTTATCGAAGGTCTCGCCGCGCTCCATGGCGATCTTGTTCGATGCAGTCAGTGCATGGAACAGGATCGTGTAGAAGTAGATATTGGTGAAGTCGATGCCTTCTTCGGAGCCGTAGTAGATGTGCTCGCGGGCCAGGAAGCCGTGCAGGTTCATCTGGCCCAGGCCGATGGCGTGCGACTTGCTGTTGCCGTCAGCAATCGAAGGAACCGAGGCGATGTAGGACATGTCCGAGACTGCGCTCAGGGCACGGATGGCGATGTCTACCGAGGTAGCCAGATCCTTGCCGTCCATGGCCTTGGCGATGTTCATCGAACCGAGGTTGCAGGAGATGTCCTTGCCGACGGTCTTGTAGCTCAGATCGTCAGAGAACTCCGAAGCGGAGGAAACCTGGAGGATTTCCGAGCACAGGTTCGACATGGTGATGCGGCCGGCAATCGGGTTGGCCTTGTTCACGGTGTCTTCGAACATGATGTACGGGTAACCGGACTCGAACTGGATCTCGGCCAGGGTCTGGAAGAACTCGCGGGCGCTGATCTTCGTCTTCTTGATCCGAGCGTCGTCTACCATCTCGTAGTACTTCTCGGTGACGGAGATTTCGCTGAACGGTACGCCATAGACGCGCTCGACGTCGTACGGGCTGAACAGGTACATGTCTTCGTTCTTGCGAGCCAGCTCGAAGGTGACATCCGGAATAACAACACCCAAGGACAGGGTCTTGATACGGATCTTCTCATCAGCGTTTTCGCGCTTGGTGTCCAAGAAGCGGTAGATATCCGGGTGGTGTGCGTTCAGGTAAACGGCACCTGCGCCCTGGCGTGCACCGAGCTGGTTTGCATAGGAGAAGGAATCTTCAAGAAGCTTCATCACCGGGATGACGCCGGAAGACTGGTTCTCGATCTGCTTGATCGGCGCACCGTGCTCACGCAGGTTGGTCAGCGACAGGGCAACGCCACCTCCGCGCTTGGACAGCTGAAGCGACGAGTTGACTGCGCGGGCAATCGATTCCATGTTGTCTTCGATGCGCAGCAGGAAGCAGGAGACGAGTTCGCCACGCTGTGCTTTGCCGGCGTTCAGGAAGGTTGGGGTGGCAGGCTGGAAGCGGCCTTCAATGATTTCATCGACCAGGTGCATTGCCAGCTTTTCATCGCCACGTGCCAGGTGCAGGGCAACCATGCATACGCGGTCTTCGTAGCGTTCCAGGTAGCGCTTGCCATCGAAGGTCTTCAGCGTGTACGAGGTGTAGAACTTGAAGGCGCCCAAGAAGGTTTCGAAACGGAACTTCTTGCCGAAGGCGTGCTTGAACAAATCCCGGATGAAGTTCATCGAGTACTGATCGAGGGTTTCACGCTCGTAGTACTCGTGCTTGACCAGATATTCAAGCTTCTCATCGAGGTCATGGAAGAACACGGTGTTGTTGTTCACGTGGTCCAAGAAGTACTGGCGAGCCGCGTAGCGGTCCACCTCAAACTGGATCTTTCCATCTGGTCCGTAAAGGTTCAGCATGGCGTTGAGGTCGTTGTAGCTCAAGCCCTGGAACTGGGCTGGGAGCTCCTTTGAGCTATTCATCGTTGCTGCCGGTTCTGCGACGCTGGTGTCCAAAAGGTTTCAAGCCCTTCTTTGACGTTGAGAACGTCTTCTGAGGTTCCCATAATTTCGAATGTGTAAAGCACGGGTACGTTGCATTTCTCGGCAATGCGTTTTGCCGCAATGCAGTAGTACTCGCCAAAGTTTGTGTTCCCTGCACCGATCACGCCGCGAAGATTCACGCGGTTCGCCTCATGCCGCAGGAACTTCATGATCTGCGGCATGATCGAGCGCTTGCCACGCTCTCCGCCATAAGTGGGTATGAGCAGCACGTATGGTGCAGTTGAGATCAGCTGCGGTTCGGTCGCATAGACCGGAATCCGTGCGGCATCCATCTCAAGTTTGTCCACGAAACGCTTGGTGTTCTCCGAAACAGATGAAAAATAGATCAGTTTCGAATCGGTGAGTTCCAGCGGTTCCTGGGCCTCAGCATTTTGCCTATCGGCAAGCGCTGCAGGTGACATTGCTTTTCGCCTCCACTACAAGCTAGCGGATGGAATTCTTGATTAGTTGGCTGGAGCCAGCAGCTCGATCTTGTCTGGGCGGAAGCCCGACCAGTGATCGTCATCGGTGATTACGACTGGTGCCTGCATGTAGCCCAAGCCACGAACGTGCTCCAAGGCTGCCGCATCCTGAGAGATGTCTACCTTGTTGTACTCGACACCCTTCTTATCCAGCGCGCGGTACGTAGCGTTGCACTGAACGCAGGAAGGCTTCGTGTAAACCGTGATGGCCATGTCCCTGATCCCCTTTAAAAAGTCTTTGTTTCGGCTAGGATCCCGGATTTTCGGAAAAGTCCTAGCCATCCTCTCGGATGCCTCAAAACCACTGTTTCGAGGTGCTTCTGGTGCGAGCCGCACCGACGGGTTCAATACTACATCTTGTGTTTGGCGGGTCAAGCGGCCACAACATGATGTATTACAAGTATGTCATTCATCCACGGCAACGTCCACAGGAACTGTGGATATTAACCCCCGATTAAACCGCGATTTCTCGCGGACTCGAGACCTTTGTCCACAGGTTGGCAGAAGTCCGCTGTGGGTTAAAAATTCTTCTTGTGAGATGTTCGTCGGCGTGTTCTGCACCCTCCATGTAGTTCGGGGTACACGGTGTGCACCACTACATGTAGTGTCGCCCCTGGCACCCACAGTTTGGCCGACGCGCGGCCGGCTGTGGAGAACGCGCAGCAAGGGCAGCTGGCGATTTGCCAGCTGCCCTTGCAACGAAGCTCAGTGGCGACGCAGAAGCGTCTTAGGCCGGGTAGGCGCGGGCACCGAAGATTCCCTGGCCTACACGCACGACGGTGGCCCCCTCGGCGATGGCCAGCTCGTAGTCGCCGCTCATGCCCATGGACAGGTGCTGGAAGCTTTCAGGAGCATCCTGTTGCAATTGGTCACGGGTTTCGCGCAGCAACGCAAAGCTGCCACGGATGGATGCTTCGTCCTTGGTATTTGCGGCCATGGTCATCAAGCCCACTGGCGTCAAGCGATCCAGCGGCGCCAAGCCGCCAAGCAAGTCCGCTGCCCCGGCAGCTTCGATGCCTGATTTGCTTTCCTCGCCGGAGGTATTGACCTGGATGAAGACTTCAAGCGTCCGATCCTCTGCCTCCAAACGGCGTTGCAGGGTCTGTGCCAGTTTCAGCGAGTCCAAGGCATGGAATTCATCAGCGAACTTCGCCACGAACTTCGCCTTGTTGGTCTGCAAGGGACCGATAATCGCATAACGCAGGTGCGGGAAATCCTCGCAGAAGTGCTCGTACTTGCCTTGGGCCTCTTGGACCTTGTTCTCCCCCAGCGTGTCCACACCGGCAGCAATGGCCAATGCCAAGCGATCGAAATCGATGGTTTTGGTGACCGGCAGCAGCCGAACTGAGCCAGCGTCGCGGCCGGCGGCCAGCGCCGCCGCGGCGATCTTCTGGTTGACAGCAGCCAGGTTGCGGGTGAAATCCTCGATGGTGGCCGCGTGGGTAGCGGCAGGTTGCGAAGCCAAAGCGCCAACTTTCTTGATGTCACAAACGTGTTGCTGGTGCCAAGGGCACCAGCAACAAGCATAGGCATAAAAGGGCTAGAACAATTGCCGCCAATTGGTTTTAGCCAGATTCAGCAGCTCGTCGCCACGCCCGGAGAGCACGGTGCGTATGGCATACAAGGCAAATCCCTTGGCTTGTTCCAACTTGATTTCCGGTGGCATCGACATCTCCTGGCGGTCGGTCACTACATCCAGCAGCGCAGGACCGTCATGGGCCAGGAATTCTTGCACCGTGGCTTCAAGCTGCGCCGAATCATCTACCCGGTAGCCCTTGAGCCCCGAGGCGGTAGCCACGGCCCCGAAGTCGGGGTTGTGCAGATCGGTGGCGTAGGTGACGAACCCGGCGGCCTTCATTTCCAGTTCCACGAAATTCAGCGAGGAGTTGTTGAACACCACGATCTTGATCGGCAGCTTGTTCTGCGTGGCGGTCAGCAGCTCACCGAGCATCATGGCCAATCCGCCGTCCCCGGCGAAGGCGATAACCTGACGCTGCCGGTCAATTGCCTGGGCGCCCAGGGCATGGCACAGTGCGTTGGCCATGGAACCGTGGTTGAAGGAGCCGAGCACCCGTCGCTTGCCGGTCATGGTCAGGTAGCGGGCCGCCCAAATCACCGGGGATCCCACATCGGCGGTGAAAATCGCATCCTCATCTGCGTGCTGGTCGATCAGCCGAGCCAGATACTGAGGATGGATTGCAGCACCCGGCTTGGAGGGCGTGGCGAGCTCGTCGAGCTTCGTACGGGTCTTGCGGTAATGCTCCACCGCTGTCTCCAGGTGCTTGCGGTGGGTCTGCACCGGCAGCAGCGCATCCAGAGCCGCCGCGGTGTCCTTCACGGTGCCCACCAGCGGGATGTCCACCCGGGTGCGCTTGCCGATCTGCTCGCCGCGGATATCCACCTGGATGATGGTCGCGTCCTGCGGGTAGAACTGCTGGTAGGGGAAGTCGGTGCCCAGCATCAGGAGCACGTCGCATTCGGCAATCGCCTTGGCGCCCGAAGCGAAACCCAGCAGGCCCGTCATGCCCACATCGAAGGGGTTCTCGTACTCGATATGCTCCTTGCCTCGCATCGCATGCACGATCGGCGCCCCGAGCTTGCCAGCCAGCGCGATCACCTCGTCATGAGCTCCTGCCACGCCCGCACCGGCCAGAATGGTGACCTTGCGCGAGCCTTCGAGGATCTCTGCGGTACGCTCCAGCTCGTCTTCATTGGGCAGCACCCGCGGGTTGGTCTTGGTGATTTCCTGGGTGGGCGTGCGTTCCATCTCCGCCAACGCGACATCGCCGGAAATCACCAGTACTGCCACGCCGCGCTTCTCGATGGCCTCGCGCATCGCAATGCGCAGCATGCGCGGCATCTGCTTGGGGTCGGAAACCTGTTCGGCATAGACCGAGCAGCCACGGAAGACTTCCACCGGGTGGGTCTCCTGGAAGTAGTTGGAACCGATCTCCTCGGTAGGGATGTGCGCTGCAATCGCCAGCACCGGCACGCGCGAGCGGTTCGCGTCGTACAGCCCGTTGATCAGGTGCAGGTTCCCCGGTCCGCAAGAGCCGACGCATACCGTCAGCTCTCCGGTGATTCCGGCTTCGGCCGCCGCGGCAAAGGCAGCGGCTTCCTCATGGCGGTGGTGGACCCATTCGATCCGCCCGTTCTCCCGCAATGAATCGGTCAAGCCGTTCAGGGAATCCCCCGGAAGGCCGTAAATCCGGCGCACTCCCTGGGTATCGAGCTGTTCAATCAGGTGGTCGGCTACGGTAGGCAAAACATTCCTCCTGCACACAATTTTCCAGTGGGTCTATTCTTCACCCTACTGCGCCAGCCACCTTGTGTCATGGGTTTTTGACGCTGCCGCAGGTTCCTCCCAACACACCGGCAGGTGGCGCACGCAACGAGCGCAAATTACGGGGCAACGCCGGCTACCCCGCACCGGTGCACCCCGCGGCGGATCATCGATGGGAGCCTGCCGTGGTATCCAACAGCATGCGCCGGCTCAGCAGCATGGCCAAGGGAGCGGTCGCCGACAATGCCGAGGCCGCGTAGAGCACCCGCGCAATCACGGTGCTGCCGACGCCGAAAATCAGGAAACCCTGGATGAAGACAAGGCAGAGCAGCGCCATGGGATGCGACGCGGTCCAAGCCAACACGACCCAACCGGCCAGCAGCAGCGGTCCTCCGGAGAAGAGCACCAGGCCCGGTCGCCGATCCGATAGGCGCCCTGCGCTGGTTACGCCGAGGAAGGATCCGAGCCCGAACAGGACCAGCGCGGCCCAAACCCATCCCTCGGCCACGCCGGCGGTGATAGCCGCAACCGGCGCAATGAAGGTGAACGCCGCGAAGGTGCCCCCGTTGACCCGCGCTCCCAGTGCCATGGCCAGGATGAGCGGCCGCGTGGCCAACTGGCTCAGTTCGGCACGCACCGCGTCACCGCCGGGTGGACCGGGGCGCTGCCCGCCATTGGATAGGCTGGAAGCTGCAGCAGAGAACTTCAAGGAGAGACGATGCCCGAACCGCGCCGCATGGCCAATACCACCGAGCTGGCCGCAGGAAAAACCAACGGAGCGATCTGGAAGCTGGAACCCGGGCAGCGCGACCTCGACGCCAACGTGATCTCGCTGGCCCCGTCCAGAGAGATCGGGGAGCACCAGGGCCCGGAGCTGGACGTGGTGCTGCACGTCTTCGCCGGCTCCGGGGTGCTGCATACCGCCAGCGGATCCATCGAGCTGGCCATCGGCGACATCATCTACCTGCCCGCCCGCTCCCAACGGCGCTTCGTGGCCGGCGAAGCGGGCCTGGGCTACTTCTCGGTGCACCAGCGCAAGAAGCGGGCCGGGCTCATGCCCGCACTGCGTGGCAGCTAGCTCCAGGCCCCGGTCTGGATGAAGCGCTCCAGCTGCGCGGCGTAGGGCTCCAGGTCCAGGCCCTGCTCGGCCACCCACTGCTCGTTGTAGTAGGTGTTCGCGTAGCGCTCGCCGGAGTCGCAGATCAGCGTCACCACCGAGCCCTGCTCGCCGCGTTCGAGCATCTGGGCGATGATCCCGAACGCCGCATAGAGGTTGGTCCCGGTGGAGCCGCCGGCAAAGTAGCGGGTCTTGGCGCGCAGGAAATGCATGGCTGCCAGCGAGGCGGCATCGGGCACCTGCACCATCTGGTCGATTACCCCTGGCACGAAGCTCGGTTCCACGCTGGGCCGGCCGATCCCCTCGATGCGCGATCCCTGCCCCGTCGCGTAGCCCATGTCCCCGGTGCGCCATCCCCCGTAGAAGGAGGAGCCTTCCGGATCGCCCACGCAGATCCTGGTTTCGTGCCGCTTGTAGCGCGCATAGCGCCCGAAGGTGGCGCTGGTGCCGCCGGTCCCGGCGCCGACCACGATCCAGCTGGGTATCGGGTGGGCTTCGGCGGCCATCTGCGCGTACACCGACTCGGCAATGTTATTGTTCCCGCGCCAATCCGTCGCCCGCTCGGCATAGGTGAACTGGTCCAGGTAGTAGCCGCCGGTTTCGGCCGCCAGCGCGCGGGCCGCCTCATCGACCTGGCCGGCCGCGTCCACCAGGTGGCAGCGCCCGCCGTAGAACTCGATCAGCTCGATCTTCTCGCCGCTGGTGGATTTGGGCACCACCGCGATGAAGTCCAGCCCCAGCATCCGCGCGAAGTACGCTTCGGAAACGGCCGTGGATCCGCTGGAGGCCTCCACCAGCGTGGTGCCTTCGCCGATCTTCCCGTTGACCAGCCCGTAGAGGATCAGCGAGCGTGCCAGCCGGTGCTTGAGCGAACCGGTGGGGTGCACCGACTCATCCTTCAAATAGAGCTCGATCCCCCAGTGGGCGGGAAGTTCGAAGCGATGCAGGTGGGTGTCGGCGCTGCGGTTCGCGTCAGCGTCGAGCAGGGAAATGGCACGGCGTACCCAAAGATCTGTCATGCCTCCACTCTAACCGTGGCGAACGGTTTTAACCTTGGCGGCGTGGTACCTTCGGAATCGTGAAAAGAAGGCTGGTTACCGGCGGTTATGCCGCCATCATCCTGCTCGGCTTGGGCTGGGCGGCGTGGGCAGTGCTTTCCGCCGCCGGGCTGGAAACACTCGCCGGCGGGTGGATGGGGCAGGACGCCACCGTCACCTCGGTGCCGCGCATCGGGCAGCTGCCCTGGTTCGGGCTGATGGCCGCAGTGGCGTTCTACGCGATCTGGCAATGCCTGCCGCAAGAACGCACCGGGTTCCATCGGCGGCTGCGCCCCTGGGTGCTCGGCGCGGTGCTGTGCAATGCGCTGTGGGTGGCGTTCTTGGAGCGCGACCGCATCGGCACTTCGCTGGTGTTCGGCCTGCTCCTGCTGGCATTGCTGATCCGCATCGTGGTGATGATCGGCAAGACCCCTGCCCTGCAGCAAGTGGACCGGTGGATTACCCGCGCCAGTTTCGGGCTGTTCACCGGGTGGCTTTCGGTGATCGTGCTGGCCGAAACCGTCGCCTTCGCCGCCCTGTCCGGGGCCGACGCCAGCTCCCTGATGTTCAAGGGCGCCTGCGCCCTGTCGGTGCTGCTCCTGGCGCTGTTCCTCAGCGCGGTGAGCTTCAAGAATCCCATGGGGATCTACCTGAACGCCGGCGCGCTGTGGGTGATCGGCTGGATCATCGTGGACCGCTACACCGGCCACGCCACCTCTCCCGGGTTTGCCACGGTGCTTTCGATCGCGGCGATCCTGATGCTGCTGTGCCTGCTCAGCGCGCTGCGGACCCGCATTCGCAAGCTGCGCCCGCCCGCAGCCTCCCAGTAAATTCCCAGTTCGCAGTCAGCGCAACGGCGCGGCCTTGAGTGCCCACCCCCGGATGGCTAGGCTGGGAGCTGAGACCTCAAGGTCCACCAGACTCAAGGTCCATCAGAGAGGAACAACATGTCGAAGACTGCCAAGAGCTTGAAGCAAGTTGAAAAGTCGCTGGCGAAACTCGCCAAGGCTGCCAAGGAAGAGCTGCCGAAGGAAATCCGTGGCGGCTGGAACGAGGCCGTCTCCGGTGTCAACACTGAAGCCATCAGCAAGGCCGGCGCCAACCTGATCGAGAATGTCGGCGGGAATTCCAAGGCCGCCAAGCGTGCCCGCGCCTCGGTGGAGAGCGCTGTGCAGGCCGCGCAGAAGAACCTCGCCGCCCAGGACAAGAAGTCCGGCAATGGCGGCAAGTTCCTGGTCATCTCGCTGATCATCGCCGTCGTGGCCGCGGTCGTGATTTCGCAGAAGAAGAACTAGCTGTCAATCCCGAAGGCGTGGCACCTGCATAGGTGCCACGCCTTCGCTGTTTTCCCGGTACCTTCCGTGCGGCCTACTTCGCGCGGGCCCGTGCGGTCTTGAGGGCCGCCGCCGCGCCGAGCAGCGCGATCACTGCACCCACCGGAATCAGCCAGAAGCTGTTCGCACCGGTGGCTGCGAGCTCTTCGCCGGCTTCCGGCTGGGCTGGCCGCGTCTCCTGCGGCGCCTGGGGCGCCTGGGACTGGCCGGCTTCCCGGGTCGGCTCCGGGACCTGTGCAGGGAATTCCCCGCTCGGCTGCGGCGACGGGTTCCGGGTTGGTTCCGCGGCTAGCTCTTCGTCCTGGTCCTTGCCCTCTTCTTCGCCGGGCTCCTCGCTGGGTGCCTGGCCGGCCAGATCGAACACTTCATCCGTCGCACCGAGGTTCGCGAAGACGGTCTCGCCGGTGGCCTCATCCACCGCATCGTTATCGGTCACCACGTAGACCTGGCCATCGGCTACCGCCAGCCCCTCCAGCTTCTCCTGGGTCCAGCCGCTGGTTTCCTGCAGGACCGGCAGCGCATCGGCCGCCAGCTTCTTCTGCACCAGCGGCACTTCTCCTGCCTGGGCCTGCGGAAGCCGGAACTGGTAGACCGCCTTGTGCTTGGCGTCCGGCCCCACCTGGTTATCGCGCTCGATCACCGCGTAGGAGCCATCGGGCAGCGCGGTGATTTCCGACAGGCCATGCCATGCGCCTTCGGCTGCCGGGTCCAGCTGGTAGCCGTACCAGCTGAACTCGCCGGTGGACGGGAGGTATTTGCCCAGGCGGACGACGTCCTCGCCGGGCAGTTCGCGCTGCACCGCGAACACCACTTCTTCCTGCTTCCCGGACCCGGTCGCGGCGATGCCTTCCAGCCCGTGCTTGCCCAGCCCTGAAAGTGCAGGCAGCGCGATTTCTTCCTGCACCGCACCGGCCGCGTCGATGAGCACCAGCAGGTTGTCCGCCCCGGTTTCCCCTTCATGGGCGGCCCAGAATCCGCCGTCCGCGCGCGCGGCAATGCCTTCCAGATCCAGTTCGACGCTGGCCGAGGTGACCGCCATCGAGGATTCAACGGTGGCCGGGGTCCCGGTTTCCAGGGTGTAGATGCGCGGCTGGTACGCGTTGTCGCTGACCGCGAAGAGCTGCGAAGCATCGGCCGGGTTGGCCGACAGGCCGCTGAGCGCACCGAAAGGCACCGGATCGGCGGCATCCGAGGACAGCTGCGGGAACTGCGGCGCGGCGGCACCGAAGGAGTACAGGGACACCGCCGAGCGCACCTGGCCCTCATCGGTTTCCGAGGCGATGGCCAGCAGGTTGCGCCCGGGGATCGGCAAGATCCCTTCCGGGCCGTTGGTAGTCGGCAAGCTTTGCAGATAGCGCGGGCTGGATGGCTCGGACAGGTCGTACACGGCCACGAAGTTCCCGCGTTCGGCCGCGATGAATCCGTAGTCCACGCCGCCGAATTCGGCGATGGCCAGCCCTTCGGGCTCAACGCCCTTCTTCCCTGCGCGCTGCTCCGGGAACAAGCCCTGGGATAGCGCGAGGTGCTCGAAGCTATTGCCGGCATCCCACACCACGTCGCCGGTGGCGGAATCGAAGATCGTGAATCCGCGGCTGCCGCCCTTCCAGTCGCCCTCATTGGCCGTGGCCAGATAGCGGTCCTGGATCCAGCCGATGGCATCGGGCTCGCGCGGCACGCCCTTCAGCTCCCCGCTGGGATCGAGCACGCCGTCCTTTTCGGTGTCGATCCCCGCCAGATCCACGGTCCCGGTGCTGAAGGCGCCGGTAATCCCGCCCGAGGCCAGGTCCACCAGCACCACGCCGTTGTTTTCCTGGAGGGTTGCCGCCAGCTGGTTCTTCTCGTTGATCGTGACGTACTCGGGCTCGGGGTCTTGCGGGGTGTCGAGACCGGCCGCGGCCAGCAGCGGCAGCGCAATCGGTTCGGTGCGGGAACCGGAGGTGAGCGGGACTTCGCGCAGCTTCCAGCCGGCCGGGTCCGCGCCTTGCAGGTCCATGATGGCGATCGATCCGGCCGGGGCTTGCGGCAGCGCGCCTTCGCCGGCATCCTCGTCGCGTTCATTCTCGATGGCGATGCCCGCGTAGGCACCGTCGGCAGACAGCGCGATGGAATCGGGCTGGCCTGGCAGCGCAAAACTGTGCACAAGCGTGCGGTCGGCAATCCGCACCACATCCACCCGTCCCGAGGGGTCGCTGTAGCTGGCCGAGGTGTTCACCACCACGAACACGTAGTCGCCGTAGGCGGCCACGCTGGTGGGCTCGTCCTCGGCGCTGCCCAGCTGGTGCAGGCCCAGCAGGCCCAGGCCCTTCGGTGCGGCAGGGTTGGAAATGTCCAGGAAGCCGACGCTGCGCGAGAGCGCATCGGAGTAGATCAGCGTGTTGCCGTCCGCCGATACGGTGGAGATTTCTGCGGCGGTCTGGGCCGCGGCGCCCTCGGGGTGGTTCTGGTAGACCGGGTAGGTGGCCTCGCGTTCGAAGTACTCACGCGGGTCCGCGGCGGCGGCTAGCGGCGACAGGCTCGCGGCGATGACGGCGGCGGCCAGGACTCCCGGGGCCTTCTTGGATATGCGGTGCACGTAATTCTCCCCCATGCTGGTTGCGGATGACTCCCCAAGAGTTCCAGCACCACCTAGCCAGAAAGTGAATCTTCGGCAACTGGCAGCCAACCAGCAGGTGTCGGGCGTTCTCCCGCTCACATTTAGTTGAAATTGCGCAACTAAAAGCGGAGAGTGAAGCTGTACCCCAAGGAGAATCATGGAACTGCAACGCATCACCGTTCTGGGCACTGGCGTGCTCGGCGCACAAATCATCTTCCAAACCGCCTACCACGGCTTGCCTGTCATCGGCTACGACATCAGCGAGCAAGCGCTGGCCGCCGCAAACCAGCGGCTGGATGCCCTGGTTGCGCAGTACGCCCAGTACTTCGGGAACCCGCAGAAGGCCCAATCCGCCCGCGAGTCCATCGAACTGACCAGCGATCTGGCCGACGCGGTGCGGGAGGCCGACCTGGTCATCGAGGCGGTGCCCGAGAATCTGGAGATCAAGGCGCAGACCTACCGGAAGCTGGCCGTGCTGGCCCCCGAACAGGCCATATTCGCCACCAATTCATCGACCCTGCTGCCCTCGGATATCGCCGAATTCACTGGCCGCCCCGGACAATTCCTCGCCCTGCACTATGCCAACCACATCTGGTCCAACAACACCGGCGAAGTCATGGGCACACCAGCAACCTCCCCCGAAGCCTACGAAGCAGTGGTCGATTTCGCCGAGCGTACCGGGCTGGTCGCGATCCGGGTGCTCAAGGAGCAGCCGGGCTACGTGCTGAACTCGCTGCTGGTCCCCTTCCTGCAGTCCGCCAGCCACCTGCTCGTCAACGGGGTCGCCGATGCGCAGACCATCGACAAGACCTGGAAGCTGGGCACCGGGGCACCGCATGGGCCGTTCGAGATCTACGACATCGTGGGGCTGAACACCGCCTACAACATTTCCCGTGCAGGCGATGCAACCAGCCAGAAGTTCGCCGAGCTGCTCAAGACCCAGTACATCGACCAGGGCAAGCTCGGCGCGGCGGCCGGCGAAGGGTTCTACAAGTACAACTAGCCGCCGCGCGGCGCGCCACCAGGCAGGGGCGCGCCCTCATCCCAGTCGGCCAGCGGCGGAAGGCTCTTCGGATCCGCTACTTCCAGTCCCACCACGATCCAGTCGTGGTCGAAATCCGTGCCTTCGGGAACATGCAGGGTATCGACCACCGGGACAGGGCCACCTGCCAGTCCCCCGGCCTTCGCCGCACGTTCATGATCCCGGTACTGGATGCGCACCACCCGGGCGGCGACTGCTGCCACGGGCACCCCCGTGCCATCGAAGGTGCCGTGGTCATCGAGCTCGAAGGAAATTTCCCCGCGCCCATTGCGCACCTGGGCCAGCTGCCAGCGCACGTGATCGCCTACCGAAAACGCTGAATGGCAGCAGGCATGGAGCGCTCCGTAGATTTCTACTGTGATCTGCATGTTCGGCAATCTACCCGATAGGATTGCCAGGTGGCCCATATAGACGTGACATGTGCTCCGGTTAAGTCTAGGTGCTTAGATCGTTGAATTCTAGGGCTTCATGACTATGTTCGACCCCTCAAAGTGTAGCCGATGGTGTAGCCAGATGCCTATTCGCGCCCATCATTGCCTGCGCCAACCTAAACCCACCTGACGGCGACATAGTTCATTTCTCGTCGTCTTGCTTATCTACTTCTAGTTCGTCCCACCATTGCCGGATTTTGGGGTCTTGGTAGGGGCCGAGGTTTCCGTACTGATCCATAAGGCGAATTCTAGTCGTGAAGTTGTCGTTTCAATCGTCTAGACTCAGGACTAATCGCACACGCACCCTTTTGGAAGGTCACTATGAAAAAGTTTGCCCCTCTCATGCTCGTTGCAGGACTCGCACTCGCCGGCTGTGGCAGTGCTGAATCTGAAGCGATCGGCGCAGATTGCTTGCCTGTCGATGATGCGATGCTTCAAGCCATCGCTGATGGCACTTCAGGCGACCCCATGAAGCCGATCCAGGGTGCCGCCGCTAAGGATGGCGAGTTGTATGTGATCGCCATGAAGTTCAATGAGGGCCATGAGGATCTGACCGGCTTGTGGGCTTCGGGTAGTTTGACTGCTGGCGAGTCTGTGATTGGTGCTGCTGATGGGATCGCTAACGAGTTCACGAATTGGCCGGACGCTAAGGGTTCTCCATGGCAGGTGTCTTCTGCGGATAAGGTTTCTGAGGGCGCGAAGAAGTGCTTGGGCTAGTCTCTTAACGCAGAAAAGACCCCACCTCGCGATTGAGGTGGGGTCTTTTTGTGTACGTGTGTTCACTTTCGTGAATGTGCACAAACCTACACATTATTCCGGTTTGCTACCATCAAACCCATTCTTGGGCTGATAGTTGCGCGAACGGCAAGATGCTACCTACTCGGCTACGTGCTTTCCGGGGTCGTCCTGCGACGGTACAAGCCAGCCGGCGACGATAACCAGCAAAGTAGTTACCGCGCCCTGCACTTCGCCGGGTGCCTCAATTCCGAATCCGGTGAGGACCCAGAAGATGATCGTGGTTAGCGCTGCCGCTCCTGCTGCCGCGCCGGTAACTGGTCCTACAGTACGAGATGCCATTGTTGCCTACTTTCCGTTCTGGGTGTTGAGGTAGCGCTGGAACGCCTTGATGGTTTCCTTGCCGAACTTGCCGTCAATCAACCACTTGCGGGTGTCCAGGGTTTTCTTCTTGGCGAGGAACTGCTGCAACGCCTTGTAAGTTGCACGCCCTGCCTTGCCGTCGATTACGTACTTGGACGATGGGTAGTAACCAAGCCCGCGTAGCCACTTCTGCAACGCGATAACCGTGTAGTAGCCGAAGTCCCCATCAACTGCACGGTTGTAATACCCGACAGCACGCATGAGGATCTGGAACGCCTTGACCGACTGCTTCCCGAACACGCCATCAACAGCGAGATCCTTGTAGTCGGTCGGGTACTTCTCCACGACAGGCTTAGCCGTGTTGCCTTGGGGCTTCACAACGCCGGTAGTCTTACCGCGCAGTTCCTTCTCCCACAGGGCAACAGTGTCGTCAACACTTCGACGTGCAGCCGACCACGAGAACTCCACATGCAGATGATCGGTGTGCGGGTTCACGCCGGTGTAACGATGCCAGCCCTTGCTCTCGTACCCGCCGGAGAAAATCTTGCGGTTGAAGATGATGCACTGGATGCCAAGCTCAGCCGAGTTAAGGCGCAACTGCTCAGCGAACCGGTCATAAGCGGGAATGTCTTCGGCGTACTTCAGCCCGAAGTCCACAGCACGCCCCTCGCCATGCAACGAAGTAGTGCGGGTGGAGCCACGAACGGCACGGCAATTATAAATACCGCTGTTGCGTCCATTGAGGTCCTTGAACGCCGCCAGGAACCAAGACATGGCTCCCTTAGCGCCGGACGCTGGCCCCTTGGTGCAAGACTTAGCCCCGGTGTATCCGTTGAAGATCGCCATTACTTGCCACCTCCAACGCTCTTGATGTTCTTCGCCGGCGCAATGTAGTCCGGGTGTTTCGGGTCTGTGACTTCCTCGGGGTTCGGGTCGTCGTATTCTTCTTGGTCGATCGCTTCGAGCGGGTCAAGATCAGACATGATTGCCACCTTTCGGGCATGAGAAAGCCCCGCCACACACCATGACGGGGCATAAGAAAAGACCGCTAACGGCGGTCAGTCGTGAATACCAGCAGGCCAATCCGGCGCTGGTGGAGGTTGTCCAGTGTCAATGTGGTGTCGGAGCCGGTAAATGTAATCGAGACGAACACGACTAGTACGCATCACCGTGTTCAGCTTCGCTTCCATCTTGTCCAACCGTTCATCCTGCTTATCAGCACGCTTGTCAGCTTGGATGAGCTGTTCTTGAAGTTGGTCGATGAGCGCGTTTTCTCGGCTGCCTTTTTGGGTTCGGTGCGCTGCACGTGTAGCCCATGCTGCGAGTGCGGCGACGACGATTGGGACGACGACTTGTGCAACAACCCCCCAGTTGATGTTAGTCATCGGTTCGGATACCTCCGCGCTTGAGTGCACCGATTTTGGTTAGCAGCCCGGAGACGATGAGCGCGAATGCACCGTAGAGTCCTAGGTAGAACCATTCGCGGGAACCCCAACCAACGTTGAGGATGGTCACGATATAGGAGAACAGGTAGGTTGCTGCGGTTGCCGTACAGAGTGCGACGGTGAGGCTAATAGCTTTCCTGCCCCGTTGCGCGATCATCTCCCACACAGCAACAACCGCTGTGACCGCCCACCCGATAACCCACACCCATGCCGGGATGAACGTGACAATGCGCGTCCAATTCACCGGCAGGTTATTCGGTGCCGAGTTGGGCAGGTACCCGCAAATGTGGGTGACCGCCAACAAAACCACCGCGCCGAGCATGAGCCGGCGACCCTGCTGATACTTACCCTTCAAGATCATGCGACGCACCCCCTCGGCGGGTTGCGGGACGGCTGAAAAACATGAGTAGGCATGAAGCCTCCTAGAGGTCTATAACGTTTATGCAACGTTTGGATAGTTGGTGCGGCAACACTTGAACCAACATGCTTCAATTAGTCACGAAGCACTACTACAAATGGGGAAACATGCCTGTAGAAACAACCCGCGCCCGCCTTCTCATGGAAGTACCGTTCACCGATCAATTCGGCAAGGTGCGGGAACTCCCAGTAGGCACAGTCGTAGACACATGGGAATCAGAAGTAGGCGAACCAAACGCCTCCTACAACGACGGGAACTTCAAGTTCACCGGCGTCATAGAAGGCGTTCAGTACACCACCGAGGACTAGAGACGGATTTTCCGCTAGCATTAGCGTCATGGACATCACTGAAGCAGCCGAAATGATTCTCATGGAATCTGACTACCTAAGCGATTGGTACTCAGAAGAAGCCGCCAAAGGAAACCTAGCCTAAGCAACAAGCCCAGGATAGGCGGACTGCAAAGCAGTACGCACGGTCTGGCATTCCGTCTGGCTTAGCGCCCGCTTCCAAACCGCCACTTCCAGCACTTCGACACGGCCATAGTTCGTTGATGCGCGTCCGATGGACACGTTCGTGTTTTCACGATCTGTTGCCTGGGCACCGTAGTTCCCGTCGACCACCGTCGCGCCGACGCCGCCGGCGAAATCGTTGATCACCGTCACAACATGGAACTTCGGCTGATCCAAGCTTTCGGGCTGAGACAAAGCCGTGGCGCCAATGCGCGTGGAGGAACTTCCACCCTGCGATCCGCGCATCAGGTAGCCGCCATCCCAAGCGACTGCTCCTTCAGTGGTTCCTGCCGGGTCCAGTACCCTGAGCAAGAACGTCACCGTCTTCGCATTAGTCAGCTGCGAACCGGCAGTGATCACGTCGTCCACGCCATCAGTGCGTAGAACCTTCGTCCCGTTGGGGCCAGTTCCAGCGATGGGCTGCGCAGCCACTGCGGATTGTGCCAGGGCGACGCCACCGCTGTAGGCAGGCCAGCTGGAAACTGGCTGCCCGATCGTTCCGAGCATGGACGATGACCACCGGTGAGCTACCCCTGCAACTCCCAGCCCGGGCAGGAGGGTTGGCAGGGTGGCGCTGTTGCCTCCGGTTGCCGTGTACTTTCGTCGTTCAATGACGGTCATGCTGATACCTCCATGGTCGGGTAGCTGGTTCCTGATTCGTTCGTGGTGCTGATACGGGCACGTACAGGAATGCTGCTGGTGATGGTGTGAGTCGTGGCCAACGGACCGGCCAAGGTTTGGCTAGCCCACGTGATCCCGTCGGCGCTGGTTTCGAGGGTGAAAGACACGGCTCGGCCTAGCGGGTAGTCCCAGGTGATGGTGACTTGGTCGCCTGCACGGTGTGCCTGCGGGTTGCGAGGCGAGTACGGCAGGCCGTTTGCCAGATTCAGTCGTGCCCGACGCAATCCGTCGATGGCCATGCGCTCCCCACGTTCGCGGTTGCCTTCTGGAGAGAAGTGGATCTGCTCGTTGAATTGGAGGTGGTTTGCCGGTCCGAACACATAGGCGGTGTTGAAGAGCCGGGATTGGGTGTTCTCGTGGGCACGCACAATCCCGTCGGTTCCTTCACGCCCGCCCTGTTGCGGACTGGCGATTTCCTCGGGAGTCAGCGACCCGAGGATTACCGGCAGATCCGGCTGTCCAGTCTGGTTGCGGATCTGCATTACCAGGTCATCGAAAGCCGCGGCGTAGGTCGCTTCCGTTTTCCGTGTCCGGTCGTTCTCTCCCTGTGACCAGAGCATCGCCAGCACTTCGGCGTCGTTGGTGTATTCCAAGGCGCCTGCCAGCGAGTCGAACAACCGCTGTGCGAGGTTGTTCGGATCTTCGGTCAGCGTGCGGTCCCACGTGCCACCAGAGCTATAGACGTAGCCTTCCGGCGGCGGGTTGATCGAGGACGAACTGAAACCTGTCGACCCCACGGTGACGGGTACGATCAGCAATTCAGCATCCGGATTATCATCCAGGTACTTGCGGGCGAACGCCGAGGCGATCGACGGGGTTACGTTCGGGGAGACGTCCACCACGGTTCCGTTAATCCGGTTCCACCATTTCAATCGGGAATCAGGCTCAGCCAGTTCGGGTCCGTCAGTGTTGAAACGCCAGATAGCATTGGACTGGCCCGCAACGATAAGGATCTTCGCGGTCCCGGTCTTAGCAGCCCCTCCGTTGAGCGAGTCCACGTCCAAGTGGGGGATGTGGATGGTGCCATCCTCGCGTTCGCCAATCAGCAGCTTGCCGGCAGCGTCGGTGGTGACATGCGCGTAGCCTGCGAAAGAATCCACGCTGACTAACCCGGCCGGAGTATCCACTGTTCCAGCTTCGAGGTGGGTGACGTACTTCGTGCCATCCCACTTCTCACCTTCGATCAGCTTCCCCGCTACATCCAAGGTTAAGTGCGCGAAGTCGTTATCGTCCGGAACAGCTGAAGGAGCGAACTCGGCTACAGCATCGATGCGGCCATCTTGCTCTACGTTCTTCTCCATGAGCGTCGCGATCGTCGGGTTAGCGTCCACTGCTGCTGCTGCCGCGTCAACAATAGTTTGGTCATCTGCGATAGCGTCCGTAACAAGCTGCTCTACGACCGGAGCGACCTGAGTGTTGATACGTGCGTCAATCGCCGGCCCTGTCTGAGCACCATTGATCTGCACCGCCACATTGGCATCAGTCACCAAAGCGTCTGAAGGAAGCTGCGCAACTGGCACTTTCCCCTCAACCAGATCTGCCTTAGTCTCCAACTCTGCCTTGTCGGCTTTCTCATCGAGCGCTAGTTTCTGCATAGTCGAAACAGGCTTGTTCATATCTGACGTGTTGTCCACGTTCGACAAGCCGACCAACGATTTCGTCAGTGTCGCCCATTCAGTGGTGGTGTTGAAAGCATTCTTGCGGATAACCTGCAACGCTTCACCGCCAGCAGGAACACCAGCACCCGGAGGGCCTGGAACACTGCCACCACCCGACGTGCTCAACTGTGCCACGACCATCTCGTAAGGAGACAACACAGCTAAAGTTCCGGCGTCACGCTTCGCCACCACATAGTCCAGCACTTCCACCAGCTGGGCGGTAGTCAGGTAACCTTCAGTGTTCAGCAGGTTAGGGTGCATCATCAGCTGGTTACCAGTCTTATTCGAGATTGCGTTGTCAATCTCAGACTTGATGCGCGCCACTGTCTGCGCTTCAATCGTAAAGTGCGCCATGCCCTGACGGATACGCCCATCCAATGGTCGACGCGAAGTGCCCGACATGGAACCAGACGAAACCGCATGGTTAGTCAGGATCAGATCGCCGGCAGCAGTCTCATAGAACTGCTCGGCAGTTGCGCCACCGAAGAAGCCACCCTGACCCGATCCACCAGTGCCCGGAACCGCGTAGCCCCAGATCTGCTTATCGGGAATAGCAGCTTGCAGTTCAGCAAGCCCGGTGACGATCTGATCGGTTAGACCCGGAACACTGGATTCATCCTGATGCTGGTTAGCGCCATGGTTCCACACTTCAGCGCCAACCCAGCTGTTCACCATGGAAGGGGTGACCCCAGCATTCTCACCCGCGTTGAAGTTCCGCGCCGATAATGCAAGCGAGTACTTGATCCCGCGAGCTTCCAGCAATGGCCGGATGATGCTGTCGAACTTGGATAGTCCATGGTCGAAGCGGAACGCAATCGCACCCTTGTTACCCGTAACAACTGTCCCCATTGCATCACGGAACATCTGGGTTCGCAGGATGTTTGCGAACCCGGCCAGCCCAGAGCCTTGGGTAATGCCGCCACCAGTAGTGCCGTCCAAGCGACGCCAGCCTACCCAAGCGGTATGCGCGGCGTTACCCGTATGGTTCTCAAACAAGCCGCCAGCGGTACCCGAGTACCCATAGTAAGTGATCGTGGAATGACCGAACGGGGTGCGTACCATATGCACCATGAACGGCCCATCAGCCACACCAGGAGGGCGGTTCAGCATAGTGCCGGCAGTTCCGGTCAAACGGTTGTACCACCAGCCAGTATCCAACGAGAGAAGATCAGTCCCGCTAGGAATTGGCTTAGGCTTCACGTACCCGCTCAACACAGGGATAATCCCCTGAGCCACGCCCGCGACAATCGCTTGATCAGCGGTGAGCGCCAAGGTTTCGAAATCCTTGGCCAGTTTCGAAGCGAACTCCGCTGCCTTTACGTAGTCCCCAGGGGTTGGGAAGGTGATTCCATTTTCGGTTGAACCCGGCAATTTTCGCTCCTTAAATCACGTAGCCCCCGCAGGATTACCCTGCGAGGGCTACTTCAAAAATGTTGTTATCTGTCCGCGTTGAACTGCGAATACGTTTGCGGGGTGGGTGCGAGACTGTTGAGCTGTGCATAAGTCAACGGAAGATCCCCGATGGAATTCCACTGCTCGTAAGTAATGCCAGTGACTGACGCGCTGATCACCCGGACACTCAGTTCCATCGACAGCCCACCAGAGTCGAAGCTCTTGGAAACCCCAGTGATTAGAACCCGCAAGCTCACGCCCATCAGATCCGAATTCACCGTGATCACATCACCCAGCTGCAACCGAGGATCAGGAACAATGCCCAAACCGTTAATCACTGGCAGCGGCTTCGA
Organism: Glutamicibacter sp. NPDC088483; assembly: GCF_044753145.1. Taxonomy (NCBI): domain Bacteria; kingdom Bacillati; phylum Actinomycetota; class Actinomycetes; order Micrococcales; family Micrococcaceae; genus Glutamicibacter; species Glutamicibacter sp. NPDC088483. Next base: position 479,458 of record NZ_JBIVMP010000002.1, read on the forward strand.
TGTTTGCAACTGGATATAGGAGGCGTACCGGTCAAGCATCAACGTCGAATCGGTGCGGCAACCCCACGGCCCCACCTCATGCACAAGCTCAGGGCCAGGACCGCCAGCACCAGTTGCTACTACTTGCTGGTCAGTCCATTCGACCCGGCCAGCACCCACCAGCTTGGGTAGTTCCTTATCCCGATTCTTGGGCCACAACGTTTCGGCTGTGGGCGACGTGGAAAGGACACCCTCAACATCAGACGGCCAATTCCCTGCAACATACTTCACAAGAACCTTTTGAAGCCCAAGGACCTCAGTAGTAATGGTGACGTTCAGCCCGGTTGTTTCAGTGGTTCCACCGTCCGCAGAGTAATAAAGTCCGGTCAGTGAATAGTCGGGATTATTAGCTGAACCCCAAATCGCCCCAGACCCACCAACCTGCAAGAACGTCGTTGACGGTTGTATCCAATCCGAATCACCGTCAGGTTCCAAGAAGATTTCCAGCTCATCGCCGGACTTCATCGAGTTCGAGCCGCCACCACGAGCAAGCACGACAGTCTTCCAACGCCCCTTGGTGATACCTGGCTTACGCCCCTTAGCGGTCACTTTGGAAGCCGTACCCAGAAGCCCGTCTTCCCAGCTCAATGACAGAACATCATCGAGCGTGGTGACAGTCCTGGACGGTGTTCGATCACGCAGCGTGTCAGATGGCACCCACTGCATAACCCCCGTCTCATCAATCCACATTGCCGAGAGTGTGGCATCGCCAATCTCCTGCAACAAGTCCTGAGCAGTACGATTCTCAATCGTTGGAGCAGCATCAATGATGCCGTTCAAGTACAAGCTGGACGTATCCAACCGGGCGTTCGGCACATGGTAGGTGGACCGCAACTCGTCAACCGTGCGGGAAGGGAAAGACACCTGGAATCCCGCCAGCCTCGAATTAGCGTCAGCAGAAACTATCGCCGTACTAGCAGCACCCGAAGGCATGCTCATGGAGCCAGTAGCTGTTGCGCCAGTATTAGTGCGCAACGTCCACGCGCCACCCTTAGCCAGCAACGAGACGACAGTTGCAGCACCAATATTCAGGGTGCCGATAGTCGTGCCACTGCGAATGACCGTCGCCACCCGACCATCCATCTGCAATCGGACATGTCCAGTCGCATAACTGACGTGAAGGTAGCCTGCCCCCGTATGTCCCGGAGCGACGTTCATGGTGATCTGAACCGGCTCGCTCGCATCGTGGGAACCCCATAGCGAGTAGGTCGCCTCGAAATTCGATAACGCTAGACCCCACGGCGCAACATGCGTGCTCGCGTGGCTGCTAGATGAAGACGTGCTCGCTAGCGACCCCCGGGCAGGCCAGATAGACCCCTGCCCGTACACAGTCAACGCCGCGTTGAACTCCGAATTAGGGGTGCAATGGAAACCAGCCTGACGCATCGCGTGGTCCACATAATAAAGCGCCATCAACCCGATGCCCCGATACGCTTCACCGCCACCATTCGAAGGAGGCATGACACGCAACAACGCCTGATGTGAGACTGTCGCGGATAGCTTGTCGTAATCATCGATAATCGTTGACTGGAAACCAGACTCAAGATCACCAGTAGTACGGTCAATCACCCCGTGAAACTGCTTCCACTCAGTAACACCATCGCCGGCATAGATCTCCACCCGGTCACCCTTAGCCGGCAACCAGCCAGAAGGATTCCACGGATTCATCGGACGCTCATTCACGTCCTTCTCCGACACCCAACTAATCGACCCGGTAGCCTGAGTAACCCCAGACGCAGCCACAACCTGCTGAGGCAAGTCCCCTGACAACTCTCGGTCATCAGACCACGAAGAAGCGTACCGTTGCACACCGTTCACAAGGATGCGGGTAGTGAACTCCTGAACATCAGAAGTAACAAGGCTTCCTGCCTGCAATTAGCCCACCTCCGTCACCGTGAAACTCAAATTCGAGAACGTATACCCCGGAGCAGCCAGCACCTGATCCCGCGACATAGACGAAACAACCGCTTTAGGGCACCCCTGCCCATCACTCCACGGCAACAGCGTGTCAGACCAAGTAATGGCAGGCTGGGCACCACGAGACGCGTTCACCGCCCCCACAAGGCACGCCACCGCATTAGCAGGCGGCACACTCGTCACCCAAGAACGCACCGTCGTAGTAGACGTAGCCAAAACAGAACTTGTCACCGAAGTAATCAAAGCCCCAGCAGAGTCATACCAGAACAACCTCACAGCCGCGCCCGCCCCAGAAACCCACGCCGAAGCAGTGACAGCCTTACCCTGAGCGACAGGGGTTCGAGTCGAACCGAAATACATGATCACGCTAGGGTCCGTGTTCAACAAGGAGCGGGCAGAATACTCTCCGAACCCCAGATAATGCGGGCCCGCCAAAGTTATCACTGAAGAAATCTTCGCAGCAGGCCCGCACGTAGAAACCTCTGGCGTCAACATGTTAGACACCGGTGCATCAGCCGACACGAACACGAACGGCCCCGCACCCCACACACCATTAGCGAACTGGGACAGGAGCGAGTGCTCGTTGGGCTCAGCGAACTGAGCATTCAAACCCCAAGTGCGCCGGCCAACGGGTTTAACCTGCGCTTTCCTTCGCCCTTCCAGGGTTCGGGTGAACGCATACCGTTCCTCAGTTTCCAACTGTGCTGAAGGTGTCGAATAAATGGGGATCATGCGACCCAACGTGCCAAGATAAACAGTCACAAAACCCTCCAAATGGAAGTGGCCCACCGTTTCCAGTGAGCCACTTCAATCATTATTTAAGACGCAATTCCTTGCGCCCCTTGATATTCGCCTTCGCCACTTCCCGCGAATCAACCTGAACACTAACCACTTGCTCGCGCTCACGAATAGCAGCAATCAACCGATCAATATCCGACTCACGGAAACCACCCTCAACAGTCTGGTTCACAGCCTTAGTAACCGTGTCCCACTGACCCGGATTCAAGATAGCTTCCGGCTTGCGCGTCTTGTTCACAATCGTGGACACACCCGGCTGCAACCAACCACCATCATCATGCAAATACGACATGTAGTTGAACGGCGAACCGTTCTTCCACAACTCCGCATGCAAGTGAGGGCCAGTAGACCGACCAGTATTACCAGACGATGCGATGCGCTCGCCGGCAGACACCTTGTCCCCTGGCTTCTTGCCCCAGCCGCTAAGGTGGCCGTAGTAGGACGAGAAACCATCAGCGTGGTCAACGACCATGCCTTTACCAGTACGCCCGCTGACAGCGTTCCAACCGATCTTGCGGACAACACCATTCAGCATCGCCCGAACCGCTGAGCCAATACTCACAGCAAAGTCGATACCAGCATGCGGATAAGCGCCACGCGACGTACCGAACCCCGAAGTAATCGGACCAGCAGCAGGCTTAGCAAACGAACCCAACGGCCCATCGAAGAACATCGCACTATCGGAGCCAGAGCCACCGCCAGCGCTTTCATCCTTCTTCGTCGCCCAACCAGTCAACCCATCGATCACCTTGAACCCGGCACCACGAATAAGCTCATTGAAACCACCGCCAGGAATCAACGAAGACATTGAATCCTTCAACGGCGCAGTCACAGCACGAACACCAGCCGCGAGCATGCCCACAGCCCAGTCCTTCACCTTGCCAACAGTGTTCTTCACACCGCCCCAAAGATCCGACCAGAACCCACCGATAGGCATCTGAGACTTCTTCTCGTCATGCCCACCGTTCATTGCCGGCAACGCAGCCATAGGCGCTTGCATACCGCCACTGAGCATCTTCTGAGTCTCATTAGCGGTGTACACGTAGCCGGGGCCGGTGTTGATCAGTTCGGGGCCTTCTTCGCCGACGAGCTTCCAACCGTTCTTCATGTGCCCGCCCTTGGCGAACGCAGGAATGTTCACCTCGGGCAGTTTCCAGTCCAACCCGAGCTTGCTAGACATGGTGTTGACCATCTCGCGCAAACCGTTGTTGTAGACCGTGTTCACTACGAAATCAATCGGCTTGTACGCAATCGATTTGATCGTGTCCCAAACCTTCTTGATCCCATCAACACCACGCTGGAACGCAGGCTTTACGTTGTTCTCAATGAAGTCGCCAAGAGCCTGGAAGACCGGCTTGATGTAAGTGTTCCAAACGTGCTTGATTCCAGAAGACAAAGCCTCCCAGCCAAGCTTGAGAGCCCCAAAAGCAGGCTTGAGAACGTTGTTCCATACCCCGCTAAAGAAGTCACCCAAAGCCTTGAAAACAGGCTTGATGATGTTATTCCACACGGTGCTCAACGTAGGCGCTAGAGTGTCCCGCCAGTACGCAACAATCGCCGTCAACGCCGGCTTGAGAACTGACTCCCAAACCCATTTGAAGAACGTGCCCAACGCATTGAACACAGGCTTAAGAACCGTATCCCAGAGTGCTTTCAGAGCGTAGAAAACTACGCCGAAGTAAAGCAGCATGGCAGTCAGGGCGACGTTGACAACCGTCTCCCAGATGGCCTTGAACACACTGCCGATAGCACTGAAAACTGGCTTAAGCGTGCTGTTCCAGAAACCAACTATCGCACCAATAACAACGCCGAAGACTTTGCCGACAGCTTCAAAAGCTGGCTTGAGAACCTTAGTCCACACACCAACGAAGAACGACGAGATTCCATTCCAAATGTTGATGAAGAAGTTACGGAAATCCTCGTTTGTCTTCCACAAGTAAATGAACCCGGCAACCAAACCAACAATCGCCGCGATGATCAGACCGAAAATGTTCGCCTTCATCACCACGTTCAACGCAGCGAAACCACCCTTGAGAGCCGCGACAGCATTCGTCACACCGAAGATGATGCTGATAGCACCCTTCAGCATCAAGAACGCGCCACCCACCGACAAGAGGGTCACCGCCAACGGCTTCAACCACTCCTGATTCCGCTGAATCCAACCACCAAACGAAACAAGCGCAGGGATAGCTTTCTCATTCAAGAAACCGAAAGCCGAAGTCATGGCCGGCAAAAACGCCGTACCAATCGTCTCTTTCAAATCCTGGAACGACGCAGTAGCCTTCTGCTGCTTATTCTGCAAAGTGTCAGACTCGCGAGCAAAGTTACCCTGAGCGTCAGCAGACTGCCCGTAGAGCGCCGACTGAATAGCCAGCGCCTTAGACTCCGCATCCAACTTCGGAACCTTACCAGCAGTCTCCTTGTTGTACTTCTCCTCCGCAGAAGTGAGTGCCAACTGTGCACGCTTAGCCTCATCCGAGTCTTTGCCGTGCTTCTTGATAACCTCGTTGTACTTGTTTTGCGCAAGAGTCATCTTCGTGGCAGCAGTAGCCACTTTGTCAGCATCAACAACAGGCTTCAAAATACCCTTGGACAGCGCCTCAGCTTCAAGAGTCGCCGCGTTCAACGTCACGCCGTACTTCTCAATCGGGTCCATCTCACCCTTGAGGGCCGACGAAATAGCCTCGATAGCTTCCTTGGTCGTACCGCCAAACATGGATGCCATGTCCGCGCCCATGCCGATCAGACCATTAGTCTTATCGGCAATCTCATCCATGGGAGTACCCATGTTCTTCAACTGCGAACCAAGCAGCGTACCCAACTCGCGGTACTCATTGCCCGAGATGCCTACAGTTTGGGAAGCTGTAGCCGCCCAATCGTGCATCGTCTTAGCGTTCTCTTTGAACACCGTGTCAATCGCGCCGATGGACTGCTCAGCGTCACCAGCCAGCCCAACAACCTCTTTGACTCCACCGACGACAGCGCCGATAGAGAACCCCGCTGCAACACCCGCCAGCGCCCCCTTGAACGCATTGGAGAACCCACCACCAGCACGCTTGCCACCATCCTCCGCCTGCTTATTAGCAGCAGTCGTGGCAGTCTTCATGCCCCGCGACAGTTCAGCCTTGAGCTTCTGCCCAACACCCTTCCAACCTTTGGCGTAAGTAGTGGAAGCGGTGGAAGATGCTTTCGACGCGGAAGCCAAGGAATCCTTGGATTGCTTCAACTCATTCTGCAAACGATTCTGAGCGTCCGCAGCACCCTTAGTTTCAGCTTCCAACTTCTGCTCAGCAGTCGCCAAACGGTCAACAGCAGACAACGCCTGAGAAGACTTTGGACCATACTTCGCGGTAGTTTCGTTAAGTTTTGCCTGGGCAATCTCAGTCTTGCGCTTAGCCGCCTCAACCTTACGAGCCGACACATCAGCCTGAGCCGCAACACGCTTCTCAGCACGCTCAACCTCAGCCGCCAACGAATCAACATCAGGCTTCGCAGCGTCAAAGGACTTGGCCATCGCCGCGCCCATTTTCTTGCCAGTACTAGAGGCGTCCTTCTCAACGCCAGCAAACATGCCACCAAGTTGCTTTGCCAGCTTGGAAGTTTCAGAAGCAATGGTGACGTAACCAGTAGCAAGTTCAACAGATGCCAAAGTGACCCCCATGGCTTAATGCAAGAAAGGCGCCGACCACGATTAGTCGGTGCCTTCCTGCGTGATATGAATTTATTTGTCCCAGCCAAGCAACTTGCGAAGATCCTCGATCTTCGAAGGCTTCACCTTCAGGACTTCCGTTTCCTGCTTCTTATCCCACGGCCTTGGAACAGGCTTAGGAACCTCAGTGCGCTTGATACCCTGGCGACGATTCACCACAGCAACAAGCTGGCTAATCCCGTCATAGATCCCAGTCAACACGTCGAACATCGGGTTGAACCAGAACCAGTCCTTACCATTGATCGCACGGATCAAAGGGTCATCGTAAGGAAGATTGCTGATCACAGCCCAACAGTCAGACCACGTAAAGTCCTCAGTGGCAATATCCCGCCAACGCAAACCCCTATCGATGAGGGACGCTTCGAACGCGGCGGGATGCTGTGTGTGGAGCTGGATTAGCTCGCTGATTTCCCTAAACCCACCGGCTGGCCGGCAGTCCAGTCCTCAATGAACTCCATGAGTTCTTCCTGAGACAGGTCACGGTACGCCTCAACAGCGTCCTTATCCGCGCCTGCAGAAATCAGCCAAGCGGAAACATGCTGCACTTCGCCAGTGTTCATAGCCTCAATAACGCGCAACGGTGCGCTCTCAAGCTTCGGGAAACTGAACTCATCGTCAAACAGTTCCGACTTGAACGTGACGAACGGGTAAGACTTTTCAACTTTGCGCTCAAACTTGCGCTTCTTCGATACAGGCACGGTCAGCCCTTTCAATAAAAGTAATTGGGGTCAGTCAGCATCAAAAGGTGAACCTGTGCCCGGTGGAGCTGACCAACACACCGGGCACAGGAAATTTAGTTACGGAGTAACGACAGGCGCATCGATGAACGAAACAGCCTTGACACCCGCAGCGTTCGGGAACGCCTCAATAGTCACCTCATAGCGAATAACGTCCGAATGAACGAACGTCACATCACCCGAAGTGGAGAGCTGACCATTAGCCACATACTCACGCAAACCACCCTCAGAGTCCTTCATGTCAATCACGAAAGACTTACGCGGAGCCATCTTCGCGGTGTGGTTGACCTTGACCTTGCCGGCAGTCACAGTAACGTTCGCGTCGCCATGGATCAGCTTCAACACATCAGCGTTTGCGGCTTCCAAGAACTGGAAGGTGTAAGTGATCGAGTGCTCAGTGCGGACGATCTTTACAGTGTCGCCACCCCATGCCCGGATCTTCTCATCCGAAGCGTCAGTGGTACGGGTTACGCCGTCCTCGCCAATGTACCCACCCTTGATCCAAGCGGGATCTAGCGCGGTAGTAGCATCGGTCGGAGCGGCCACAGTGGTATCACCGAACAGCAGTCCACCAGTAGCGGTGACCGGAGCACCAGTCAAAATAGCAGCTGTACCAGTTGCCATGATTTGCCTCCTAAAGGGCATACAAAAGAAGCCCAACCACAAACGTGGTCAGGCTTAGAAAATGATTTGGTTAGATAGCAGGAATCTCGGCTGTGGACGCTCTGAAACTCAGTTCCACAGTGAAGGAATAACCCGGCGTGCGAGTCTCAGAATCAGGCTGAAAAGTAGGACGCTGAACAGTCCGCAAGAAGATCACGCCCTTTTCCTCGAAAGGCCACTGGCGGATCAGGCCGTGAAGCTCACGAGCAATACGAGAAGCCTTCATCGAATCAGCGTGAGAAACCTCAACAGTCAGGCGCGCATCATCGAGAACAACGTCACGCTCACCACGGCCACCAGTGTCCACCACCGTCACCAGTAGCGGACCCCACTCCCAATCAGGCGGCACATCCATGAACGGGCCAGCCTCAACCGGGACATACTTGCCAAGGAACGACACGGCACGAACAACAGGATCTTGGAAGAGAATGATTTCAGCCATCAATCCCTCCCGGCATCCAAGGCTCGAAGCAGCGCATGGTGCTTCCTATTATGAAAGTGCGCGTGCCCTGTAGCCATCACAGACACAGCACCACGCGGACCCTCCAAAACCAGCTCAGTGACCTTATAACCCATGCCCTCGCCACCAGCAGCAGCCGCAATCCGCTCAGCACGACGCTCCAAATCAGCAACCACACCCGGCGACTTACGCAACTCCTCAAACGCCTTCTGATTGAACTTCAAATTACGAGCCATCAACCAGTCACCCGCTTCAACTTCACTTCAGTGCGGAAAGTAGACGCAGTAAAGAAGTTACGTACAGGAGGCGCGTACCCCTCAACGCCGAACCGCTGACCGTACACGGTGAACTGATCAAGGTGATTGATCGTCATCCCAGGAGGCAGAAACAAGACGCGCTCAACAACATCCCGCTCAGCGGACATGTTGCGTGGCTCATCAGCAGCAGCAACGTCTACCCCAACGTCCTCCAAGAGAACGTCCTGATAGACCGGAACAAGTGCACCTTGCAGGTTGCGGTCATTCCTGATCCACTGGTGACGTATCACCTGCTCGCCCTGGATCTGCAACATCACGGCCCCCAGTTCAACTTGTACGTATCAAGCAACGCCATCTCAGTTGCAAGCAATGGAATCGAAGCAACCGCCCCGCCAGAAGCCGCATACGTTACCGACTGAGTGCCGGCGCGCTGTGAAACAACGTTCCCAGAAGGGTTCATTGCAGCACGGGAAGCGATGCCTGCGATCAAAGCACCGAGCTCCCCAGCAGACTCATAACCATGCGTCAGCGTTACCGAGATCGACCGATACTTGGCAGGCCAGCAACCGCCGTCACTGCGGGCCAGCAAACCAGCCTCAGACCAATCCGTGTCAACGGGAGAACCGTCGACAAGAACTGTTTCCACGGAAACAACATGCTTAGACTTCAGTTGCAACACTTCGCCACCGTTGCCATCAACAATCAACGTCTCCGAATGAACGGGCGTTACATGCCAACCGCAGTACCGGCGAACCGCACTAGTGGCAGCATCAATCCAAAACTGGTCATCTGTTGGAAGTGGCTTATTCGTCAGTATCGGAGGTAGAGACACTAGCCTTCACCTTCCCGCGCCGTGCCTTATTCGGCACCTTGACCGGCTCCTGAACCGCAATCGGCTTAGCGCCAATACGGTCAGCAGTTTCCTTATCCAGTTGCATCTGGTGAGGAATGTTCCCGATCAGAACTTCATAGATTTCCATCAGTTATTCCTTCCTGATAAACCAGCGGGGACACCTACAAATGGTGCCCCCGCTAGACAACTAGATGATTAGCCGGCAACCGGAGCGGTGCTCGACAAGGTAACCTTCACGAAAGCGGAAGGCTTACGAACAGCCAGAGCGATACGCTCCTCAGCACGAACCGAAATACGGTTGTAGTTGAAGTCGTCCTCGTTAGAGTTAGTAGCCTCAACACGCACGCCACCCTTACGGTAAACAGTCGCGCCCTGCTTGCCAGCACCAACCAAGACGGTGCCCTGAGCGATAGCAGAGGTAACAACAGTGTTCTGACCCCAGATACCCGGAGCAGCGTTCACCGAACCGTTACCGTAAGCCCCGGTGAAGAAGCCACCAGCGAAGTACTGACCGTTGGCATCCTTGGACAGGCGCAAAGTCTGGTAATCAAGCGGGTTGATTACAAGGCCATCGGCAGTCAGGCCGGTTGCGGTCTGAACCTTGGTCAGCGCACGGAAGATCGCATCCGCGTTGTCAGTGTTATCGGCAGCCGCTTCGGTCTGCACACCGACACGGTTCAGCAGACCACGCAACTGCGGTGCGGTGCCATTGCCGTTCAAGAGCTGCTGCTCCTCAAACATGACCAGATCGTAAAGCAGACGACCGTTGATCTCCGACACAAGGAACGGCAGATCCTCAGCCATCTCGTCATTGATCTTGATACGACCGGCGATCTTGGTCAGCGCGTCGTTGACCTGATCGTAGGTGTAATGAAGCTGCGGCTTGAGGCCACCTTCAGCAACAGCCTCGAACGCACCTTCACGCAGAGCCTCCACGTAATAGGTGATCGAAGCGGCAGTCAGGGTGCCGGTGCCGAGCCAAGAAGCGATGGTCGGGCGTTCACGGAAGCCCTGAACCACAGTCTCATCGATCTGCGGGTGCAATGCGCCACCATCAACACGAGCGTGCGAATCGCCGGCAGCCTTGAACTCCTGGGAGCCAAGCGAGAACCGCTGGGACGAACCCTTGAAGTTAGCCAGTTCAGCGCCGAACGCCTTGACAGCATGTTCGCCGATGGTCTTAGCCTGCACAGTATCTTCCTTCTTCTTCTCGGGCATCTTCACAGAACCCATAGCGTCAAGCTTCGCCTGAGCCTCGTTAGCCTTGACGATCTGCTCGTCAAAGGTCTTGACCTCAGTAATCAGTCCGTCGATTTCTTCGACCTGCTCGGGGGTCAGATCTGCGCCGTTCTTCTTTGCTTCTTCAGCGATAGCACGCGCCTTCACGGCTGCGGCCTCGCGCTTTTCCAAGAGAGTAGCCACAATGGCTCCTTTCAGTTATGCCCTAAATGGTTAGGGCGTTGATTAGTGCGAGTGCTGCATCCGGGTCTTTACGCGCCTTGACCGCTGACTGGTCCTCAGCCTTGACCGTTTCCGGTTCCTCAGCCTTGCCACTCTTTGGTTCCTCGCCGCTGACATCCGAATCGTCAGACTCAATCGAAGACAAGATTTCCCCCAACGCCTCATACGCTGCTTTGATCTTGGATTCGTTCTTGGCCGAAATAGTTCGACCTGCCTTACTGCCAGTTTTGACAGCAAGAAGTTCTGTTTCCTGATTGGCTCCTACCGGCACAATTGACACCTCATGGAGTTTCAACTCCTGAAGTTCCATATGTCCGCCATTCCAAGGGCCACCATCAACCTCCGCCTGCTTCACTACGTCGTACATAAACGACATTTGAGAAACACGGCCCTCCTTGATCAGCCGGTGCACCTGAGCACCCTTCGCTGAGTCAAGATCAAGTTGGCCTTTAACGAGCAAACCGTGGTCATCCTCACGGATTTCCACGGTCTTCCCGATGTTCAAATCAGGGTCATCGGTTCGATGTTGCCAATAGATCGGGAACTGCCTGCCCTCAATAGTTGAGGCAAAAGCACCCTTCACAACAACATCGCCGTAAGAATCTTTATTGCCAAAGACAGACGCATAACCAACAAACTGCCCATCAGACAATCCGTCGCCATCAGCCTTTAGCTCGGCTACAGTCGCCTTAACTTTCGACATGATGCTTCTCTTTTCAGCCGGGATAACCGGCGGGTTCTTATACCATTCGCGAATGGTTTCACTTGTGCGTTCAGGTCGCCCATCACTCTCGACACGCTTCAGACACTCTTCAATGCCCGGATCAAGAAGGACCAGATCTGCTTTCGCATCCCGATACGCATCCAACTGCGCATCAGAGGGTGAAGTGTGAATGATCCACGAGTTATCGTCAACACCCTTCAGAATGCGGTTCACAGCAGCAGCGCGAGCCGAAGTAGCCACACGGCGTATACTGTCCGGCGCATCGTGATGGTTAGGGGAACCAAGAGCTTTACACATGGCATCAAAGTCAATAACCGGGTCATTCTCTCCACGCTTCTCAGCGATAAGAGTCGACTTACCAGCACAGGGAGGGCCAATAACAACGGTTATCATTTAGCCTCCAAGATCAGCATGTTAAACACGTGCGTCGGGTTATCCGGCGACGAATCCAGAGCCGCCTTAGTCTTAGCGTTCAAACGCTTAGCAACCTCAGACGCATCAGGAACGCCCGCAACCGTAAGATCAGCCTGTAGTTCCCGGTCCCACCGGTCACCGTCCCAGCCCTTGGCTGGCACCACCGCTTGTTGGCGCACTAGACACTTACGCCACAGGTCAGCAACCGCCTTTTCCGCTTCCTCCACCGTTTCCACAGCTTCGGTAGACCCAGATTCAGGCGTTCCGAGATTCAAAGGAACAATCAAGCTGTCGCCACCATCAATAGCCGGAAGATTCTGCAAACGTCGCGCCTCGTTACGAGTCATCCACGGACCACCAACAGAAGACGAAATAACCGCCGCCTGCTCCTCGAACGAGCCACGCAACTTCGCCTCAACATTGAACTCCAAGAACACACCATCAGGAGCACTGATCATAGGCAACAAGAAAGCGTTCAGACGAGACTCGATCATCGCAATCAAAGGGCCCAGAGTGTCACCATAAAGCCCACGCCGGAACTCACGAACATTCGAATAGTTCGCGTTATCCAGCAAGCCAATCATCGTCGGGTTCACATGATAAACCTGAGCGACAGTAGCCAACGAAAGCTTCGTAGAATCCGCCCACTGCTCATCAGCCGACGAGAAACCAACACGCTTCACGTCCATACCATCTTCAAGCATCGGCATGCCACCAGCACGCGAACCCTTATCCCCGGTGAACGCCTCCAACATGTCCATGAAACGCTTGCGAGCCGAACCATCCCACGCCGGAGCATCCTTAGGCCGCGTAATGAACGAACCAATACGCCCGTTCTTCTTCCACAACTGCTTCCGATGCACACGCGCATGATGCTGCTCTTCAAGAGTCAACCGTAGAGTCTCAACCGGTGAAGTTGAGCAAGTAGGATCGCCAGGAGTCCAGCCTTCAAACTCGATCACTTCATCAGCGGTGAAACTCAGTTTCTCGCCGTCGTCACCCGGCAGTGCAACAACGAACTCATTCGAACCGTAGAACGAAGTAGCTTTCGAAGACACCCACCCAGCCGGCAAGTTATAAACCGAGAAACCCTCAGGACGATTAGCATCAGGAGCACACCACAAATAAGCGCGGTCATACAACGCCAGATCACCAACGAGGGCAAGAACCAGATCGTAGCGAGTCTGCCGTGCATTCGGCTTAGAAATCAGCCGAGAAACACTATCGCCCCGTACCCGCTCATTTGACTCCCCATTCGCCTTGAACGTGTGCAAACCAAGCTGGGCGATATTACGCGCCAGGAAGTTAACCACCGTGCGAAGATGAGGCTGATTAGTCCACAGCTCTTCAATCGTCTTATTGTCCAAAGAAGATTCAGAAGACTCATTCATCGACCAGTAAACCGGGCCCTGACCGTCAAGCCGTTCAGTGACCATCTTCCCCGGCGTACCGCCACGAAGCATCCGGGTAAACGCATCTAGTACACTCACACGCTCACCACCATTTATCGTATTCCTCGCCGTAAGCAGTCGCTACCGGCGTTACAGTCTCAAGCATTTCCAAACCCCACAAAGCCTCAGTAGCAGCACACAGCGGGGCAACATCAACAGGAGACTTCGCACGGTTCCAAGCCCACGTCTCACCGAGACTCTTCTTCACCGCTTCACCCATCGCCAACAACAAAGCCGGCTGATTGGTGAACCGCACCGTGCCGTTCATAACCCGGTCATAGAACTGCGAACAAGAGTTAGTCAGGTTCGTGCCCTCGCACCTGCGAACCTCAGTACCCTCTTGCTCTATGTACTCAATCAACGAAGAAGCAGGCGCGCCACGGCCCTGAACCACAACCAAATCAGGAGTGAACTCAAGCCCGCCCGCAAGCGTCTTAGCAACCCACTCAGTGCCAGCACGCTGGGCAATAACCTGCACCAACGGAACACCAGCAGGCGTATAACCAGCCACCGCAAAGTAAGTCATCGATCTGTCATGCGAAGTATCAACAGCAAGAACCATCGGCGACTCAGGATCAAAATCAGCACCATCGTCAACACACGCAGCAATCGCATCAGCAGGGAACGGACCATCAGAAGCGGCCACAACCCACTGGCAAAGATTCTCAGTACGGAAAACATGCTCAGGCACACCCTCATCACCACCAGAGCCCACCAGCGCCGCCTTCGACGCGATCATGTCCTCAGTGATAGAGCAGATTCCGTGCTCGTCCTCGTAACCCATTGACGGGTTCGCCATAGCCCAGCCATCGCGGTCGTGAATATCGCAATCATCCGGCGCTGACCACTCAAACAAACCAAGAGTCGTATCATGCGAGTTAGCGAAATCTTCGGCATCCTGCTGGCCGGAAGCAACGTACTTCTCCCAATCAGCGATACGGTCGAAGGCCTGCTTACGCAAACCACGCAACACATCAGACTTACCAGTGCCGGCATTCGACACCGCAATAACCTGAGAGGAGAACCGAGCATTAGTCGTATTCGTCAACGCCGACCAAGCTTCCCAATCACGTTGCTGACGCAGCTCATCAAAAGCAAGATCGAGAACCGACAACCCACGGCCACCATCGTCAGACGCAGCCTCACACTTATACCGGGAACCGTTCGTCAGTTCCAAGTACTTGTTGCCGTTCACGTTCGACTTCCTGGCCACATAACGGCGGGCATCCGAACGCTGTAACGCCTTAGTGGAAAGATCCAAGATCTCCTCAGCAGCATTCAACTTGTGCGCAGCCCCCAAAACCAGCGGAGGCTCAACTTCCGGAGAGTCCCACATCAACATGCGCCACAACAGGCGCGTAGACATGATGAACGACTTGCCGTTCTGACGCGCCACCAAGAGCAGGACCGTCTTATAGCGAAGCTTCGGAAACTCATCAGAAGTAAACGATCCAGGGGCAAGCTCCAAAGAATGAATGAGAAACCATTCTTGCCAAGGGTGAAGCTTACGACCAAACAATTTAGCCGTCTCAATAGCCTCAAAACCCAACGAAGTATCAGGGGTCAACTCACGCAAAGGTGCAGTAAACACGCGAGGCTCAGTTGCCCCCAACCGCCCGTAACGACCCGTGACGCTTGGACTTGAGATCTGCAAGCGGATCAGCCTCCTTCTTCGGCTGATCACCCACAGCCTTACGCGCAGCAGGAGTCAAACCCAACGCCTCGCAGTACCTCAAAAATGTTGGCAACGACGTATTGTCATTCGCCGGAACCTTAGGCCGGGACTCAGTCTCAGCCGCGTCTTCCCTCGCCCACTCAACAATCACGTCCCACTCATCAATCTTTCGAGCAAGCGCACCAGCCGCAGCAACCGCAGCAGCGTCAACACCATCCGCATCAATATGCCCAGCAGCCTCTACCGAAGCCTGGAAGCTCTCAAAAACACTCAAAGCAGCCTCCTAGGACATTCGTTGGTACAATCGCGCACGCGACCCCCTCTCGCAAATTGCGGGGGGAGAGAACAGGAGCACCCCGGGAACTGTCCGTCCGAAAAACTTGGTCGTGGCAGTTTGGCCCCTACCCCTTCAGCCATTTTCGGTTGAGGGTTCCGAGTCCGCCGACCTGCATTTTGTTGGAGCGTTTGTTGTTGCATGCGCGGTGGCTGGCTCTGAAGTTTGCGGGGTCTTCGGCGTGTTCGGGGTGCGTGGAGCGTGGGTAGAGGTGGTCTAGCTCGAATGATTGTTCGTCTGGCCATGGGATGGTGTAGTCGATGGGTTGTGAGCATAGCCAGCACGGCGTGTTGACTTGTTCGCATCGCGCTAAGAATGCTTTGCGTAGTTGTCGGTAGCGTCTGCTTGTCTGTCCGTCGCCGGCCATCGTTCACCACCTCTTGTTGCTACCCGCGTTGGTTGTCCGGTTCCAACGCGGGCGGCGGTGCGTACTCCAGTAGGTGACGCGCTACCCCTCATCGGGCTGTGTAGGTTGTGTCGGGCAGGTCTATCCTCGGGTTGTTGAAGACTAAGCGTGTGCTTACTCGCAACCGTCGTGGGTAGCCTTCACTCATTGGAGTGTTGACCCGTCGCGGAAGATGCAGGGATCGAACCTGCTAACCCTTTCGGGTGTACCTCTTTAGCAAAGAGGCTGCTGACCATTCGCTTATCTTCCCTGGCACGGACGTTACCGCTGTGTATGGCTGACCGCGTGGGTCTCCGTGCCTCGGCGGATAGAGGACGAGTCGAACGCCTGCGCCGGTTAGAGCGCCCCCGGGTTTCGAATCCGGTGCCGAACCGCTTCGGCTTCACTATCCAAGAGTGGGTCTCTTTATCGTCTTCACCCACCCGGCCAGACGGGAACTCACGCAGCTGATCAATCCGCGATCTTCACTCCGTGGCAGCACGGAGAATCGAACTCCGCATGAACCGGTTTACAGCCAGCCCTGTCACCTTGACTCTTCTACTGCCGTGCAGATGTTCCTTTGCTTTGCCCTTACCCACTCGCTAGGTGGGAAGCACGCGCTCCGATGCTTGGCGGTTCATCTGCCTCAGGTTTACGCTGCCTGAGTTGCCCACTCTGCTGTGCAGGTCTGGGCTTTGTGTGAGGGGTTGTGTTACCGGTTCGCCCCTCAGCCGGTGTGGTACCACTTTTGGGTACAAAAAAAGGAGCGATCCGTGAGGATGCTCCGTAAATACCGACACTTCTGCCGGATTGATACCAGATTAACAGTTGTTTGAAGTTAGTGCAACTAGAACCCATTTGATTTCATTTGTGCCTGTCCATTGTGTTTCACAGGCTTTGCATTCGACGCTCCATTCTTGGTGTGGTCGTAGGTTTTCGTTGTCTGCCCAGCAGTCTACGTAGAGGCAGGTTTTGCGTTCTTCGCCGTAGGTTGCTTGTCCGCATGAGGGGCAGGGTGTGCCGTCTAGTCGGCGTAGTTTCTTTGGGCGGAGGTTGGCTTCGATGCGGGTTTTGAATGATTGGTATTGGTTGGTGAAGTAGTTTTCCCAGTCCTCATTGTGTGGCACTGATCCAACCATGGCGATGCATTGCTCGATGCTGGGCGCTTCTTGTCCGAACCGATCGCTGTAGGAGGATTGCGCTTCGTCTTTGAGTTGTTTGATGAGGTCTAGGGCGTCGGCGTTGACGAGGATGCGTTGTTTCGATCCGTTGCCACCGCCTTCGTGTGTTGATCCGCTGACTGCTTCCCGTAGCTCAGACAGTAGTGCGGGTACTTTGCCTATGCGTCCTCCGATCATTTTCATGTGTGGTTCGGTTAGCTCTTGCGCGAGTGAACGTAGGGTCATTTTTCCTCGCTCCCGTAGATTTCGTCGTATGCTCGTTGCGCTGCTGTTGGCAGGGTGTTGTAGTAGGCGGTGATGGCGGCTTGTGCGTCGTTCATGTATGCGAGCTTGTATACGCCGCGTGTGTTGTCCCAGTCTTCTGGTTTGCGGGTTGTGTTGCGGACGCTGACGAATAGGGCGATGGCGGCAGCTTCGTGGGCTTCTGGATCGAGTTTCACTGTTCCTCCTGGATGGTGATTGGGGTGTCCGGGTTGAGTTCGAGTGTGTGGATTCCGCTTGCTGTTGGCGGGTCGAGGTGGACCCATGTGCCGTCTTCTTCGTGGTCAATTGCGGCGATGTTTCCGGTTATGCCGATCGGGGTGGTGATGGTTTTCCCGATGTGTTCGCCTGAGAGTTCTTTGGCGGTGATGTTCATGTTTGGTACATCGCTTTCTGTAGTTTGTTGAGGTCTTCGGTTCGGATGTTGTTGTCGTCGCCGTGTGCTTTGCCGGATTGGATGATGAGGCGGATGACGGTTTGTGATACGGCGAGCATCTGGGCGGCTTCTGGGATGGGTGTCATGCCGATGCCGTTGCGGTGTGCGTGTCTGGATTGTTCGCCGTGTGTTCCGCCCATGTGGAAGTATCCGCAGTGGGTGCATTTGTAGATGTGTTGGTCTCGGTATTCTTTGCGTCGGCGGAATTGTTTGGCTTGGTTGCGTGTGGTGAACATTGCTTTGCCGGTGGTTGGGCATCCTCCGCGTCGTTCACTCACGGGTTTTCCTTTGTGTTTTCGTTTACAACGTTTGTTTCGTGTGCGTGTGGGAGTGTGGCGAAGCGGTGGAGGGTTATGGCTTCTCGATCTCGTTGTTTCAATTGCGTTGGGGATGAGAATGCTGTGGAGATTTCTATGGCGATACGTCGTTGGTGCATTGCGTGCCAGTATTCGGCTGCTAGTTCGGCGTCGCTGAATCGCTGGCTCATGGTTTGGCCTCGGTGATTTTCCAGATTTTCAGGTCGTCGTGGTGTCCGTGTTCTTGCCAGTCGCGTAGGTCTTCTTCTGCTGATTCGATGGTTCGGTGGAATGTTGGGGTGCAGTCTGCGGTGTCGAAGAATCCTCCGAGGTCTTCACCGATTACGTAGTAGGTTTTCATCGTGCTTTCTTTCCGTTGTGGATGAGTGGTTTGCCTATGAAGTACCCGTCTGGGTTGAGTCCGAGCAGTTTTCTTTTGTGAGGGTTGCGTCGAGAGTCGTAATCCACGGCATCGAATGGTTCGGATACTCGGCGCTTGTATTGGATTAGTTTTTGGATTGATGTGCCGTGGTATCCGGGTGGGTTGCCGCGTTGGTAGTGGGAGAACCGGATTCTTACGAGTCGTGTTTTCCTAGGCATTGTTTTTCCTGTCTGGGTGGCGGTGTTGTGGGAGTGTTCTGCCGTGGATGGCGCGGATGATTGCGAGCATGTCTTCCCATGCTCCTTGTGCGAGTAGTTGCCCGTCTTGGTATTGGATGCGCCAGTAGCCGAGTGGGTCTTGCCGGCAGATGAATCGTGCGCTCATTTGCTCGGCCCTACTAGCGCGTAGTTCGTCTTGTGGTCGATGCCAGCTTCAGACGCGAACGCTTTGGAGAAGCTTTCGAATATGTCGGCCCATTGCTTTCCTGCTTTGGTTATCGCGTCTCCGATTGATTGGAAGGCCTTGGTTAGTTGTCGCGCTTGCCATCCGATTGGGTTGAGTTCTCGTCGCTGCTGGTTGGTCTGTTCGAGTGCTTTGCGCATGTAGAGCTGGGCGAGGTTTGGTTGTCCGGTTTCGATTGCTTTTTGTGCGCGGGTGATGAGTTCGTCGGTGCTCATTGGAGTGCCTTCCCGAATAGTGGGTTGTCGATTTGCCACCGGATTGCTGCCAAGTTGCGCTCCCACAGGTCTTTGCGGTCAGTGACTACTCCGCAAAGGATTCGTTGTGGGAACGCATGGAACTCGTCAATGAGTGCCTTCCTTACGTCCCAGCGCCGGTCGGTTGCGTGGTGGCGAGGTGGCTCGTTGAGCCATGCGGGAGTGGTGAGTTCCCTGATGAGTCGGTCTGCGCGTTCGAGTGGTGTTTCTGGTTTGGCGTGCTTGCTCATTTCCGTTCCTTTCGTTTGCGGGCTTGGAGTCGGCGGGTGTGGTTGATTTGTTCGTGGAGCGCTTGTTCCCAGAGTGGTTTGATTTGCGGGTCTTCGGTTTCGTTGACCCACCCTTGTTTGATGCGCTCAAATTGGATCGACCGTCGGATGGCTACCCGGTACGTGCGAGAAGTGAAGATCATTTGTGCGCCTTTCGTTGCATGAAAAATGAGCGCCACAACGGACGCTCAAGGGGTGGGGTTTGGGGGTTTAGGCGGTGTATTCTTTGCCGTCGATGATGGTTCGCCCGTCGATGATCTGGTACACGAACGGCCAGGATTCGGTTTCGTTGTAGTAGGAGAATCCGAGGCCTTGCTGCCAGTCCTCGACGATCTTGGCTGGTTTTCCGTTAGCGCCGATTGCACCGTTTACTGATGGCACTGAACCGTCTACACGGCACATTGCACCGGGGTTGGCTGAGTACCTGCGGAGCGGTTCGCCCCGAGGGCCGATAACGGTGTGGTAAGTGATTTCTGCGCGGTGAGTGTGCCCTGCCCAGGTGTTCAGGTGTGGGTGTTCGTGAATGTACTGGGCTGTCGTGGAACCCTTACTGTTTGCGCGGGTTCCGTGGATGTTCCTTGTGGTGTCGTTGTCCCAGTCGGTTGCTGCCGGGTAAGCGTCAACGTATCGGATGTTGAGCTCTTCGAGGCGTAGCAGGTATGGGATTGACATGGTGGGCCACGAGTTCGGCATGTTGGCTCGTTTGAGGCCGAACGCTGCGAGTGCGTTGGCTTCAACAAAGTTCTGCATGCGTTTGTCGTGGTTGCCTTCGATGATGATCATTTCGGCGTTGGGTGCTACTGCGCGTAGTTGTGCTAGCCATGCGTGGGCGGTGTCTAGTGCTGGTTGGGTGGTTCGTGCGAAGCTGGCTTCTTGTGCCCACCGTGATTGTGATGGTAGGTCTAGGAAGTCGCCTAGGATCTGGATCTTGTCTGGCTGGTAGACGGCGCAGGCTTGGGTGAAGATGTCCATTGGCCTTTGGTCGTGGAATGGGTCGAGTGTGCCGTCTTCGAGTCGCCTGTAGCCGATTTGGTGGTCTGCTGATTTGAGTGCGAGCTTTAGCTTTCGGTTTGGTACTGGCATTGGTGCTGGGGTGTTGACGATGACTGGTTGTGCTTGCTGGATGACCGGCCACGCGGGTTCGCCTCCTTCGGTGCCGGTTTTGAAGCGAACGTCGTTGATCTTGTTGAAGTACCCGCCGCTTGGAGTGCTAGTTGACCCCCACTTGAAGGTGACTTTGTCTGGGTCTTGGCCCTTTGCGCGGATGAAGTTTACGAAGTCGTCGTAGCCCCAAGAAACGTCACTGCTGATGGTGTACGTGTCTGGGGTGTCGCCTGAGCCGGATACGTTGACGATTTGTTCTTTGGTTGGTGCGGTTGTCGCGTTTTTTGCGTTCCCTGCTTCGTGTTCTCGGTAGCAGACGCATTGTTTGGCGTTGTGTCGTCGGATGGTGCGTTCTTTTGCTGTGGGGCGTGTTGCTTCGTTGCCGTATTTGCACTGTGGCATTAGGTTTCCTTTGGGTATGAGAAAAGCGCCCGGTGTTTGGGGCGCTTGGGTTACTTGTTGTCGCGTGCTTTGGCGAGTCGTTCGGCGGCGGCTTGGCGTTGTTCGTCGCTCATGTTGACTTGGCGTTTGAATCCGGTGAGCGGGTCGAAGTTTTTCTCGCTGATCTTGTATTGGGACCATTCGCTTTCGGTGCTGATGAGTTCGGCGCGTCCTGCTTCAACTTCGCGGTTGAGTCGGGTGATGTGTTTCTGCCGGTTTGAGCTGATGTAGTAGCAGCGGTCGGCTTGGATTCCGGTGACGGTGGTTTCTGATTCTTCGAAGCTGGCCATTTCGTTGGCTCCTTTGGTGTTTGGTGACTGTCTTGGTCACGAGGGTTTGGGTAAGTGGGGTTTTGCGTGTAGTTGGCGGTCAGGCTCTCAGATCGGCTCCTGTGGCCTATGGCAGCCGTTCAATGGTGATTTCAGCGCCGGGAGTATCCAACGCCCAATGCTTATGAGCGATCAGTGACACTATGCGTGCGTCGTCTTTGATGAGCTTTGACGCGGTTAGTGCATCACCGACAGCCCTTACGAGTTTGTCCAGGTCGGGGGTGCCGGCTGGACGTGAACCAAACTTAGACTTCAACGGTGCTGGCATGTAGAAGTTCACAATCAACCGCAGATGCCCGTCCAGTGGTTCATCGAGCACGCGGGTCTTGGCTTCAGCTGTCACGCGGTCACGCCACGGTTTCAACTTCTTGCTGGACTCAACCATTTGTCCCTTGCCGTAAGACACCTTCGACCCCTGCGGCGCTGGATGTCCGGCAACAAAAAACGTGATCACTGTTTGCCTCCATCAGAAAAGCCACCCTCGTTGAGAGTGGCTTGGTTGGTTTCCCATGGTGGGGTTGCGGGTATTCCGCGCCGTTTCAAATCCTCGTAATACTGTTCTCGGCCTTGCTGGAAAAGTTCGTCGTACAGTTCAGGGTTGCGTTTGCGGTAGTCGCCAACTTTGAACGCCTTGTTCAACGGCGGTTCTAGCGCTCGCTGCTTCCGATCATGCGTGTTCTGCGCTTCGGTGATCTTCCTGCGAATACTGGCAGGGTTGACGACGTGCACACCTTCACCGTTTGCGTTGCCGTTTGCGTAGTGCTGGTTGATAGCCCAGCGAACGTTCTGAGCTTTGATCGTGGATAGCCCGACTGACCATACTTCGAGGTTTGCGTCGGTGAGTTGGACGCGTGGGTCGATCTGGTTGGCGTAGGTGATGGCGGCTGCGATTTCTTCGGGGGTCACTGTTCAATCTCCTGATGATCGAATGCGGGTAGTTCCCATGTTGGTTGGGCTGGTTGCCGGCTGGTGGCTCGCTGTACTAGCTCTAGCCCTTGCTGTAGGCGTTGTTCGGACTTTGGTGTGTCCCAGCGTGCTGGTAGTGGCTCGTCGTCCCATGAGCCGCGTTCGAGCCAGGTTGTTGGGTGTGGGATGTATTTCTTCTCGGGAAGGTTGGGGTCGGAGGCTAACCTTGTTGCGCCGTCGATGATGGTTTGTTCGTCGGCTCGTTTGGCTGCTGCAAGGTATTTGGTTTTGGCTTTGTCTTTGCCGACTTTGCGTGGGTAGTGTTCCCAGAATTCTTCGAACCGGGTTGGGCGCTCGCTCGACGGCGTAGCCGGTGAGCAAGTGTTCTGTTCCCTTGTTCCCTGTTCCTCTGTTCCTCTGTTCCCTGATCCCCTGTTCCCTGATCCGGGAGAGACATTTACAGGAAGGCTCGCGACACCCTCGCGAATAGTCGCAAATTCCGCGTCATACTGCGGAAGTCGAGCCTTTCCAGGGCGGTCGATACGTTGATGTTTAGACCAGTTCACAATTGACAGATAATCAACGTTTTCGAGTGTGTATCGAAGGATGCGACCACCTGCAGAAAGATGTTGCAACCCTCGCGACACTCTCGCGAATGTGTCGCTGGGGTCTCGTTCAAGATCATCGGCGAACAAATCAGCGGTGATGGCCGAGAGCTTATCCAGGCCAACGCCGTTGTCATCCACGTAAGACCACAGACCGATGAATAGCAGACGGTCTTCGATCACTAGGCCTGAGATGTCGGACGATCGCCAGAACTCCGGTTTGATAGACCGAATGCGCATTACGGCTCCTTATTTCATTTGTTGGTGGATGAGGTATCTGATGAATTGGCGGCGGTTGTCTTCGTGGTCGGAGAGTGCGTAACCGTATCCGTCGTCTTCGGGTTCGTATTCTTCGCCTTCGAATTCCAAGCACCTGCCGTCGAGTCGGTGGAGGTCTTGAATCTCGGATAGGATCTCGGTGATTTTCGCTGGCGTGGGTACGTTGCCGAGGTGTGGGCTGATGGCTGCGATTAGCGTGGTTTCTTGGGCCACGGTCAGCGTGAGTGGGTACTGGTTGCTTTTCTGCTGTTCCAGGTACGCGGTTTCAAACGCTGCGAGTACAGCTTCCACGGCTTCGGTTATGCGCGGCGTTACGGGTTGAATACTCATGATTCCTCCTTGTATGGGTTGTAGGTGTCGTCTTCCCGGCAGTAAGCGCAGTCGCCACAAGTTCGTGGGCATGCGATTTTTTCGACGTACCATTTGACCGCTTCATCCCACGCTTCTGCTTTCGCTTCGGCGCGGACCTTGGACAGCATCACCAGTACGTTGTCGATAACCTCTTCAAGTTCGCTGGACTCGATGTAAGCGCATTCAAGCGCTTGCCCGATCTGGGCTCTGGTATGCGTGTATTCTCCGCCGTGGTAGGTGGCAGCGTGCTTCTCATTAGCGCCCATTGAGGGTCTCCTTGCCGGTGATGGTGATAGGGGTTTGGGGTCTGATGTAGTGTTCGTTGCCGTAGAACCGTCCGCGCACGGTGAGGAGGATCGCGCTGCTGAGGTTCGGTTTGGGGTTGAAGTTGATCAGTTTGCCGTCAAATTCCCGACCTGCCATGTCCACGCCTTTGACTGTTTTGCCGAGGTCGTTGATAGCGAGGTACCGGGCTTCACGTGCGATCACTCTGGGCTCCTGGTCTGGGATGCGGGCGAGGATTGGTGCGAGCGCTTCGATGCAGGAGAGATCAAACTGCTCGCCGAGTAGGTCGTTCTGGATTTCTTCGTCTTGGATGCTCATCGTTTAGCTCCTAGTTTGTTTAGTACCTTCCGTGAGGTCGGGTCGTTGTAACCGAGGTTCACCGGGGTTTTGATTGCTTTCAGGTGCTTCTCCACATGGCAGAAACACTCCTTGTCACGGCACATGAAATAAGGTGCCGTTCCTGCACAGCACGAGTCGCATTCAGGTTTCTCATTCATCGGGTCACCATGCGGATCTTCTGCCGGCGTTCCATGCGTTGCCGAGTCTCGTGAATCTGCTGTAAGAACGCGTCAGTGTTCGCCTTGTCGCGCCTGATCTTCGGGTCAGTGACAACACGAGGTTGCTTAGGCTTAGGGTTCCTGCGACGCTCCTTCTGATAGCAGGTGCCGCACTCGCCAGCAGCACCACGCGCACACGTTCCCGGGTAGTCTTCGATGCTTGTCCGCTCTGGCCTGATGGGCATCTTGCAGTCGTCGTTGACGCATTTTGGTAGCTCGTTGATGCTGATCTTTGCCTTAGCCATCGTTCTGCTCCTTCAGCTTTTGGATGAGGTCTGGTCGGAAGCCTGACCAGTGAGTGAATTCGTCCACGTACACGACGGGTGCTTGCTGGTGTCCGAGGCCCATGATGAATTCGAGTGCTTCAGCGTCTTGGGAAACGTCGATCACCTCGTAGGCGATGTTGGCTTTCTTGAGCGCTATATAGGTTGCGTTGCATTGGACGCATGACGGTTTCGAGTAGACCTTGATCAAAATCTGTTCCTTAGGTGTAACTGCGGGGCCGGCGTGATGACCGACCCCGCGTTTTGGGTACTAAAAAAGCGCTACCCGGTTTGGGTTAGCGCTTGTGGATAAATGCTTTAGGTTTGTGGAAAAGTGTCGGGCCTAAAAAGGCGCGGTTCCCTGATCCCAACCGCCGTTGCCCTGTGGCTGGTTGCTACCAGTGCTCCACGGGTCAGCAGCCGGCGCATTCCAACCCTGCTGGGACTGGTTCTGCTGTGGGGCCGACTGCTGGGACTGAGTGCCAGGAGTGCCCGAAGGAACAAGGCCAACAATGTCAGCGATGCAATCCAAGCTCTCCCGTTTCTCACCGTTGTGCTCATACTCGCGAGTCTCCTCACGCCCAATCACAACCAACTGCTGCTTAGCGCCCTCCTGCAGGATCTCTGCCAACGCCTCGGCACGCTTGCCGAACACTGTGACGTTGCGCCAAGTAGTGCCCGTCTTATCCCACTGATTGGTTTGCTTGTTGAACTTCGAATGCCCCTCACCAACTGAGAAGCTGATGCGAGGCTTGCCGTCGTTCGAATGCTTCAAACCGTGGATCTTTCCAAGGTTCCCGTGAAAAGCTGCCTGACCCATTTATTTACCTTCTTCGTTGTTGTCTTCACGTACAGTTGCGAGGATCTTCTGCGCGTCCTCAGCGCTGATCTTGTTCGGATGATCCCAATTAGCGCCAAGGATTCCGTTTGCGTAGCCCAGCATCGCTGGCCCGTCACCCTGATAACCAGCCTCAGTGAGCGCGTTATTGATCGCCTGCCACTGAGCCACCCAAGGCTCAGTCACCGGCTCAGCCAACACATCAACATGATGTTGCTTGACCTTCTTCTGACTGATACGAACCGGGATAGTGAACGCCGCATCAATATGAGACATCGCCACGACTTCAACCCCGCCAACCTTTTCGCCGGCATAGATCACTTCCGGGTTGTTGACGAGCTTCACGAGCCTGCCAATCCATGTATCCGTCTCCGTGCCCCACCGGTAAGACAAGACACGGAGCATGCCCTTGGATGGTTTCCATGGCCTGCCGTCCATGCCGGCGAGGTCGATGATGACCGGCTTATTACGGTCACCAGGGCGAACATTCTGGATAGTTGCAATCACTGGTGCGCCGGTCAAATCCGAGGCGTTGAGCTGGTCACTCTTAGCTACGAGAGCGGCTGAAATGTCCATTAGAACGTGAACTCCGTTTCTGGGAAATGCTCGATGTATTCGGTGGCGGGTCTGTTCGCCACTGCTTCGAGGTACTTACTGATAACTTCGGTCGCGTGTTTCTCGAAAGCGCTCACTGCTTCGATAATCACCGCGAACCATTCAGGGTCAGGAAACACGCGCTTGACGTAGAGGGCCATGCCACCTGAGTAGCTGATGTAGTCGCACCATTTACGCCCGGTAACGAGCATGCCCATCTGCATTTGCGCCATGTTCCCGGCAGGTACTTCATCGCGTAGGACTGTTTGTAACTGGATGCGCTGTGATCGACTTTTGATCTCAATCAGCCCATCGTCACCAGCCAGTCCATCCGGTGAATAACCCATCTTGAAGCCGTGGTCATCATTCACGATGAATCCAACCTCAGTGACCGGGGCGTAATGCTCGGCGTAGATTGCCCTTGCGTATGGTTCATCCAATGTGCCTCTAGTCATCTCTCGGCTTGGCTGGATGTACTCAACGCGGCCAGTAATCCGCTCTGCGATCAGAGT